>CAKUHB010000005.1 GCA_934655875.1 uncultured Oscillospiraceae bacterium
GTTTTTATAAAGTTAGCCGCGCTTCATCCGGCGCGCTGCCTGAGAAACTCCAGAAACAGGTCTTCAATTTCCTTGTCGCTTTTGAACTTGCTCAGGTACGGTGCAAAGCGTTTTCGGTCAAAGCTCAGCTTTTCTGGCGGTGCGGCTGCACGCTGCGCTTCTTTTGCCCGCGCTTCCCGCCATGCGGCGTAGATTGCCTGCTGATCCGCTGCCGGCGGCGGGCATTGTGCCTGAATAAATGTCATTGTCTGCTTGTTCAGTGCATAGCCTTCAATCTGACACATCTCAATGAACGTAGCCTGCGTCGTTGCATCGTAATCCGCGATCAAGTCGGCGCAGGCCAGATTCAGCTTCTTTGGCGCATTCTCCACGATCTCAGCAAGCGGTGGGATCAGCTGTGCCAGCTTGACCGCCTTGCGAATCTCATATTCTGTTACGCCGAAGAACTCCGCTACGATTTTTCGTGCGTTGTACCTTTGGCGATTGTCGCCAAAGGTTTCAACTGCCGCATTTCGCTGTCCACAGCGGTTTCTTGCATCCAACAACGCTTTATACGCCTTACCGCGCTCAATGATCGTCAGATCCTGCCGCCGCAGAAGATTCGTCGCAATCGCAATGCTGATGGCACGCTGATCGTTGACGGTCATGACTGTTGCGGGAATATCCGTCCAGCCTGCCAACTTCGCTGCTTCTGTGCGGTTATGCCCGGCCAGAATCTCGAATTCATCCGTTCCTGCAATGGGACGAACCAGAATCCGCTCATACAAGCCGTTCTCTTTTAATTCTTCCGCAAAGGCTTTCAGCTTGGCGCGAGGGTAGGGGTGAAAGCCAATGTCGGCGGTAAAGAACGGACGCAGCTTTTCAATCGGCACGTCACGGAATTGCGTCTCTGTTTTCGGCACCGGCATTTGAAATATCTGTTCATACGCCGCGTCGCCGGTCTGCTGCTCGGACGCCTGCTGGGTCGCGCACATACGCTTGCGCAGCATCTCATTCATGTTCGCTCTAGCCAAGCTGCAGCACCTCCAAGGCGAGATTTCGATAGGACTCCGCCGCAGGATTGCCTGGCTCATAATCCAGAATACTCATACCAGCCATGGGGCACTCCGCAATGCGGATGGTGTACTCAATGGGGCGGTCAAAGACGTGCAGATCGTCGCCGTAGACCTCTCGGACGCTCTGCTGCACGCTTTTGCAGAGTTGCGGCCGGGACTGGTACATTGTCAGCAAAATGCCTGCGATCTTCAAATCCGGATTGAAATGCTTTTGTACGGAACGTACCATGTCCAGCACATCCGGGATGCCCTCAGATGCAAGGAAGTGGGACTGCACCGGAATGATGCAGTAATCCGACGCGCTCAGCGCATTGACCGTCAAAAGTTCCTGCTTGAGTCCGCAGTCGATGATAATGTAGTCATAAACGTCGCGCAGCGGTTCCAGCACCTGCGTCAGCATCTTTTCTGCGCAGCGTTCAGATTCGTTCACGGCTTTGTACTGCGAAATCTGCATGACCTGAAGCCGCGCGGCCGCATCCGATAAGCGCCGGTTCGCAGGAATGAGATCCGGCTTGCCGTCCGTATGTAAGATGCAGCGCGGCAAATGCAGCTCCAGATCCTCCGGGTAGTCGATAGCGGCAAGCAGAAGATTTGCCAGCGTATATTTCTGCTCAGCTGGGGTGTAACCCATAGACGCGGTGAGATTGCCCTGCGGGTCGTTGTCGATGAGCAGCACGTGCTTGTCTTCATCTGCCAAAGCAGAAGCGAGATTCAGAGCGGTGGTTGTCTTACCGACGCCGCCCTTTTGATTCGTTACGCTAAATATAGTTGACATAATACATCCCTCCGATGTAACACGTTCAAAATTAAAAATCCAGATCCCTGAGAATCTTTCCAACAAATCTTCCAACAAGCTGTTGGAAACGGCTTAAAATAGGATAATATGGGCTAATACAAAATAAACTCAAAAAGCCGAAAACCCATTGATTTTCAAGGGATTATTGGGTATTCTATAACACGAACGGATACCGTCTAAAATCAGGCTTGCAGTTTTGGTAATGACGAGGTCGGCAGTTCGAATCTGCCCAGCAGCTCCAAAAACGGATTATCCCATCGGGATAATCCGTTTTTTGTATCTCTCTCGTATTCGAACTGCCGACCTCCGCGCCGAAGGCGCATTGGCTTGAGAAATGAGCCCTGCTTTCGGCAATGAAAGCAGGGCTCATTTCGTTATGCTATGGTGTTCAGGCTGTTGACCTCCGCGTGCGTACCTGTATGCGTGGTAACGCGGATCTGCTCGATATGATGGTTGGCGACTCGTGTGATCTGCACATGCAGAGTCTCAAAGTCAAACGAAGCGCCGGACTCGGGGAGACGGCCAAACTGCTCCATGACCCAGCCGCTGACGGAGGACATGTCCGAATCGGATTTCAGGCCGAAGTAGTCTGCAAAGTCGTCGAAGCTCATTTCGGCATCGACCAGATAGGTGTCATCGGAGCACTTGCTGATGGGCGTTTCTTCTTCATCATGTTCGTCCCAGATTTCGCCGACCAGCTCCTCCAGAATATCTTCCATCGTCACAATGCCGCAGGTTCCGCCGTATTCATCGACGACCACGGCGACATGCGTTTTGGCCTGCTGGAGCTTTTTGAGCAGCAGACTGATGGATTCCATCTCTAACGCGTAGACCGGCGGCAGGATAATGTCCCGCAGCGGCTTGTCTGTCACGCCGCAGCCAACATAAAAATCCTTCTGGTGGATGGTGCCGAGAATGTTGTCGATCGAGTCCTGATAGATGAGAAGTCTTGAATATTTCGTCTCCGTGAACAGTGCGGCAACTTCTTCCTTTGTCGCCGTGACCGGGAGCGCAGCCAGATCGGTGCGGTGGATCAGGATATCCTCTGCGCGCTGCTCGGAGAAGTCGATTGCGTTTTTCAGAAGCTCGCCCTCATTTTTATCGATGCTGCCGTCCTGCTGCACCTCGTCGACGAGCATGAGAAGCTCCTCCTGCGACATTTTATTGTCAGAGCTGAGATGAAAGACCTTCGCCAGCAGCTTTTTCCAGAGCGAAAAAACGGCGTTCAGCGGCGTAAAGATCCAGATGAGGACTTGCAGCATCGGTGCGGAGAGCATGGCGCAGGTCTCTGCACAGTCCTTGGCAATGCTCTTTGGTGAAATTTCACCGAAGATCAGCACGACGACCGTGACAACGACGGTGGAGATCGTGGCGCCGGCGTCGCCGAAATGCTTGACAAACAGCACCGTGCCGATCGACGCCGTCGCGATATTCACAATGTTGTTGCCGATCAGGATGGTAGACAGCAGACGGTCATAGCGCTCGAGCAGCTTGCAGACAAGTGCAGCTTTTTTATTTCCTTTCTCTGCAAGAGTTTTGAGTCTTGTTGTGTTCGCAGAGGAAAACGCCGTCTCCGTTGCCGAAAAATAGGCGGAGAGGAGCAGGCAGACTGCCATAATCATGATACAGGTCGTGGTAGACAATGTAAGTAAACTCCTTTTCTGTTATCTGAAATCAATCATTTTGCCGGGATTCACTGATGCATTCCCTAAAGACGCAAAAAAGCACGTCCGCCCTGCATCTCGCAGCGCAGATATGCTCTGAAAAACAGATGACAGATCGAGTGTGTACTATGGCAGTCACTGTCGTCAGAATCCATTTGTTTCATTCCTTTCAAAATAAATCAGACTTATTATATCAGAAATCACGGTTGCGTCAAGAAATATACTGTAAAGAAACTGCAACATGCCAGAGTTATGGCTGGCAGAGCGATATACTCCCGCCATGCGCGGTGGTTGTGGGTTCGGCTGCGCATGGCGGGAGCAGTGGTTTTGAGATGCTGAAGGTTACATAATTTCAATCTGGCATTGCTTCATAACTGCCAGGGCATTTTCGTGGCTCTGGGGCGTGACGCCGGCGCAGCAGGCGGCGCGGACGCGGATCGAAAGCTCCGGCAGAGCACCCTTGAGCATCATGGCGTTTGTGATGACGCAGATATCTGTGCACAGGCCGACAAACTCCACCGATTCCAGCTCCGGCAGATGAGAGAGGTAGTCAATGAGCGCGGGGGAGCCAAAGCCGGGCTTGTCAAAGACGGGGGCGTCCATGACCGGGAGCGCTGTGTCGATCTGCCAGCCGTCGCTGCCCTCCAGACAGTGCGGAACCGGCAGCTTTTGCCCTTCCTGTGTGGTTAAGTAGTCCACATGGTGCGTGTCTCTGGTGAAGACGACGGTCTCGCCGCTGCTGCGGGCCTGGTGCAGGCGTGCGGCGACAGCCGGAACGATCGCCGCGGCGTCCTTTGTGCCGAGCGCACCGTCAATAAAATCCTTCTGCATATCGATAATGGCAAGAACCTTCATAAAGCAAACCTCCTGTTCAGCCCTCAGTATACCATATGCGAGCGTGAATTGCACAAAAATTTCTTGACAGACGCAGGGAACAACGCTATACTTGTGATACTTAAAAAATTTTAATTAAAATATTTTATGCAAAGAAAGGAGCTGCCATGCTGCTTCAGACTATCGAAGCGCTGTTCCGCAAGTACCGGCTGTTTTGTTATCGGAAGCTGTTTTCCGCCGTGCGGGAAAAGCCCGGCAGTCTCAGTGCGACGGAAGCGTTTTCCGCGGATATCATTCATCTGCTCGGAAGTCCGACGATCTCCCAATTTGCCGACACCATCAGCATCTCCCAGCCGAACGCGACGTATAAGGTCAATCAGCTTGCCGCGAAGGGATATCTGCATAAAACGGTACAGGCGCATGACCGGCGCGAGATCGTGCTGACGACGTCGGAGAAATTTTCTGGATATTTTGATGAAAACGAAGACGAAATGCAGAACAAAGTTGCCGCGCTCTCTGCGCAGTTCACGCCGGAGGAGCTGGAAAGCGCCGAACGCGTGCTGCTTGCGCTCGATGCGCTTTTGTAACGAATAGGAGGACATTATGGATATTTTTGAAAAATGCAATCAACGCTATATTCAGGATGAGGTCCGCGAGCTGGGCATCTATCCGTACTTTCACGCGCTGGAATCCAAGCAGGATACGGAAGTCATCATGGAGGGCAAGCGCCGGATCATGCTTGGCTCCAACAACTATCTGGGCTTGACGACGAACCCGGCAGTCATTCAGGCAGGCGTCGAAGCGTATCAGACGCTTGGCTCCGGCTGCTCCGGCTCGCGGTTCCTCAACGGAACGCTGAAGCTCCATCTGGAGCTGGAGGAGGAGCTCGCGAAGTTTTTGCGGAAGGACGCGGTCGTGACGTTCTCGACCGGTTTCCAGTCGAACCTCGGCATTATCAGCGCCATCGTGGGCATGCACGATTACGTCATCATGGACCGGGAGAACCATGCCAGCCTTTACGACGGCTGCCGCCTGTCCTACGGCAAGATGCTGCGCTACCGGCACAACGATATGGGCGATCTGGAAAAGAAGCTGCAGAAGGTCCCGGACAGCTGCGGCTGCCTGATCGTGACGGACGGCGTGTTTTCCATGGGCGGCGATATTGCGAATCTGCCGGAGATCTGCACGCTGGCGCGCAAATACGGCGCACGTGTGATGGTTGACGACGCGCACGGTCTCGGCGTCATCGGTGAGGGCGGCCGCGGCACGGCAAGCTATTACGGGCTTGAAGACGAGGTCGATATCTACATGGGCACGTTCTCGAAGTCTCTGGCTTCGCTCGGCGGCTATATGGCGGCCAGCACCCGTGTGGCGGACTATGTGCGCCATTCGTCGCGTCCCTTCATTTTTTCCGCGTCCATCCCGCCCGCGAACGCCGCTGCGGCGCTGGCAGCGCTGCGGCAGCTGGAGGCACACCCGGAGATCGTGACGAATCTGCAGGAGAATGCGCTCTATATGCGCGGCCTTCTGAATGAGCGGAAGATCAAAATGCGCCCGTCCAACGGCGACCGCATCCCGATCATCCCGATCTATACCTATGAGCCGATCCCGACGCTGACGATCGCGAAGGATCTGTATGAAAATGGTGTCTATGTCAATTCGTCGCTTCCGCCTGCGGCGGCCCCGCATGAGTGTCTGCTCCGCACAAGCCTGATGGCGACGCATACGCACGCGCTGATCGAAGAAGCGGTCGACACGATCGCCGAGGTTCTGAGGAGGTATGACCTGTGAGCAAGGTATGTGTGATCACGGGCGGAACGTCCGGCATCGGCAGGTGCACGGCACAGGCTATGCTGGAAAAGGGCTATACCGTCTACGAACTGTCCCGCCGCGAGCAGGGGATCGCGGGGATGCACCATATCGTCGCAGACGTCACAAACGAGCAGACGCTTGCGGCGGCGGTCGCGGAGATTTTGCAGCGGGAGGAGCATATCGACGTCGTCATCAATAATGCGGGCTTCGGCATTTCCGGTGCGGTGGAGTTCACCCAGACAGAGGATGCGCAGCACCAGCTGGATGTGAACTTCTTCGGCATGGTGCGTATGAACCGGCAGGTGCTGCCCGTTATGCGGAAGCAGGGCTATGGACGCATCGTGAATCTCAGCTCCGTGGCCGGCGCGATCGCGATCCCGTTCCAGACCTATTATTCTGCCAGCAAGGCGGCAATCAACTCCTACACCATGGCGCTGGCCAACGAGGTCAAGCCGTTCGGCATTCAGGTTTGCTGCGTGCAGCCGGGCGATATTCGCACAGGCTTTACGGCTGCGCGGGAAAAGAACCAGCTGGGCGACGATATCTACGGCGGGCGGATCGCGCGCTCGGTCGCTGGAATGGAGCGCGACGAGCAGACCGGCATGGCACCGGAAAAGGCAGGTGCGTTTATCGCGCATGTCGCGACCCGCAAGGGGATCAAGCCGGTCAATACGATCGGGCTGCAATACCAGTTTTTCTGCTTCCTTGCAAAGATCCTTCCGGCGAAGGCACTCAACTTCCTGGTCGGTCTGATTTACGCAAAATAAACGAAAACCCCCGGACAGGAGCGCACGATGGCTCCCGTCCGGGGGTCTGTATTTCAGGATCAATCGAGGTTAAAGTATTTCTTGAAAATACGCCGCAGCAGGAGGGAATTGATCGCTGCGACCAGTGCTGCGCCGATCGCAACCCAGAAAATGCAGGATTTCATGAAGAACTCCGGCAGGCAGAGAAACAAAATGGGGGCCAGAAGATTGAGAGCTGCCATAATGAGCGAAACCGGCAGATTGCCGATGGCAAGATAGCAGGCGTTTTTCAGCGTGTTCCGGATCGAATTGTCAAACTGCGCGAGCAGGGGATAGATGTACGCGCTGATGAGCGTCAGAAGAACAGCCGGGAGACAGAAGACAACGCCTGTCCAGAGCGTCTGCGTGACTGCACCGGACAGATACAGCCACAGCTCATAGCAGACGAGTACGGTCGGGATGAGCAGGATGAAAAACAACAGCGTGGCCTGCCGGAAGTTCAGCCGGAAGGAGTTCCAGAACATTCGCACGACGCCGCTTCCTTCACCGCGGACAAGATGGAGCGCAACGCAGTACATCGCCGTTGTGGAAGCACCGATGGTGACGATCGGGAGAGAGAAGACGAGCCACAGAACGTTCAGGATCACAAGATCCGCAACGCGCGAAAAAAACTCCCAGAACGGGGAATCAAACCGGAAAAATTTCATGAAATTACCTCTTTTGCAATGAGATGCGGGAATGTCTGCTGCTGACATTATATAGTTCCGATACTAAAAACGCAAGGGGATCGAAAAACACGAATAAAGTGCACAAAAACGGAAAGGCTGAATCATACAAAGTGCTGAATTTATTTTATGGCCATTTTTTGATTGCTCCGGGCAGGAAAATGTAGTATAATATGGTCATGGGAAATGGAAACGTTTCCAGTTTTTCAAAAACCATTACAGGAGGAAATACCATGAAAAAGATCATCGCATTGCTTCTCGCGCTCGTGATGGTTCTGGGCCTTGCAGCCTGCGCTTCCAAGCAGACTGAGACCCCCGCCGAACCCGCCGAGACCGAGACCCCGGCTGACACCTCTGCAACTGAGACCACGCCGGCTGACACCGAGACTGAGACCGAAGCTCCCGCTGCTGAAGCGACCGGCTCTGTCTACTACCTGAACTTCAAGCCCGAAGCTGACCAGGCCTGGCAGGATATTGCCAAGACCTACACCGAGCTGACCGGCGTTCCCGTCAAGGTCGTTACTGCCGCTTCCGGCACCTACGACACCACGCTGACCGCTGAACTCGACAAGAGCTCCGCTCCGACCCTGTTCCAGTGCGGCAACCAGGGCGCCATCAACTCCTACGGCGAATACTGCTATCCGCTCGACGGCACGGCTATCATGGATCAGATGACCACCGACGCCTTCAACCTCAAGGATGAGGACGGCAACACTCTGTCCATCGGCTACTGCTACGAAGCATTCGGCATCATTGTCAACAAGGCTCTGCTTGAGAAGGCTGGTCACTCCATCGACGAGATCACCAACTTCGACTCCCTGAAGGCTGTCGCTGACGACATCCACGCAAGAGCTTCCGAGCTTGGCTTCGACGCATTCTCCTCTGCCGGTCTCGACGGCTCCTCCAGCTGGCGTTTCTCCGGCCATCTGGCCAACATGCCGCTGTACTATGAGTTCCGTGACGACGGCGTGACTGCTCAGCCCGCCACCATCACCGGCGCTTACCTCGACAACTTCAAGAACATCTGGGATCTGTACACCACTGATACCGCTACCACCGGTGCTGCTCTGGCTACCGCTACCGGCGACGAGTCCGAAGCTGAATTTGGCGAGGGCAAGGCTGTGTTCTATCAGAACGGCACTTGGGAATATTCCAACCTGACCGCTGCTGACAAGTTCGCCATGGATCCCGCTGATCTGGCTATGATCCCCATCTACTGCGGTGTTGACGGCGAAGAGAAGGCCGGCCTCTGCGCCGGTACCGAGAACTGCTGGGCCATCAACAACGAAGCTTCCGAAGAGGATATTCAGGCTACCATCGACTTCCTCGTCTGGGTTGTTACCTCTGACGAAGGTACCACGATGCTGGCACGAGAGTTTGGCCCCTGCCCGTTCAAGGACGCCAAGGAGCCGGAGAACGTCTTCTTCCAGGATGCCAACCGGTACACAGCTGAGGGCAACTACGTTGTCACCTGGGCCTTCAACTGGACGCCTGCTGTTGACGACTGGCGCGCTGCTGTCGTTTCTGCTCTGACGCAGTACACGGCTGGTACCGGCGACTGGGACGCTGTGAAGACCGCTTTCGTTGACGGCTGGGCTGCACAGTATGCCAAGGAGAATGCCTGAGTTCAGGTGAACTCCCATATTGTCTGACGCTGCGAGGGGCGAGCATCCGCTCGCCCCTCTTTTCAAAAATGCTTCAGGCGGCGGCGCACAGCGCTGTGCCGCGGCCTGAGTGATTTTTGCAGATTAAAGGAGAGAGATTGATGAAGGTTCGAACAAGAAAACGTGATCAGGCAGCGCTGAACTCCAAGCTGATTCGCCGCCCGATCCAGCACTGGTTCTGGCTGTTCCTGCTGCCGACGTTTGCCGCATTCTGCGTAGGCTTTTTGTACCCGTTCCTAAAGGGCATTTTCCTGTCGTTCTGCAAGTTTAAGACGACAAGCAAGTGGACCTGGATCGGCCTGAAGAACTATGTGACGATTTTCCAGGACGAGGGCTTTTTGCACGCGTTCTGGTTCACGGCGCTCTTTGCAATCGTGTCACTGCTGATCATCAACGTGCTGGCCTTCGCGGTCGCCTATGCGCTGACGCGCGGCATCAAGGGCTCGAACATTTTCCGGACGGTCTTCTTCATGCCGAACCTCATCGGCGGTATCGTCCTGGGCTATATCTGGCTGATGATCTTCGACGGCATCCTGAGCCATTATGACACCGCTGTTGTCCTGAACAGCAAGTTTGGCTTCTGGGGACTTATTATCCTTCTTTGCTGGCAGCAGATCGGATATATGATGATCATTTATATTGCCGGCCTGCAATCAATCCCCGAGGATATGCTGGAAGCGGCTAAAATCGACGGCGCGTCCGGCTGGAAGTCCCTGTGGCACATCACCATCCCGAATGTCATGCCGTCCATCACCATCTGCACGTTCCTGTCGCTGACCAACGGCTTCAAGCTCTACGACCAGAACCTTGCGCTGACCGGCGGCGAACCGTTCCGCCAGCTGGCTGACGGCAACGTCATCAAGACGACCGAAATGCTGGCACTCAACATCGTCTCCTCCAACACCAGCAATACCAAGGGGCCTGGACAGGCGAAGGCCGTCGTGTTCTTCATCCTGGTCGGCATCATCGGCATTGCCCAGCTTGTTGCGACGAGAAAGAAGGAGGTGCAGCAGTAATGAAAAAGACTTCCACGTTCCATGCGGAAAAGCGTGCGCATACCATTCTGACTGTTTTCTTTACCGTTCTGGCTGTTGCATATCTGTACCCGATCCTGCTTGTTCTGATCAACTCGTTCAAGACAAACGCAGCTATCAACCTCGACACCTTCGCACTGCCGAACAGCGAGACCTTCATGGGCTGGCAGAACTACATCAAGGGCATGACCTTCGGCAACTACCCGTTCTACCGGTCGGTGGAATACAGCGTGGTCATCACGATTCTGTCGGTTGCGCTGATCCTTGTGTGCACGTCCATGGCGGCGTGGTATATTTCCCGCGTGGGCAGCCTGTTCAGCAAGATCGTCTATATGCTCTGCGTGTTCTCCA
Organism: uncultured Oscillospiraceae bacterium; assembly: GCA_934655875.1. Taxonomy (GTDB): domain Bacteria; phylum Bacillota; class Clostridia; order Oscillospirales; family Oscillospiraceae; genus CAG-170. The sequence continues at coordinate 10,682 of CAKUHB010000005.1, forward strand.
TGATCGTCCCGTTCCAGATGGTCATGTTCACGCTGTCGAAGACCGCGGATACGCTCAAGCTCAACACGCCGTGGACGATCCCGGTGATCTATCTCGGCTTTGGCGCGGGTCTTGCCGTCTTCATGTTTTCCGGCTTTGTCAAATCCATCCCGCTTGAGATCGAAGAAGCGGCCGCCATCGACGGCTGCGGGCCGGTACGGACATTCTTCTCGGTCGTTCTGCCGATGCTCAAGCCGACGCTTGTCTCTGTCGGTGTGCTGGAGATCATGTGGGTCTGGAACGACTATCTGCTGCCGTATCTGGTGCTCGACCGCACCCAGTATATGACCATCCCCATCCACATCCAGTATCTCAAGGGCAGCTACGGCACCGTCGACATGGGCGCGACCATGGCGCTCATCCTGCTGGCAATCATCCCTGTCGTCATTTTCTACCTTTGCTGCCAGCAGTATATTATCAAGGGCGTTGCAGCCGGCGCAGTCAAGGGGTAAGTTTCCGGCGAATTTGCAGAACCCAGTGGATTTTTCGCAGATCGTGTATTATATTGATATCGACCAAAACCTGAAATCCAAGGGGTGCATGCAGCTATGACAATCAAGGATCTTGCCCGACTGAGCGGCTATTCGCTTGGGACGGTTTCACGCGTCCTCAACAACCAGCCCAACGTATCGGAGAAGGCGAGAGCGGCCATTCTTGCCATTGCGGAGGAGAGCGGCTTTGAGCTCAACGAGAGCGCGCAGCTTCTGAAGCAGCAGCGCTCCAACGCCATCCTCATTATCGTCAAGGGCACGGCAAACGAAATGTTCGCGTCTATGGTCGAGCAGCTGCAATCGCTGTTTTCCCGGACGACGCATCCGCTGATCGTCGATTTTATCGATGAGGATGAGAACGAGGTTTTGCGCGCGGTCAAGCTTTGCCGTGAGCGCAAGCCGATGGGCGTCATGTTTCTCGGCGGCACAAACAGCTACTTCGAAAACGACTTCGAAAAGATCCGTGTTCCGGCGGTCGTCATCACGAACGACGCAAGCGGCCTTCCGTTTGAGAACCTCTCCAGTGTGACCACGGACGACCGCCGCGGTGCAGCCTGCGCAGTGGATTATCTGATCCGCTGCGGACACCGGCAGATCGCCGTTCTTGGCGGTGACCGCTCGCTGTCCGATACGTCCCTGCAGCGGTATGAGGGCTGCGTGGACGCATTCCGTAAGAACGGCATGGAGTTCGACGAAGAAACGTTTTACCATACCGGCCGCTACAGCTATGAAGACGGCTACATCGGCATGCAGGCCGTTCTGCGCCAGACGCCGCAGGTGACAGCCGTGTTCGCCATGGCGGACGTCATTGCCATCGGCGCCATGCGGGCCATGGCCGATCAGGGGCTTCGTGTCCCGGAGGATATTTCGGTCATCGGCTACGATGGACTGAAGATCGGAAGCTTTTATACGCCGAAACTCTCGACGGTATCGCAGTCTGTGGAGCTTCTGGCCCGGCGCAGCTTTTCCGTGCTGATGGATCACATCGAGCACGGCGGCGCAGCGCGCCATTTAACTGTACCGTTTACGCTTTCCAACCGGGAAAGCGTCAGAAAACTGGAGATTCCCTGAGCGGCGTCATTCCTGATCCCTGCTGCTTCGGGTGTCTCACGGAGAAATGCATATAAAGAGTGATACTATGAAAAGAAGCAGTGGAATTTTAATGCATATCACCTCGCTGCCGTCGCCTTACGGCATCGGCAGCATGGGAAAGGCTGCGTTTGACTTTGTGGATTTCCTGAAAAAAGCCAGGCAGACCTATTGGCAGATCCTGCCGATTAATCCGCCGGGATACGGCGATTCTCCGTATCAGGCATTCTCCACCTTTGCGGGGAATCCCTATCTGATCGATCTGGATTCGCTCGTGGAATGCGGATGGCTCTGTACGGAGGAGCTGACCGGCATTGAATGGGGCAAACGGGATGATCAGGTTGACTATTCCGCCATGTATACCCAGCGCCTGCGCGTGCTGCACATGGCATGGAACCGGTTCCGGAAGGAACCGCCTGCGGACTTTGAAGACTATATCGCGCAGGAGCGCGCATGGCTGGACGAGTATGTCCTGTTCATGGCGGTAAAGGCGCATTTCGGCGACGGGCCGTGGACTGCGTGGCCGTTGGATATCCGGCTCCACCAGCCGGAAGCGATGGAGCATTACCGGACGCTGCTGCAGGATGAGATCGAGTTCCAATGCTTTATGCAGTACTGCTTCCATGTGCAGTGGCAGCGCCTGCGTAAGTACGCACACGAAAACGGGATCCGGATCATCGGCGATATCCCGATCTATGTGCCGCTTGACTCGGCTGATGTCTGGTCGCACCCGGAGAATTTCCAGCTGACGCGCACGCGCCGGCCGCGGGTCGTGGCGGGCTGCCCGCCTGACGGCTTCAATGCCAACGGCCAGTATTGGGGCAATCCCATTTATGATTGGGAGCGCATGGAGCAGAACGGCTTCTCGTGGTGGATGGATCGTCTGCGCGAAGCAGGATGGAATTTCGACGTCGTCCGCATCGACCATTTCCGCGGCATTGAGAGCTATTGGTCCATCCCTGCTGTCAACCGGACGGCGCGGAAAGGCGAATGGGTCAAGGGCCCGGGCATGAAGCTCATCCGGGCGATCCGGGAAAATTGTCCGAATACGGAGTTTATTGCCGAAGATCTTGGCTTCCTGACGCCGGAGGTGCAGCAGATGGTAAAGGAATCGGGATTCCCGGGCATGAAGGTGCTGGAATTTGCCTTTGACCCGCGCGAGCCGAGCAACTACCTGCCGCACAAATACGGGGAAAACTGCATTTGCTATACTGGAACGCATGACAACGAAACGCTGGTGCAGTGGTGCGAGGGGCTGGACGCCGATTCCGACGCCTACGCGCGCGACTATCTGCACATTGGGCCGGAGGACGATCTGGCCGGCGCGATCATCAAGGCCGGCATGCAGTCCAAGGCGCAGCTGTTCGTGATGCAGATGCAGGACTATCTGCGTCTCGGAAAAGAATCGCGGATGAACGAGCCAGGAAAGCTCCTGCCGTCCAACTGGCGCTGGCGGATGCTGCTCGGTGCGGCAAATGATGCGCTGGCTGAAGAAATTGCAGGTTTGACAGCACAGGCAAAGCGTGTATAATACCAATGAACATTCTGGCGTCCACCCATCCGTGCCGGAAGGGTGGACGCCCTTTTGAAAGCCGCGCGCAGCTTTGCACGCGGCAATCCCAGGAAGGAGTAACCCTATGAGTGAGTTTTCAAACCGTATCGTAAAGCAGACAGAAGCGCTGCTCCATTTCCAGCACGATGAGACGCTGCAGGAGACCACACCCGAGCGTCTGCATGAAGCGCTGGGGCAGGTCATCATGATGGAGATTAGCGACAACTGGACAAAGAACAAGCGCCGTCAGGCGCCGGGCCGCCGCGCGTTTTATTTTTCGGCGGAGTATCTGGTCGGACGTCTGGTCTACAGCAATCTCTTTAACCTCGGCATCCTGCGCGAGGTGAAGACGGCCTTCGCAGAGAAGGGCGTGGATCTGGCCTGTCTGGAGCATATCGAGGACGCGGCGCTCGGCAACGGCGGCCTTGGCCGTCTGGCAGCCTGCTTCCTTGACAGTGCCGCGACGCTGGATCTGCCGCTGACCGGGTATGGCCTTCGGTATCGGTTCGGCCTGTTCAAGCAGTCGTTTGTGCATGGCTGCCAGCGCGAGAACGCGGACGACTGGACCAAATACGGCGATCCGTGGAGCCACCGCCGCGACAAGCTGGCGGTCAAGGTGAAATTTGCCGACCAGACGGTCAACTGCGTGCCGTATGATATGCCCGTCATCGGCTATCAGACGAATACCGTCGGGACGCTTCGCCTGTGGCAGTGCGAAGCGGAGGAAGAGCTGAACTTTGACGCCTTTAACGCGCAGGACTATGTCAAGGCGCTGGAAAAGAAGAACAAGGCGGAGGATATCACGCGCGTGCTCTATCCGAACGACTCCACATGGGAGGGCAAGCGCCTGCGTATCAAGCAGCAGTATGTCCTCTCCAGCGCGTCCTTGCAGGACATTCTGCGCGATTACCGCGCGGAGCACGGCACAGATTATTACCGGCTGCCGGAGTTTGTGGCTGTCCAGCTCAATGACACGCACCCCGCCATGTCTATCCCAGAGCTGATTCGGCTTCTGATGGCAGAAGGACTGGATTTTGACGCTGCGTTCGAGCTGACGCGCCGCGTATTCGCGTATACCAACCATACGGTCATGGGCGAAGCGCTGGAAAAGTGGGATCTGGAGCTGCTGCGCTCCGTTGTGCCGGAGGTCTGCGAGATCATCGAGCGTATCGACGCGCGGCTCAAGCAGGAGCATCCGCATTCGAACCTCTTTATCGTCAAGGACGGGCAGGCGCATATGGCCAATCTGTCTGTCTACGTTTCCACTGCGGTCAACGGCGTCGCGGAGATCCATTCGCAGATCCTGAAGGATGACCTGTTCAAGGATTGGTATGCCGTCTATCCCGAGCGCTTCCAGAACAAGACGAACGGCATTACGCCGCGCCGCTGGCTGGGCCTTTCCAACCCGGAGCTTTGCGGCCTGCTTGACAGTAAGATCGGCAGCGGCTACCTCAAGGAGCTCGACAAGCTTGCCGGCCTTAAGAGCGAGATCGATGAAATGACGATCAAGCAGTTTAATGCCATCAAGCTCGAGAAAAAGCGCCAGCTTTGCCGCGTGATCGAGGAGCAGGAGGGCGTTGCGCTCGACCCGACGTTCATCTTCGACGTACAGGTCAAGCGTCTGCACGAGTATAAGCGCCAGCTTCTCAACGCGCTGGGCATCATGGATCTGTACCTGTCCATCAAGGACGGCAGCATCCGCGACTTTACGCCGACGGCCTTCATCTTCGGCGCGAAGGCAGCGCCCGGCTACCGCCGCGCAAAAGCAATTATCCATTATGTCAACCGCGTTGCGGATCTTATCAACAACGATCCAGCCATGGACGGCGTGATGAAGGTCGTCTTCGTGCAGAACTACAATTGCTCCTATGCCGAGCATATCATTCCTGCTGCCGATATCTCCGAGCAGATCTCGCCCGCCGGTACGGAAGCATCCGGCACCGGCAACATGAAGCTGATGCTGAACGGCGCGGTGACGCTCGGCACGCTGGACGGCGCGAACGTGGAGATCGCTGAGCAGGCCGGCCGTGAGAACGAGTATATCTTCGGCGCGACGGTCGAGGAGATCAACATGGTAAAGCCCAGCTACAATGCGCGCAGCTTCTATGAAGCGAACCCGAACCTGCGCCGCGCGGTCGATACGCTGATCGACGGCACTGTCCCGACGGATGAGGAGCAGCATGAGCTGTACACATCCCTGCTCGAGGGCGCCAGCTGGCACAAGCCGGACCAGTATTTCCTGTTCTATGACTTCGACAGCTACAAAAAGGCGCGTCTGGCAGCCAACCGGGATTACAATGACCGCATTGCCTTTGGCCGCAAGTGCCTGCTGAACGTCGCTTCCGCGGGGAAATTCTCCTCGGATCGCACGATCCGTCAGTATGCGGACGAGATCTGGCATATCAAGCCTGTAAAATAAGAAAACCGCAGCGCAAGGCCGGAAAACCGGTCTTGCGCTTGCGTTTGTGAAAGGGAAGCTGCAATCATGCTGGACTATTTGATTCGAAACGGAATGCTGGTCGATGGGACGGGACGTCCGGCTTATCGTGCGGACGTCGGCATTGCGGACGGCCGCATTGCGGCGATCGGCGATCTGCAAACAGCGCCCGCCGGGACGGTGATCGACGCGGCAGGGAAGTATGTGACGCCGGGCTTCATCGATATCCACCGTCACGCGGACGCGGCCGTTTTCCGGCCGGACTTCGGCGAGCTGGAGCTGAAGCAGGGACTGACCACGATCGTGAACGGCAACTGCGGACTGTCCGTGACGCCGTGCTATGGTGCATATCAAAAGGAAATTCAGGCCTATCTGACGCCCATCACGGGCGCGCTGCCAGAGGATAAGGATTTTTCCTCGCTTGCAGCCTATCTGAAAGCAGCGGAAGCGGAGCCGAGATGGATCAACACGGCGATGCTGACCGGAAGCGGAACGATCCGCGCCTGCGCCGCGGGGTTCGGCGTGCCGAAGCTCGACCGTGCGCAGCTGGAAATGGTGCATAAGCTCCTTGAACAGGAGCTTGCAGCCGGTGCAACGGGCGTCTCGCTCGGTCTCGGCTATGCGCCCGATTGCTTTTACTCGACGGAGGAGCTGATCGAAGCCCTGCGGCCGCTGACGAACTCCGGGATCCCCATTACAGTCCACATGCGGCAGGAGGGCAGCGGCGTTGTAGATGCGCTCCGTGAGATGATCACGGTCGCAAAGGCGCTGCATACGCCGGTCGAGATCAGCCACCTCAAGTCCATCGGCAGAGAAAATTGGCGCAGATGCACGCCGGAAATGCTGCGCCTGATGGAGCAGGCACGGCAGGAGGGCGTCAGCATCGCCTGTGACGTCTATCCGTATACCGCAGGCTCTACCCAACTTGTCCATGTTCTGCCGCCGGAGTGCCAGCAGGGCGGCCTGGAAGCACTGACAGAGAATCTCGCTGACGCATCCTTCCGGGACATGCTGAAGTCACGGATGCTGACGGGCAGTGACTTTGAAAATATCTCCCTGCTGGTCGGCTTTGAGAATATCGTCGTATCCAGCGTGCCGCAGGATGGCCTGCGGCAGTACGAGGGCAGAAGCATTGCATCGATCGCAGACGAGCAGGGGAAAGACCCGTTCACGAGTCTCTTTGACCTGTTACAGGCTGCGCACTGCGACGTGACGATGATCGACTTCATCACGGATGAAGCAGATATCGACGCGATCCTGCGGGATGAGCACAGCTGCGTGATCTCCGACAGCACCTATCCTACGACCGGCATGCTGCACCCGCGCGTCTATGGCACGTTCACGACGCTGCTGGAGCATTTTGTGCGGGAAAAACAGGTCTTATCGGTGGAAACCGCCGTGCAGAAATGCACGGGCCGGCCCGCGGCAGTCATGGGCCTGCGGCACAAGGGGCTGCTTGCGCCCGGCATGGACGCGGACGTCAATCTGTTCGATCTCAAGCAGATCCACACGCATGCAACGTATCAGCAGCCGAAGCAGTTCTCCAGCGGCATGGAAGCGGTATTTGTAAACGGGAAACCGGCGATCCTGCACGGGGAGCTGACCGGGAGCAGAAACGGAACGGTGATCAGACGCTGAGAACGCTGTGCGTAGCCGTCAGAATAACCGTCCTTGCGCCGGAATAATTCCGGCGTGATTGTGAAAAATAACGAGAGTGTGTAAGAGACTGGAAAGGAGCAAAAAATTTTCAGGCAGGCTGATAAATTATTAGGTGAATAATGCGAAAATGTAGATAATTTCTGGCTGAAACTGTTGTTTTTTGGGTAAAATTATACTGGACATTGAAACAATAATACAGTATAATTTAACAGAATGTTGTGGAATACACAGTACATTGACCGGTCATCGCCGGTAGGTAATAAGGAGGAAATTCATTATGTCTGTTAAAGTTGCGATCAATGGTTTTGGCCGTATCGGCCGTCTGGCTTTCCGTCAGATGTTCGGCGCTGAGGGCTACGATGTCGTCGCCATCAACGACCTGACTTCCGCCAAGATGCTCGCGCATCTTCTGAAGTACGACTCCACGCAGGGCAACTATGTTGCACAGGGCCACACCGTCGATTTCCACGAGGGTGAAGGCGAAGACAACTACATCGTTGTCGACGGCAAGAAGATCGTCATTTACAAGATGCCGAACGCAGCTGATCTGCCCTGGGGCAAGCTCGGCGTTGACGTCGTCCTCGAGTGCACCGGCTTCTACACCAGCAAGGCCAAGGCACAGGCTCACATTGACGCAGGCGCCCGCAAGGTCGTTATCTCCGCTCCGGCTGGCAACGATCTGCCCACCATCGTTTATAACGTCAACCACAAGACCCTGACCAAGGAAGACAAGATCATCTCCGCCGCTTCCTGCACCACCAACTGCCTGGCTCCGATGGCCAAGGCTCTGAATGACCTGGCTCCGATCGAGTCCGGCATTATGTGCACCATCCACGCCTACACCGGCGACCAGATGCCGCTCGATGGCCCGCAGCGCAAGGGTGACCTCCGCCGCTCCCGTGCAGCAGCTGTCAACATCGTTCCGAACTCCACCGGCGCTGCCAAGGCAATCGGCCTTGTCATCCCCGAGCTGAACGGCAAGCTCATCGGCGCTGCACAGCGTGTTCCGACCCCGACCGGCTCCACCACCATCCTGAACGCAGTCGTCAAGGGTGCTGTCACCGTTGATCAGGTCAACGCACAGATGAAGGCTGAAGCTACCGAGTCCTTCGGCTACAACACCGACGAGATCGTCTCCTCCGATATCATCGGTATGCGCTTCGGTTCCCTGTTCGATGCTACGCAGACCATGGTTCTGCCGCTGCCGAACGGCGACACGCAGGTGCAGGTCGTTTCCTGGTACGACAACGAGAACTCCTACACCAGCCAGATGGTCCGCACCATCAAGTACTTCTCCGAGCTGGGCTAATTCCACAATGCAAACCAGAACAGGCGCTGCAACAGCAGCGCCTGTTTTTTCTATCTCTATGAAGTTGACAACAGTAGACTAATCTGATACTATAGGTTTACAAAAGTAAACTTATGTGGGGGTAGAGTATGAGATTGAGAAACTGGCAGATCGTCTGCTTCGCAGCGCTGTGCCTGCTCGCTATGCTTTCTGGCTGCGGGAAGGAAGCTGCAATGGAGCAGGTTTCTGCGGAGACATCAGAAGCAGACGGGGAACAAGCGATTGCGGGTGTGTCTGTCCGGATCCCCTCGACGCAGTACCGGCTGACGCGCACGGAGCTGGAAGGGATAGACTTTGGCGAGCTGCTTCTGCCGCATGCTGGAGGGGCAGTGCTGATCGGCGACACGTTCACACAGGAGGAAGCAGAGACAGTCAGAAGCAGCAGTGCCGCAGTCTGGTATTCGCAGGATGGAACAGCTGCGGTACAAGCATTGCCTGTCTCGGCGGATGGGCTCCTTGTCCGGGCTGCATTGGAGGAAGACAGGCTTCTGTATCTTGAGCAGGCTGGAGAGACGCAGTGGATCCTGCACAACGGAGACACAGAAGCATCCCTCAACGATGCACTGACTGGCTGCTCGTATATCAGCGCAATGGCCGTCCGGGGCGGTACAGTCTATCTTGCTGCGGATACTGCGTGGATGATCGCCTGTAAACCGGACGGCGAGCTTCTCTGGAAGCAGGCAGCGCCGGAGATCAGCAGCTTTTTTTCCGCGCAGGACGGGCGGCTGCTGGCGTGGGCCAGACAGGAGCAGGCAATTTATGCGGTAAAGGAGGATACGATTTTGGCCGTCTGTGCGCTGCCTGCGCTGTTCTGCACCGGCACGGAACAGCTCTATCCGGGAAAAAATACGCCCTATGACTGCATTGTCTGCGCGGGTGACGCCGTATTCGGCTGGTCGATCGCGGACGCGTCTGTCACGCAGCTGTTTACCTGCGACGAGGTTGGGCTATACGCCATGGATATGGAAGCGTTCTGCGGCATGGGAAACGGGCAGTATCTCGGCCTTGAATATGATCCATCCGCCGCAGACGAAGGCGGGCAGCGCCTGTTTTGTCTGACACCGGCGGAAGACGATCTCTCTGAGAAGCGGATCGTCCGTGTCGCGGGCAGCAGGAGCAGCATCCTGTCCATGGCGATCCGGGATTTTGCGTCGATGTATCCGGAATACCAGATCGAATACGTCGATTATGACGCGCTGTACGGAGAGCAGGCGAAGCAGCGGCTTTTGATGGACATGCTGTACGGTGAGTGCCCGGATCTGCTGTTTGTGAACGGACTTCCGTTTGAGCAGTATGCCCGTCAGGGTCTGCTGGAAGACCTGTATGCGTATCTGGACGCGGACGGGACGCTTTCACGCGCGGATCTCACGCAGAATCTCCTTTGCGCGCTCGAAACAGACGGCGCACTGTACCGCCTGCCGCAGACATACATGCTGGATACGACCGTCGGACTGCGTGAGAGCGTCGGAGGAAACGAGGGCTGGTCCATGACGGAGTTTCTGGATACCGTACAGGCACATCCGGTGCTTGCTTCGATCTTTGCGCGGGAAGACGGACAGGGCATGCTCGAGCTGCTGCTCCTGCATGCACCGGGAGCCTTTGTGGACTATGAAGCGGCGGAAACACGGTTTGATTCGCCGGACTTCCTGCGCCTGCTGGCGCTCGCGGAAGCACAGAAGCAGCCGGATGCAGGATCGGGCTGGGAAGCGCTGCAAAATGGCGATACGCTTCTGGAGGAGCTGATGATCATGCGTGCGGAGGAGTTTGAGGAGCAGTATACATCGGCGTTGCAGGACTGCGCATTTCCGGGCTTTCCCGGCGCAGGACAGGCAAGCTTTTATCTGACGCTTCCGATGGCAATTCCGGTCAACGCGCGGGAAAAGGCGGGGGCCTGGGCCTTTCTGAAGCTTCTGATCACTGAGGATCTCTATGCCGCGCGCAGCCGCGGCGGCTGGCTGCCGTTACAGGCAGATTTTGAGGAAAAGACGGCCGCCATGACAGACAGTGCCGCACAGACGCTTCTGCGGGAGCTGCAGCAGACGGCGCAGACGGTTTTCTATTACGATGAAGCCGTCCAGACGATCCTGCGGGAGGAGCTGCCGTACTTTTTTGCCGGCGACCAGGCTGCTGACCAGATCGCAGACCGGATCCAGAGACGCGTGCAGCTATATTTGCAGGAGACATATCGATAAACCCAAAAGCGCCCGCGCTGCTGCGCGGGCGCTTTTGCTATTGATTCAGGCGGTGGTGGAAGAACCAGATCTGGAAGGGGATCGAGACGAGGAATGTCAGAAGATCTGCGCCGGGCTGGCTCATTTCTACGCCGGTGATGCCCAAAAGACTCGGAAGCAGCAGAATCAGCGGGACATACAGCAGGCCGTTGCGGCAGCTGGCAAGTAGGGTCGCTGCCTGATGGAAGCCGAGACACTGATATAATTGGTTGACATAAGTTGAATACGCCATCAGCGGCATGACGGCGCAGGCATAAAGCAGCGCCTGCCGGCCGATGCGGGTGACCTCCGGGTCATCACGGAAAAAGTGCATGATCGTATCCGGAAACAGCGCGATGAGGGCGGCGCTGACGATGCAGACGATCGTACCGAGCAGCGTGGAGAACCAGAAGGCCTGCCGCGTCCGCTTCCGATCGCCTGCACCGAAATTATACCCGGCGACCGGCTGAAAGCCCTGCCCGATGCCGATGATCACAGAACGGATGAGCAGATAGACCTTATTGGAGATCGTGACAGCGGCGACGGCGGCGTCAGAGTAGACTGCGGCGGCATTATTGAGAAGCGCCGAGGACAAGCTTGCGAAGCCCTGCCGGCAGATGGTCGGGAAGCCGACAAGGAAGATCTGTCCGTAATCGCGGGGCGAGCGGCTGATGTCTTTTATTCGGATGCGGACGATGCTCCGGCCGTGCAGGAAGAACCAGGCGAGAATGAGAAAGCTGACCAGCTGACTGAGCGCAGTGGCAAGCGCGGCGCCTGCAATGCCCATCTGGAAACCGAAGATGAAAAGCGGATCAAGCGCGACATTCAGAAGACCGCCTGCGCACAGCCCCCACATGGAGAGCGTCGCTTCGCCTTCGGCGCGCAGGAGATTGCTCAGCACGAAGGAGGTGCACATAATCGGAGCGGCAAGCAGGATAATGCGGGCGTAGCCCGCGGAGTAGGGCAGGATCGTCTCTGTCGAGCCGAGCAGCCGCATAAGCGGCTCCAGCGCGGAAAGATCCGCAATGCACAGAAGAAGGCCAATGACGGCAGCGGCAAAGAACGTGCTGCTGGCAATGCAGTCCGCACGCTTATTGTCACGGGTGCCAAGGCAGCGGCTGACGATGGAGCCGCAGCCCATGCCGATGCCAAAGCCGAAAGCCTGAATGATCGACATGAGGGAGAACACAACGCCGACAGCTGCCGAGGCGCTGGTCGAAAGCTTGGAAACAAAATAGGTGTCGGCAGTATTGTAAAACACGGAGATCAGCTGGCTCGCGACCGTCGGAAGCGCGAGGGACGTGATCAATCTTGGGATCGGAGTATGCAGCATCCGGTCACGCTGCTGTTCGCTGGAAATGATGTGCGCGGGCATGCTCGCCCTCCTTTGCTGTTTTTTATCAGTATAGCACGGATACCGGCGAATGCCAAGTATGGGGCCGGATTGCTTAAGTTTTTCTTAAAAAAGTCCCAAAGGGGTTTCTTTTTTGCAGAATATCTGTTACCATGTGGCAGCACAGTGAAATACTTATGGAAAGGAGAATCTGTTCATGATGAGAAAACGGATTCTTTCCGCTCTGCTTGTGCTGGTTCTGCTGCTTGGCGTATTGGCGGGCTGCAGCAAGAAGGATACACAGACAACGGATGATGCAAATAAGAACGATCAGAGCAGCGAGACGGCGGAAGCCTCGTCTCAGTACGCCTATCAGGCGCAGTTCCTTGACCTGCCGGAGGATATCCAGTGGATCGGCTCGAGTTGCGTGGCCGGCGATCTGCTCTATTTCTCTGCAAGCGTGCCGGACGGCGGCAAGGAGACCTACACCGATGAGAACGGGCAGGAGATTTCCTACGATACCTATTCGGAGGCCATTTTCCGCATGGACCTGAACTCCGGCGAATGCACAAAGCTGGAAAACTATGTGGCAGAACCGGTTACAGAGGATCCGACGGCTGCGGACGGCGTCACCATGGGGCAGGACGGCAGCATGGTCGTCTATAACAGCAGCACGAATATCTCGACCATGGCGGCCGGCGCGGACGACACCATCTGGCTGTTCCGCCAGACGAACCGCTATTCCAGCGACGGCAGCTCGGATGAAACAATCCCGGAGCTGATCCAGCTCGACGCGCATGGGACGCTGCTGCGGACCATCACACCGGCCACAAATGATTCATCCGACGATTCCGATGGCTGGAATTACTCATACATCAGCGGTATCTTCTCCGATGACAAGGGCTATGTCTATACCTATGACTATCAGACCGTCAATGTCTACGGCCCGGACGGCACCTTCGTTTTCAGCAAGACCGGCGACGAGCTGAGCGGCCAGCTCTGCCAGCTCTCGGCAAGTGAGGTCGGTATGACCGACACTTCGGCGGACGGCAAGTATGTATTCAAGCAGCTTGACCCCGAGACAAAGGACTGGGGCAAGGAAACGCCGGTCTCGTCCGACGCCTGGAACCTCTTCCCCGGTAATGATGTGTACGCCTATTTCTACACGAGAAACGGCAGCATCTACGGCGAGCGCAAGGACACCGGCAAGACGGAGAAGGTCGTCGACTGGATGAGCTGCGACGTGGACAGCAACTCCATCAATAACGACAACTTCGGCTTCCTCACGGATGGCCGCATTGCCGCTGTCACGTCGGATTACAACCGTCAGGACGGCTCCAGCCAGCAGCAGGTCGTCGTTCTGACGCGGGTGGATGCATCCAGCGTCAAGCAGAAGACTGAGCTGACGCTGGCCTGCTACGGTCTGGACTATAACCTGCGCAGCCAGATCGTCAAGTTCAACAAGAATAATAACGATTACCGCATTGTGGTAAAGGACTATTCGGAGCTTGCCACGGATGACGATTACACGGCAGGTCTGACGAAGCTCAATACCGAGATCATTTCCGGCAATGTGCCGGATCTGATCATGACAAACCAGCTGCCGATCGCGCAGTACGCGGCCAAGGGGCTGCTGGAGGATCTGTGGAGCTATATTGACGCGGATCCGGAGTATTCGCGCGACGCGCTCATGCTCCAGCCGCTCAACGCGGCGCAGACGGACGGCCATCTGTATCAGATGCCGATTGACTTCGGCGTCGTGACTGCGATCGGTCTGAACAAGATCGTCGGCGGCTACACGAGTTGGACGCTGGCGGACGTCAATGATGCCCTTTCCAAGCTGCCCGAGGGCGCTACCGTGTTTAACAAGTATTATACGCAGGCCGAAATGCTGCAGTACTGCGTGGCGATGAACGCGTCCAACTTCATGAACTGGCAGGACGGCACCTGTAATTTTGACTCGGACGAGTTCCGCGCACTGCTCGAGTTCGTCAAGCCGCTGCCGGCGGATTATGACTGGCAGTCGGATGATGAGGACTATGAGAGCGACTATTCCCGTGTCCGCAACGGCAAGCAGCTGCTGTATCCGACCTCAATCTCTGATTTTGACAATCTCTATTATACCTTTGCCGCCCTGGATAACGACGCTGCATTCATCGGCTTCCCGCGTGAGGACGGCAGCAGCGGCAACTGCTTTACGTCGCAGGTCTCGCTGGCGATCACGACGACCTGCAAGGACAAGAGTGCGGCCTGGTCGTTTATCCGCTCTGCGCTCTCGGACGACTATCAGACGAATATGTGGGCGTTCCCGATCGTGAAGTCCGTCTTTGAAGAGAAGGCTGCCAAGGCGATGGAGCAGGAATACGAGACCGACGCCGACGGCAATCAGGTGCTGGACGAAAACGGAAATCCCATTCCCATCTCGACCGGCGGCATGAGCTACGGCGACGAGCCGATGATCGAGCTGTACGCCGTCACGCAGGAGCAGTATGATGCTGTCATGGATGTCATCAACTCGACGACCAGCTATCTGGACTACGATTCGAACGTACTGGATACGATCTCGCAGGAAGCTGCGGCCTACTTCTCCGGCGATAAGACGGTGGAAGAGGTCTCTCAGCTCATCCAGAACCGTGTCAGCCTGTATATGCAGGAACAGAAATAAACAAATTGCCGGACTGCGATCAAATGCAGTCCGGCAATTTTATCTTGTGTCAGGGGAGGGAGCGGATGCTATCCTTGAGGATCTTCATGAACGCTTCGCGGTCGAGCTTCAACAGCACAAGCGCGTTCTTTTTATCGAATTTCTTGTCGCTCTGCAGATCTGTGACTGTCTTGCCGAGCGTCAGCTCGCTCTGCGTTTCCACATAGACACCGGCCATCTTTCCTTCAAACAGCTCCGGATGTGCCAGATACATGACGGGGCAGGAATCGTGCTGCGCGACGCCCTTGAGACCGACGGTCTGGATCGTCTTCCATGCGCAGGCGAACAGCGCTTTGACCAGCGGGCCGCAGCGGTTCGGATAAGCCGCCATCTCGTCCCAGTCAGCCGGGCGAAGCTCCGCCTGCATGGTGACGTCCAGCCCGCACATGACGAGCGGAACGCCGGATTTGAACACGATCTGCGCAGCGTCCGGATCGTCATAGATATTGAACTCTGCCGCAGGCGTCACATTGCCGCCGACAGCCGCGCCGCCCATCAGCGCGATGGAGTGCAGGTGCGTTTTGAGATCCGGATATTTGGTGAGCGCAATGGCCACGTTGGTGAGGGGGCCCGTGGCGACGAGCCGCAGCTCGCCGGGCATGGCCTTTGCCGCCTCATACAGGGCATCCCACGCGGGCGTGGTCAAAGGCGCCTGATCGGGCAGGGGAAGCTCCACGTTGCCAAGACCGTTTTCTCCGTGGAACGCACCGGCTACGTGCGGCTCGCGGACCAGCGGGCGGTCAGCGCCGGCGTAGACCGGGTAGGAAGCACCCAGCAGGTGCACGATGCGGCGCGTATTCGGGAAGGTGTTGGAAAGCAGGCTGTTTCCCGCAACGGCGGACAGGCCGACGATCTCCAGCTCCGGCAGCGCGTGGGCCAGCATGATGGCGACGGTATCGTCCGTGCCGGTGTCGCAGTCGATCCAGATGGGAATGTTCTTTGTTGTCATGCGTGTTCCTCCCCATAGAAGCGGATGGTCTCGACCAGCAGGTCTGCGAAGCGGTCCCGGTCAACGTCCAGAAGGACGTCCGCGTTCGGCGCGTGGCCGGAGAAGCCAAGAATGTCGCCGACCGTCGTGCCGCGGCAGTATTCACCGGCGGTCTCGATCTGGACATACATCGGCTTGACCGTAAAGATCTCCGGGTGGAGCAGCACCATGACGGCGCACGGATCATGCATCGGCGCGCCGGCGTAGCCGATGGAGCGGTGGAACTTGTAGAAGAACTCCAGCCACTCGGCCACGATCGTGCTGACGGGATTTCCGAGCGCGCGGACACGTTCAAAATCCTCCGGCATGATCAATGCCTTTTCAGTCACATCCAGCCCGGCCATGGTGATGGGGACGCCGGAGCCGAAGACGATCTTCGCGGCTTCCGGGTCGACGAGAATGTTAAATTCTGCGGCAGGCGTCCAGTTGCCGGTGGCAATACCGCCGCCCATCAGGGAGATGCGGGCGATTTTTTCTTTCAGCTCCGGGTGCGACAGCAGAAGGGCGGCGACGTTCGTCTGCGGGCCGGTTGCCACAATGGTGACAGGCTCCGGGGAATCCCGCAGAACCTTTGCCATCAGCTCAGGCGCGGACAGCTCCGACGCGCTGCGTGAGGGCTCTGGCAGTGCCGGGCCGTCCAGACCCGATTCACCGTGGACAGAGGGGGCGTTCATCACATCGTTCAGGAGAGGATGCGGGCAGCCCTTGCCAACAGGGGCGTCCAGCCCGATCAGTGTGCAGACGCGCAGGGCGTTGTAGGTCGTTTTTTCAATCGTCTGGTTGCCGCAGCACGAGGTCACGGCAAGAATGTCAAGCTGGCGGCTGGCGCGGGCCAGAACCCACGCGATCGCGTCGTCATGACCGGGGTCGCCGTCGAGAATGACGGGGATTTTCTTTAATTCGGGCATAGTGCACTCCTTACTTGAGGGCGGCAGCCGAGTGGAGCTTCTTCGCACGGCTGCGCCGCACAAGCGAGAAGATCACTAGGCCGATAATAGTGACAGCATAGGGGATGGGAGAAGCCAGGTTCGAATCAAGGCCGACTGCCGAGAATTTGATGCCCAGCGCCTGCGCGAAGCCGAATACCAGAGACGACAGCATACCGCCAAGGCATTCGCCGCCGCCCATGGCCTGCGCAGCCAACGCGATGAAGCCGCGGCCTGCGACCATGTCCAGAGACCAGCCGGCTGCGTAATACATCGACATGAATGCGCCGCCGAAGCCGCACATCAGGCCGGAGAAGCCGATGGCAATGTACTTGATCTTCAGGACGGAAACGCCGACGGAGCTCGCTGCGTTCGGATTTTCGCCGACAGCACGGATGTTGAGACCAAGACTTGTCTTATAGAGCATGACACTCGTCAGCGCGCAGCAGATAAAGGCCAGCCACGTCAGCAGGTTATGGCCGGAGAGGATCGGGCCAAGGAACGGGATCTTGCTGATGAGCGGAAGATTGATGTTCGGGATCAGCAGATTGCTGTTGATGAGACCGGTGGAGGAGGCCATAGCCGTACCTTCTGTCAGGTTGGTGATGACCTTGCACAAAAACAGCGTGCCGCCGGAACCCATCATGTTGATGGCAATGCCGACAAGGGTAATGTCCGTCTTGAGCTGGAAGGCGAAGAAGCCCATGAGAAGGCTCATAAGGACGCCAACGGCGAGCGCCGCCAGCAGGCCCCAGACCCAGCTGTGCGCATAGTAGGAGATGAGAGAGCCGGTCAGCGCAGAGAACATCATAAGACCTTCCAGACCGATGTTGCAGAAGCCTGCCTTTTCGACCACGATGGCGGCCAGCGTCGCAAACAAGATCGGTGCAGAGATGCGGATGATGGAGAAGAAGAACTCCGGTGTCAGCAGCATCTTCAGAAAATTAAGCATGTTCTGCACCTCCTTTCTGGCTCTCGAGCGCAGCCTTGGCGGCAAGCTCCTCCTGCGCGGTCTTGACGACCAGCTTCTGCCGGTACTTCGACAGGAACTGCTCGGCGGCGAAGAACAGGAAGATGACGCCCTGAATGATATCGATCAGCTGCGACGGGACGTTGGCATAGGTCGCCATCAGCTCGCAGCCCTTGGTCAGATACGCCATAAAGAACGAGGCAAACGGCACGAACCATGGGTTGTTGCCTGCAAGGATCGCGATCGTGATGCCTGTCCAGCCATAGCCCGGGAGCGAGCTCCACGAGAACGTCGGATACCGGCCGAGCATCTCGATGCCGCCGCCCATACCGGCGAGGAAGCCGCCCAGAACCTGCGACAGGACGATGACCGTCGCAACCTTCATGCCGGAGTATTTGGCAAAGGCCTGGTTAATGCCGATCATCCGGATGGTGTAGCCCCAGCGGGTGTTGTACATGAAAAGACCAATGAGGACGACACAGGCGATCGCCACGACGAAGCCCCAGGAGAGCTTGGAACCGTTGTCGATCAGCGGAGCGATCTTGGAGGTCTCCAGGAACTCATAAGACTGGATCTGACCCTTGGTCTTGTCGGCAAGATATGTATTCATCAGGTATTTGATGAGATACATGACGATGTAGTTGAGCATCAGCGAGCAGACCATTTCGCTGACGTCAAGCTTCGTTTTCAGAAGCGCCGGCAGCAGCATCATGATGGCCACGGCGAGACCGCCAGCCAGCACACCGACAATGGGGTGAATGGCCGCGCCCATCGGAACGTAGACCGCGACCATGCCGGTCGTGAATGCGCCGAGCATGATGCCGCCCTCGGAGCCGAGGTTAAACTGGTTTGCAGAGAACATCACGCAAACAGAAAGGCCGGTGAAAATAATCGGGATCATCGAAGCCAGAATATCCGTCAGGCGCTTGAAATCAAAGGTCGTGCCGCTGCGGCCCATGCGGAACAGCGGGCCGACGAGCAGCTGCTTCAGCGCGTCGCCGGTGGCGGACAGCTTTTCGGAGAAGCCGGCGCCCTCCGCAGACAGGAAAATGAGCAGCGTCGCCACGAGAAGTGCGATCAGAATGGCGAGCAGGCCGCGGATGACGGAAAACAGGATCTGACGTTTTTTAGTCATGGCAAACCCTCCTGACCTCGGTCTCGCTCTGCGATTTGAGACCGAGCATGTATTCGCCCATCACATCGTCGGTGAGCGTAGAGGTATCTTCAAAGTAGGCAGCGATCCTGCCGCCGTGCATCACGATCAGGCTGTCGGACAGCTCCATGACCTCAGCAAGGTCGGCGGAAATGAGCAGGACGGCGATGCCGGACCGGGAAAGCTCCACGAGCTTCTTGCGGATGAACTCCGTCGCGCCGACGTCGATACCGCGCGTCGGCTGATCGGCGAGAATCAGCACGGGATTGCTGGAAAATTCGCGGGCGACGACAACCTTCTGGATGTTGCCGCCGGAGAGCATGCCGACCTGCTGCTTGCGGGATTTGCAGAGGACGGTGTAGTCCTTGATGAGCTGGTCAGCTTCCTCGTGGATGGCGTTCATGTTGAACAGCGGGCCGCGGTTCAGATGCTTTGCCGCGCTGCGGTCGGAGATCAGGTTTTCCTCGATGGATGCACCGGCGGCAATGCCGTAGAGCATGCGGTCCTCCGGGACAAGGGCAATGCCTTTTTCACGCAGCTTCTGCTGCGGCAGGCCGAGGATGTTTTCTGACTGCACAGTCACAGTACCGGCGTTCGGCGTCAGGAAACCGAAGAGCATGTCGACCAGCTCCTTCTGACCATTGCCCTCGACACCGGCAACACCGAGAATTTCGCCGCGGCGCACGTCGAAGGAGATCTTGTCGAGCATCTTCTTGTGCCATTCGTTCACGTATTCCACGTCGCGCACGCGAAGAACGACGTCCGTCGGCTGCGCCTTATCCTTCTGCACGTTCAGAATGACGTCGCGGCCGACCATCAGACGCGAGATCTCTTCCTTCGTGACGTCGCACGTGTTGTATACGCCCATCGAGCGGCCGCCGCGCATGATCGTCAGCCGGTCGGTGATCTCCATGATCTCATTGAGCTTGTGGGAGATAAAGACGATGGTATAGCCCTGCTCCTTGAGACTGCGGAGCTCACGGAACAGCTCGACGGTCTCCTGTGTGGTGAGAACGGCGGTCGGCTCGTCGAGGATCAGGATTTTCGCGCCGCGGACGAGTGCCTTGAGGATCTCGACCTTCTGCTTCATGCCAACCGGGATATCCATGATCCTGGCTTCCGGCTCGACATGCAGATTATATTTCTCCGCATACTGCTTCGTGATCTCCACGGCCTTGGCGTGGTCGATGAACAGCCCCTTGCGCGGCGCCATGCCAAGCACCATGTTTTCCGCCACGGTCAGGCTCGGGACGAGCATGAAATGCTGGTGCACCATGCCGATTCCGTGGGAGATGGCAACGGTCGGGGAGGTGAGCGAGAGCTTTTCTCCGTTCACCCAGATCTCGCCGCTCGTCGGCTGCTCCAGACCGAACAGCATTTTCATCAGCGTTGATTTGCCGGCACCGTTTTCACCCATCAGTGCGTGGATCTCACCCTTGCGGAGGAAGAAATCCACTCCCTGATTGGCCGCGACGCCGTTGGGATACACCTTCGTGATCCCTTTCATCTGGACGACATACTGCTCGTCCGGACGGCCGGTTTTTTCGTCTGGCATACGATATGTTCCTCTCTTTCTTCAGAAAAAGTTGTGCGTATAAAAAAGCAATAAGTAATAGTGAATCCTGAAAAAGTGACAAAATGCCGCGCCGGAAGCGCCGCTGCACTTATTCCTTATTCACTATTACTTTTTACCGAAAGTTCCGGATGGGGAGGCTCGTATGAGCCTCCCCGAAAGGATCTGAATTTACGGTCTGACGGAATCACGCAGAGCTGCAACATCGAAGTTGGCGTCGAACGCAGTGTCGACCTTGATGCTGCCGTCCATGATGCCGGCCTGTGCCGCCTCAACAGTAGCCTTGGTGGCGTCGGACGCATAGGTTGCGTAGTTCTTGTCGGTGACGATGCCAACGCCGCCCTCTGCAAGGCCGAGCTGGACTTCAGTGCCCCAATAGGTGTTGCCGGCATCCCACTGGTCGAAGATCCAGATGATGGAGTTGCCGATGTTCTTAAGGCCGGAGGTCAGCGTCAGAGCAGCCAGATCGGAGGAGAAGGTCAGCTCCTGGTCGGAGTCAACGCCGATGAACCATGCCTTGCCGGTCTCAAGAGCAGCTTCAGCTGCGCCGTTGCCTGCATTGCCTGCAACGCCCCAGATGATGTCGCACTTGTTGTCGTTGATCATGGAGTAGCCGAACTCCTTGGCGATGGCGGTATCAACGTAGTCGTTGGTGTAGCGGGTGTCGACCTTGATGTCGGGGTTGACAGCCTGCGCGCCCTCAATGAAGCCGGTCAGGAAGTCGTTGATGACCGGGGAATCAACGCCGCCGACGAAGCCGACGACTGCATCCTCGTTCATGTTGGGGATGTTGGTGTCCGTGGTCATGCAGGCGGCGTAGGTGCCGACGAGATAACCCATATCGTTCTGCTTGTAGGTGATGTTGACAACGTTGGAGTTGTTGCCGGCATAGGTATTGTCGTCGAAGATCAGGTAGAGCTGATCGGGATACTGCGTAGCGACTTCCTTCAGGTAATCGGGCATCTGGTAGGTGCCGCAGATGACGAGGTCATACTCGCCGGATTCGGAAACGTCGTACAGCGTGGACAGCCACTTCGGCTGATCCTCGTCCAGACCGCCGAGTTCGATGGTCTTGCAGGTGATGCGGCCATCGGCGACCAGCTGGTCAAGACCGGCCTGTGCGGAGTCGAAGAAGGACTTGTCGCCCAGGTTGCCGTTGACGATGTAGACAACGTTCTTGACGTCGCTGGCTTCGGCAGTGTCCTCTGCGGGAGCCGGTTCTGCGTCAGCAGGAGCTTCGTCCTGTGCGGGTTCTGCCGTGTCGGCGGCGGTGTCCGCAGCGGGAGTCGTCTGATCGGCGGGCTCGGACTTGGAAGCGCAGGCAGCCAGGCCGAGAACCATGATTGCTGCGAGCAGCAATGCGATGATCTTTTTCATTTTTGTTCCTCCATATGTTCAAACTGTATAATTGCAGCTGGAAAAGCTGCATCCTTATTGTACAGGACAGCAAGAGCTGTGTCAATATACATGGCCGCGAAATCAAAAAAAGATTTCGCGGCCATAAAAATTTTTAGTCGTCGACGACCTCCGTATCAATGATATCGCCGTCCATATACATGTGCAGCTTCTGCCGCGCCATGCGGATGCGCTTGGAGAAGAAGAGCGTGGCGAGAATGTCAAAGACGCCGTCAATGAGAAGTGAGATCCCGGCAAGAAGCATGACGGAATCAAATTTGCCGAACAGCACCACGCAGCCCAGCGCGATCGTAATAACGGCCAGCGCGGCAAGCACCCACCAGCCGCCGAGCTTTGCTCTGGCGCAGTCGATGCCGTCCTGCAATGTGACCATGCCGTCAATGATCAGAAAGACGCCGAAGATGACTGTCAGAAGCCCCTGAATGACCTCGGGCCGCAGCAGGCAGAAGACGCCGCAGACCAGCAGCACGATCCCGAACACCAGCGCATAAGAGCCGAACAGCCGTCCGGATGCGAGATAGCTGATGACGGCGATGATGCCGGATGCGATCAGCAGAATACCGGCCACATAGCAGATGACATTGGCCGAGGTCTGCGGCGTCAGGATAAACAGAAGGCCGAGCAGAATGGCACTGAACGCGGTCATGAGACTGCGCCATTTGAGACTTTTGAAGTAACCGCGGATGGATTCCATAAAAAAGAACTCCCTTCAAAAAGAACTTTATAAATAGTATTATGCAGGCCGGCGGCGAAAAAAACAACAGGTAAAACCGACAAAATGCCCGGTCTGTGCGGCTGTGATTCTGTGATTGCTTTTTTGTATAAAAAATGATAAACTATCATGATAGAAACTAAAGTGGTGAGGTATCCGCGTGTATCTGAAGTCATTGGAAATTCAGGGCTTTAAGTCCTTCCCGGATAAGACGGTTTTGCAGTTCGGCAGCGACTGCACGGCAATCGTCGGCCCGAACGGCAGCGGAAAATCGAATATTTCCGACGCGATCAGCTGGGTACTCGGCGAGCAGAGCACCAAGGCGCTGCGCGGCGCGAAGATGGAGGACGTGATCTTTGGCGGTACGGCCAAGCGTCCGGCTGTCGGCTACGCGGAAGCGACGCTGGTGCTTGATAACTCCGACGGCTGCCTTCGCATCGAGACGCCGGAGGTCATGATCACCCGCCGCTACTTCCGCTCCGGCGAGAGTGAATACTATATCAACCGCCAGCTCGCCCGTCTGCGGGACATCAACGAGCTGTTCATGGATACCGGCCTTGGCCGCGAGGGCTATTCCAACATCGGACAGGGCCGCATCGACGAGATTCTGGCGCTCAAGTCCACGGATCGGCGCGAAATTTTTGAGGAAGCGGCGGGCATTTCCAAATACCGCCACCGCAAGGAGGACACCGAGCGGCGGCTGGCCAACACGGAGGACAATCTGCTGCGCATCGGTGATAAGATCTCCGAGCTGGAGATGCAGGTGGAGCCGCTGCGCGAGCAGGCGGAAAAGGCACAGAAATATCTGACCTTCCGCGCCGAGCTGCGCGGGCTGGAGGTCACGGTCTGGCTGGACAGTCTCAAAAAGATCGCGGAAAACGCCCGCAAGGCGGAGACGGATTATGCGTCCGCCGCATTCGTATTGGAGCAGGCGCACGACGAGCTGACCACGCTCTACAGCCGCTCCGAGCAGCTGAGTCTGCAATATAACCAGCAGACCTTGCAGCTCGACCACTGCCGCGAGGAGATCAGCCGCATGGAAGCCGGATGCCAGCAGGCCCAGAGCGACGCAGCGCTTTTGCAGGCGGAAATGGAGCACCACCGGAGCAATATTGCACGCGTGGAGCAGGAGCTCAAAGCCCAGCAGGACCGCAGCGGCGGCATTGCCGGGCAGGTTGCGGACGAGCAGGAAAAAATGCAGGCGGCGCAGCAGTCTCTGATTGCGGCGCGGCAAAAGCTTTCCGGCGCGCAGGCAGAGGGGCAGAAGCTCTCTGCGGCCTCGGCCGGACTGACGCAGGAGCTCGTTTCCGTCGGCGCGCAGCAGTCGCTCATCCAGACGCAGTGCGCGTCCTTGCAGGCGCAGATCGCGTCGATGGAAGCGTCTGTGGAAGAGGTGCAGGAGCGCAGAGCGATCCTGCACGAGGACGAAGCGGCCGCACAGGCGCGGCAGGCGCAGATCGCGTCCCAGCAGGCAGATTGCCGCAGGCGCCTTTCGCAGGCGCAGGAGGACGTACAGAGCGCAAAAAACACCATTGCCGGCTATGAGCTGCGTCTGAAAACCAGACAGGACAAGCGCGACAGCCTGCAAAAGCAGGTGTCGGCTGCCGGTGTGGAGCTGGATACGATCGATTCCAAGATCCGCATGCTGCAAGAGCTGGAGCGCGACTACGAGGGCTTTTCCAAGGCCGTCCGCCTGGTCATGCAGGACGCGGCAGCCGGAAAGCTGCGCGGCGTCCATGGCCCGCTGTCCAAGCTCATCCATGTGGAAGACCAGTATACGACGGCCATCGAGACGGCGCTTGGCGCCGCCATGCAGAACCTTGTCGTCTCCTCGGAGGAGGATGGCAAGGCGGCCATTCAGATGCTCAAGCGCCGCGACGGCGGGCGGGCGACCTTTTTGCCGCTGACGGCCATCCGCGCGCAGAGCTTGCAGGATACGACCTGCCAGCGGCAGCCGGGCTTCATTTCCGTAGCGTCTGGGCTTGTCGCGTGCGAGCCGCAGTACCGCGCTGTCATTGAGAACGCTCTGGGGCGCACCGTGATCTGCGATACGCTCGATCACGCCGTCGCAATGGCGCGGGCGTGCGGAACCCGCGTGCGTATTGTGACGCTCGACGGGCAGGTCATGAACGCAGGCGGCAGCATGACCGGCGGCTCCGCGACCAGAAGCGCGGGCGTTCTGACACGCGCAAACACCTTGCAGCGCTTGCAGCAGGAGCGCGGCACACGCGCGGAAAAGCTGGAGGAGCTGCGCAGGCAGGCGGCAGACGCCGCTTCCTCGGCAGCCAAAACAGAATTTGAAATGACGGCTGTGCGCGCGTCGCTGCGCGAAGCTGAGGATGAGGTTCTGCGCCGGACGGAGGAGCAGAAGCAGGTGCAGCTGCTCGCTGCTGCGGTGGAGGAAAATCTCGACTCGATCGAAAAAGAACTGGCAAGGCTCGATTCGCGCTCCGGCGGCGAGGAAGGGAAGCTGCAGGCGCTGCGCCAGCAGCTACAGCAGCAGACAGCCGCGCAGCGCACGCTGCAAAGCCAGAGGGATGCGCTTGCGGCGAGACAGACCGCGATGGAGGATGCCCTACAGAAGAACACCGACGCTGTGACGGCGCTCCGCATGGACGAAGCGTCGATCGAAGCCGCCTGCGCGGCTTCACAGAATACCATCGCGCAGCTGCAATCGCTCAGCGAAGCCATGCGCGGCGACGTCACGCAGAAGCAGGCGCTGATCGCGGAATATCAGACGCAGATCGCCGAGCTGGAACAGAAAAAGAAGACCTGCGAAGCCGGGATCCAGGAAGCCCGGCAGCAGCTGGAGCAGGCCCGGCAGGAGCTGAAGGACGCCGTTGATGCACGCGCGCAGCTCGAAGCGAAACGCAACCAGACAGAAAAACAGGCGCAGGAAAAGAATCAGGCGATCGTTCAGCTCGAACGCGAGACCGCGCGTCTGGAGCAGAAAAAAGCCACGAGCGAGCTGGAGGAAAAGCAGATCGTCGACCGCCTGTGGGACTCCTACGAGCTGACGCCCGGTACAGCAGAAGCGGAGGTCGTTCAGATCGAAAGCCTGACGGCAGCCAACAAGCGGATCGGCGAGGTTCGCCGGAGAATCTCCGCGCTCGGCACGCCGAACCTCGGCGCGATCGACGAATATGCGCGCATATCGGAGCGCTACACGTATCTCACGTCCCAGCGGGACGATGTGCTGAAGGCAAAATCGGAGCTCGAAGCGATCGTAGGCTCGATCACGACGGAAATGACGGAGATCTTTGTGCGGGAGTTTGCGCGGATCGACGATTATTTCGGAAAGACGTTCACCGAAATGTTCGGCGGCGGCAAAGCGTCGCTCATCCTCGAAAATCCGTCCGCGCCACTCGAGTGCGGCATCGAGATCCGCGTCCAGCCGCCCGGCAAGCAGGTCAAGACCATCACACTCCTGTCCGGCGGCGAGAAGGCGTTTGTCGCCATTGCGCTGTACTTTGCGATCCTGAAGGTTCGGCCGACGCCGTTCTGCATGCTCGATGAGATCGATGCGGCGCTGGACGACCGGAACGTCGAGCGCTTCGCGCAGTATCTGCACACGCTCAGCAGCCGGACGCAGTTCATCGTCATTACCCACCGGCGCGGTACCATGGAAGCTGCCGATGTCCTGTATGGCGTCACCATGCAGGAGCAGGGTGTGTCCAAGATTCTCCGCCTGAGCCTTGACGAAATGGCCAAGCAGCTTGGCATCACCGCATAAGAGCGCCATACTATCCAGAAAGGGTTAACATAATTATGGGATTTTTTGAAAAACTCAAGCAGGGACTGAGCAAGACCGCAAGCTCCATCAGCAGCGTCTTTACCGCCAGCGAGCTGGACGACGAGTTTTATGACGATCTGGAGGAAAGCCTGATCGTCTCAGACCTCGGCATGGACACGACGGAGCAGGTCATGGATCGTCTGCGGAGCACGGTAAAGGAGCAGCACATCAAGACCGTGAGCGATGCAAAGCTCGCCCTGCGCGGGATCCTCGCGGACATGCTGGACGTCGGCGATCCGGGGCTGAAGCTTGAAACAAAGCCGTCGGTGATCTTAGTCATCGGCGTCAACGGCGTCGGCAAGACAACCACCATCGGCAAGCTTGCACATCAGCTGCGCGAGCAGGGGAAAAAGGTACTTCTCTGCGCGGGCGACACGTTCCGCGCGGCGGCAGCTGATCAGCTGGAGATCTGGTCGGAGCGCGCGCACTGCGATATCATCCGCCAGCACGAGGGCGCGGATCCGGCTTCTGTCGTCTATGATGCCATTGCGGCGGCACGCGCCCGCGGCAGCGACGTTATCATCTGCGATACGGCAGGACGTCTGCATAATAAGCAGAACCTCATGAATGAGCTCAACAAAATCGCCCGCATTCTCGACCGTGAGCTGCCCGGCGCGAGCAAGGAGGTTCTCCTTGTGCTCGACGGCACCACCGGTCAGAACGGCCTGCTGCAGGCCAAACAGTTCCAGGAGTGCGCCGGCGTGACCGGCATCGTCCTGACGAAGCTCGACGGCACGGCCAAGGGCGGTGTCGTGATCGCGGTCGCGCAGGCATTGCAGATCCCGGTCAAGTTCATCGGTGTCGGCGAGCAGATGGACGACCTCATGCCGTTTGACGGCAAGAGCTTCGCGGAGGCGCTGATATGAAAGTAATTCTGGCAAGCAAGAACCAGCACAAGCTTGTGGAGCTGTCCGCGATCTTGTCCCAGCTCGGCTTTGAGATCGCACTGGAGTCGGACTACGGCCTTGATATCGATGTGGACGAGACCGGGACGACGTTTGAGGAAAATTCCTTCCTCAAGGCCGAAGCCGTGATGAAGGCCAGCGGTCTGCCGGTGCTGGCGGACGATTCCGGCCTGATGGTCGATGCACTTGGCGGCGCGCCGGGCGTTTATTCGGCGCGCTACGGCCATAAAAACTCCGACGCGGAGCGGACACAGTATCTGCTTGCAAACATGAAGGACATTCCGGCAGGCGCGCGCACGGCAAGGTTCGTCTGCGTCATCACCTGCCTGTGGCCGGATGGAAGAAAGATCGTTGCGCGCGGCGAGTGCCCGGGCGAGATCCTTTTTGCTCCGAAGGGACAGGGCGGCTTCGGCTATGACCCGGTGTTCTATCTGCCGGAGCGCGGAAAAACATATGCAGAGCTGGCGGCGGAGGAGAAGAACGCAATCTCCCACCGCGCGCGGGCGCTGCGGGAATTTTGCAGAATCTATCGAGAGGAATTTGAACAATGATAACGAGTAAAGAGCGCGCCGAGCTGCGCGCACAGGCCAATCCGCTGGATGTGACCCTGATCGTCGGCAAGGGCGGGATCTCCGAAACGCTGCTGGCGGAAGCGGTCATCCTGCTGGACAGCCACGAGCTTGTCAAGGGCCGCGTATTGGAGACATCGGGTCTCACAGCCCGCGAAGCGTCCGACGCCATCTGCGAAGCGCTTGGCGCGGAGGGGATCGGCTGTGTCGGCACGAAATTCGTGATCTGGCGCAAGTCGGAAAAGCTGACGCAGGAGAAGAAAAAGGCCGCGGCAAAGAAGCCGGCCAAAAAGCCGGTCTCCGGCAACTATAACCCGGTCAAGGCCGGTCTTCGCGCGCGTAAGCAGGCGGCGGAGCAGCAGCGCAAGCAGCGCAAGCAGTATTTCCATGACAAGGCTGTCGCCGCGGCGATCGAACGCAGCCGGCAGCAGAAGGAAGAATCGTAAAAAGCAGAATTTCGGGCGAACGGGGGAGTGTGCGTGGCAAGGATCGGTATTTACGGCGGCAGCTTCAATCCGCCGCATCTGGGACATGTGCTGGCAGCCAAAAAGACGCGGGAGCTGCTGGGGCTGGATCAGATCATTTTTGTTCCGGTGGCCATTCCGCCCCACAAGGCCGTGGCCGACGGCTCTCCGGACGGCCAGATCCGGTATGAGCTGACGAAGCTTGCCGTCTCCGATGAGGAAGGTATGTCCGTCAGCCGCATTGAACTCGATCGCGACGGCCCAAGCTATACGGTGGATACGCTGCGCGAGCTGCGGGAATGCTATGGGCAGGACGAGCTGTATCTGCTGATGGGGACGGACATGTTCCTGTCGTTTCTGGACTGGCGCGGCCCCGGTGAGATCGCGTCCATGGCAAGGCTTGTCTGTATGGCGCGCACAAGGGCGGACGATGCCCTGACGGCGCAGCTGCAAGCGCAGGCTGCGGCGATCGAGCGCGCGTTCGGCACAGCGCCCATCGTCCTGCAAAACGACTGCCTGGAGATCTCCTCCACGGAAGCGCGCCGGCTGCTGTTCTTCGGAATCGCTGACGGGCTTCTGCATCCGGCGGTACTTGAGAGGATCGAGCGCGACGGCCTTTACGGCGTGCATGGAGACTACCGGAACCTCCCGTTTGCGGAGCTTTCCCACGTGAGCCTTGGCCTGCACAAGCAAAAGCGCCGTGCGCATGCGCAGGGCGTGTCGGATACGGCTGTTCTGCTGGCAAAGAAATACGGCGCTGATGCGCGTGACGCTGCCCGCGCGGGCATTCTGCACGACATAACAAAGGCGCTGGACGCCGGGCAGCAGCGAAAGCTTGTCGACCACTGGCAGCTCCCGGTCTCGGCGTTTGAATACGAGCAGACAAAGCTTCTGCACGCGAAGACCGGCGCGGCGGCCGCAGCGCGTATTTTCGGCGAAAACGACGCCATCGTCTCGGCCATAGACTATCATACGACTGGCCGGGCAGATATGACAGTACTGGAAAAGATCATTTACATCGCAGATTATATGGAGCCGAACCGTGATTTTCCCGGCGTGGATCGGCTGCGGGAGGTTGTCTGGCGCGATCTGGACGAGGGCGTGCTGCTGGGTATCGACATGACGCTCGAGCAGCTGCGGCTCAAGGGTCAGCCCGCCTGCAATGACTCGCTGACTGCACGGCAATGGCTCCTTGCACATCGAAAGGAATCCTGAATGAAACTATTTGGCAATCGCCGACGCGCGGAGCATGCGGAAAAGCAGCCGCTATCCCGCGGCCTTCGCGTCGTGCTGATCGTCTGTGCGGCTGTGCTGCTGCTTTCCAGCAGTGTATTTGCCGCGTGGAAGCTGCTGGTCAAGCCGGCAGACCGGAAAGAGCCGGACACGACGGCGCAGGCAGATCCTTTGCCCGCCGAGGAGCCGGAGACGGAACCGCCGGTCGTTCACGTCGTACCGAAAACAGAGCAGGCGGAGGATGAACCGGAAGAGGAGATCGAAACGGAGCAGCCCAAGAGTCTGCGTGATGGGATCTATAACATTCTGATCTGCGGCACTGACGATGACGGCACGCGGACGGATACGATCATCATTGCGCATCTGGATACGACCGACCACACGGTCGCACTGCTGTCGATCCCGCGGGATACGCCGGTCGCGACCGGAAACGGCGGGATCATGAAGATCAACTCCGTCTATGCAGGCGGCGGAGCCGATGGGATGCAGCGGCTTTCAGGCCGCCTTCGGGAGCTGCTCGGCTTCCCGGTTGACGGATACGTGCTGGTCAATCTGGACGCGTTCAAAAAGACGGTCGATCTGGTGGGCGGCGTGGAATTTGACGTTCCGCAGGATATGGACTATGAGGACGCTTCGCAGGATCTTTATATCCACCTCAAGGCCGGCCTGCAGCGGCTGGACGGTGAGAAGGCGATGGAGCTGGTGCGCTTCCGCAAGGGCTACGCTTCGCAGGATATCCAGCGCACGCAGGTGCAGCAGCAGTTTCTGAAGGCGCTCGCCAAGCAGTGTTTGTCGGTTTCGAGCCTTTCCAAATTGAAGGAGTTTGCTGATATTTTTGCCGAGGATGTGACGACCGATCTGACGGTCGGAAACATGATCTGGTACGGCAAGGAGCTGATGGCCTGTGACTTTGACAGCATGCAGACCTACACCGCGGAGGGCGAGGGCGCAATGATCAACGGCGGCGCGTATTACCCTCTGTATGCCGGGCGGCTTCTGGAGATCGTCAATAAGAGCTTCAATCCCTATGATGCGGCGATCTCCGCTTCGAGCCTGACCGTGATCACGCCGGAGCTTGCAGCGTCGTATCAAAAGCCGACGGCACAACCCGAGACACCAGCGGAGGAGCCTGCGCCGGACGATCCGGAGCAGCCGGAGACGCCGGACGAGCCAACGGAGCCGGCAGAGCCGGAAGAACCGGCGCCGGAGGATCCGTTTGAAGACGAGAATTTCTGGACCGAGGACGGTCAGACATAAAGAAAGGAAGAACAATATGCTTTCAGCAAAAGAAGTTGCAGCGATCGCGGCCAAGGCGCTTGACGCGAAAATGGGCGAGGATATCCGCCTGATCGGCATTACCGATATTTCCACGCTCGCGGATTATTTCCTCATCTGCACGGCCACCAGCTCGACGCACGTCAAGACACTCTGCGACGCTGTCGAGGAAGCGATGGACGCGGCGGGCGAGCCAATGCTCTCCCGCGAGGGTCACCGCAGCGGCACGTGGGTGCTGATGGATTTCGGCAGTCTGGTCGTCCATGTGTTTACGGGAGAAGCCAGAAAGTTCTATGATCTCGAACGACTCTGGCAGGACGGACATCAGGTAAATCTTGCGCCTGTTTTGGGCGAAAACGCTTGACAAATCCGGGAAAAGTACGTACAATAACCCGGTAAAAGGCGAAGAAGGGGATCGCTCTGCGCGATTTTATCAGAGACCCGGCGGTCGGTGCGAGCCGGGAGGATCAGACAGACGCTTCTCACCCCGGAGCTTCCGGCCTGAATGCAGTAGGGACGGACGGCTGACCGCGTTAGAGGTCTGTGAGGGCTGCGATCGCAGCTGAAGCAGGGTGGTACCGCGTAATTTACGCCCCTGACCGGATGGTCAGGGGTGTTTTTTCATGTCAGAATTATCAGACAAAGGAGTTTGTTATGAAATACGATTTTGCAGCCATTGAAAAGAAATGGCAGGAAAAGTGGGAGCAGACCAAGCCCTATGCCGCCGTCACCGGCAGCGATAAGCCGAAGTTCTACGGCCTGATCGAGTTCCCGTATCCGTCTGCCGCGGGTCTTCATGTCGGCCATCCGCGCCCGTTTACGGCCATGGACATCATCTGCCGTAAAAAGCGCATGCAGGGCTATAACGTCCTGAACCCCATCGGCTTTGACGCCTTCGGCCTGCCGACGGAGAACTTTGCCATCAAGAACCACATCCATCCGGCCATCGTCACGAAAAAGAACATCGAAAACTTCACCCGCCAGCTCAAGATGCTCGGCTACAGCTTCGACTGGGACCGCGTGATCGACACCACAGATCCGGATTACTACAAGTGGACGCAGTGGATATTCCTGCAGATGTACAAGCACGGACTGGCCTACAAGACCACCATGCCTGTCAACTGGTGCACCAGCTGCAAGTGCGTACTGGCCAACGAAGAGGTCGTCGAGGGCGTGTGCGAGCGCTGCGGCGCGCCGGTCATCCGCAAGGAAAAGAGCCAGTGGATGCTGCGCATCACCAAGTATGCCGATCGCCTGATCGACGATCTGGACGGGCTTGATTATATCGAGCGCGTCAAGACCCAGCAGAAGAACTGGATCGGCCGCTCCACCGGCACCGAGGTCACCTTCAAGACCAATACCGAGGACGACATCACCGTCTACACCACCCGCGTCGACACGCTCTTCGGCGTGACCTACACGGTCATCTCCCCGGAGCATCCGCTGCTGAACAAGTGGAAGGATCGGATCGCCAACTGGGCGGACGTTGAAGCCTATCAGCAGGCAGCGGCCCGCAAGTCCGATTTTGAGCGCGGCGAACTGAACAAGGACAAGACCGGCGTGCGCCTTGAGGGCATCGAGGTCACGAACCCGGCGACCGGCAAGGTCGTGCCGATGTTCGTCTCCGATTACGTCCTCATGAGCTACGGTACCGGCATCGTTATGGGCGTGCCGGGCCATGACCAGAGAGACTGGGACTTCGCGACGAAGTTCGGCCTGCCTATCGTCGAGGTCGTCAAGGGCGGCGATATCACCAAGGGTGCGTTCACGCTTAAGGACGACACCGGCATCATGGTCAATTCCGGCTTCCTGAACGGCATGACCGTCAAGGACGCGATCCCCGCGATGAAGCAGTATGCCATCGACCAGGGGTGGGGCCATGAAAAGGTCAACTACAAACTCCGCGACTGGGTCTTCTCACGCCAGCGCTACTGGGGCGAGCCGATCCCGATGATCTCCTGCCCGAAGTGCGGCTGGGTGCCGGTCCCCGAGGATCAGCTGCCCGTCGTTCTCCCGCAGGTCGACAGCTATGAGCCGACGGACGACGGCGAAAGCCCGCTGTCCAAGATGACCGACTGGGTCAACACGACCTGCCCGTGCTGCGGCGGCCCCGCCAAGCGCGAGACGGACACCATGCCGCAGTGGGCCGGCTCCAGCTGGTATTATCTGCGCTATATGGATCCGCACGACGATCAGGCGCCTGTTTCCAGGGAAGCAGAGACCTATTGGGGCCCCGTCGACTGGTACAACGGCGGCATGGAGCACACGACGCTGCATCTGCTGTATTCCCGCTTCTGGCACAAGTTCCTGTACGATATCGGCGTTGTCCATACGAAGGAGCCGTATGCCAAGCGCACGAGCCACGGCATGATCCTCGGCCAGAACCCGCACTACGTCGGCAATGTCTCCACGCAGGAGGAGAAGGACGCGCTCATCGCCAAGTACGGCAATCAGGCGCTGCGTCCGGCAGTCAAGATGTCCAAGTCCCTCGGCAATGTCGTCAACCCCGACGACGTCGTCAAGGCCTACGGCGCGGATACCATGCGTCTGTATATCATGTTCATCGGCGACTTTGAAAAGGTTGCAACGTGGTCCGACGAGGCCGTCAAGGGCTCCAAGCGCTTCCTCGACCGCTGCTGGAACCTCATGGACATGGCTTCCGATTCCGAGGAGCTGAGCGAGAAGAACGAGGCGATCATCCACAAGACTATCCGTAAGGTCACGCAGGATATCGACGAGCTCAAGATGAACACCGCCATCGCCGCTCTCATGACCATGGTCAATGAGTTCTACGCCAACGGCCTGACGAAGGGCGATCTCAAGATGCTCATGCTGATGCTCAGTCCGTTTGCGCCGCACATGGTCGAGGAAATGTGGGAGCTGACCGGGGAAGCTGCCAAGACCGGCACGATGGCCATGCAGCAGCCGTGGCCGGAGTACGACGAGAGCAAGACCGTCGCGTCCCATGTTGAGATGGCCGTGCAGGTTCTCGGCAAGCTCAAGGGCACGATCAACGTTCCGGTCGACTCGGATCAGGATACCGTCGTTGAAGCCGCAAAGCAGAACGAGAAGGTTGCACGTGCGATTGAGGGCAAGAGCATTGTAAAGGTCATCCATGTCAGGAACAAGCTCGTGAATCTGATCGTAAAGTAAACGATTTTTTTGAAAAATGCCGGACAGGCGAAAAAAACGCTTGACATTATGACGGTGGTTCACTATAATAATCAAGCCAATCATATTGGCCCTGAAAGCAGCATGGATCTAGCCGGCTGCATCGGAGGGAGGGAAAACAATGTCTGAAGTTCGCGTCAAGGAAGGCGAGTCCTTGGAGAATGCTCTGAAGCGGTTCAAGCGCAGCTGTGCAAAGGCTGGCGTTATCGCTGAAGTCAAGAAGAGAGAGCATTATGTCAGCCCCAGCCTGAAGCGTAAGCAGAAGTCTGAAGCTGCTCGCAAGAACAGAAAGAAGTTCTATTGATCCCTTCCCGGCTGAATAGACAAAAAACGCTCCGTGCGAAAGCACGGAGCGTTTTTTATATGCGTTGTACGGACGGAGATTTCTGCGCAGCAGCAATCCGTCCTTTCTTTTGGACGTCAGGCATGATAAAATAAATAAAAGAAAAAGGGGGGTGCGCGGATGCTGCAGATTCTATACGGGCCGGATCGGACGGCCAACTCTGCGCAGATCCTGGATGAGATCTGCAAAAACGCCGAAGCGGGGATCACGGGGCAGATCCTGATCGTCCCGGAGCAGTATTCCCACGAAACAGAACGCGCACTGTGCGCGCGCGGCGGCGATACGATCAGCCGGTATGCCGAAGTCTTGAGCTTCACGCGTCTGGCGGCGCGCGTGTTTTCCGTCTGCGGCGGCGTGTGTGAGGAATATCTGGACGAAAACGGCCGGATCCTGACCTTGTATCTGGCGGCGCAGCGCGTGCGGGAGCAGCTGAAATTTTATGCCGCCGTTATGACGAAGCCGGAGTTTCTGAAGCAGCTGGGCACGCTCATGGAGGAGCTTCTGACGAGCTGCGTGCAGCCGGATGCACTGCATGCTGCGGCAGGGAAGCTGACCGGGCGGCTTGCCCAGAAGGTGACAGAGCTTGCGCTGCTGTATGAGAGCTACTTGTCCGTCTGCAAGACCGGGCGGTCGGATCCTATTACGCGGCAGATGCGGCTGTGCGAGCTGCTGGACGAGACGGATTACCTGGACAGGCGAGAGGTGTATCTCGACGGGTTTTCCGATTTTACTGCACTACAGATGCAGCTGCTCGCTGCGATCCTTGCGCACGCGGAAACCGTCCACATCAGCTGCCTGACGTCCGGTGGGCGGCAGGCGGCCTGTCAGACCGGCAACGAGACCATCCGCCGCCTGCGTAAGCTTGCTGCGGAGCAGGGGATCACACCGGTCATGACGCGCGCGGCGGGATCGGCGCATCGTGCGCCGGAGGTGCAGGCGTGGCTGGATGGACTGTTTTTTGGGGGAACCTCGATTCCGTCTGTACCGGAGCATGTTGAGCTTGTCCGGGCCGGCTCTGTGCAGGCGGCCTGCGCGTGGGCGGCGCGCGCCGTCCGGGCCGGTGCGGAGACAGGACTCCGCTATCGGGATTTTACGATCTGCATGACGGACGAGACGGCTTATGCCCTTCCCATGCAGACGCTTCTGGCGCGGGCCAGGATCCCGGTCTACCATGCCGGATTAGCGCCTGTTCTGCAAAAGCCGCTTGCGGCGGCGCTGCTGGCGGCGTTCCGCGCGGCGCTGCGATATGAGCAGGAGGACATGTTTACTTATCTGAAATCCGATCTTTCACCGATCAGCGAGGAGGACTGCGACCGGCTGGAGCAGTATGTGCAGTATTGGAACATCCGCGGTACCCAGTGGCAAAGACCGTGGCAGATGCATCCACGCGGACTCGGCCTGCCGATGACGCCGGAGGACGAAGCACGGCTGCGGGAGCTCAATGCGCTGCGGGAAGAAGCCGCCGCGCCGGTTGAGCAGCTCCGGCAGCAGATGAAGGCGGCGAAGAACGTCCGCGATCAGGTGCTGGCGGCTGCTGGTTTTCTGGAACAGACGGATTTTGACGGCTGCGCGCAGCGGCAGCAGGAAGCGTTGGAAGCCGAAGGACAGAAGCAGCGCGCGCAGGAATGCGGGCAGCTAAGTGAGATGATCCTGCAAACGCTCGAGCAGATGGCAAGAGTGCTTGCGGACGGGACGCTGGAGACAGAGCTGTTCGTGCAGCTGTTTTCCATGCTGCTTGCGAACGGAACGATCGGGACGATCCCGTCGGTCTGCGACGCGGTGCAGCTGACGACACTGCCGATGCTCCGGCACCGGCGCAGCCGCGTGCTGATCGTGCTGGGCGCGGACGACGGCTTGCTTCCTGCATTTTCCGACCCGGGCGGACTGCTGGCCAATCCGGAGCGGCAGAAGCTCTGCGGCCTTGGCGTGGAGCTTTCCGCGGGGCGTGAGACGGCGGTCGACCGGGAGATGAGC
The DNA here is from genome assembly GCA_934655875.1 of uncultured Oscillospiraceae bacterium. Classification (GTDB taxonomy): domain Bacteria; phylum Bacillota; class Clostridia; order Oscillospirales; family Oscillospiraceae; genus CAG-170. The sequence goes on from CAKUHB010000005.1 coordinate 47,009, forward strand.
TGGGTGTGCGCCGCATTCAGCGCGGCAGAGAAGCGCGTCTGCCTTGTCACAGCTGCGGAGCAGGCGTCGTTCCTGTATGAGAGGACGAAGACGGTCTTTCCCGCGATCCGGGAGCAGAGTGCGGAGCAGTTTCCGTTTTTCCCGGACTGCGCGGCAGCGGCAGCGGCTGCGCTGCGCCAGCCGATTCTCCCGCCGCAGCTGCCGGCTGCGCTGAAGCGGGAGACAGACGCATTGGCAGCGCGGCGGGCATATACGCACGCGCAGATGCAGCCGGAAACGGTGCGTGCGCTCTATGGTTCGGTTTTGCAGCTGTCCGCGTCGAAGATCGACTGCTTTGCGGGCTGCCGGTATGCCTATTTCCTGCAATACGGTCTGCGTGCAAAGCCGTGGAAGCAGGCAGAATTTGACGCGCCGCTGTTCGGCTCGTTCGTGCATGACGTGCTGGAGCATACGGTGCGCGAAGCGCAGGCACGCGGCGGCTTTGGGGCCATGACCGACGCGGAGATCTTACGGCTTGCAGACGCATGCATGGATGCCTGCATGAAGACGTATCTGCCGCAGGGCGACGCGCGCGCGAGCCGCGAAGCGTATCTGTCCGCCCGCAACCGGCAGGAGACAGCCGCGGTTGTGATGGATGTGGCGCGTGAGCTGCGCCTGTCGCAGTTCCAACCGGCGGCGGAAGAGCTGAAATTTGCCAGGGACGGCGCATTTCCGCCGATCTCCTATTCCGGAACGGCCGGAGCGGCCCAGCTGGTCGGCCAGATCGACCGGGTCGACGTCTATGAGACGGATAAAACGGCCTATTTCCGGATCGTGGACTATAAAACGGGGCATAAGGACTTTGAGTATACCGAGCTGCTTTACGGCCGGAATTTACAGATGCTTCTGTATCTGTTTGCATTGCAGTCCGCACAGAAGACTGCGGGCAAACCGATGCAGCCGGCAGGCGCGCTCTATGTGCCGGGACGCTGCGATATGGTGAAGCTCGACCCCGGCGAAGCGCCGGAGGAAGCGGAACTGGAGCGCCGGAAGCAGCTGCGCCGCAAGGGGCTGGTACTGAACGATGAGAAGATTCTGCACGCCATGGAAGCGTTTGACAAGCAGCCGGAGTATCTGCCGGTGCAGATGCGGCAGGAAGCGCTGACGGGCGATCTTGTCAGCACAGAGCAGCTGAAGCTGCTGGAACGTTTCGTGACCGGTCAGGTCTCGGCAATGATCGATGAGATCTATGCCGGAAAGACGGCGCCGAATCCCATCGATCGCGGCCCGGCGGATTCTGCCTGCCGGTACTGTGATTATGCTTCAGCCTGCCATAAGAATGTATGCCAGATCGTACCGCGGCGGTTCGCGGCGGTCAGCGCGGAAGAATTTTGGGCGGAAGTGGAAAGGAGGATGCAGCATGGCTGAAATCAGAGCGACACCCCAGCAGCAGGCGGCGGCATCCTACCGCGGCGGTGCGCTGCTGGTTTCCGCAGCCGCTGGCTCCGGAAAGACGAAGGTTCTCGTCGACCGGCTGATGGGCTATCTGACCGACCCGGACCATCCGACGGATATCGACGAGTTTCTGATGATCACCTATACCAAGGCGGCAGCGTCGGAGCTGCGCGGCAAAATTGCCGCGCGGATCGCCGAGCGGCTGGCAGAAGAGCCGGATAACCGCCATTTACAGCGGCAGATGACGCGGGTATATCTGGCGCAGATCTCCACCGTACACGCCTTCTGTCAGACGATCCTGCGTCAGTATGCTGTGGAAGCGGAGTTGCCGGCGGATTTTCGCGTCGCCGATGAGCAGCAGGCAGCGGCGCTGCGCGCGCAGGTTCTGCGCGATACGCTGGCAGAGCGGTATGCCGATCTACAGCAGGAGCCGGACTTTGCCGCGATGATCGACACGCTCGGCTATGGACGTGACGACAGGCGGCTGCTCGTGCTGGCAGAGGAGAGCTACACGATCATGCGCTGTCAGGTTGATCCAGCGGCATGGATGCAGAGCTGCCTGCAAGCTTACGATCTCCCGGAGGAGACACAGGCGGAGAAAACCGCATGGGGCGGCTATTTCATGCAGGAGCGGCTTCGTGTGCTGCAAGGCGTACAGGCACTTCTGACGCAGGCGCTGGCCTTATGCGTCGGCGATGAAAAGCTCGAAGCGAAATGCCGTCCGGTGCTTCAGAAGAATCTGGAGGATGTACGGGCGCAGCAGGCAATGCAGACGTGGGACGCCTGTGTGGCCGGAAAACTCACCAGCTTTGGTACGATGCGCGGCGCAGGCGACCCGGACGCGCTCGCGCGGATCAAGGCCCTGCGGAAACAGGCATGGGACAGCATCAAGGAGATCCAGAGCTGCTTTTACGCCGATTCTGCGCGCGTGGTGCAGGATCTTCGCCAGACGCTGCCTGCACTGCGGGGGCTTTTGACGCTTCTTCGGGACTTTGACGCGCGCTTTACGCAGGAAAAGCTGCGGCGGCACCTGCTGGACTTCTCCGATCTGGAGCACCGGATGATCCGGCTTCTGACGCAGCGCGGCTCCGGCAAGCCGACAGCGGCGGCAAGGAGCATTGCCGAAGCGTACCGCGAAATTCTGATCGACGAATATCAGGACTCCAACGCCGTGCAGGAGTGCATTTTTCAGGCAGTCAGCCGCGATGGAGCTAATCTCTTCATGGTCGGCGACGTGAAGCAGTCCATCTACCGGTTCCGTCTGGCCGACCCTGCAATCTTTTTACAGAAATACAATACCTATCCCATGCTGCAAAGCATATCGGATACCGGCCCGCGGAAACTGCTGCTGTCGCAGAACTTCCGTTCCCGCGCCGAGGTGCTCTCTGCGGCAAACGATGTCTTTTCACTTGTAATGAAAAAGGAAGCAGGCGAGCTGGACTATACCGCGGAGGAAGCGCTGGTTCCGGGTCTGCCGTATCCGCAGGCGGACGGGCCGAAGGTCGAGCTTCACTGCCTGAATCTGACTGAATCCGGGGAAGCCAGCGGCGGAAAGACCGAAGCGGAAGCCGAATTTGTCGCGTCACGCATCGAGAAGCTGTTGGACGGCAGCACGATGGTCACAGAGAACGGTGCGCTTCGCCCGGCAAGGGCATCCGATATCGTGATTCTGATGCGCTCACCCGGCATGAGCGCCGGCGTCTATCAGGCTGCCTTGCAGCAGCGCGGCATTGCCTGCGAGACCGGAAGCGGAACGGATCTTTTACAGACGGCGGAGGTTGAGATCCTTTTGCAGATGCTGCAATTGATCGACAATCCGCACCGGGATATCCCGCTGATTGCCGCGATGGCGAGTCCGGTCTTCGGCTTTTCCCCGGAGGAGCTGGCGCTGCTGCGCGCGCAGGATCAGACGTCTGATTTTTACGGCTGCATCTGTGCCTGCGAAACCCCGACGCAGAAGCTCCGTGCGTTTACCGATTGGCTCCATGCCATGCGGCGGGAGAGCCGCCGCGCCGCCCTGCCGGAGCTTCTGGATACGATCGTGCAGTCGTCCGGACTGGAGACAGTCTTTTCTTCCATGGAGGATGGAGAGGGCAGAAGCCGGAATATCGCCGCATTTTTGTCCTTTGTGACCGCCAGCGCCCAGACGGATGTACACAGTCTGTCGGAGCTGGTGCGGCTGCTGGACGAGCTGATTGCGCGCGGCGCGCAGCTGCCTGCGCAGGAAGCTGCTGCGCAGACGAACGCCGTGCGGATCATGAGCATCCATAAATCAAAAGGGCTGGAGTTTCCAATTGTGATCCTCTCGGATCTGTCGCGGAAGATGAACCTACAGGATAATCAGTCGGCTGTCCTGACAGACGATACGCTGCTGCTCGGCGGGAACGTCGTCGATCTGCAAAGCCGGTCGTTCTATCCGAGCCTTGCCCGCATGGCCATCATGCGCCGGAAAACGCAGCAGACCGTCTCGGAGGAGATGCGTGTGCTATACGTCGCAATGACGCGCGCAAAGGAACGGCTGATCATGACCAGCTGCGCGGCGCACTATGAGAAACGGCTGCAAAATCTTGTTCCGCTGCTGTCGGTTCCGCTTCTGAGCTGTGTCAGCGCGTCCGCCAGACGGCCGGATGACTGGATACTGATGACGGCTTTGTGCCGGACGGAGTCCGGCGCGCTCTTTGCGCGCAGCGGGCCGTGCGCGTGCAGCAGCGTGCAGGAATCGCCGTGGCTCGTCACCATGCAGGACGTGGAAGCGCCGCAGGCGGCAGAACGCGGGCGCGAGCAGCCGCAGCGCGCGGAAGCTGCGCCATTTGATATGCAGCAGGCGCTGGCCTGTACGGAGTTCCGGTATGCGCACAAGGCGGCGACAGCGCTGCCGTCCAAGCTGACGGCAACGCAGCTGAAGGGCCGCCTGCTCGACGAGGAAGCGGCGGAGGAAGCGCCGCAGGCTCGGACAAAGCGCCCGCGCAGGACGCTCCAGCTGCGGCAGGACGCGCCGCTGACCGGGCGGGAACGGGGCAATGCGACCCATCTTTTCATGCAGTTTGTCCGCTATGCTGCCTGTACGACAGAGGAAGGAATCCGGCAGGAGCTGGAGCGGCTACAGACCCAGAAGTTCCTGACGCCCGCACAGGCTGCGGCTGTGGACACGGGGCGGATCCTGCGGCTGTTTACCTCTGCACTTGGGAAGCGAATCCTGACGGCGCAGAAGCTGCGGCGTGAGTTTAAGTTTTCCATTCTGACCGATGCGGCGGCCTTTGATCCGGCTGCCGCCGGGGAACAGGTGATGTTGCAGGGCGTTGTCGATTGCTTCTGGCAGGAGCCGGACGGAATCGTCATTCTGGATTTCAAGACGGACTTTATTGACGGTGATCTGACACAGAAGGCAGAGCGGTATACACCGCAGCTGCATGCGTATGCCGGAGCGTTGTCCCGGATTTATGAAATGCCGATCAAGCAGACGATTCTCTATTTCTTCTCCGCCGGAGAAGCCGTCGAGGTATAGCACGAAATACTTATGTAAACCCACGGCGCGCAGACAGGACTGCGCGCCGTGGGTTTTGTATGCTCAGGATTTATCCTTCGGATTGCAGACAAGCGCGGCGAGAAAGCCGAAGAATACAGCGGCTGTGATCCCGCCGGCGGTGGCTTTCAGACCGCCGGTCAGCGCGCCGAGCACGCCCTGCTCCTGCACGGCTTCTCTGACACCCTTGGCAAGCGTATTGCCAAAGCCGGTCAGCGGCACGGTCGCGCCGGCACCGGCAAAATCGACGAGCTTTTCATAGACGCCTGCGCCGCCCAGAATGACGCCGAGCACGACATAGCACACGAGGATCCGCGCCGGCGTCAGCTTTGTCCGGTCAATCAGAATCTGTCCGACGACGCAGATCGTGCCGCCAACGAGAAATGCTTTGAGATAGTCCATAGCTTTACCGCCCTTCCGCACAGATGGAAACTGCGTGACATACGCCGGGGATCGATTCGCCCTGCCCGGTCGAGGTTGGGGACAGCAGCGCCCCAGTCGCGCAGAAAAGAAGCTTTTTCAGCTCCCGTTTCTCCAGCTTATCGAGCAGATACCCGCATAAAACGCTGCCGCTGCATCCGCAGCCGGAACCGCCTGCGTGAACATCCTGCTTCTTGGTGTCGAAGATCATCAGTCCGCAGTCATCATACACCTGCGACAGGTCGACGCCTGACCGCTGGAACTGATCGATCACGATTTTTTTGCCGACTGCGCCGAGGTCGCCTGTGACGATCAGATCATAGTCGGACGGAACGCGCCGCAGATCGCGGAAATGTGCTTGCAGCGTGTCGATGGCCGCGGGAGCCATGGCTGCGCCCATATTATTGGCGTCCTTGATGCCGAAATCCTGAATTTTTCCGACGGTGGCGCATTCGATCCTCGGGCCGGAGCCGGAACTGCTGACGATACAGCAGCCGGCTCCGGTGACAGTCCACTGTGCGGTTGGCGTGCGCTGGCCGCCGTAGTTCAGGGGGAAGCGGTACTGCCGCTCCGCGGAGGAAAAATGGGACGAGGTCAGCGCGGCTGCCATGCGGGCGAAGCCAGCGTCGACAAAGGCAGCTGCCATCAGAAGCGATTCTGCCATTGTGGAGCAGGCACCGTACAGCCCCAGAAAGGGGATCGATGTGCCGCGCGCGGCAAAGGAAGAGCTGATACACTGGTTCAGCAGATCGCCTGCAAACAGCAGGTCAATGTCCTCATAGCTGACGCCAAGCTTGCGCTTGGCGGTGTCAAGCGCAAGCTCCTGCAGCTTGCTTTCTGCTTTTTCAAAGGTTTTCTGAGAGAATTTATTGTCCTTGCCGATGAAATCAAAATAGTCCGCGAGCGGCCCTTCGCCCTCTTTTTTGCCGCCGATGGCGGCATGGGACAAAATGACCGGTCTGGATTCAAACAGCAGCGTCTGTGCGCCAGTGCGCATGATGATCAACTCCCTGTGCGGTTTTGCTGCTAGTATGTGTCAGACAGATAAAAAATAACCGCAGAGCACAGGCTCTGCGGGCGGCGCGAAAAACGCACCAAAGAGGAATGGAAAAATGAAAAAGAAGTCGCACAGATAGTATGTGCGGCTTCTCCTGCGTTAAACATGAAATTTTATTTTTTTGTATCCTTCAATGCACGCGTGAGCCAGACAGAGCCGAGATCGAGTGCGGTGAAGAATCCGTCCTTCTCACTCTTTTTCACGATACGGTCACGGGCACGGACGCCGGGATCGGTCAGCTGCAGCTCGACGGAGACCTTGCTGGCAACGTCGGTATCACCAACCTTTTTCGTTTCGAGAATCTGAAGCATGACAATGTGGGAATCGGCCATCGAGCCGTAGTAAACAAGATTATCCTTACGCATGAGGGGGCGGCCCTTGTAGCTCAGGATCGTTTTTTCGTCAGCCATAATTATGCACGAACCTCCTGATCTTGATTTTCTTATAGTATAGCAAAAAACACAGGCAAAAGCAAATCAAATTCAGGACTTTCTCGCGGGAAACGCAAAGAGAAGACGGATAAGCGCCGAGGGATGGCGCAGAGAAAGCTCCGGCCGGTAAAAAAACCGGCCGGAGCGAAATGCAAAGAATGTAAATTGGACGCGAAGCGCTTATGCAGCTTCCTTGGTCATGTTCATAAGAACCTTGGCGCCCATAGCGCGGGTCGCGGTGCCCTTCGGGCTGAACGCGCCGTTGGAGCCGGCCAGATACTTGGCGGCGGTGCAGTAGGTGACAGACTCGATGGCCCAGTCAGAGATGGCGTCGAGATCGGTGTAGGTGAGCTTCTCGGTGATGCCCTCTGCGGTCTTGCCCATGGTCTTGTCGTAGCCATAGAGCACCTTGGCCATTTCCTGACGGTTGATAGCCTTGGTGGGCAGGAAGGTGCCGTCTTCGTAGCCGTCGACGATCTTCTGCTCGCTTGCCCACAGGACAGCGTCAGCATACCAGCTGCCGTCGGTGCAGTCCTTGAACTTCTCGCTGACCTTGCCGGTCACAGCGGGGGAACCCGCCATGCGGTACAGGACGGTGACGAGCATGCCGCGGGTCAGAGCGCCGTTCGGGCCGAAGGTGGTCTCGCTGAGACCCTTCATGTAGTTCTTGTCCGTGACATAGTTGACAGCTTCAACAGCCCAGTTGCCGTCGACAACGTCGGTATACGGGGTAGCGATGACGGTGATCCGACCCTGCGGATTTGCATAGGAAGCGGGAACGGTGCCGTTCAGCTGCTCCTTGATGTAGGTGATGAGAACCTGATTGTCCAGCATGACGGAATCCTGCAGCAGCTTGTTGTCAGCGAACATGTTGATGCCGTCGCCGCAGTCCTTGAGCATGTAGTTGTGGGAAGCGACCGTGTAGGTGGCCTTCGGGTCAATGTCGACATACTTGCCGTCCTTCAGAACCTTGACGTTCTTGACGCGGTAAGCACCGTCGATGGAAGCGAACAGACCCTTGTCGTCGCCCTTGGCGGAGGACTTGACGGTGGTGTCAATGGTGTACTTCAGGCCGGACACCTGCAGGAAGCCGCCCATTTCACCAATGGCGTTCTCGCCGTCGGAGTAGGTAGCCATGGTGTTGCGGGCCGTCCACTCCAGCGCATCGATGATCTCCTGACCGGTTGCTTCGACGACGCACAGGGCGTTGCCGTACGGATGGACTGCAATGATATCGCCGTAGGTGATGTCACCGGCCTTGATATCCGCGCGGATGCCGCCGCCGTTGACGAGTGCGACGTCAGCGCCGGAAACAGCGCGATAAGCGTCGGCGCAGAGGTCGCCGAGGTTGGTCTCACGGTTACGGACAGCACGGGTGCCGTCTGCGTGCTTGGTGGTCAGCGTAACGCTGGTCTTGGCAACGACCGAGTTCAGGAGCGCTTCGTTCTTTTCCTGGATGCTCTTGACGTATGCATCGGTCGTATCGTCCTTGGCAGTGTAGTCGGAGATCAGCTCCGTGGTGAACTTGCCGTCAGAGATGGTCAGCTTGCCGATGTTGACGAGCTTCGTACCGGTGGAGGACAGGGGGATCTCCTTGCCGTCCTTGTTCTTGACCAGCTCCATTGCGAGTGTGGAATGGGAGTGGCCGTCGAGCATGACGTCGATGCCGGTGGTGTTGGCGATGACGTCCGTCGAACGCCACGGCTCGGAGGATTCGTCAATGCCAAGATGGGCGATGGCGACAACGTAGTCAGCGCCGTCCTTCTTGGCAGCGTCGACCGTCTGCTGTACGGTCGCGTAGAGGTTGTCCTCAGCGAAGCTGTAGACGTAGTTGCCATTGGCATCCTGGAAATAGGTCGGCGTGGACTTGGTGAAGGATTCCGGCGTGGCAATGCCGACGTAGGCAATCTTTACGTCGCCGTAGGTGGCGATGGCATACGGCTTATAGCCGCTCAGGCCGTTGTTGTCCTTGCCGGAGTAGGTGAGGTTGCAGCAGAGGTACTGATACTTTGCCTTGTCGATCAGCTTTTGCAGCTGGGGCAGGGTGTAGTCGAACTCATGGTTGCCGAAGGTTGCAAAGTCATAGCCGACCTCGTTCATGATATCGACCAGATATTCGCCCTTCGACAGCGTGCCGATTGCAGCGCCCTGAACGGCGTCGCCGCAGTCGACGAGCGCGACGTATTTGTGCGCTGCCTGCATTTCCTTCTTGTAGGCGGCCAGACCGGCATAGCCAATGTTGTCATCAACGGCGGTATGGACGTCGTTGGTGTACAGAATGACGATGTCGTCGGATTGCTCGGCTGCAAATACCGTGGTCATCAGACCAAGCAGCATGCACACAGCCAGAAGAAGTGCAACAAGTTTCTTCATAATTTCCTCCTTGTCAAAATGCTTTACCAAAACGATAAAGCGGTATATTCAAATTATACTACAAACCGTGGACAACAGCTATTGGCAGATGTTTGAAATCAAGAGCGAAAAAATGAACAGAATGCACAAAATACACAATATACACAAAAACAAAAGGCTTGAGCAAACAGCTGCTGAGCACTGCCGTTTTGCATAAAAAAGGAAGCGCAGACGCGCTGCCGCAGTTATTCAGCGAAGGGCTTGCCCTTGAGGACAGTCTGGCGCATGAAGCGGAAGGTCTCTTTCTCTCCGCGCTCTGCGAGCATGGTAAGAAGAAACCGCAGCCGCGCCATCGTGCGCGGGTGCACAAGCCGCGATTCCTGCGCGCGGTCAAGATAGTGCAGGGGCGACGCGTCGGTGTAGGCGGCTCCTTCATATGTTTTGCAGGCCGCAATGCGGTCGGCGACCATCTCGCACAGAAATCTGACTGGCATATCGACCGGCTCATACGTCCGGGTGACGGGGCTGAGATCGGTCCAATACTCAAAATGATGGCGGTTGCGGCCCTTGTGGTGCATCCACGCCAGGGAATAGCCGTTGGTCTCGCGTTCCGCTGTATTCGGACTGCGCGTGCCCTGGAAGAACCGGACACCGGCCCAGAACTCCGTCGGGGAATACTTGGACAGATCGTGTGTCAGGCCCTGCCAGTAAAGCCCCATCCGGAAGCAGCCGCGCATGACAAGATGCCGGTGATGTGTGATGGTTTTCAGATGTCCCCAGAATCGGTTCATAGCAGCAGCTCCTTTCTCGCTCCTGCTCCATTATACGACAAAGAACCGGAAGATGCAACGAAAAGCCGTCCCTGCATTTGCAGGGACGGCTGAAACGGTTACTTCTTCGTAAGCGTCAGGCGGTAATCATCGCCGACTTCGGCGACTGCGGCCTGATAGCCGCTGTGTGCGGCGAAGCGCTTGATGTTTTCAACAGCGGTTTCGTTGTCGACCAGAACCTCAAGGGTGGCCGGATGCTCTGCTTCGAGCGCCTTCTGCACCATGACGACGGGCATCGGGCAGAGATATCCTCTTGCGTCAACCATATTATTTCGCCTCCTGCTTCTTTATGCTGTTTACATAAGAAATGACAAGCACGAGCACAATGCCGAGAATGACAGCGACCTTGCCGTTCGTGGAAATGCCGCCGACGACATATTCACCGGCCTCATTGACAGCGTCGGCATTGCCGGCCAGACCAAAGTTATGCGCGAACGCAGCGCCGACGATCATGCCGAACACGGTAACGGCAGAATCCGCGTTGCCGCTGCCGGCGAGGATCAGCTGACGCAGCGGGCAGCCGCCGAGCAGAACGGAGCCCCAGCCGGCCAGCAGCATACCAAGGAAGTTCCAGACATGGCTGGAGTGCGCGACAGGCTGCGAGGTGAAGCCGAGCTTGAAGCTGCCGCCGATCAGGTTGCCAATCAGAACGGTAAGGAAGATAGCGATGAAGCCCCAAAGCAGGTGCAGATCTTTGAACATCATCGTGTCGCGCAGGCCGCCGACCATGCACATCCGGGATCTCTGGGCCAGCGCGCCGACGACGAGGGCGATGGCGAGCGCGATCAGGAACGGCGCATGCTTGGAGCCGGGGCCTTCCTCTGAAAGCTTGAACAGTGCGGGCACAGCAAGGAAGAGGATGAGCAGACCGGTCATCACGAAGGGCAGAACCGTGCCGTCGAGCGTCTTGGTTGCGTAGTTCCGCTGGAGCGTGAAGCCTTTGCGGATGAAGATGGTGCCGAGGAAGATACCGGCGGCAAAGCCGGCCAGACCGACGACGGCGTTCAGATCACCGCCGGCCAGACGCAGAACCATGCGAAGCGGGCAGCCAAGGAAGGCCAGCGCGCCGATCATGACGAATGCGCCGAGGACAAACCGCAGGGCGGGCGAGGAGCCTGCGCGCGCTTTCCATTCCTTTGTGGCCAGCGCCATCAGGAAGCTGCCCAGAACAAGGCCGATGATCTCGGGCCGTACATACTGGACCTTGGCTGCGGAATGCAGACCGACGGCGCCTGCGATGTCGCGTTCAAAGCACGCGATGCAGAAGCCCATGTTGGCCGGGTTGCCGAGCGCCGTCAGCACAAGAGCTGCGATGCCGATGACAACGCCGGTCAGGATCACAAACAGATTCTCTTTCTTCATGTGTCTCTCCTCCGAAATTGTCGAACTGGATTTCCTGCTATTCGATATTCTAGAACAAAAATAACGAATAACGAGCAAAATGCGGGATATTTCCCACATTTCAGCTTATATTCGAAGAATATCACAGAAAATGTGTTCTGTCAATCGGTTTTGCGTTCGACATTGACAAAAGATTTTCGGTATGGCGACCATCAGGCAATGAGCTCGGAGCCCTGTTCCAGATCGTCGGACAAGAACCGGCGGTTGATCTCGTTCAGGACGCGCTTTTTGTCGGCACTCCATAATGGAGCCAGCAGCTCCCGCTTGGCGCCGTCGCCGGTCATGCGATGGATGACCATGTTACGGGGCAGAACGCGCAGGCAGGCTTCCAGCGCAGTAATGTACGTATCCAGCGACAGGACGTCAAACCGCCCTGCGGCATAGTCCTCCGCAAGGTCAGTGCCTGCCAGCACGTGAAGAAGATGCAGCTTGATGCCGTCTGCGCCGCTTCTGCCGATATACCGGGCGGTTTCGACCATCATGTCCTGCGTTTCACCGGGCAGCCCAAGGATCTGGTGCGTGACGACTTCGATGTGCCGCGCCTTGAGCGTTTTGACGGCGTCGTCATAGACGGAAAGGGGATAGCCGCGCCGGATGGCGCGGGCGGTTGTTTCATGGATGGTTTGCAGGCCAAGCTCGACCCATACGGGCTTCTTTTCGCGCAGTTCCGACAGCAGCTCCAGAATCTCCGGCGGCAGACAGTCGGGCCGCGTTGCAATGGAAAGCGCACAGACGTCCGGCTGCGCGAGTGCAGCTTCAAAGCGCGGCCGAAGATAGGATACCGGGGCATAGGTATTGCTGTAATCCTGAAAATAGGCGATAAAGGCAGCGTCCTTGCCTGCCTTTGCGCTGATAAGCCGTTTGGCCTGCGCTATCTGCTCCGGGATGGGAAGTGCGGAGGACGCTGCAAATTCTCCGCTTCCGCTGCAAAAGGTGCAGCCGCGCGTGCCAAGCGTTCCGTCACGGTTCGGACAGGTGCATCCGGCAGAGAGCGAGAGCTTATAGACCTTCCGGCCAAAGGTCTCGCGCAGATAGGCGTTGAGAGATCGGTAATACATGGCGGTTTCTGCCTTTTCCATAAAGTTTGCGCGCTGCAAATTGCAGCGCGCAATCGTGTCAATCCTGCTTGTCCAGCGTTTCGTCCTGCATGACCGCTTCAAACTGGGCGCGGTTCATGTTCTCATTTTCCATCAGGAAGCCGGCGATCTTGTCGAGCCGCTCCGCGTGCGCCTTGAGGATTTCCTCGCAGCGTCGGTAGGCTTCGCACATGATGCCGTGCACCTGCACGTCGATCTCACCGGCCGTCTCTTCGGAATAGGGCTTCGTTTTTTCGTAGTCCCGGCCGATGAAGACCTCCTGACTGGAGGAGTAGGAGACGGGGCCGATGGCGTCGGACATACCGTATTTTGCGACCATATCGCGCGCAATGGCGGTGGCCCGCTGCAAATCGTTGGATGCGCCGGTGGAGATGTCGCAGAGCTTCAGCGCTTCTGCCACGCGGCCGCCGAGGAACGAAACGATCGTCTCGAACATCTCATTGCGGGACGCATACGATTTATCGTCCTGCGGCAGGCTGATCGTCATGCCGCCGGCCTGTGCGCGCGGGATAATGGTGATCAGATGGACGGGATCCTGCGAATCAAGGCAGTACATGCAGATCGCGTGTCCGGCTTCGTGGACAGCTGTGAGCATTTTCTCTGCATGGCTGACGACGCGGCTCTTCTTTTCCGGCCCGGCGATGACCTTGATCATGGCCGTTTCCAGATCCTGCTGGGAGATCGCCGCTTTTCCACGCCGGGCGGCAAGCAGCGCGCCCTCGTTCAGGAGGTTCGCAAGATCTGCGCCGGTGAAGCCTGCGGTCGCCTTGGCGACGGCGGGCAGATCGACGGTATCAGCCAGGGGCTTTTTGCGCGCGTGTACCTGCAGGATCTCCAGCCGCCCGCGCCAGTCCGGCGCACCGACGTAGATCTGCCGGTCAAAACGGCCCGGACGCAGAAGCGCTGGATCGAGGATATCCTTGCGGTTCGTCGCGGCGATGACAATGACGCCCTCATTGGCGGAGAAACCGTCCATTTCAACGAGCAGCTGGTTGAGCGTCTGTTCACGCTCGTCATGGCCGCCGCCGAGACCTGCGCCGCGCTGACGGCCGACCGCGTCGATCTCGTCAATGAAGATGATAGCGGGGGAGACACGCTTGGCCTGCTCAAACAGGTCACGGACGCGGCTCGCTCCAACGCCGACATACAGCTCCACGAAATCAGAGCCGGAAATGGACAAAAATGCGACGTTCGCTTCCCCGGCGACTGCTCTTGCCAGCAGCGTCTTGCCGGTGCCCGGAGGGCCGACGAGCAGAACGCCCTTCGGGATCTTCGCGCCGAGCTGCTTGAAGCGATCCGGGTCGCGTAAAAACTCCACGATCTCGGAAAGCTCTTCCTTTTCCTCGTCCGCGCCGGCCACATCCTTAAAGGTGACGGCTTCGCCGTTCGGGACGCCGAAGCGCGCGTTGGCGCGGGTGAACTGCGACATGGCGGACGGGCCGCCGTTGCTGCGGTTCATCATGAAGAACCAGACGAACAGCAGCGCCACGCCGACGATCAGATACGGAAGAACAGAACGCCAGATGGAGTTGGAGGCGGGCAGATAATTGTAGGATTTCAGGATGCCGGAAGCATTCTGCGCAGCGATGGTATCGTCAAGATCCTTGTGGAAGGTCTCAATGTCGCCGATCTTCGCTGCTGCGGTGCCGGCCTGCTCTGTGCCGCTGCCATAGAGCGTCAGCGTCAGCGTATCGCCTTGCAGAACGAACGACTCGACCCGTTCGGATTCAAACAGGTCGAGCACGTCGGAATAGGCAAGCCTGCTGCCGTTTTGCGTAAGCAGGGACGAAGAGACCACCACGAGCACCAGCGCCAGAATCGCGATCAGCAGAATGGTCTGCATGGCTTTGGGCTGTTGATTCACGGGATTCTCCTTTTATTCTTTATTCTACTATTATTTATCCTGATAGACAGAGGGCTTCAGAACGCCGACGAAGGGCAGGTTCCGGTAATAGTCCTCATAATCGAGACCGAAGCCGACAACAAACGCGGGCGGAACCGTGAAGCAGGTGTAATCCGGCTTCAGCTCGACCTTGCGGCCGGTGGGCTTGTCAAGCAGCGTGCAGATCTTGACGGAAGCGGGCTTGCGCTCGCGGAACATTTCGCAGATCATCTTGAGCGTGCTGCCGGAGTCAATGATATCCTCAAGGATCAGGACGTGCCGGCCCTCGATATCGTGGTCGATATCCTTGCGGAAGGTCAGCTTGCCGGTGGATTCCGTGCCGCCCTCAAACGACGTGATGCACATGAAATCCTCCTGCACAGGGATATTGATGGCATTTGCCATCTCCGCGAAGAACGGAACGACGCCCTTCAGAACGCCGACCAGAATCGGGCACTTGCCGCGGTAATCCTCCGCGATCTGCGCGCCGACTTCCTTGATGCGGGCGTGGATCTCTTCCTCAGAGACCAATACGCGTTCGATGTCCTGCAGCATGTCAGACTTGTTAATCATACCTCTGATCCTCTTTCTCTATTTCTTCGATTGTGATAATGACGGCGCGTTCGCCTGCGGCGGCCGCACGGTCAAGACTAACGCCGATCCCATACACTCCGAGCACACCGCATGTGCCGCACACGACCGGAACAGACGCGCGGATGGCCGCGGGGATCTTACGGTCGATCATCAGACGCTTGAGCGTCTTTCTGCCGCCGCGGACGCGCATGCTGTCCTGCGGCTGCCGGGGACGAACGGTGATCCCGGAATGATAATCTATCGTATCATACTTTACGGCAAATGTGGAGAGGGTATTTTGGATTTCGGTAAAATTTTCTTCGATCCGGCAGCTGACACGGAAGCCAGCATCCGGCAGGACGCATGACTGGCCGGGCAGCAGCTGAACGGGAGCAAAGCCAGAAATGGGAGACGCGGCACATAAATACAGGCGGTCATAGTCCCGCCGCGCTGTCGTTCCACCTGGCAGGCAGACAAATGCGGACGGGCGGTCGGAGAACAGCAGACGGTCGACCGCGTCAATGTGCGCCTGTGACAGCTTCGGCACGTGAATATCCGACAGAAACAGCCGCACGGCGCGGGTGCGTACAGCGTCCGGATATGCGCGAAGCGCGCTGCATCGCAGTCCGTCCGGCAGACGCGCGCTTTGCAGCGCCTGCATAGCCTGCTGCTGGAGCGTATGGTTGTCCTCTGTAAGGATCCGGCACATGCGGAAGGCCGTTTCGACGAGCGACGGATTCTCTTCCTTCAGAAGCGGGACCACGCGCTGCCGCAGCCGGTTGCGCCGGACGTCCGGCAGGAGATTGCTGCTGTCGGTCACGTAAGAGAGTCCGTTTTTTTCAAGATAGTCCTCAATTTCCGCGCGGCTGCACGGCAGCATCGGACGGATCAGGTTTTCCCGCTTCGGCGGAACGCCGCACAGGCCGGTCAGGCCGGTGCCGCGCGTCAGATTCAGAAGAACGGTCTCCAGATTGTCGTCCTGCGTATGCGCCGTCGCGATAAGGCCGGGCAGGGAAGAGAAGAACGCATAACGCAGCTTGCGCGCGGCTTCCTCGATGGATTCATGCGCGCACGCCGCGCGGCTCTGTACATCACCGCCGTCCACATATAAATGCACACCAAGCGTTTTGCACAGCTGCCGGACGAACGCTTCGTCCCGGTCG
The DNA here is from genome assembly GCA_934655875.1 of uncultured Oscillospiraceae bacterium. GTDB lineage: Bacteria > Bacillota > Clostridia > Oscillospirales > Oscillospiraceae > CAG-170. The sequence goes on from CAKUHB010000005.1 coordinate 63,172, forward strand.
GATTCTGCGCCGCGCAGATGATGGTTAAAATGTGCGGCTTCGACTGTGATACCAAGCGCATCCCGAAGGGACAGCAGCACATGCAGCATGCAGACGGAGTCTGCGCCGCCGGAGACCGCGCAGACGACGGTATCACCCGGCTGGGTCATATCCTGCGCGCGCATCCATGCAAGAACCTTATCCCTCATGCTTCCATTCCAGATCCGAGAACGTGAAGAACTGCGGACGCCATTGCAGCTTGACTGTGCCGGTCTCGCCATGGCGGTTTTTGGCGACAATGCACTCGGCAATGTTCTTGTCCTGCGTGTTGGGGTTATAGTATTCGTCACGATAGAGGAACAGGACGGAGTCGGCGTCCTGCTCGATAGCGCCGGATTCACGCAGGTCAGAAAGCATCGGGCGCTTGTCGGTACGTGATTCGTTGGCACGCGAGAGCTGGCTCAGGCAGATGACGGGGACGTTCAGCTCCTTCGCCATGATCTTGAGTGCGCGGGAGATATCGCTGACGATGGTCACGCGGTTATCGCCGGATTTGCCGGGGGCCGCGGCCGTCATGAGCTGTAGATAGTCGATCAGCACCAGTCCGAGGTTATCGAGCCTACGGCACTTGGCGTTGATCTCTGCGACTGTGATGGCAGGGTTGTCGTCGACACGGATATCCGTCTGGCTGAGTGCGGAGGAAGCGATCGAGAGCTTGCTCCAGTCATCGTCCTCCAGATGGCCGGTCGTGAGCTTCTGGTTTTCCACGAAACTCTCTGTGGACAGTAGACGCATGACCAGCTGCTCGCGCGACATCTCAAGCGAGAAAAAGGCCACGGTCTTGTCATAGGTCTTCGCCACGTTCAGGCAGATATTGAGTGCGATCGCCGTTTTGCCCATGCCGGGACGGGCGGCGATCAGGATAAGGTCTGTTTTGTTGAGACCGTTGATCTTGCGGTCGAGATCATGAAGGCCTGTGGACAGACCGGGGATCTCGCTGCCGGAAGCAGCCAGCTCCTCCAGCCGGTCATAGACGTTGATCATGACCTTGCCGATGTGCTGTAGACTGTCGCCTGTGTTGCCGCGGCGCAGAGAATAGATTTTTTTCTCCGAGACCTCCAGCATTTCCTGCGCAGTGCCGACACCCTCGTAGACCATGTCGCTGATCTCCGAGGATGCGGTGACGAGCGCACGCAGCAGCGCCTTGTCATGGACGATGGAACAGTACTGCTTGACGTTGGCAGCGGTCGGCGTGATCTTGAGCAGCTGCGCCAGATAGTCATAGCTGTGCTGCTCGTCATACACGCCGCGCTCTTTCATTTTATTAAGAACGGTGACCGGGTCGATCTTTTCCGAGAAGTTGAACATCGTATAGATGGTCTCGTAGATCTCGCGGTTCTGCCGCAGATAGAAATCCTCCGGCTGCAGCATACCGACGACATCCGGCACGCAGCGCTCATCAATGAGCATGGAGCCGAGCACGGACTGCTCCGCCTCCAGCGCCTGCGGCGTCTGCCGGGCCAGCAATTCCTCATCCATACGGTTCACATCCTTCCGGGAGCTTCAGAGTATCGGGGCCTGATCAGCCTTCCTTGACCTCGATTTTCAGTTCGGCGTTGATCTCATAGCCGAGCTTGCACTTGACGGTATAGACGCCGACCTGCTTGATCGGCTCGTCGAGCACGATCTTTCGCTTGTCGAGCTTGATGCCGGACTGCTTTGCGAGCGCGTCGGCAATTTCGACGTTCGTGATCGAGCCGAACAGACGTCCCGCGCCGCCGCCCTTGGCGGTCACGACGACGGTCATATCCTTCATGCGCTTGCTGATATCCAGCGCCTCCGCGCGCTCCTTGGCCTGACGCTCCTGCGCGGCTTTGTCGTTCATGCGCATCGTGTTTACGTTATCGGCGGTCGCTTCCTGCGCGAGCTTTCTGGGCAGCAGGAAATTGCGGGCATAGCCGTCGGAGACCTCGATCATCTGGCCGCGCTTGCCCTGGCCGCGGACGTCCTGTGTCAAAATAACTTTCATCGTAAAAACTCCTTTCGGGGATAAATCAATAAAAAATGATATCAGTTATGCGTAAAACGCGTCGATGGACGCGACAAGCTCCTGCAGAACTTCCCGTACAGGCTTGCCCTTGATCTGCGCGCCGGCTGTCGCGCCGTTGCCGCCGCCGCCGAGCTTTTCCAGAACGACCTGCACATTGCAGGCGCCGATGGAGCGCGCGCTGATAATGACCTGATCGCCGTCCGGGAAGAGGACGAAGGATGCGGTGATCCCGGCGATGTTGATGAGCTCGTCCGCAGCCTGCGCCGCGATGGTGCGCGTGATCCGCTCATCCAGACAGGCCACGGCCAGCTCGCCGCGGTACAGCCGCGCAGCCTGCACGACGCGGTAGCGCGTGAGCGTATCGTCAAGGTCGGTCTGGAAGAGCTTTTTGACCTCGACCGGGTCGGCGCCTGCCTTGCGCAGGTAGGCTGCGGACTCGAACGTGCGCGAGCCGGTACGGACAGAGAAGTTCTTGGTATCCAGCACGATGCCGGCCAGCAGTGCTTGCGCTTCAAGCGGCCGTAGATCGCGCTGATTGACCGCGTACTGCAAAAGCTCCGTGACCAGCTCGGAGGCCGAGGAAGCATACGGCTCGTGCAGGTTCAGAACAGGCTGCTCAATATAATCCGCCGCACGGCGGTGGTGGTCGATCACGGCGACGCGGGAGATCGATTCCAGCAGCGGCTTGCATTCAACCTGATCCGGCCGGTTGGTGTCGACAACGATCAGAAGACTGCGGTTATCGGCTTCAACCAATGCGTCCTGCCCGGAAATGAACAGGTTTTCATAGCCCTGCGCGGCCTTCAGCTCGGCAATGAGACTTTGGCAGGCGTTTTTTTGCAGGTCAATGACGATCTTCGCCGGGCGTCCGCGGACGCGGCACAGGCACAGAAGACCGACTGCCGAGCCAAGTGCATCAAGATCCGCCATGCGGTGCCCCATGATATAGACCGTACTCGACTGCCCGATCAATTCGGACAAGGAGCCTGCCATCACGCGGGATTTGACGCGGGTATGGCGCTCGGTTTCCTTTGTTCTTCCGCCGTAGAAGGTGAAATTATAGCGATCCTTGATGACGGCCTGATCGCCGCCGCGGGAGAGCGCCATCTCGATGGCGAGCGACGCGAAACGGTAGTTTTCTTCAAAGCTCGCGCCGTCCTTGCCGAGGCCGAGTGAGATCGTGGCAGACATGCCGCCGGAGGTCGTGACATGGCGAACATCCTCAAGAATGGAAAACCGCGCTTCCTGCAGGTGTGCCAGACTTTTGTTCTCAAAAATCAGCAGATACCGGTTGCGCTCGATTTTCCGGCACAGCGCTTCCAGCCCGGAGACCCATGTCGTCACGACGTCATTGATCTGTGCGTCGAGGGTGGAAACGGCGGAATCGGACAGGTTGCCGGTCAGCTCGTCATAGTTGTCGATCAGAATGATGGAGACGACGGGCCGGGTGCGCAGAAATTCGTCGCGGATATTGAACATCTCCGTCATATCGGCAAAGTAGACCGTTGCCAGCTGAACGGTCGTCGCGTCGTCCTCGGAGCGGACGTAGTTGCCATAAATGCGGTAGCGGCGGCCGCCGATCATCTGATCGCCCGGCAGCTCGGAGCGTCCTTCGCGCAGCCAGCTGGTGGAAAAGCCGGGGATGACGGCGTCAAGCGTCTGATAGCAGGCGGTATCGGAAAGCCCGGTAATGGAGAAGAAGCTGGGATTGCCCCAGATGATCTCATTTTCCGGCAGCCGGATCACGGCCATCGGAAATGCGGAACCGGCGTGGACGGAGATGCCGACAGAGTCTGTGGCGGTCTGCACGTAGCTCATAAGCTGACGCTTGCGGCGGGCAAACCGGACACGGCTGACAATAAAGACGATCAGCGTGACGACAAAGGCGCCGGCAGCAAGATAATACTGCCGCAGCACGGCGGACGCGGCGACAAACAGAAGCATGGCGGCGATATACCAGATGGTATTGGGGTAGAGCAGCCGTGTGATCGGCTTTTTCATGCAGCCGTCTCCTTTCTGAACATAATTATGAATATCAAATATTATAGCAAATGCGCGGGTGTTAATCAAGTTCGCTTTCATTCGAAAAGATTGAAAAAGAGGTATACTTTTATAAAAAGATGTGATATAATTCAAATAGTATGGCCTATGGCGAAAGACCATAGCCGCCTGCTTTTGGGATTATGCGCCGCGCATGGCGCATCGAATAGATCAACTGCATATGGCAATTCCGGCGCATGGCGCTGATGAGAAAAGGACAGGGCGAGACGGGGCCCGTGTCCACTTGTCTGCATGCGCATGTGCTTTTGCGTCCTTTTTGCATTTGTTCCGCGCAGATCCGGCTGCCAACCGGTGTCTGCCGTTCTCAATCCAATCAATTTGTTTATAGAAAAGAGTGAAATCATTTGGCAGAAAAATTAAAAATCATCCCGCTGGGCGGTCTGAATGAAATCGGTAAGAATATGACCGTTCTGGAATACGGGAAGGATATCATCATCGTTGACTGCGGGCTTGGATTCCCGGACGAGGACATGTACGGCGTCGATCTTGTGATCGCCGACATGACCTATCTGGTCAAGAACAAGGACAAGATCCGCGGCATGTTCCTCACCCACGGGCATGAGGATCACATCGGCGGCATTCCGTATGCCATGGAGCAGTTCAACTGCCCCATCCACGCCACGCGCCTGACCGCCGGCATCGTAGAGCTGAAGCTGGAAGAGCATCATTTGCAGGATACCGTGCATCTGTTTACGCATGAAGCCGGTGAAAAGGTCAAGGCCGGCTGCTTCACGGTCGAGTTCATCCACGTGAACCATTCCATTGCAGACGCAGTGGCGTTTGCGATCAAGACGCCGGTCGGCACCGTTGTGATGACGGGCGATTTCAAGATCGACGCCACGGCGGAGGACGGCATGATCGACCTGGCCCGCTTCGGCGCGCTGGGCAAAGAGGGCGTGCTTGCGCTTCTGTGCGATTCCACCAATGTGGAGCGGCAGGGCTACACGCCGTCGGAAAAGACGGTCGCCGCGAGCTTTGAGCGGCAGTTCACGGGCTGCAATAAGCGCATCATCGTGACGACCTTTGCCTCCAATGCGTTCCGCCTGCAAAGTCTCATCGCGGTCGCGAAGAAATTCGGGCGCAAGGTCGCCGTGACCGGCCGGAGCATGGAGAATATCCTGAAGGTCTCCACGGAGCTTGGCTATCTGAAGATCCCCGCCGGGACGCTCGTCGATATCAACCAGATCAAGCAGATCCCGAACAATAAGCTCGTCATCGTCTCGACCGGCTCGCAGGGCGAGAATATGTCCGCCCTGTACCGCATGGCGTTCTCCGGCCACCGGCAGGTGGAGATCACGGCGTCTGACCGCGTGATCATCTCCGCGTCCGCCATCCCCGGCAATGAGAAGGCGATCGGCAAGATCATCAACGAGCTCTACCGCAAGGGTGCAGACGTGATCTATGACAAGCTCGAGGGGCTGCATGTCTCCGGCCACGCCTGCCAGGAGGAGCTGAAGATCATCCACGGCCTTCTGAAGCCGCGCTTCTTCATCCCGGTGCACGGCGAGCAGCGCCATCTGCAGGCGCATTCGCGTCTGGCGCAGAGCATGGGTATGGATCCCAAGAACATCTTTATTTCCGATATCGGCAAGGTGCTGGAGCTGACGAAAGGAACCTGCAAGTGGGGCGGAACCGTCCCGTCCGGCAAGACGCTGGTCGACGGCACCGGTGTCGGCGATGTCGGGAGCGTCGTGCTGCGCGACCGCAAGCATCTGGCGCAGGACGGCATGCTCGTTGTCGTTGTCAATATTTCCAGTGAGGACGGCAGCGTCATCACCGGGCCTGATATCATCACGCGCGGCTTTGTCTACGTCAAGGAATCAGAGAATCTGATGGAGGAACTGCGCATCATCGCCGCGCACGCCATCGACCGGTGCAGCCAGAACGGGCGCAGCGACTGGAGCGTCCTCAAGGCCAATATCAAGAACGATCTCTCCGGCTATCTGTTCAAGACGACCAAGCGCAACCCGATGATCCTGCCGGTCATTATGGAGATCTGATCGCCGCCGGCTGAAATCGTTCGAGAAAAAAGAAAAAATGTCAAAAAAGCCATTGTCAAAATGGCAGGTTTGGGGTTATAATAACACAGTTGCGCCGAAGCGCAGCAATGCAACCAGATAAATGAGGATGAGCTAAGAATGGCAAATACAAAAAATCCAAATCCCAAGCCCTCGACAGAGGATGCAATGGCGGCGGTGTCCTCGCTCATTGCAAAGGCGAAGCGCGAGGGCAGCATCCAGTCGAGCGAGCTGACCGCAGAGCTGGAGAAGCTCGATCTGCCGGTTGAAAAGATTGAACATATTTATGATACGTTTGATGCCATGGGCATCCAGATCGTCAGCCCGGAGCTGGAGCTGGACGTGACCGATGATCTCGGCATGGACATGGATGAGGTTCCGGATACCGACGAGGAAGAGCTGGTCGACCCGCTGGAGCTGGCGGCCGAGTACAATCTGGACGATCCTGTACGCATGTACCTCAAGGAGATCGGTCAGGTAAAGCTTCTGACTGCCGACGAGGAGATCGAGCTGGCCAAGCGCGTCTCCGAGGGCGACAAAAAGGCCAAGGATCGCCTGACGGAAGCCAACCTCCGCCTTGTCGTTTCGATCGCGAAAAAATATTCCGGCCGCGGCCTGCATATCCTCGATCTGATCCAGGAGGGTAATACGGGTCTCATCCGCGCCGTCGACAAGTTTGACTATACAAAGGGAAACAAATTCTCTACATATGCAACGTGGTGGATCCGGCAGGCCATTACCCGTGCCATTGCAGATCAGGCGCGTACCATCCGCGTCCCGGTGCATATGGTCGAGGTCATCAACAAGGCTACCCGCTGCAACCGCAAGCTGGTGCAGGAGCTTGGCCGTGAGCCGACGCTGGAGGAGATCGCGGCAGAGTTGAACCTGCCGATCGAAAAGATCATCGAAGCCAACCGCACCGCTGCTGATACGCTCTCTCTCGACATGCCGGTCGGCGACGAGGAGGATACGACCATCGGCTCGTTCGTCGAGGACGACAATACCCCCGGCCCGGTCGATGCGACCTCCAACGCCATGCTCTCCGAAGCGCTGACCGAGATCCTTGGTACGCTGACCGAGCGTGAAGCAGACGTCCTTCGCATGCGCTTTGGCATGTATGACGGCCGGACGCATACGCTGGAAGAGGTCGGCCAGATCTTCGGCGTCACGCGTGAGCGTATCCGCCAGATCGAAAACAAAGCTATCCGCAAGCTCCGCCACCCGTCGCGGGCAAAAAAGATCAAGGATTTCTATTGCTGAAGAAAACTCCGCTGCCTGAATATTCTCAGGCAGCGGAGCTTTTTATATGTGATAAACAGAAAAGGGTACACCAAATCAGGCTGTGCGCGTAGATGACGCGCAGCCTGATTGATGTTATGTATGTATAGGTCTGGAGATCAGTCCTGCGTCAGCGCAAGGAAATCCTCAAGCATGCGGGAAAGGTCCTTTTGGCTGAGTGTATCCGTCAGGTGGAGACTTCCGTTTTTCTCGGTCAGAAGGTCGGTGTCATAGGCCCAGCGGACGGCGTCAGCGGCATTGTCGCAGATCGTATCGGCGTCGGCAAATTGCGAAAGGTCAATCTCCTGTGAGCTCTCCGTATCCAGTCCGAGCTGTACGGCCATCCGATAGAGCGCCTTGACAGCTTCCTCCTTCGTGACCGGCTTTTCCGGATCATAGGTCAGAGCAGCAGGGGAGTCCCCGTCTGCGTCTTCTTGCGACCAATGGGCATAGAGCGTCGTATCCTGTGTCAGATGGAGCGGCTGCTGCGGGTCAACGGGCGTTTCATCGTCCAGATACCAGCCGGAGAATGTGCTGCCCGCAAGCACGGGATCCTGTACGTTCAGGTCCTCCAGCGTCTGCCCCTGCTCCGGCTCCAGCGTGACAGGCTCCTGTTCGGCATCACCGAGATCAAGCGTCAGCGTGTAGATGGCCGGCTCCAGCGACAGGGAAGTAAAGCCGTTTGCCTGCGCGGCTGTGACGGCAAGCGTTTGATCGTCACTTGTAAAGCATTCAGAGAAATCGTCCGCGTAGCCAGTCAGAACCGTCTGGCCCTCGCTGCCGCCGATGCCGATGTGCGACTGCTTGTCAAGGCCGGATGTTCCGATCTTCAGACTGCCGGTCTCATCCAGCCATAGGTTGTTCTGCACGTCCTGCGCGCGGTTGCCGGTCACGTTGACCGTGCCGAACAGCTCAAGCGTACCGGCGCAGTAGATGCCGCCGCCCGCGATGCTGCGTTCGGAGCTCTTCATCTCGCCGGTCAGGCGGTTGCCCGCGATGACGCAGCTGTCGATGACGGCCTCGGCATGCTCGGCGATGACAACGCCTGCGCCGTAGCGGCCTTCGTTGTCGATGATATTGACATTCGTCAGATAGAGCTGGCTATAGTCGCCCGCACTGACCGCACCCGCGGTCGCGCCGGTCAGACGGCCGCCGGAGAGGACATTCTTCTCACTGGCGGCAATATAGGCTTCCTGCCACGCAAAGCTGCCGTCGTCAAAGACGAGCGCGCCGTCCTCGTCCACGTAATAGTTGCTGGTCGTCTGTGCGCCGTTGCAGTCGGTGATTGTGAGGGAAGAGGGCTCTTCGCCTTCATTTCCGACGGCGAGATAGATGATGCAGCCCTCCGCGCCGTCCGCCAGAGAGAGCGTGTGGCCATTCAGGCAGAGCGTCACCTGCACGCCGCCCTTCGGCACGCACAGCGGCTCTGTAAGCGCCAGATCGTCTGTCAGGTAATAGCACCCGGCTTCCAGTTTTCCGCCGGTCGTTTCCAGGGGGAGAAATGCCGGCTCTTCGCAGGCGTCTTCCCGGTTGACGGCGTGGATATGCGTTTCGCCATCCTGCGCAGCGGTTTCTTCCGGCGCAGCTGCGTCTGGCTCCGTGCTGACATCGGTCTGCACGTCGGCAGTATCTGTACTTTCATCGGCGGATGCTTCGGCAGGCGCTTCGTCGGCTGGTGCAGCTTCCGCTGTGTCAGCGGCTGCCGTATCCTGTGCATCTGCGGCAGCTGCAAAGACGCTGCAAGCCGCGATCAGAAGCGCCAGAATGAGCGCAAGACTGATCCATCTCTTCTTCATGGCTGTTCCTCCTTCTGTGTCTGGAACATTATATTATGTATACCGAAAGTTTAGCATATTTTTCTTCCATATGCAATCAAAATGGACGAAATTCAAGAAATATTAAGCTTTTCCAGAACGTTTTACAACATATTGAGAGAAAAGCGAAAAGCTGCACAATATCTGGCCCGCTCTGCTTCTCCCGTTGACAGCCGAAGCACTTACCGATATAATGCAAATTGCCTGAAAAAAGAAAAGAGGGTCAGACCATGACGCAAAAGAATGAATTTCTCGGCACGGAGCCGGTCGGGAAGCTGCTTCTGAAGCTGGCGGTACCGACGGTGATCGCGCAGCTTGTAAATATGCTCTATAATATTGTGGACCGTATTTATATCGGTCATATGCCGCAGACCGGAAGCCTTGCGCTGACTGGCCTTGGCGTGTGTACGCCGATCATTCTGATCGTATCCGCGTTCGCGGCGCTTGTTGCATCCGGCGGCGCGCCGCGCGCGTCCATCAGCATGGGAAAAGGGGACATGCAGACGGCCGAACGGATGCTGGGCGGCTGCTTTTCCCTACAGATCGGTATATCGGTTCTTCTGACAGCGGCGCTGCTCATCTGGAACCGCGATCTGCTGCTGGCATTCGGCGCAAGCGAGCAGACCATCGGGTTTGCAACCGACTATATGAGAATCTATGCGCTTGGCACGGTCTTCGTCCAACTGACGCTCGGCATGAACGCGTTCATCACGGCGCAGGGCTTTGCAAAGCAGGGGATGCTGACGGTATTGATCGGCGCAGTGTGCAATATCATACTGGATCCGATCCTGATTTTTGCCCTTGACATGGGCGTACAGGGCGCGGCGCTGGCAACAGTCCTTTCGCAGGGCATTTCCTGCACGTGGGTGCTGCTGTTCCTGTTTGGCAAAAAGAGCATTCTGAAGCTGCGCGCGAGGAATTTCCTCCAGAGCCCGCGGCTCATTCTGCCGTGCGTCGCGCTTGGCACGGCGACGTTTATCATGCAGGCGAGCGAAAGCGTGATCTCCGTCTGCTTCAATTCCTCGCTGGCCAGATTCGGCGGCGACATTGCGGTCGGCGCCATGACGATCCTTTCGAGTGTCATGCAGTTTGCGCTTCTGCCGCTGCAGGGCATTTCGCAGGGCGCGCAGCCGATCCTGAGCTATAACTTCGGCGCAAAGAATGTCGAGCGCGTCAAAAAGACGTATCGCGTGCTGCTCGTGACGTGCCTGAGCTATTCTGCGCTCATCTGGGCATTTGTGATGGGCTTCCCGCGCGTATTCGCGGGGATCTTTACGCCGGACGAAGCGCTTCTCGCGTTTACCAGCCGCGCACTGCGGATCTACTGCGCGGTGCTGCTCCTGTTCGGCATTCAGATCGCCTGCCAGATGACGTTTGTCTCGATCGGCAACGCGGTCTGCTCGATCATCGTCGCGGTCACGCGCAAGTTCATCCTGCTCATCCCGCTCATCTATCTTATGCCGACGCTGGTTTCCGACAAGACCATGGGTGTCTATCTGGCCGAGCCGGTCGCGGATGCACTGGCTGTCACGTTTACGGCTGTCCTGTTTTTCTTCCAGTTCCGCAAGGCCATGCGAAAGCTGGAAGCGGAGCGAGCTGCATAAGAAAAAAGCCGCTGCAGCGCAGCGGCTTTTTTGTCAGTGATCGGATTTCAGTCCCGCGCCGCACATGGTGATGAGCGTATCCGGCGTTTTGCCGTAAATGCGGCAGTATTCCAGATATGCGGCATAGTTGGCGGCTGTTGTATGCTCACAATAGACACCGCGGCGTGCAAGCGCTGCGCGGGCGTCCAGAATGGTGTCCTCCGGCGCGTGGACAAAGCGGACGTCGTGCTTTTTTGCAAGCGCCAGAATTTCATGACCGCGCATGGGCTTGCCGATGGCAATGCCCTCAGCAACAGTCGGCGTTGGCGTCACTGCGGCAGGCTCCAACGCGCCGGTTGCCGCGGCGCGCAGAAGCGGGTCGCAGTTCTGGCTCTGTAGGGCGATGATCTGCGGGAAGCGGTCAATCACGCCGCTTTTCAGCAGATGCTCCAGCGCGTATACTGCGCCGAGGAACAGCGTCCCGTTGCCGACGGGGATCACCAGATGCGCCGGGATCCTGCCAAGCTGCTCATAGACCTCGTAGACATAGGTCTTTGTACCCTCATAGAAAAACGGGTTATAGACGTGGTTTGCGTAATAGACGCCTTCCTGCTCGACCTTTGCGCGGCAGACATCGGCGCAGTGGTCGCGCGTGCCGGGGACAACGGTGCAGACTGCGCCGTGTGCGCGGATCATGTCGATCTTCTTGGGGCTTGTGCCCTCCGGCACGAAGATCTCGCAGGCGATGCCGGCCTTGGCGCAGTAGGCTGCGACCGCGTTGCCTGCGTTGCCGCTCGAATCCTGTACGACCTTCTCGACGCCGATCGACCTGCAATGCGCGATCAAGGCGGCTGCGCCGCGATCCTTGAAGGAGAGCGTCGGCATGAAATAATCCATTTTGAGAAGAACATCGTCATCCAGCCGGACGACCGGCGTCATACCTTCGCCCATCGTGACGCCGCGCCAGCTCTCATCCTCCAGCGCCATGAATTTCCGGTAGCGGAACAGGCTCCATTCACTCGTGTCGATGGCAGAGCGCTCGAATTTCGGCGGTTCGTATGCCAGCTTCCACAGGCCGCCGCAGGCGCAGTGCGCGCTTCTCGTGGATGTCGGTTCCTGATGGCCGCATTTGGTGCAGATATATTCCATAGATGCTTCCTCCTTATGTTCTGCCGCGGACGGATCTGCCGCAGCTTTTTATCCGCGCTTTCCGCGGACTTCGTCCAGATAGCTGTAGATCGTGACCTTGCCGACGCCGAGCTTTTCCGCGGCGCGCTCCACGCTGCCCTTCATCAGGAAAAGTCCCTTCTCGTCCATAAACCGGATCCGCCGGATCCGCTCGTCACGGCTTAAATTCTTCGCGTCGCAGTCCGCCAGGATCTTGTCCATCAGATTCTCGATCATAACGGACACATGCGAGGGAGCGGGCGCTGCTTCCGTCTCTGTTTTTCCGGTGCTTTGCGGGGCGGCAGGCAGGAAGGACTGCAAAAATGCGATTTGCTCCGTCACCCTTGTCGTGTCCAGATTGATGCACAGCGCGCCCGTCAGATGGCCGTCGGCGTCCTTGATGAGCAGGGAGGATGAACGGATCCGCTTGCCGTTCGGCGCAGTAAAATAATAGTTTGCAACAAAATCCTCCTTCAGTTCGTCGGACAAAATGACCTGCCGCACGAGCTGGTCAAAGCTGTCGCCGACCTTGCGGCCGGTAACGGAAGGGTTTTCCACATATACAACCGAATGCGCGGGGCAGTCCAGATCGTGCAGCACGACCTCACAGTCGGCGCCGAACGTCTGCACCAGCAGCTGCGCAATGGGAACATAAGGCATGAGTGCGGGTTTGACCGGCATGTTCATTCCTCCTTTTGATTCTGCAATCAGTATATAGAATATTTTCTACGATGTCAAGCTGCGGACATATAAAAAATTATTCCAAGAAGAATGGGCGAGGGACTGTCAGTTTTTCTTGATTTTTGTTATCTGACATGTTATACTTTCTATGGAAAAAGAATATCTGCCCGGAGTGATGGAGCATGGGACAAGCGGACGAATCGTGCCGCCTGTTTGCTGTGCTCTTTTTTGCATCTGAAAAAAGCCAGAATTTGGAGAAAGGCGGAACTGAATTTGGAACAGCGACTTTATGAAGCCCTACAGCGCAACCCCATCATTGCTGCTGTGCGCGACGACGAGGGGCTGACGCAGTGCCTGCGCACTGATATCCAGACCGTATTTGTGCTTTACGGTGACATCTGCAATATTCCCGAGATCATCCGGCAGATCAAGGACGCCGGAAAGATTGCCATTGTCCACGCCGATCTGATCGGCGGACTGGCTACGAAGGAGATCTCCGTCGACTTTCTCCGCCGCAGCACGCAGGCGGACGGTGTGATCTCCACCCGCACGAATATGGTTCAGCGGGCAAAGGAACTGAACATGATCGCGATTCTGCGCGTATTCCTGATCGACTCCATGGCGCTTGACGCGGCGCTGAACGCGAAGAATCTCAAGCCGGACGCTATTGATATCCTGCCCGGCCTGATGCCGTCGATGCTGCGCAAGGTGCGGCAGCTGACGGGACTGCCGATCCTGACCGGCGGACTTATCACAGAAAAGAAAGAGGTCATGCAGGCGCTTGAAGCAGGCGCACTCGCTATTTCCAGCACAGCTCCCGCCGTCTGGCGGATGTGAGGAGGAACGCGGCATGTGTACCGATACGAAAGGCAGGATCGCCGAAGCCGTTGCGCAGATGCTGCAAACGAGACCGGTCTGCAAAATTACGGTACAGAGCGTGATGGAACAGACACAGATGAAGCGGCAGAGCTTCTATTATCATTATCAGGATATTTACAGCGTGCTGGAATGGATCGTGGAAACGGAGCTGTGCACGCCGCTGCGGTTCGACGATACGCAGACGCCCAACGAATGGTGCATGCAGGCGCTGACGCTGCTGCGGGAAAAGCAGACGCTGCTGCGCAAGATCTCGCAGGCGCTCGGTCAGGAGACGATGTACCGGATCACGGGGAAGCTTATCCGCCCGCAGCTTGCCCGGCTCCTGCCGGAGCCTGAATCGGTGGACAGCGCGACGCACGCGCTTGCACTGGACATGCTCTGTCAGGCTGTGTTCTGCACCATCGACAGTCTCGTTACGCGCCGGATGCCACTCGACGTGGAAGCATGCATGCAAAAGCTTCAGGCACTGTTTCTGACGGTGCGGCAGGTTTAAGCTATTCTATTTTCAGGTTTTGTGCATAGAATGCTATGTGCATATGTGCCATAAAACAATCGATGAGGAATATTTTTTTGTTAATTTTGACATTTTACTAAGCTTGTCTAATGACGAAACGAGGGCTTTCCTGTATACTGTTATTTGAAGATACCACCATAGAGTGATCCATTTTAATCTGTAAGAAAGAAAAGGAGGACGTATTCATGGCAAAATACATCATGGCCCTGGACGCCGGCACGACTTCCAATCGCTGTATTCTCTTCAATGAGAGCGGCGAAATGTGCAGCGTCTCGCAGCGCGAATTCCCCCAATACTTTCCGAAGCCCGGCTGGGTCGAGCATGACGCAAATGAGATCTGGGCTACGCAGCTTGGCGTAGCCGTCGAAGCCATGCAGAAGATCGGCGCGACTGCTGCCGACATTGCTGCTATCGGCATCACCAACCAGCGCGAGACCGCCATCGTCTGGGACAAAGTCACAGGCGAACCCATTTACCACGCCATCGTCTGGCAGTGCCGCCGCACGAGCGAATACTGCGACAGCCTGAAGGCCAAGGGCCTGACGGACAGCTTCCGTGCCAAGACCGGTCTTGTCATCGACGCCTATTTCTCCGGCACGAAGGTGCATTGGCTGCTTGAAAATGTTCCCGGCGCACGCGAGCGTGCGGAGCGCGGCGAGCTTCTGTTCGGCACGGTCGAAACGTGGCTCATCTGGAAGCTGACAGGCGGCAAGGTGCATGTCACCGACTATTCCAACGCATCCCGCACGATGCTCTTCAACATCAACACGCTTCAGTGGGACGATGAGATCCTGAAGGAGCTGAACATCCCCAGATGCATGCTCCCGACGCCGATGCCGTCCAGCTGCATCTACGGAGAGACGGATCCGGCGCTGCTCGGCGGCCCAATCAAAATTGCGGGCGCTGCGGGCGACCAGCAGTCGGCGCTGTTCGGCCAGGCATGCTATCATCCCGGCGAAGCCAAGAACACCTATGGCACCGGCGCATTCCTGCTGATGAACACCGGAGAAAAGCCCGTCTTCTCCAAGAATGGTCTTGTCACCACCATCGCATGGGGCCTGAACGGCAAGGTCGAATACGCGCTCGAAGGTTCTGTTTTCGTTGCGGGCGCTGCGATCCAGTGGCTGCGCGACGAGCTGAAGATCATCGAGTCCGCGCCTGACTCCGAATATTATGCAGGCAAGGTCAAGGACACCAACGGCTGCTACGTCGTGCCGGCGTTCACCGGTCTCGGCGCACCGCATTGGGATCAATATGCGCGCGGCACCATCGTCGGCATCACCCGCGGCGTCAATAAGAACCACATCATCCGCGCCACGATGGAGTCTCTTGCCTATCAGGTCAACGATATTCTCGTTGCCATGCAGGCCGATTCCGGCATCAAGCTGGCAGCGCTGAACGTCGACGGCGGCGCTTCTGCCAACAACCTGCTGATGCAGATGCAGTCCGATATTTCCGGTGCCCCGGTTCAGCGTCCGACCTGTGTTGAGACGACCGCGATGGGCGCTGCATATCTGGCAGGTCTTGCCGTCGGCTATTGGGCCAGTAAGGAGGACGTCGTCCGCAACCGCGCCATTGACCGTGTCTTCCACCCGGAGATCACCGCGGAAGAGCGCGCAGCCAAGGTAAAGGGTTGGAACAAGGCTGTCAAGTGCGCTTACGGCTGGGCGAAGGACGAATAAAAAACAAGTTCAGGAGAAGGAAACGGAAAACAACTAAATAGTGATGCATGACAGGGAGGAATATTCATGTTCTTAAAGTACTTATGTGAGTTCCTTGGCACGATGATGCTGATTCTGCTCGGCGACGGCGTCGTTGCAAACGTAACCCTCAACAAGTCCGGCATGAAGGGCGCAGGCTCCATTCAGATCACCATTGCATGGGGCCTTGCGGTCATGGTTCCCGCGTTCATCTTCGGCGAAGCTTCCGGCGCAAGCTTTAACCCTGCGCTGACCATCGCGCTGGCGGTCGGCGGTATGTTCGACTGGGCACTGGTTCCCGGCTATGTCATTGCGCAGATCCTCGGCGGTATCGTCGGCGGTGTTCTGGTCTACATCCTCTTCAAGGATCACTTTGACGCGACGGAGGATCCCGGCACCAAGCTCGGCGTTTTCTCCACCGGCCCGTCCATCCCCAACACCGGCCGCAACATCGTACAGGAAGCCATCGCGACCTTTGTTCTGGTTTTCGCCATCTGCGGCATGAACCAGGTTCCGGAGCTGGCCGCCGGTGTCGGCAAGCTTCTGGTCTTCGGCATCATCGTTTCTATCGGCATGTCCCTCGGCGGCCTGACCGGCTATGCGCTGAACCCGGCGCGTGACCTTGGCCCGCGTATCGCACACGCCATTCTCCCCATCAAGGGCAAGGGCTCCAGCAACTTCAAATACGGCCTGATCGTCCCCATCTTTGGGCCCATCCTTGGCGGTATCGTTGCAGTCCTGCTTTACAACGCCATTCCCTGGTAAGCACATCTGAATATACTCTGCTCTAAGTGAATGTGTCGGGCAGTCCAACCCTCCAACCGGAAGGCTTATTTGGGCTGCCCGACTTTCTTTGGCAGATAAAGGAGGAATCTTTTTGTACGATATCATTATTATCGGCGCAGGCGTGACCGGCTGCGCAGTCGCGCGGTATCTGTCCCGCTATGAGGGGAGAATGCTGGTGCTGGAAAAGGCGGAGGATGTGTGCTGCGGCACCTCCAAGGCCAACAGTGCGATCGTCCATGCGGGCTTCGACGCCGCACACGGAAGCCTGATGGCGAAAATGAACCTCGAAGGCAATCTCATGATGCCGCAGCTCGCAAAGGATCTTGATTTTGCGTTCAAAATGAACGGTTCGCTCGTTGTGTGCATGTCCGAAGAGGATCTGCCGAAGCTGCACGCGCTCTATGAAAACGGCGTGAAGAACGGCGTGAAGGAGCTGGAGATCATAGACGCGGAGCGTCTGCATGCGCTGGAGCCGAACGTGTCGAAAAACGCCGTTGCCGCGCTCTGGGCGCCGACCGGCGGCATTGTCTGCCCATTCGGGCTGACGATCGCGCTGGCGGAGAACGCCTTTGACAACGGCGTGGAATTTCAGTTCAACACCGAAGTTAGCGGCTTCACCTGGAATGACGGCTACTGGACGATCCACACAAACCACGGCGAGTTTGAAACGCGCTATGTGATCAACGCTGCGGGCGTTTATTCAGATGTGCTGCACAATATGGTCTCGACGCGCAAGCTGCATATTACGCCGCGCCGCGGTGATTACTGCCTGCTGGACAAGAATACCGGCGATTTTGTCTCGCATACCATCTTCCAGCTGCCCGGCAAGCTCGGCAAGGGCGTGCTGGTCAGTCCGACTGTCCACGGAAATACCATTGTCGGCCCGACAGCCATCGACATCGAAGACCGCGAGGGCACGAACACCACCGCCGAGGGACTGAACGACCTGATCGAAAAGGCGGGTGCAACAGTCGAACATCTTCCCATCCGCCAGACGATCACGAGCTTCGCAGGTCTGCGCGCACATGAGGATCATCATGAATTTGTCATCGGCGAGGCCGAGGGCGCGCAGCAGTTCATCGACTGCGCGGGCATCGAATCGCCCGGCCTGACCTCCGCTCCCGCAATCGGCCTGCACGTGTCGGAGCTGATGCGTGATCTGATGGGCCTGAAGGAGAAGGAACACTTTATTGCTACGCGGAAGGGCGTGCTCGACCCGAAGACGCTTTCCAAGGAGGAGTATCAGAAGCTGCTTCGTGAAAAACCAGCCTACGGCCAGATCATCTGCCGCTGCGAGCAGGTCACGGAGGGCGAGATCCTCGACGCCATCCGCCGTCCGCTCGGCGCGAAGAGCCTTGACGGCGTCAAGCGCCGCACGCGCGCCGGTATGGGACGCTGTCAGGCCGGGTTCTGCAGTCCGCGCGTGATGGAAATTCTGGCACGTGAGCTTCACGTCGACCAGAGCGAGATCACCAAAAGCGGCGGACAGTCCAGATTGATCGTCGGCACAAATAAGGATCAGATTTAAGGAGGTGCGGACAGATGAACTATGAACTTGTAATCATCGGCGGCGGCCCCGCCGGACTGGCGGCTGCTGTCGCGGCCTACGACGCCGGCTGCCGCAGCATTCTGATCCTCGAACGTGACACACAGCTGGGCGGGATCCTGAACCAGTGCATCCACAACGGCTTCGGCCTGCACACCTTCGGCGAGGAGCTGACCGGCCCGGAATACGCGGCCCGCTTTATCGCGCAGGTGCTTGAGCGCGGCATCGCGTATAAGCTGAACACCATGGTGCTCTCCATCAGCGAAGAGAAGCACATCACGGTGGTCAACCGGGAAGACGGTCTGCTGGAAATCGACGCGCGGGCGGTCATCCTGACCATGGGCTGCCGGGAGCGCAGCCGCGGTGCGCTGAATATTCCGGGCTACCGCCCGGCAGGCATCTATTCTGCCGGAACGGCGCAGCGTCTGGTCAACATGGAGGGCTATCTGCCCGGGCGGCGTGTGGTCATCCTCGGCAGCGGCGACATTGGGCTTATCATGGCGCGCCGCATGACGCTGGAGGGGGCAAAGGTTCTGGTCGTTGCGGAGCTGCTGCCGTATTCCGGCGGTCTGAAGCGCAATATCGTGCAGTGTCTGGACGATTTCGGCATTCCGCTGAAGCTCAGCCACACCGTCGTGAACATTGAGGGCAAGGCGCGCGTATCCGGCGTGACGATCGCCGAGGTCGGCCCTGACCGGAAGCCGATTCCCGGCACGGAGATCCACTATGACTGCGACACGCTGCTGCTGTCCTGCGGGCTGATTCCGGAAAACGAGCTTTCGCGCGGCATGGGCGTCGCGCTGTCGCCGGTCACGAACGGGCCGGTCGTCGACGAGAGCCTACAGACCAGCATCCCGGGTGTTTTTGCCGCTGGGAATGTGCTGCACGTGCATGATCTGGTGGATTATGTTTCCGAAGAAGCCGCAGCCGCAGGCCGCGCGGCGGTGCGGTACCTTGCGCAGGGCGAAGCGCCTGCGCGGCACGAGATCCCCGTTACGTTCGAAGGCGGGATCCGCTATACCGTACCGGCCAGCATCGACCCGAAGCTGGTTTCCGATGATCTGGTGATCCGTTTCCGGGTCGGAAGTGTCATGAAAAAGCGGACTGTCCGGCTGCTGCTGGACGGAGAAGCCGCGCTTTCGCGCAAGCGTGCCGTGATGGCGCCGGGCGAAATGGAGGAGCTGAAGCTCACGCGCGCCATGCTGGACGCGCATCCGGAGCTGCAAACCATTCATATCGCAGTGGAGGAGGCATAACGATGGAAAAACGAGAACTGACCTGCATCGGCTGCCCGCTCGGCTGCGCCATTACGGTGACGCTGGAAAACGGTGCGATCCAGGAGGTCACAGGCTTTACCTGCAAGCGCGGGCATGATTACGCCTGCAAGGAAGTGACGAACCCGACGCGGATCGTCACGACGACGGTGCGCCTGACCGGCAGCCGGAACGGAGCTGCGGTCGTCAGCTGCAAGACGGCGCAGGATATCCCGAAGGGGAAGATCTTTGCGGTCGTATCTGCTCTGAAGCAGGTGACGGCACAGGCTCCTGTACATATCGGCGACGTACTGCTGCAAAATGTGGCCGAAACCGGCGTCGACATCATAGCGACGAAGGACGTGCTGTAAAATCAGAAAAAGAAGCGTACCGATCATCGGTACGCTTCTTTTTATAGATTTATAGAGACTCAGGAACAAAGCCCTCTGCGGTCAGGATCCAGTGCTGTGTGAAGCCGCAGCTTTTCGCAAGCTGAACGGCCTGCTCATATGCGCAGCAGATGTCCTGTGCGCGGTGCGCGTCGGCGGTGAAGAGAATCTTCCCGTCCATCTCCCGCAGTGCCCGCAGGAGCGGTTCGGACGGATACGGCGTCGTGCGGCAGCCGCGGCTGATGGCGCCGGTATTGACCTCGAAGATCTTTCCAGCGCGGACAAGGCGCTCCATCGCGCGCAGCGCGCTCTGCGGCGCTTCGGAATAGATGGCGTGCGGTTCATCAAATTTCGTAATAAGATCCAGATGGCCGACGATATCAAGCTGCGGAATATCGGCCAGATCGCCGACGAGTGCATAATATGCATCTTCCTGCGCATGGACGTCGCCGTGGTACTGTACTGCGGCACATTCTCGCAGCTGCTCCGCACTCGTGTCGATGTTGTATCTGCGGCCGTCCGGCAGGACGGGGAAGTGGTGCACGGAGCCGATCAGATAGTCATACGGCTGCGTGGGTAAGGCGGAGCAATTATCCCATTCCAATCCGCAGTAGACGGGGTAGGTGCCCGCATACTGCGCTTGCAGCGCACGTGTGCGCGCGTTGTATTCTGCGATCCGATCCTCCGGAATAGCCCAGTCGGTTTCAAAGGGAAGCGGGCTGTGGCCGCTGAAGCCAAAGGCACTCAGGCCATGCTCCATGGCGCTTTGCAGCATCTGCTCCAGCGTGCTGTGTCCGTCGTCATATAGACTGTGGGTGTGAAGACTCTGTAGATGCATGAGAGGAAGGCTCCTTTTGCGCGATTTGCCGTATGGAAGAGCGGCTTGCAGTAGTATAGCACGCTTTTCTGCGTTTGAAAAGACAAGCGGTGCAGAAGCGGCAAAGATGCAGACGCAAACTGTCCAAAAGTATGCCGGATATGCATGTATGATTGTATGAATATCACGAAATGCTGGTTTCGATGAAAAAACTGTTGCATAAATATTCAAAATGGTGTATATTTAGAAAAACGAAAAAGCGGCGTGTATCCATGCATCTTTTTGGGGGGATCGCAATGAAAAAAGTATTTATTGACGGAAAGGCCGGTACGACCGGCTTACGGATTTTTGACCGTTTGCAGGCGCGCACGGACGTGCAGCTCCTGACGCTGCCGGAGCAGGAGCGAAAGCTGCCGGAGCGCCGCAGGCAGATGCTCAACGAAGCCGACGTCGCGTTCCTCTGTCTGCCGGATGACGCGGCAAGAGAAGCCGCCGGATGGGTGGAAAATCCGGAAACGGTGATTCTGGACACCTCCACGGCGCACCGGACGGAGCCGGGCTGGACGTACGGCTTCCCGGAGCTTTCACCCGTACAGGAAGCGAAGCTGCGGCAGGCCAAACGGATCGCCGTTCCCGGCTGCCATGCAAGCGGCTTTATCGCCCTCGTTTATCCGCTCGTCGCGGCAGGGCTGATTGCGCCGCAGACGCTTCTCAGCTGCTATTCCCTGACCGGCTATTCCGGCGGCGGCAAGAAGATGATCGCGCAGTATGAGTCGGAAGAGAAGGAGCCGCTTCTGGACGCGCCACGGCAATATGCACTGGGGCAGACGCACAAGCATCTGAAGGAAATGAAGGCGATCACCGGCCTTGCCAACGAACCGGTATTCTGCCCGGTCGTTTCGAACTTCTACAGCGGCATGCAGGTGACGGTTCCGCTGTTTGCCGAATGGCTGAAGCCGGGCGCAGGCATGCAGGACGTCAAAGACGTCTATCAGCAGCTCTATACCGGTCCGATCGTCTCGTATGCCGAGTCGATCGACGACGGCGGCTTCCTGTCGGCTGCCGTGCAGACCGGCAAGGACAGCATGAAGATTGCGGTGGCAGGGAATGAAACGCGCATGCTGCTGCTTGCAGCCTATGACAACCTTGGCAAGGGCGCGTCCGGCGCGGCCATTGAATGCATGAATCTTGTGACCGGCGCGGAAAAGGCGCTGGGTCTGGAGCTTTAATCGGGAGGAAACACACATGAAAACGATCAACGGCGGCGTCTGCGCCGCACAGGGCTTTACGGCATCCGGCGTCCATTGCGGCATCCGGAAGAATAAAACGAAGCGGGATCTGGCACTGATCTATTCCAGCGTCCCGGCGAACGCCGCGGCGGTCTATACGACGAATCTTGTCAAGGGTGCGCCGCTGCTTGTCACGAAAAAGCACATTGCCGACGGCAAGGCACAGGCCGTGATCTGCAACAGCGGCAACGCCAATACCTGTAATGCCAACGGCGTGGAGATCGCAGAGCAGATGAGCGAGCTCCTTGCAAAGGAGCTGAAGATCAAGGCAGAGGATGTCGTCGTCGCTTCGACGGGCGTCATTGGCCAGCCACTCGATATTGCACCCATCGCTTCCGGCATTCCCGCGCTTGTCAAGGGACTTGGCCAGCATTCGGATGAAGCAGCCGAGGGCATCATGACAACGGATACAAAGCTCAAGGAGATCGCCGTCAGCTTCACGGCAGGCGGAAAGGAATGCAAGATCGGCGGCATCTGCAAGGGCTCCGGCATGATCCATCCGAATATGGCGACTATGCTGGTCTTTATCACGACGGACTGCGCGATCTCGTCGGAAATGCTCCAGAAAGCGCTGTCGACGGATATCGCGAACACATTCAACATGGTTTCCGTAGACGGCGACACCTCGACGAATGACATGGTGACAGTCCTGGCCAACGGCCTTGCCGGCAACCCGGAGATCACGGAGGAGGGCGAGGCATTCGCGGCCTTCATGCAGGCGCTCAATACCGTAACGGTCTATCTCTGCCGCTGCATTGCAGGCGACGGCGAGGGTGCGACGAAGCTGCTCGAATGCAAGGTCTCCGGTGCCCAGACGCTGGCGATCGCCAAGACGGTCGCCAAGAGCGTCATCTGCTCGTCTCTGACCAAGGCCGCCATGTTTGGCGCTGACGCGAACTGGGGCCGCGTGCTGTGCGCGATCGGCTATTCCGGTGCGCCGGTCGATGTGAATAAGATCGACGTGCAGTTTGCGTCCAAGGCCGGGACGATCCTTGTCTGCCAGAACGGCGCAGGCGTCGATTTCTCGGAGGAGGAAGCGAAGAAAATCCTGCTGGAGCATGAGATTGAAATTCTGATCGGCCTCAAATCCGGCGACGCTTCTTCGACGGCCTGGGGCTGCGATCTGACGTATGATTACGTAAAGATCAACGGCGATTACCGGACCTGATGGAGGAAGCGGCAATGGATATTTCGAACGCACAGCGGGCAAGAGTTCTGGTACACGCCCTGCCGTATATTCAGGACTACAGCGGAAAGATCGTCGTCGTCAAATACGGCGGCAACGCCATGGTCTCTGAGCACCTCAAGGATTCCGTCATCCGCGATATCGTGCTGTTACAGCTTATCGGTGTCAAGGTCGTGCTGGTGCATGGCGGCGGGCCGGAGATCACGGACATGCTCGGGAAGATCGGCAAGGAAAGCAAGTTCGTCAACGGCCTGCGCGTGACGGATCAGGAGACGGTCGATGTGGCCCTCATGGTCCTCGCGGGCAAGATCAACAAGTCGCTGGTCAATCTGATCGAGCTCAAGGGCGGCAATGCCATCGGCCTTTCCGGCCTTGACGGCCATATGATCGAAGCAAAGGTCAAAAACCCGGAGCTCGGCTTCGTGGGGGACATTACAAAAGTTAACATAAAACCGATTTTAGACGTCATCGACAAGGGCTATATCCCGGTCGTGTCGACGGTGGGCTGCGATAACGAGGGCCATGTCTATAACATCAACGCCGATACAGCGGCGGCCCGTCTGGCCGGTGCGCTGGGCGCAGAGAGCCTGATCGCCATGACGGATATTGCCGGGATCCTCAAGGATAAGGACGACCCGGATACGCTCATCTCGTCCATCCGCATCGGCGACCTGCCGGAGCTGGTGTCCAGCGGCGTCATTCAGGGAGGCATGGTGCCGAAGGCGGAATGCTGCCGGAACGCGATCGAATGGGGCGTAAACCGCGTATTCATCATCGACGGCCGTGTCCCGCACGCGATCCTGATCGAAATGCTCACAAACGAAGGCATCGGCACGATGTTCACAAAGTAGGAGGAAGAAGCATGGATATTCAGAAGCTGGATCAGACTTACATTGCAAATACCTACGCACGGTTTCCCGTGACCATCGTCAAGGGCAAGGGCTCGCTGGTCTGGGATGACGCGGGCAAGGAATATATCGACCTTTCCACCGGCATCGCCGTGGATATCTTCGGCGTGGCGGACGAGCAGTGGATGGCCGCCGTCACGGCGCAGCTGGGGACGCTGCAGCATATTTCGAACCTGTTCTACACCGGCCCGTGTGCGCAGCTGGCGCAGATGCTCTGCGAAAAGACGGGCATGAAGAAGGTGTTCTTCGGCAACTCCGGTGCGGAAGCCAACGAATGCGCCATCAAGGCGGCCAGAAAGTACGCCGAGGACAAAAAGGGCAAGGAATATTACACGATCATCACCCTGAAAAACAGCTTCCATGGCCGTACCATTACGACGCTGGCCGCTACCGGTCAGGATGTGTTCCATCACGATTTTACGCCGCTGACCGAGGGCTTTGTCTATGCAGAGCCGAACGATCTGGCCGATCTGGAGCGGCTGCTTGCAGAGAACAAGTGCGCGGCAGTCATGATGGAGGTCGTGCAGGGCGAGGGCGGCGTTATGCCGCTGGACGAAGACTATGTAAAGGGCGCAGCAAAGCTGTGCGCGGAGCAGGATGTGCTTCTCATCTGCGACGAGGTGCAGGTCGGCAACGGCCGCAGCGGCATGCTGTACGGCTACATGAACTACGGCGTACAGCCGGATATCGTCTCGACAGCCAAGGGGCTTGCCGGCGGTCTGCCGCTGGGTGCGACGCTGCTTGGCGAGAAGGTCAAGGATGTGCTGGATGCCGGGTCGCACGGCTCGACGTTCGGCGGCAATCCCGTCTGCTGCGCGGGTGCGATCAATGTGCTCTCGCGTCTGGACGATGCAATGCTGGCCGGTGTGCGTGAGCGCTCCGCCTATATCCGGAAGGAGCTGGAGGGCGCGAAGGGCGTCGTGAGCGTCTCCGGTCTCGGTCTGATGCTCGGCATCAAGACGGAGAAGGACGCAGCCGGGATCATCGCCGCCTGCCGGGAAAAGGGCGTGCTCGTCATTAAAGCAAAGGACAAGCTCCGTTTGCTGCCGGCCCTGAATATCCCGATGGAGCAGCTGAAAAAGGCCGTCGCCGTCATCAAGGAATGCTGCGCCTGAAATTGGAACGGAAAAACCTGAAAAACCCGCCGGAGCTCCGGCGGGTTTTTGCTGTCTATGCGTCTTTCTCGTTTTCGGTGCCGTCCTTCGTCTTTGCGTCTGTGTGAGGATGCTCAATGACATAGATCAAAAACGCACCCATCGATGCGATTGCACCGACGAGTCCACAGCCGGAGAAACCAAGATTGCTCCCAACTGCTTCAAACAGAAAGCTGACTGCGAGCGTGCCTGCGAAAGCGTAGAATGCCATAATGTTATCCCTCCTCTGGTTTCCAAAATAGCATATAAACGGACAAAACGCAAGCGGAGCCGATGGTCACATCGGCTCCGCAAGGGGAAAGAGAGGGGGCTCAGGCAAGCTTGTATTTTTCTTCAAACGCGTTATACTGCACCAGGAACTCGTTGCTGCCGTTTTTCACGTCGTCCAGATACTTGTGCAGATCGATCCGCTCGTTTTTCATGTCGAGCAGGCAGCCCGCGATGTTGGAGCAGTGGTCGGCCACGCGTTCCAAATTGGTCAGGAGATCGGACAGCACGAAGCCTGCGGCCAGCGAGCATTCGCCGCGCTGGAGCCGCGCGATGTGATTGGTGCGAAGCTCGCTCTTGAGCTTGTCAATGACCTGCTCCAGCGGCTCGACCTGACGCGCGAGCGACAGATCGTCCTGCAAAAACGCGCGGCTGGTCAGATCGACGATCTCCCCGACGGCGTCCAGCATGGTTTGCAGCTCCTGCCGGGCGGAATCTGTGAAGTGAACGTCCTTCTCCCGCAGCTCCTCGGAGGATTCGACAATGTTGACGGCGTGGTCTGCGATGCGCTCAAAATCGCCGATCAGATGCAGCAGCTTGGACGATTCCACGCTGTCCTGATCGTTCATCGGCTTCGTGGCAAGGTGGACAAGGTACGTGCCGAGGGTATCCTCATAGCGGTCGGTATCGTCCTCCCGCTGACGGACGGAAGCGGCAAGCTCCGGTGTAAAGTGCAGGACGGATTGCAGGCTCTCGTGCAGAGCCAGCTCGGCGTCCGCAGCCATGCGCTTCGTCAGCTCCTCGCTCTTGGCCAGCGCGATCGCGGGCGTTGCGAACAGACGCTCGTCCAGCTGCGTCGTGGCGTCCGTGTGCAGGCCGTCGGGGATGATCCGGTACGAAAGCTTTTCCAGCAGACCGCAGCACGGCAGCAGCATGGCCGTGCAGAGAATGTTGAAGATTGAGTGAATGATGGCGATGTGGAAGGTATCGATTGCGGTACTCACAAACGAGAAGCGGAAAATGGCGTTTGCGGCCTCGAAGCCGGTCAGGCAGACCAGCGTGCCGATGACGTTGAAGCTCAGGTGGACAAATGCTGCGCGGCGCGCGTTCTTGTTGGTGCCGACAGAGGAGAGCATGGCCGTGACGCAGGTGCCGATGTTCTGCCCCATAATGATGGGGATGGCTGCGCCGTAGCTGACTGCGCCCGTGGAGGAGAGGGCCTGCAGGATGCCGACCGAAGCGGAGGACGACTGGACGATACCGGTCAAGATCGCACCGGCCAGCACGCCGAGGATCGGGTTGGAGAACATCAGGAAGAACTTCGTGAAGTTTGGGTCATTCCGCAGGCCGGAGACAGAGCCGGACAGCGATTCCATGCCGAACATCAGTGTGGCAAAGCCCAGAAGGATCAGACCGGTATCCTTGCGCTTGCCCTTGCCAGTCAGATAGAAGATAATGCCGATCACGGCAAGAACAGGGGTAAAGGACGACGGCTTGAGAAGCTGGATAAACAGGCTGTCGCCGCTGATGCCGGACAGGGACAGAAGCCATGCCGTCACGGTCGTGCCGATGTTTGCGCCCATAATAACGGGGATTGACTGCCGAAGGCTCAGAAGGCCGGAGTTGACAAAGCCGACGACCATGACCGTCGTTGCGGACGACGACTGGATGACAGCCGTCACGGCAAGGCCGGTCAGAAGACCGGAAAGCTTCCCGTTTGTCAGCTTGGCGAGGATCGCCTTCAAGGAGCCGCCTGCGCGCTTTTCCAGCGCCGTGCCCATAACGCTCATGCCGAACAGGAACAGGCTCAGCGAGCCAAGCAGTGTTAAAAAGTTAAAAATCGTCATATCCGCGAAGATTCCTTTCTGATTTCTTTTCATCTGTATTCAATATAAAAAGAAAATGTCAAATGCACGTCCAAAGTTCCGTTAAATCTTCGTGATATTTAAGAATGAATGTTAAATCCATGCAAAATTTCTGTAAAAAAGGCTTCCCCGATCAGGGGAAGCCTTTTTCCTGTTACTTGCTCCTGCTGCAGCCGGTGCAGCTGTCCTCGGGCTTGATGCACGACTCGTTTTTGCCGGGGAAGAATGCATCCATCGGGAACTCGATCTGGCTGAAAACCTCGCACGGGCTTTCCGTGCCTGCCGTACCGGACGGCGGGCAGGTCTTCGACGGGACGCAGTAGTCAAACGTCGGGATGAGCAGCTGTGTGTCACGCTCAAGCCGGACGATCGAAAACTGGCCGATGGTGACGAGCAGCCGCTTGCATTCGCCGGTCAGCACCAGCGGCTCCTCGAAGCAGCTGAGCAGTGCTTCGGGGATGACGGGCGAGGACTCATTCTGGCAGCAGCACGTGCATGCTTCCATCACGCGCGAGCCGAGGATGATCGGGTCGACCGTCTCGGCGACGGCGCGCGGCAAAGAGACGGACTGCAAGGATTTCTTGCAGAGACAGCCGAGATCGTCCTTGCTTGTAAAGATGCGCGCGCACGTTTCACCGCCGAACAGAACCAGCCGCTTCGAGAAGACGGCGAGACCCGTGACGGCATTTGTGCGCCCGGCCGCCAGCGTTGCGTCGGCGATGACGCGGTAATAGAACGTGACGTCTACCGTAAAATATCCGGAGGAATAGGGGACGCACGCAACCTGCACATCCACAAACAGCAGCTCCACATAACGCGCCTTTGCGCTGGCCGCGCAGTCGAGCGTTTGCTGAGAGTCGACCGTTAAGTACACGCGCAGATCCTCGATGCAGTCCTTGGCAAGGCAGCTGTCCGTGATCTTCCCCGTATGCACGCAAACCGCTTCACGGATGCCGCGCAGATCACAGGACTTGCCTGCCTGTGCAGTATCAGACATTCGGATGACCTCCCATATATGATATCGTAAAGGTTCGCGTGGCCGAAATCAGGGTCGTTCACGCTTCGCTTTCATAACAGTTTATGCAAAACCGGGCGTATGTGAAACCGGCCTGCTGGAAATTGAACCCGAAATTCCGTGGACAAATGCGGAAATGTGTGCTAGTATGTTATTTGTAAGACTTTATATTGGTGAGGTATGCCTGCACATGAAACTGGATATCATGGGTCTGCAGTTTGATAATGTCACGATGGACGAAGCGGCTGCGCGCGCGGAGGAGATCCTTGCCGGCAGCAGGACCTGCTACGCAGTGACGCCGAACGCCGAGATCGCCTATGAAGCGCTGCACGACGAGAAGCTGCGTGCGCTCATCAACGGTGCGGATCTCGTCCTGCCGGACGGCGCGGGCGTCGTTCTGGCGTCAAAGCTCCTGAAAACGCCCCTGAAGCAGAAGGTCGCCGGCGTCGATTTTGCCGACCGGATGCTGTCCATTCTCGAATCGACCGGTGGAGGGCTGTACCTGCTCGGCAGCAAGCCTGGTATTGCGGAGCTGGCCGCGCAGAAGATGTGCGAAAAGCACCCGAAGCTTCACATCTGCGGCATGGCCGACGGCTATTTCAAGGACGAGGGCTCTGTGATCGAAAAGATCAATGCTGCAAAGCCGGACGTGCTCTTTGTCTGTCTCGGCGCGCCGAAGCAGGAGCTTTTTATGAAGAGGCATCTGGATGATCTTTCCGTCAAGCTGATGATCGGCCTTGGCGGGACGCTGGACAGCTTTGCGGGTACGGTCAAGCGTGCGCCAAAATGGATGATCCGCTGCAATCTGGAATGGCTGTACCGGCTCATCAAGGAGCCAAAACGCTTTGGCCGGATGCTCCGGCTGCCAAAATATCTGTTTGCCGTGATGCAGAAGCGGATAAGAGGATAAAGACAATGGGAAAACTGATCGTAATTGAAGGAACCGACGGGACGGGCAAGTCCACGCAGTTTGCAATGCTGACGCGCCGGCTCAAGGAAGAGGGAACGGCGTTCCGACGTATCCAGTTCCCGCAGTATCTCGAGCCGTCGTCGGCGCTCATCCGGATGTATCTGAACGGCGAGTTCGGCGAGAATCCCAACGATGTGAACGCTTACGCCGCTTCCACATTCTATGCCGTCGACCGCTACGCGTCCTATCAGCGCGTGTGGAAGCAGGACTATCAGGACGGCGGCGTGATCCTGTCGGATCGCTATACGACTTCCAACGCCGTCCATCAGGGCGGAAAGCTGGAGGGCACGGCGCGGGAAGAGTTTTTCTCGTGGCTCTATGATCTGGAGTTCAACCGCATGGGGCTGCCGAAGCCGGATCTGGTGCTCTGCCTGGATATGCCGGTCGAGATGTCGGAAGCACTGATGCGCAAGCGCGAAAGCGACACCGGGACGAAGGCGGATATCCATGAACGCGATGACGGATATCTGCGCAAGTGCCGGGAGGTCGCCAGGCAGGCCGCAGCCTATTTCGGCTGGACGACGGTGTCCTGCGTAAAGGACGGGACGCTGCGGTCGATCGAGGATATCCATGAAGAGCTGTATACATATGTGAAAGCATGTCTGGAGGACAGATAACGTATGGTTTATATTATTTTAGGCAAGGGCTTTGAGCCGATGGAAGCTGTCGCGCCGTGCGACATTCTGCGCCGCGGCGGCGTAGAGGTGCAGTTCGCTGGGATCGGCGGCACGATGATCGAGGGCGGCCACGGGATCTGCGTGCAGGCCGACTGCCGCGTGGAGGATATGAAGCTGGAGGGCGCCGACATGGTGATCCTGCCCGGCGGCCTTGGCGGCGTACAGTCGATCCTTGGCAGTGAGACGGCAATGAATTTTATCCGTCTGGCGTATGAGAGCCAGAAATACATCGCGGCCATCTGCGCTGCGCCGACCATTCTCGCGCAGCTGCACATCACGGACGGACGTAAAGCAACCTGCTATCCCGGTATGGAGAGCCAGATGGGCACGGCTGTGATGACAGATTGCGGCGCTGTGCAGGACGGCCATGTGATCACGGGCCGCGCGGCCGGTGCGGCGGATGAATTTGGCCTTCTCTGCTTGCAGGCGCTGCAAGGGAAGGATGCGTCTTCGCAGGTCGCGGCAGGCATTGTCTACCGCGCATGAGGGAGGAACAAATGGCAGAACAAAACCCCAATCTTCAGCCGGAGGAGTCCCAGCCGCAGGAGAACAGCGAGCTGGAAAAGAGCCTCGAAGAGCTGTCGCTGGACGAGCTGCTTGCGTCCGTCAAGGACGATCTGGCGCGTGTCGACGCGATGATGGATGGCTCTGACACCGCAGCGCCGGACACGGACGCCTTGCAGGAGGATGCAGACCGGAAACCGGAAGCCGGTACGGAAAAGAGCGGCATGCAGCCGCTGTTTGAGCCGAAAATTCCGGAGGAATACGCCGACCTGACGGCGGATGTCGATCAGGAAAAGCCGGAGCAGGAGCAGCCGCCCAAAAAGCATCAAAAGCTTCCGTCCGGGATCCGCGTGCTTCTGTATGTGTGCTGCGTGCTCGCAGTCGCGGTGCTGCTCGCGGTCGCCGCATGGCGCTTTGCCGACGACGTGCTTGCGCTGACAAAGGACGATACCGAGGTCACAGTGACCATTTCC
The DNA here is from genome assembly GCA_934655875.1 of uncultured Oscillospiraceae bacterium. GTDB lineage: Bacteria > Bacillota > Clostridia > Oscillospirales > Oscillospiraceae > CAG-170. The sequence goes on from CAKUHB010000005.1 coordinate 93,935, forward strand.
GACGGTGCAACGATCTCACAGATCGCGTCTGAGCTGCACAGCAAGGGCCTTGTCCGCTATGAGGGCCTGTTCAAGTTCTATTGCTGGGCGTCTCACGCGGAAAAGCGGATCGAGCCGGGCACGTATACGCTGAACGGCCGGTATGACTATCACGCGCTCATCAACAACATGGTCGAAGCCAGTCCCGACCGCGCCGTCGTCGAGGTCACCATCCCCGAGGGCTACGAATGCAAGGACATTTTCAAGCTGCTGGAGGCCGACGGCGTCTGCTCGTATGACGAGCTGGCGAATGCGGCGGCCACGTATGAATTTGACTATGCGTTCTTACAGGATATCGCCTACGGCAGCGAGAACCGGCTGGAGGGCTATCTGTTCCCGGACACGTACCAGTTCTATATGGGCGATTCTCCGGAAAACGTCATTGATAAGTTCCTGCGGAACTTTGACAACAAATTTACCAGCGATCTCTACGACGCGCTGGATGCGCTCAATGACCGCCTGGCGGAGCAGATGCGCACGAACGGCTTCACGGAAGCCGAGATCTCGAACGCAAAGCTGTCGCTCTATGACCTCATCACCGTCGCTTCGCTCGTTGAGAAGGAAACAGCAAAGACCTCTGAGAGCGCGACGATCGCATCCGTAATCTATAACCGCCTGTGCAGCAAGCTCTATCCGTGCCTTGAGATCGACGCGACCATCCAGTACGCGCTCGACGAACGCAAGGAAGTCCTCTCCAACGCGGACAAGGGCGTCATCAGCCCGTATAACACCTACACGAATGCCGGCCTGCCGGCTGGCCCGATCGCAAACCCGGGCATGAACTCGATCCGCGCGGCGCTGTATCCGGCGGATACGAACTACTATTTCTACGCGCTGAACGCCGACGGCGTCCACCATTTCTCCGAGACCTACTACGAGCATCAGAACTTCCTCGCGGAGCTCGCAGGCAAGACGGCACCGGAGAATCCGGAGGAAACCGGTACGGATGCACAGAACACGGACGAAACCGATACGACGGAGAATCAGACAGATGGACAGACGTAAACCGGAGCTTTTAAGCCCGGCAGGGGACATGGAAAAGCTCCGCATGGCGATCGCGTATGGCGCGGACGCCGTCTATCTGGCGGGGACGAGCTTCGGCATGCGCTCGTTTACCGGCAATTTTACGCCGGAGGAGCTGCCGAAGGCCGTCGCGCTTGCGCATGAAGCGGGCGTGAAGGTTCACTGCACGGTCAATATCATGCCGCGCAACGACGAAGCGGAGCAGCTGCCTGCCTATTTCGAGCAGCTGGACGCCGCAGGTGTCGACGCGCTGATCCTTGCAGATCTTGGTGCGTTCATGATGGCAGGGCGCTATGCCCCGCATTGTCAGCGGCATGTGTCCACGCAGCAGTCGATCGCCAATTACGCCTGCGCGCAGAGCTGGTTCGACCTTGGAGCCAGCCGTGTCGTGCTGGCGCGGGAGCTGAGTCTGCGGGAGATCATCGGGATCCGCGAGCGCGTTTCGCCGCAGCTGGAGCTGGAGACGTTCTGCCACGGTGCCATGTGTGTGTCTTATTCCGGTCGGTGCCTGCTCAGCAACTACATGACCGGACGCGACTCCAACCGCGGCCAGTGCGCCCAGCCGTGCCGGTATCAGTACGCGCTGATGGAGGAAAAGCGGCCGGGCGAATACTTCCCGGTCTTTGAGGATGAAAAGGGCACGTACATCATGAACTCCCGCGATATGTGTATGATCGACCATCTGGACGAGCTGTGTGACGCGGGGATCGACTGCCTGAAAATTGAAGGGCGTGCGAAATCGGCCTATTACGCGGCCATCGTGACGGGCGCATACCGGCACGTGCTGGACGACGTGTGGGCAGGCTGCGCGCCGGATCTTGTCTGGCGCGACGAGGTTGAGCACGTTTCGCACCGCCATTATGCGACGGGCTTCTACTACGGCCAGCCCGGCCAGTTCACCGAAAATTCCCGCTATCTGCGCGAGTGGCAGATCTGCGCGGTCGTGGAGCGCTGTGACGCGCAGGGGAATGCGGTACTCAGCCTGCGGAACAAGTTTTCTGTCGGGGATACCGTCGAGCTGGTCGGCCCGGATCTGCGGCCTTTCCAGTGGGAGGTCACGCCGATGGAGGATATGGACGGCGTCCCGCTTTCCGAGCCGCGCACGCCGCAGATGCGCTTCCGGGCGAAGCTCCCAAAACAGGTTCCGCCGCTGTCCTTTGTGCGGCACGCAGTCGAGCTTTCCGGACGATAAAAAACGAGCGCTGCAACCCAGTATGATCAAGGCATTTAAGGACAGAGGGCGAACGGGTTAGCTCAAAAACTGAATAACCAAACGACAAAAGGGATGTTGCCATAAGGCAGCATCCCTTTTCGCATATGCCCAAGCCGTAGATTTTGAGAAAAGTCTATGGCGTTTTTCCTGCCCAAATCTAAGGAGGTGCAGCCATAGTACACTTTACTTTAATCGGAAAGACAGCGAACACGAGGACAAAATCAAGGAGAGGGAAAACGCGGAAATCGATGCCAAAAAAGCCGCCATTCGCGCGGAGGACATTGCAAAGGGTGTATTCGTCCCTGCCAGCAGTTTACCGCAGAGAGAGCCGCAGAAAGGGACGCAGATAGCGTGAACATAGCTTGTAGGTAGAATAAAGATTATTTTATCCCGGAATGGTGGAAAAGTTCAAACTTCTATGATATGATATAATTTAATTTGAGAAGATGTAAGTAACACTTTCCAAAGGCATAGTTTGCGGGAGGTAGCGTTATGAATAATAATGATTTGCTTAAATTTGGAAAATGCCTGCTCATTGGAATTATTGTTGCCATAGGAGGCATGTTCTTTAGCGATTTGTATGGAAACATTTTCAACGGATCGGGGGATTATCGTTTATCCGCTATATTTGGTATCGGTCTGTATCTTTGCATCGTTATTGTTACTTGCACAGGCTTGATACTTAACCGTTTGGATAAAGATAAAACAAACGACAAAGATGATGAACATACAAACAAGTAAGTTTTTATTTCCTAAAGCAGGAAAATCTATTTAGGAACTAAAGGGGCGCACTTCTATACTCTCCTATTGGGAATATCGTGCGTCCTGCGGAGCTTCATTCCCGCCCTGCAGACCCGGATTGTTTCATTACTTCGTTCCGTCAATGGAGCAGCACGCCCTTGTGGGCTTGCCGTCCGCGAACAGCATAAAATGCTGTTTGTCGCCAACAAGCTTGAAAAAGAAAATAAGGTTCAGAAATTATTGGCGCAATGGAAAGGATTGAGGGGTTGCAATATGCGTAAATCTAAGAGAAATATAGCTATTACAATTACTGTAGTTGCGGCTGCGGTCTTACTGCTTGGCTCTTATTTTGTTTACGACTCTATTTTTCCTTTTGCAGAACCTGTCGAATGCCCGTCAGTTGAGGACGTCATTTCCGTAACCGTTTCATCATCTGCTGGTCAAAAAACAGAAGTATACTCCTTTGCGTCGTTAATCATGCAAATACAGCAAGTAAAACCAACAAGAAAAGCAAGCGTTAACGATCTGCCTGCTGTTCAGCCTTATTACAAACTTCAGGTCGTAACAGAAGAACAAGAGTATGAGTATTTCGTCTATATGGAAGATAACAGGGTATATCTTGAAATTCCGTACACAGGGGTTTATACAGGAAACTACAGTAGCGGTAACAGTTCGCTGGTAGAGATCATATCTGATTTGCTTCTTAATCATGCCGCTGAATGAATGCAATTACAATACATGTGAAATCATCGTTTTCTATAGCGTCGTTTGACAAGGGCACACATGCCCGCAGGACGTTCTGACACGTCTTTTGCGGCGTTATCGTCCTTGACTTGCGTCAGCAAGGCCGTGGCCAAAAGGAAAGGGCCACGGCAGACCAGACGAGGTGATGTCAGGCCCCTGCGTCCTCTGCCTTGCGAAAAACGCGCCAGAACGCCCGGCGGGTCTGCGAGTTTTCCCGGAGCATGGACGGCGGCTGACAAGGCAGACGAGGCAGATGGGCTGCCGCCCATCAACGAGAATAACGAAATCAGGCGTCGTTCAGGACCGGGAAAACCATGGGTGCCCTTGTCAAGCGACGCTAACTTTATCGGTGCATATGGATTCACACAAGCAATCGAAAGTGTCCGCAACACGAGTAAAAAGAGCAACGAACGGCATAGCCGTTAAGCTACACCGTTCGTTACTTCAATGTTTTCCTAAGTCACCGACGAGTCAGCAGCGCTCGTTTTATGCTTGTGCTTATGCATTTTGGATCGCGGCGACCAGTTCCAGAAGGCCGTACACGACCGGCTGGTGGAGCAGATAAATGAACAGCGACTGCCGGCCACACCAGCAGAAGAATCTTGCAATCGCGCTTTCCCGGAACGAGCCGGGCAGGCGCGTTTTCTTCTCGGCGTAGACTGTCCGCCCAAGGACAGCGCCCAGCATGTACCAGCCGAGATGCGGCAGCAGCGGGAAGTAATCGCTGGAGGAGAAGCCCTCGTACACAAGGCCGAACGGGAACAGGAACCTTGCTTCCACGACTGTCCCGGAAATGAGGTACCCGGTAACGACCAGCACGATCCCGATGGCCGCCAGCGCCTGCGTCGGGAGTCTGCGATAGACGGGATACAGCATCATGCAGATGCCAAGCAGGTGCAGAACGCCGAACCAGACGATCACATCCCGCGTGGCCATGCCGAGACGGTACATCCCGAAGGTCACGAGCGAGATCAGCATGCCGCAGGCGAACACGATCGCGCCGCGGCGGAAGCTCCGCGAGCCAAGCGTCGCGCAGCAGCCGGACAGAATGACGAAGATCACGCCGCCATACTGCTGGATGAACACATACCATGCCGGCAAATGCAGATCAAGTCCGATAAAATATCCAAGATCATAGATGAGATGCACAAGGATGACGCACAGGATGCAGAACCCGCGCAGCGCGTCCAGCTCCCAGATCCGGTCTGCTTTTTTCATAAGAACTTCCTCTGAAAACGTGCCGCCTGCTGCCGGAGCAGCAGGCGGTCTGTGTCCAAAATCAGGCATTCTGCGCGTCTTCCGCAGCCTGACGCTCTGCTTCCTCCTCTTCCAGCACGCGGTAGGCGACCTTGCCGACCAGCGTCTTGGGAAGCTCGGGGCGGAACTCAATGTCATACGGCATGGCATATTTCGCGATATGCTGCCGGCAGTAGGCGAGGATCTCCTCCTTGACGGCGTCCGACGGCTCATAGCCCGGACGCAGGACAACGAAGGCCTTGACCTTCTGCATCTTGTACGGGTCCTTGACGCCGATGACGCAGGAGAGGAGCACCTTCTCATGGCCGTCAATGATGTTTTCCAGCTGGCCGGGATAGACATTGTAGCCGGAGGTGATGATCATGCGCTTGATGCGCTGCGAGAAGTAGACAAAGCCGTCTTCGTCCATTTTGCCGAGGTCGCCCGTGTGCAGCCAGATACGGCCGTCAGCGTGGCGGCGGAGCGTGTTGGCGGTCTCTTCGGGATTGTCGACATACTCAAGCATGACGGACGGGCCGGAGACACAGATCTCGCCCTCGACGTTTGCGTCGACCTCCTGTGTGGTGCCGGGCTTGACGATCTTGTAATACGTATCCGGGAACGGAACACCGATGGAGCCGACGCGGTTATAATCCTTCGGCGTCAGGCAGGAAGCCGTCACGCACTCGGTCAGGCCGTAGCCCTGCCGTACCTGCACGGAAGCCTTGTGCGCCTTGAGGAACGTGTCGACCTTCTTCTTCAGCTCAATGGACATGCTGTCGCCGCCGGAGAAGACGCCCTTCAGGCAGCTGAGATCAGCATTTTCGAGCTTCTCTGCGCGCAGCAGTGCTTCAAACAGCGTCGGGACGCCCGGGATGATGTTGGGCTGCTTCTTGATGAGCAGCTCTGCATAGGTGTTGACGTTGAACTTCGGGACAAGAATGCAGCATGCGCCGCCGATGAGCGCCGTATGGATGCCGATGCCGAGACCAAAGCCGTGGAACACGGGCATGACAGAGAGCATCTTCATGCCGTCGATGGGAGAAAAGCCGGAAGCCGCGATGGTTTGCAGGCCGAGGGCGTTGAAGTTCATGTTGGACAGGAGAATGCCCTTGGTCGTGCCGGTCGTGCCGCCGGAGTAGAGGATGGACGCGCCGTCGGAAGCCTTGCCGAACTCCTTCGGGAGCGGCAGATTGCGCTTTTTGCCCACGCGCAGGAACTCGTTCCACCAGATGTAATTGCCCTTTTTCGGGGGCTTGGGATACTTGCGGCCAGCCGTGAGCGCATAGCCGACAGCCAGATGCGGGAACAGCTCGTCCTCAATTTTCGCGACCAGAAGCTTGCAGTCCGGGTCGTCCAGCTCCGGCATGATGGGCGCGACCTTGGCATAGAACTGGTCAAGCGTCAGAATGCACTTGGAGTGGGAGAAATTAAGGTAAAATTTGATTTCGCCAGCCGCGGACAGCGGATGGATCATGTTCGAGACGGCACCGATCCGGTTCAGACCGTAGAACGCATGCAGCGCCTGCGGGCAGTTCGGCATGCAGATGGTCACGCGGTCGCCCTTTTGGATGCCCATGGCGAGGAACGCCTGCGCGGCGGCGTCGATCTTCTGCATAAACTGCGTAAAGGTCGTTTTCTTGCCCATGAACTCATAGGCGTACAGCTTCGGATTGCGGTCAGCCGCGGCCTGCACCATCTGGTAGATGGTCTTCTGCGGATACGTCAGATGATGGGGCACATCACCATAATACTTGAGCCAGGGAGCGGAAGAAGAAATCCCCATTTTTTTCATCCTTTCAGTTATCGATTTCACACACCTGCCCGCCGTTTCCCACACACCGAAAACGACAAGCACTGAGATTATACGTCACCTGCCACAAAATAGCAAGGACTGATTCTGAAAAACCGGTCAGATCCCGGGATCTGCGGCAATTTTGAAGCCGCTCAGCGCTCCAGCAGCCGCATCAGCGGGTTCCGTCCGACCTGCATGGCGCCCTTCGGGCAAAACTCCTGACAGCAGAAGCAGCGGATGCATTTGCCGCGGTCGATGACCGGCTTTTTGCGCTGCATGGTGATCGCATGCGCCGGACAGATCTTCGCGCATTTCGAGCAGCCGATGCAGTCGTCGGCATGCAGCTTCGGCTTCGGCGTCAGGATGCCGTGCAGGGCGGACTGGATCGCGCGGCCAATTGCGCCGGAGCCGCCGTAGCGGAACTGGACGTTGGACTGGGACGGAACGGTCTTGTAATCTTTGACCGCGAATGCCGCCGGATCGGCGGAAACGGACAGCTCGGCAGGGAAAGCTGGGCACAGCCCGCGGCGGATGGCGGCCTGCAGCGTCGGCACGTCGTCCGGCTGAAGACCGATGAGCGTACACGCTGCCAGATCCAGCTTGTGCGCGTTCTGCGCGGCCAGAATACAGCCGATCTTGCGCGGCTGGCCCTGCGTCGGGCCGTTGCCCTCCATGCCGACTACGGCGTCGCAGATGCAAAGCCGTGGCTTCCAGTATTCGCACAGATCGACGATCATGTCGGAAAAATCCTCGATCTTCGGATATTTATAGTGATATTCCGGTTTCATGGTGCCCGGAATGGTGCCGAAAAAGTTCTTGACTGCGTTGGACATACCCATCATGCCGTGCGTCTTGAGCTTGCAGACATCAATGACGGCGTCGGCCTTCTGAAGATACGCAGTCGTGGTAAAATGCCGGGCCTGTACAGCCGCCGGGAACGAGACGTCCGCCACGGAAAAGTCCTGATTCAGCTCCGCACCGAGCGCCTGCGCCGCGCGAAGGCCGGTCACGTCATAGACGCGCTGCAAATGTGCGGCGGTATAGAGTCCGCCGGGGCTGTCGCCGAGGATCACGTGTGCGCCGCGGGCCGTCAGCATGCGGGTCAATGCGCAGACGACTGCGGGGTGAACCGTCGCAGCCTGCTCCGGCTTCATGGCGGAGACAAGGTTGAGCTTCAGCGCAACGCGCATGCCGGGCGTGACCCAGTCAAGGCCGCCGGCCTGTCCAATCGCCTGCTCCAGCGCAGCGGAGACCTCCTGTTCTTCATAGCTCCGGCAGGCGGCAAGCGCCACGTCATACTGCATGCGTGTATCCTCCGTTTCAGAAAACTTGTACCAGTGTATCATGGAATTGCCCGGATTGCAACGCGTGTGGCGGGCAGTATTTACTTTTTGGTGAATATATGTTACAATACCATATCGAATTGGAAACTTTCTTTCCACCAGCCGGTTCGGTTGGGCGGAAAATGGAAGGAGACATCGTATGGAAGACCGCAATCAGACCCAGTCGCCGCAGGACGCTGCACAGACGCCGGAGCAGCCGGAGTCTGTCGACGCCCTGCTCGAAGACGTCAAATCGCTGCTTGGGGAATCCGATGAAGAAGTCGCGGCGCAGGAGCCGGAAGAGACTTCCGAATCTGCAGAGGAGCCGATGACGGCGGACGACGTGCAGATCGACTACGGGAAATTCTACGGAGAACCCGCCGGGCAGCCGCAGGCACCGCTGACGTACTACGAACAGTCAAAGCCTGCCTATCAGCGTGCGCGACGCGCGGAATATGAGCGTATCCGCGAGCAGGAGCGTATGGCCAGAGCCGCGCGCCAGCAGGAGCTGGAGCGGAAGGACGAAGCGATCGCCAGACAAAAGCGTCGCGGAAAGCACCAGCCCAAGCCGCGCCGGAGCGCGGCGGAATACGCCGAATGGCTCTACAGTCAGGGCCTGAGCGACGAAGAGGAGCATGCGCGCACCGAGCAGCAGATGAAGCTCGCGCAGCCGGAAAAAAAGCAGCGGCCGCCCAAAAAGGAGAAGCCGCGCCGCGGCGGCGCGTGGCGGGTGATTCTTGTGCTGGTTCTGCTGCTTGCCATCGGCGCGGCGGCGTTCCACTTTATCCTTGCCCGGCAGCCGGAAGCGGACACGGCCCTCTCCGCGCGGAAGCCGAACTGCGCGACGATCCTTGTCGCCGGTACGGATGAGGGCGGCTACCGCACTGACTCCATGATGCTCGTCAACGTCAACCGCGAGACGAAAGCCATCAGCCTGGTCTCCATCCCGCGTGATACGCTGATCTACTGTGAATACTCCGTCCCGAAGATCAATTCTGCCTACGGCTGGGCCGGCGGCGGCGAGAGCGGCATGCAGGAGCTGCTGCTTCGGGTGTCGGAGATCATCGGCTTTGAGCCGGACGGCTATGTGGTCGTCGATCTGAATGTCTTTGAGCAGCTGGTTGATCTCATGGGCGGCATCGCGTTTGAGGTGCCGGTTGATATGCATTATAATGATCCTACGCAGGGCCTGAGCATTGATTTGCAGGCAGGCAAGCAGCACCTGAACGGCGATCAGGCCATGCAGGTGGCGCGCTTCCGCTCCGGCTATGCGACGGCTGACCTCGGCCGCATCGAGGTGCAGCGGGAGCTGGTCTCAGCTGCGCTGCGGCAGTGGGTCTCGCCCAAGGGGCTGCTGCATCTGCCGAAGGCGCTGAAGCTGATCGAAGAATCCTCCAACACAAATCTGACCAAATCCAACCTTCTGTGGCTGGCCGAGAGCTTTTTGCTTTGCAGCCGCAGCAGCATCCAGACGGCGACGCTGCCCGGAGCCGCGGCGAATTTCTCCAGCGGCTCATATTATGTGCTCAATGCGGCAAGCGTTGCGGAGATGGTCAATGAATATCTGAACCCGTATGAGAAAGGAGTGCAGGCGGATCAGCTGTATATCCGCGCTGGCTGAGGAACATGTACGTCAATCCTGTAAAATTTGAGGGGCGGCCGGAGAATATGACCGGCAGGCTCGAAAAGGAGCAGCGCTGCTATACGCTGCTGGACAGCCTGCAGATCCCCTACAGCCGTGTTGATCACGACTTTGCCGACACCATTGAAGCCTGCGAATCCGTCGAGCAGGTGCTGGGCGAAAAGATCTGCAAGAACCTGTTCCTCTGCAACCGGCAGAAGACGCAGTTTTATCTTCTCATGCTGGAAGGGGAGAAGGTCTTCAAGACCAAGGATCTTTCCAGACAGCTCGGCGTGGCGCGTCTGTCCTTTGCCGCGCCGGAAGACATGGAGCGGTATCTGGACATCACGCCCGGCTCTGTCAGCGTGCTCGGCCTTATGAACGACACGGAGAACGCCGTGCAGCTGGTCATTGACCAGCCGATCGCCGAATCTGTGCAGATCGGCTGCCACCCGTGCATCAACTCCTCCACGCTTTCCATTGCCACGCAGGATATCCTGACGAAATTCCTCCCGGCGGTTCATCACACGCCGATCATCGTATCGCTTCCTGACCCGGAATAACCCAAAGCCGTCTTTCCCGATCCGGGAAGGCGGCTTATTCTTTTGCCGGCACAGCGGAAGCTCTGTTACGCTTCTGAAACTGCTTTGAAATCCATTTGAAACACTTGCGGATAGGACAACTTCTACGGTTTACATAAAATAATTAAGATTTCTTAAAAATTCGATTTTCGCCGGGAAAACGGGGAAATGTGCGGAAACCATCTATTGCGTTCTGGAAACCGCTGTGCTACGATATATATGGATGAAAGACAGCTCAGGCTCTATGAAGGAGGTCGGAGCTGTCAACCGGAGCGTACACGGCCTTCCGTGTGCGTCCTATGGGATACCGGCGGAACGCTCCGCCGGAGAACAATGTAAGGAGGAAGATTTATGAAAAAACGTTTATTGGCTCTGATCCTGTGCCTTGTCATGGTGATCGGACTTGTGCCGACGGTATTTGCAGCCGCGGGCGACCCCATTACGGTTTCCTTCGCTGCAAATCTGAACAAAGTTCCCGATGAAGACACCGGTCTGTATGGCCCGGTCGTCGTAAAGACATTTGCACAGGACGCTGTTTCCAAGGCAGAAGATGCGATCCCTGCACCGGACGGCAAGGTTGGATATCATTTTGTTGGCTGGTCCAGCGTCAACGAAGATAAAACCAAGCTGTTCAAATTCGGTACCGACAAGTACCCGGTCAAAAGCGCCATGACGCTGTACGCGATCTGGGAGCCGGATTCCGCTGCGGAGACCTTCACCGTTACCTATCGCACGTCGGATTCCTCGTACTCCACCTCGTCTCAGGTCAGCAAGGGCGACAGCTTCACCGTGCAGCGCTTTGACTGGACTGCTCCGGAGGGCATGACCTTTGGCGGCTGGCAGGCGCAGGACGGCAATGTCTACAAGCAGGGCGATGTGATCCGCGACGTACAGTCCGACTGGACGTTCGTGGCTGTCTTTACGCAGAAGTCGGAATCCGCGCTGGTTCGCTTCCACGACTATGACAAGGACGGCGCATACACGCGGCTGACCGCAGCCGTCGACGCCAACATCAAGCTGTATCTGAACGGCGGCACCTATAATGGCACGCCCGATGCAGGCCTTTGGGACAACGATCCTGCAAATAAGGGCGATGAGGTCTATATCGTTGTGACCGGCGAAGAGCCTGTACAGACGATCGCCGATGCAAGCAAGGCAGGCGCGACGTTTGCCGGCTGGAAGCTGTCCGAGGAAAATGGCATGATCGTGCTGACGGCCATGTGGAAGGACACGTCCGCGACCAAGTACAAGGTCTATTTTGACGATTACGACGATGCCTGCAAGTATCTGACGCTGGCGAAGGACAGCACGTTCGTCGTCGACCCGAACGGCGGCTCGGTCAAGTTTGAAGGGGAGACCTTCAGCATCGTAAAGGCCTATACGGTCTCCAAGAACTACACGCTGGCTGACGCGGCGCGCGACGGTTATAAGTTCCTTGGCTGGGACGTCACCTATTACGGAGCGAAGACGATCTTCACGGCCATGTGGTCGAAGGACAGCTCCAAGACCTACACCATCAAGTATTGGGACTATGACACCGATAAATACGGCTATGTTGCAGTCACATCCGGCGACAGCATCATCATCGACCCGAACGGCGGCAGCGTGAAGTGGTACGGTACGACGATCACGTCAAAAAAGACGATCACCGCGATCACCGCTGACCGTGTTCTGGAGGATGCCAGCAGAAGCGGCTACACCTTCTACGGCTGGGATCTGACCTATTCGGGCGGCAAGCCGGTCTTTACGGCGATGTGGTCGAAGTGGATCGACACTGTCCCGTATATGCTTAACGGCACCGACCACTATGCGTACATCAAGGGCTATCCGAACGGCAAGTTCAAGCCCGACGCCACCATCACCCGCGCGGAGATCGCCACGATCTTCTACCGCCTGCTGACGGATTCTACGCGCAGATCCTATTCTACCAGCTATAACACCTTCAAGGATGTCCCGACGAGCGCATGGTATAACACCGCTGTGTCCACCATGGCGAAGCTCGGCATTATCACCGGCGGCAGCGACGGCTATTTCCGCCCGGACGATCCCATTACGAGAGCAGAAATGGCGGCCATGATCGCCCGCTGCGATGGCGGCTATTCCGGCAGCACGTATGCCGGCTTCACGGATATCTACGGCCATTGGGCGTCCGGCTACATTGCAAGAGCGTATGAGCGCGGCTGGATCACCGGTTACGGCTCCACCTACGCGCCGGATCGCTACCTCTCCCGTGCGGAGTCTGTCGCCATCCTGAACCGCGTTCTGAACCGCGCGCCGCAGTACACCTCTGATCTGCTGAAGAACATGACCACGTTCTCCGACGTCGGTACGAACGCATGGTACTATCTGGATGTCCAGGAGGCGGCCAACAGCCACACCTACACCAGAAGAACCAACGGCTACGAATCCTGGGATAAGCTCACCGCCAATCCCAGCTGGATGTAATCGTATAGCAAAAGAGGGGCAGCCAAGGCTGTCCCTCTTTTACTATAAAAATATCCTCGCTTGAAAAGCGAGGATATTTTTTAAATTACTTTTCCAGCTGCTTTTTCACGACCTGAACGATGCGCGCGATGGCGGCGCTCAGGACGGCGTTGACGCAGAACTCCACGAGGAAGTTGACGCCGATGAAGGCGACAAAAAGGAAATACACGACGTTCGTACCGCCTGCATAGCTTTGCAGCACCGGCTTGAAGAACGTCAGCATGCCGATCGCGAAAACACCGGTATTGACGACCGGAGCGATCAACGCCGCGCAAATGCAGGACAGCGTCTGCTTTTTTTGCAGTGCCTTTGCCACAAGACCGGCGCACAGGCCGCACAGAACAGCTTTGCCGACGCAGACAACAACGAGCCAGAACGGACTTGCGACCCACAGCGTATATGTGAACTTGTCAGCACCGCTGATACCGGCAATCAGGCAGACAATGCCGAACACTGCGCCAAGTCCCGCGCCTGCGGCAGGCCCAAACAGAATTGCGCCGACGACGATCGGAACGAGCGTCAGAGAGATCGGAACTGGCCCGATCCGGATGCCGCTTGCCACGGTTTGCAGCACAACGACCAGCGCGGCCAACAAGGCCAGCGAGGTCAGACGAACGACGGATGCATGGTTTTTGCTTTTCATAAGTTCCTCCTGCTGTCGCTCCGGGTATCCCGGATGCAACGCAAATATTTTACCACGAGCTTTGCCCGATGATAACAAAACAGATTACACAGATTACGGGATTTCCTCCTCGACCGGGGGATTGGGGACGGCGGTGCCGTCCTTCATGGCCTGCCACTGCTCGCGCGAGAGAAGAAGCTGCCGCGGCTTGGAGCCTTCGAATGGGCCGACGATGCCGCGCTCTTCCATCTCGTCCATGATGCGCGCCGCGCGTGCATAGCCGAGTTTCAGACGGCGTTGGAGCATGGAGACGGACGCCTGCCCAGTCTCCATGATGACGTCGACCGCCGCCGGGAGCATTTCGTCGCCGTCAGAGCTGTCTGTCTCTGCGGCTGCGCTGCTGCCGGAGCTGCCGGAACCGGATTTCCCGCTCTCTGCGGCTTTTTTATCGATCTCGGCCATGACGGTGTCGGAATAATCCGCTTCGCTGGACGATTTGATGAACGTGACGATGTCCTGCACCTCGCCGTCGGTGATGAAGCAGCCCTGCACACGCTTGGGCTTACCCTGACCGAGCGGCGCATAGAGCATATCGCCCTTGCCGACGAGCTTTTCCGCGCCTGCGGTGTCCAGAATGATGCGGGATTCCATCGCGGAAGCGACGGCGAATGCGATACGCGAGGGGATATTGGCCTTCATCAGGCCGGTGATGACGTCCGCCGACGGACGCTGCGTGGCGATGACCAGATGAATGCCGGATGCACGGCCCATCTGCGCAATGCGGCAGATCGATTCCTCGACTTCTTTCGCCGCGACCAGCATGAGGTCGGCCAGCTCGTCGATCACGACGACGATCTGCGGCATCGGCTCGAGGTCGTCGTCAGAGGACGCCCGCGCCTGCTTGTTATACGATTCCAGATCGCGCACGCCCGCGTCCGCCATCATGCGATAGCGGCGCATCATCTCCGTGACAGCCCATTGCAGGCTGCCTGCGGCCTTTTTGGGATCCGTGACGACCGGGATGAGCAGATGCGGAATGCCGTTGTAAATGCCGAGCTCGACCATCTTCGGGTCGATCATGATGAGCTTGACCTCCTCGGGCTTCGCCTTATACAGAAGCGAGATGATCAGGCTGTTCATGCAGACGGATTTACCGGAGCCGGTCGTACCGGCGATCAGCAGATGCGGCAGCTTGCCGATATCGCCGATGATACGGTTGCCACCGATATCCTTGCCGACGGCAAAGGACACGCGGGACTTGCATTTTTCAAATTCCGGAGAATCGATGACCTCGCGCGCCATGACGACGGAGACGATCCGGTTCGGGACTTCAATGCCGACGACCGAGATCTTATCCGGGATGGCCGCGATCCGGACGCCGGAAGCGCCCAAGGCAAGCGCAATGTCGTCCGACAGATTTGTGACCTTGGAGAGCTTGACGCCGCGCTGCAGCTCCAGCTCATACCGCGTGACCGACGGGCCGCGCGTGACGTTGATGATGTGCGCTTCAATGCCGAACGATTGCAGCGTATCGCTTAGGCGTTCGGCGTTCTGACGCATTTCCTCTGTACCGTCGTGCGCCTGACCGCTTCCGGCTTTCAGGAGTTCTACCGGCGGGAACTGGTATTCGGGCTTCTGCGGCTCCTGCTGGCCGATCTCCTGCGCGATCTGCGCAGCTTCGAGCTGCACGTCCTCTTTTTTGATCGTTTCGGGCTGATCGGGAAGCTGAAGCGGCGGCAGCTCTTCCTCTGCGGGCTCCGGCTCCGGTTTTGAAGCCGGCTTTGGTGCGTCGTAGTGCTCGATGACGAGCGGCGGCATCTGCTTGGGGCGAGACATCGGAATGACGTTGACAGCCGGGGTCTGCTGTACCGGTTCCTCCGGTGCGGCTTCTGCGGTCTGCTCCGGACGCTCCGCGATCAGCGCGTCAAACTGCGATTTGTAATCCGTATGCGCCGGTTCCTGCGGCGCTTCCTGTGCTGCGGGCTGTTCCTCCTGTGCAGGCTGCTGGGCAGACTTTGCCTGCCTGCGGTTGTTTTCGACAAATACATCCGGCCGCATGGGCGCAGAACGCTTTCCGGCAGGCTTCTTTTCCGCCTGCTCCGGCAGCGGAGGATCGTCGACCGGGAGATCAAACTCCTGCATGCGGGAGGAGCGGCGCTGCTCGGCGCGCTGGGTGTGCTCGATGTGGCGGGTAGCAACGGAATCGACGAGCACCTGCGCGGGATCCTTATGCTCGCGCTGCGGCTCGGCATATTCTGCGCGCGGCCTGTTTTTGATGGCTGTGACGATGCTTGCAACGGTCATATTGAGACTGGTGATCAGGCTCAGCAGCATGCCGATGATGACGACGATGACTGCCCCGACGCGGCTGATAAGCAGCGACAAAACGCTTGCCAGTCCGCCGGAGAGCACGCCGCCGGCTGTTCCGCCGATCCCACCGTCCCAAAGGGCGGCAATCAGGCTCCAATCCCAGTCTGCTTCAAACTTCCCTCCGACCAGATGCACAAGACTTCCGATCAGCGCAGCCGTCAGAAATGTGCAGGTGACGCGGAGGGCGACCGGGCGGCCGTCGTGCAGAATGAGGATCAGAAAGCTCATCACAAAGGAGAAGGGCAGAATGTAGAATCCCGCGCCAATCAGACCCTTAAACAGTGCGGTCAGCAAATTCAGGATTGCCGCGTTGATGCGGAAGCAGCACAGAATCGTCAGCAGCGCCAGAACCAGACAGACGCACGCGCCGACCTCACGCCGGATGGGCGTGCGGCTCTGCTTTTTCGCCGGCTTTTTCCGGCTGCGGGAGCCGGTGGGTTTTCTTTTGTTCGTGGTAGCCATGGAATCGATACACCTCACGAGATCAGGGACAGGATGATCGTCAGAAGACCTGCGCCCCAGCAGTAATAACAGAATCCGCCGAATTTTCCGCGCTGGACGATGCGGTTCAGCGCGAAAATGGCAAGATAGCCGAACACAAACGCGGCGGCGACGCCGCAGAGATACATGGGCACCTCAGACCAGACAACGCCGGCCGAGATCGCCTTGACAAGGGACAGAAGATTCGCCCCCAGCATGGCAGGAATCGAGAGGAAGAAGGAAAAGCGAACAGCGAAGCTCCGATCCAGTCCGCGCAGCATCCCGACGGAGATCGTCGTCCCGGAGCGCGACAAACCCGGAACGACGGCGATCATCTGTGCAAGCCCGACGATCAGCGCGTCGGCGAGCGTCATGGCACGCTCGGACTTGTTGCCATGGCCGTACCGGTCAGCCGCAAGCAGGAGAAAGCCCGTGGCGATCAGCGCGAAGCCAATGAAGAACGTGTCATAGAACAGGGGATCCAGCAGATCACTGAGGAAGGCTGCCGGGATCAGCGGGAGCGTCGCAATGATGAGAAACAAAATCAGCCGCCGTCTGGCAGGATCCGGCTTTTCCCGGCGGTTCGGCTTTTTGAGGTGCAGCATCAGAAGCCCCTCGCGGCACAGCCCTTTCAGCTGCGTCCGGTAGGCCAGAATGACGGCCCCGAGCGTCCCGAGGTGCAGCAGCACGTCAAACAGCATCTGGTTTTCCAGGTCGCCGATGCGCAGAAAATTCTGTAAAATTGCCAGATGGCCTGAGCTGGAGATCGGCAGGAACTCTGCCAGCCCCTGTATGATACCAAGTAAAATGGCGGTCCAATAGGTCATACCATGCCTCCGTCCGGAAAGTCGCACCCGGCAGGCCGGATGCATATACACATTTATATTAGCACAAACCGAAGAATATTTCCACTGAACGTTCGAAAAAAAGCTCCGCGGAATTTTTCCCGCGGAGCTTGGATGCAGAAACGGCTCAGACCGTCTCGACCTTGATGAGGTTCGTATTGCCGGAGGTGCCGTTCGGCGTGCCGCCGGTCATGACGACATTGTCGCCGGGAACCAGATGCATGGCCGACTTTGCGGCCCGCAGTGCGTTATAGAACAGCACGTCGGCGGATTGGAAGGTCTCCTCGCAGAGGATCGGCTGGACGCCCCACGAGAGCGCCAGACGGTACCACACGCGGGCGTTGGCCGCCATGCCGACGATATCGACCGGAACGCGGAACCGCGACACCATGCGCACCGTGACGCCGGACAGGGAGCTGACAACGATCGCCTTGGCGCCGATGTCGCAGGCCATGCAGCACGTTGCGTGAGAAATGGCGTCGACCATATTCTTGATCTGGAACTCCTCTTTCCGGAACAGATTCTCGTAGTCGATATGCTTTTCCGTTTCCTCGACGATCTCGGACATGGTCTGGACGGTTTTGACCGGGTATTTGCCGGCAGCAGATTCGCCGGAGAGCATGACGGCGCTCGTTCCGTCATAGACGGCGTTGGCCACGTCGGAGATTTCAGCGCGGGTCGGGCGGGGATTATGGATCATGGACTCCAGCATTTCTGTCGCAGTGATCACGCGCTTGCCGAGCAGGCGGCATTTGGTAATGAGATATTTCTGGATCGCGGGCAACTCGGCAAACGGAACCTCAACGCCGAGATCGCCGCGGCCGATCATGATGCCGGAGCACGCTTCGCAAATCTCCTCCACATTGTCAATGCCGGTCTGGTTTTCAATCTTCGCAATGATCTCAATGTCCTTACCGCCGTTCTCGTCGAGGAACCGGCGGACATCCAGCACGTCCTGCTTGCGGGAAACGAACGAGGCTGCAACAAAATCCGCGCCGTTGCGGATGCCGAAGAGCAGGTCGGATTTGTCCTGCTCGCTGAGGTAAACCTGCTCAAGCACCTTATGCGGGAAGGACATGCTCTTGCAGTCGGACAGCTCGCCGCCGACCACGACGCGACAGTGGATCTCCGTGCCCTCGATGGATGCGACCTCGAAGATCACAAGACCGTTGTTGACCAGCACCGTGTCGCCGACAGACAGCTCCTTGGCAAGGCCGGGATAGCTGACACCGACGATCGTCTCGTCACCCTCGACCTTGCGCGTGGTAAAGGTGAAGGAATCTCCGTCCTTCAGGACGATATGCTTGTTTTTGAAGGTGCGGATCCGGTATTCGGGGCCTTTGGTGTCGAGCATGATCGCGATGGGGAGGTTCAGCTCCGCGCGAACCCTGCGGATCATGTCAAATTTCTGCTGATGCTCCTCGTGTGTGCCGTGAGAGAAATTCAGACGCGCAACGTTCAGGCCCGCACGGCACATATCGGCAAAGACCTCCGGGGAGCTGCTGGCAGGGCCGATGGTACAGACGATTTTCGTTTTTCTCATACTGGATCCTTCCTTCCGAAAAATAGATATCGCAAAACAATGATTTTATATATCGTAAATGAGATATAACGGACAAAATGAAAAATTCCACCGTGCCGGACCGGCATGGATGGAATCTGGACAGCATGCGCATGCTCATAATCATAACCACCGGCCGTGCCGGTGGTTTGCACAGGCCCCCTTAGGGCCTATTACCAGCCGAGCCTATAGGCTCATCGAATTTTCTTTCTACTGCATGATGCGCCCTACTGCTATTGAAATAGCGGCCTGGCGCATTTTGCTTTTCACCTCTCTCGATTATCTACCTTTTTGAATCGCACCTTATCAACTGCTTTCCAGACTTGTTCCTCGCTTCGCTCGGATATTTTTTCTGGGCATAGCTAAAGCTTTTTGGAACCACCGGCATTGCCGGTGGTTTTCTTTATACAAAAAAGGCAGAACCACATGGTTCTGCCGAAAGCTGCTGCATGCGCTTCGATACGAATAGGACGCAAAACGCGCCTATGACAGACTCCACCACTCGTATCGGCTGCATTCTAACATATGCAGATTCTGTTGTCAATCCACGCCAGGCAGGCGTGCCGCGCAATTCCGAAAATCTGCACAAAACCCGATATACATGCTGTCAATGCATAGATATTTTTTGATCTGATTGAAAAATCATTACTTTTCCCGCTTTTTCTGCCGGTCAATCTGCCGGTGCAGCAGGCCCAGCGCATCCGAGAGACTTCCGAGTCCGTCCATGAGCCCTGAGCTGACGGCTTCTTCGCCGTAGAGAACTGTCCCGACGTCGGTGGCGATCTCATCCGTTGCCATCATATAGCGCAGGAACTCGTCCCGGGAAATGTGGGAGTTCCGCGTGACAAAGCTGACGATCTGATCCTGAATCTGGTTAAAATACTGATAGGTCTGCGGCGCACCGACGACGAGCCCTGTCATGCGCACCGGATGCACCGTCATGCTGGCCGTGGGGACGATCAGGCTCTTTTTGGCCGAGACCGCCAGCGGGATCCCGATGGAGTGTCCGCCGCCGAGGACGAGCGACACGGTCGGCTTTTTCATTCCAGCGATCAGCTCGGCAATGGCAAGCCCCGCTTCAATATCGCCGCCCACAGTATTGAGAAGCAGCAGCAGGCCGTCGATTTCTTCGCTCTCTTCCACTGCGGCGAGCAGGGGAATGACGTGTTCATATTTGGTGGTTTTGACGGTCTCAGGAAGAACCTGATGCCCCTCGATCTGGCCGATGATGGTCAGGGTGTAAATCGTTCCGCGCGCCGTTCTGGTCGTGGCGGAACCGAGGTCGATCAGCTCCTGCCGCGCCTGTGCTTCCTTTTTCGTTTCGCTCATTGTGTCCGCTCCTATTGCTTGATATGCATAGTTTGAACGATTTTTCCTGAAACATACGCCGGACATTCTGCGCAGCTGCCATCTTGCGCGGAATGCAAAAATCCTGTATAATACGCGTGGAATGAAGGAGGGATCGTCATGACGAAGACAAACGTGATGCGCCTTCTCGACGCAGCAAAAATTCCATACC
Organism: uncultured Oscillospiraceae bacterium; assembly: GCA_934655875.1. Taxonomy (GTDB): domain Bacteria; phylum Bacillota; class Clostridia; order Oscillospirales; family Oscillospiraceae; genus CAG-170. The sequence goes on from CAKUHB010000005.1 coordinate 114,131, forward strand.
GCGCGGCGGAATATGCCTTTGATGAAAACGATCTGAACGGCATGCACGCGGCCGAAGGGATCGGCATGCCGCCGGAGCAGATCTTCAAGACGCTGGTCGCCAGAGGAGAGCGCAGCGGATTTGTGGTGTTCTGTATCCCGGTCTGCTGCGAGCTGGATCTGAAAAAGGCGGCAAAGGCAGCGGGGGATAAGAAGATCGAACTGCTGCATGTGAAAGACCTTCTCGGCACGACCGGCTATATCCGCGGCGGATGCAGCCCCATCGGCATGAAGAAGCAGTTTCCGACGTATCTTGATGAAACGGCACAGTTGTATGATGAGGTCGGGATCTCTGCCGGCTGCCGCGGCTGTCAGGTTCTTCTGAACCCGGAACAGCTCGCTGATTATGTAAACGCATCGCTCTGCGATCTGACAGAATAACGAAAGGAGACCAATCATGCATTTTACGTATAAGACAAAGGGAACCTGCTCACAGCAGATTCTGTTTGATGTTGACGACGGGAAGCTGCGCAACATTGAGTTTATCGGCGGCTGCAACGGCAACCTGCAAGGTATTTCCAAGCTGGTCGACGGCATGCCGATCGACGAGGTGATCGAGCGCCTGGACGGGATCCACTGCGGAATGAAGCAGACCTCCTGTCCCGACCAGCTGGCCAACGCACTCAAGCAGGCCAGGCAGAAGCTGGCGGAATCCAACGCATAAGAAAAAGGCTCTGGTGCTCCGGAGCCTTTTTCTTATGCAATTATACGAATCTGACGACGGGCTTGATGAGGTCTCGGGGCTTGTCCTTCATGAGACGCAGCGCCTGCGGCAGGCTGTCCCAGCCGTCAAAGACGTGCGTGATGAGCGGCTTGACGTCCAAGCGGCCGTTTGTCAGAAGCGCGGAAAGCCGCTCCATCTGCCGCCGGCCGCCCGGCATGAGTCCTCCGTTGATCTGCTTGTGCCCCATGCCGACGCCCCAGTCCGCGCGCGGGATACGGACATACTCGCCGCTGCCGAGATAATTGACGTTGCCGATCCGGCCGCCGGGCTTCAGGGCGCGCACGACGGGGATAAACGTGTCGGTGTCGCCGCCCGCGATGATCGCGCAGTCGACGCCCTTTCCGCGCGTCAGCTCCAGAACCTGCTCGTCGATCGGCCCGTTTTTATAGCTGATAAATTCGCTTGCGCCGTAGCCTTTCGCTGCTTCGATGCAGACTGGACGTGTACCGACGGCAAGGATCCTTGCTGCACCGCGGAGTGCTGCGCCGGCGACGGCCATCAGTCCGACCGGCCCGATGCCGACGACGAGTACCGTATCGCCAAACCGCACATCCGCAAGCTCCGCGCCGTGGAAGCCGGTCGGTACCATGTCGGAGAGCATGCAGGCCTCCAGTATATCCATTCCGGCCGGCAGGTGCGCCAGGTTGCCGTCTGCGTCGTTGACGTGGAAATACTCTGCGAATACGCCGTCCTTGATATTGGAGAACTTCCAGCCGGCCAGCATGCCGCCGGAATGCATGGCGTAGCCCGCCTGCGCCTCCAGTGAGTTCCAATCCGGCGTGATGGCCGGGACGAGCACGCGGTCACCGGGACGGAAATCCCGTACCAGCGCGCCAACCTCCGTGACCTCTGCGCAGCACTCATGCCCGAGGATCAGATTCTTTCGCTCGCCGACCGCGCCTTCCCAGACGGTATGCACGTCGGACGTACACACAGCGGCGGCCAGCGGGCGGCAGATCGCGTCCATCGGCCCGCAGACCGGCTTCGGCTTTTCGATCCAGCCGACCTCACCGATCCGCAGCATTGCAAATCCCTTCATACGATCCCTGCTTTCCTGTAAAATCGGGATAGTATGTGCGTCTGTCACAAAAATTATGTCAACCGTATATTCCAACGTAGGTGAAATTCTGCTTTGCCTCCGGCGTGGGGATCTCCGTCTGGATGATGGTCATATTTTCGGCCATTTTCTCCGTGACGTCCCAGTCGCCGCCCAGGAATACGACGCAGAGCTTTTCTGCGTCATAGAGCAGCAGAAAATGATGGGTAACATCCGAACCGCGGTCTGTGTCATATGTTTCGATCCAGCCGGCGTACAGGTCGTTCAGCATGCCCTCCTTGACGATCGTCGGGTCGTTTCCGGGCACCAGAAGATCGCAGCCTGCGACCTCGTTGGCGGACAGGCAGCTGAACGTGAAACGCACCTGCGAAGTGCTGTCAGTGGAATAAACGCAGTCCTTTGCCAGTTCGATCTGAGCGTCCGAGACGCCGTCCAGCTGCTCCGGGTCGCGCATGGCAATGACGTTATACAGATATGCGGTGTTGTCTGGAATCAGTGCCGTCGGCGTCCAGCCGAACTGCACGCCGCAGTAGGTGCCGGAGGTGCGGCCCTCCGTGTCGACACGGATGATCGCGTCTCTGGAAAAATCATAGGAAAATGGCTCCAGCGTGCCGTCCGGCAGAATGGATGCGACATCGGCATGATAGGTGGTATTCTCGTTGGAAACAGATGCATAGTGCAGCACCTCCGCCGCACCGCACAGCACGGCGATGGCTGCGGCGGCAGCGATCACAATGCGGACAACGCGCTTGCGGCTGTGCTTTTTTGCATCCTGCCGTGCCAGAAGGAGCGTTCTTTCCAAAATCCTTGCCTGACGCTCCTCCGGCAGTGCATCGACCGGTACGTCCGGCAGCTGCGCTTCCTGAAAAATCGTATCAATGTTATTCATATGCAAATCCTCCCCGGCATAACTCGGTTTTGATGGTCTCGCGGCTGCGCATCAGCCGCATGCGCACCGCCGCGGGCGAAAGGCCCAGGGCTGCGGCGATCTCTGGTGCTGGTTGACATAAATCGTAGAACCGGCAGATGATCTCGCGATCCAGCTCCGGCAGCTGCGCGACTGCGCTGCGGAGCTGCTGCGCCTGTTCCTTTTTTGCGGCTTCCTCGAGAAGCACGTCCTCCGTCCCGGCCGCTTCTTCGTCCAGCGGCACCTCCATGCGTGCTTTTCGCAGCCGGTCGACGGTCTTGTTCCGCGCGACGCTCCCGAGCCACGCCCGAAGATGCCCGGACTTCACCGTCCGGCAGGACTGCCAGAGTGCGAAGAAGACGCTTGACGCCAGCTCGTCCTCGTCTTCCGGCGTGAGCTGGCAGCGGCTGCGGTTATGGATGACGGTCACGACATACGCGCTGTACTGCGCGATCACCGCCGCAAGCGCCTGCTCGTCCTTGCGGCGCAGCAGGGAAAGCAGCTGTTGTTCCTCCATGTGGATTCCTCCATGCTTTTGTATTGTCAGCTGACACCCTTATAGTCGGCAGACAGTGGAAAAGTGTAACAAAAGCCCGGCGCATGCAATGCTCATGGTTGGTAAAGAAGCAACAATAAATTAGATATGACAGTACCCCTGCTATTCCGTATAATTTGGGGAAC
>CAKUHB010000006.1 GCA_934655875.1 uncultured Oscillospiraceae bacterium
TGAGCAGTCGATTATCGCTTGCTGAACTGCGGAGCGCGACGAGCTGCTTTGAGACCGTACTTCTTTCTTTCCTTCATTCTCGGGTCACGGGTCAGGAAGCCGGCGGCTTTCAGCGTGGCGCGGAACTCGGGGTTGACGCTCAGAAGAGCGCGGGCAACGCCATGACGGATGGCGCCGGCCTGACCGGAAACGCCGCCGCCCTCGACGGTGCAGATGATGTCGACCTTACCGACCAGATCGGTTGCAGCCAGCGGCTGACGGACGACCATCTTCAGGGTGTCCAGACCGAAATAATCGTCGATGTCACGGCCGTTGATGGTGATGGAGCCGGTGCCGCCCTGATAGACGCGGACGCGTGCAACGGAGGATTTCCGACGGCCGGTGCCGTACTGATACTGTCTTTTGCTCTCGTACATAGTCTGTTACCTCCTGATTAGTCCAAAGTCCAGGCTTCGGGCTTCTGTGCGGCGTTGTTGTGCTCGGCGCCCTTGTAAAGCTTCAGGCGGGTGAGCTCCGCGCGGCCGATGCTGTTCTTGGGCAGCATGCCCTTGACAGCCAGCTCCATGGCGAACTCGGGACGCTCAGCCATGAGCGTGCGGTACTTGACGTCCTTGAGGTTGCCGATCCAGCCGGTGTGATGATAGTAGTGCTTGTTGTCGAGCTTCTTGCCGGTGAGGACTGCCTTGTCAACATTCACGATGATGACGAAATCGCCGCAGTCAACGTTCGGGGTGAAGTCAACCTTGTGCTTGCCGCGCAGAAGCTTGGCAGCGGTAACAGCGGTGCGGCCCAGGGGCTTGCCAGCTGCGTCGAGAACGTACCATTTTCTCTGGACGGTCTCTTTCTTAGCCATAGTGGTCATGTTTGTTCCTCCGTTTGAAAACGCGATGTTTTCTTTTATGATAAAAAGTTTTGACAATTTTTCGGCGCGCATATACAATAGCTCTCGGAAGCGCGCTTACTCTTTATATCACACGGGAAATTCCGTGTCAAGCGCGAATTTTCTGATTTTTAACGCAGCACAACGCAAGCTCGTGAATGCTTTAAAATGCTCGCAAATGCTCCAAAATGCTCAAATCGTAAATTTCGGAAAAATGGAGAACCGGATATGCAGAATTTTCTGGGCCGTGTCCGCCGGTGTGTGGACGATTATCATATGATCGAGACGGGCGATTCCATCGCTGTCGGCGTGTCGGGCGGAAAGGATTCGCTGACGCTTCTGGCGGTGCTTGCCGCGCTGCGGAGCTTTTATCCAAAGCCGTTTTCGCTCCGCGCCATCACCATCGATATGGGGCTGGAGGGGATGGATTTTTCGCCGGTTGCGGATTTCTGCCGCTCCATCGACGTGCCCTATACCATAAAAAAGACGGAGATCGGCCCGATCATCTTCGACTACCGGAAGGAAAAGAACCCCTGCTCCATGTGCGCGAAGATGCGCCGCGGGGCGCTGAACGACGTGCTGCTGGAGCAGGGCTGCAACAAGATCGCCCTCGGCCACCATTTTGACGACGCCGTCGAGACGCTTCTCATGAGTCTTCTCTACGAGGGGCGCATTGGCTGCTTTGAGCCGGTCACGTATCTCAGCCGCACCGGTGTCACCCAGATCCGGCCCATGCTCTACATTGGCGAAAAGGCGATCGAAGCTTTCGCACAGCAGCAATCGCTTCCGGTCGTGCACAACGTCTGTCCCGCGGACAAGCACACCAAGCGGCAGGAGGTCAAGGAACTGCTCGCTTCCCTCCAGGCGCAGTATCCGGACGTGAAGACGAAGATCTTCGGCGCCATGCAGCGCCTTCCGCTGCCGCAATGGGGCGTGGAAGAGAAATAACAGATGCAGCCCCGGCAGGCATGCCGGGGCTTGAGACTGTCAAAAACTACGCAAAGCAGTAGGATGACAGAGCAGCAGGGGAAGAGTGAAGGGGGCAAAAAGCCCCCTTCGCGTTCAATCAACCAGTTTTTCGAACTTTGAAAAAGTTCGAAAAACTGCCGCAGCGGGGCGAAAATACTTTTTCGACACGCTGCAGCCCCGGCAGACATGCCGGGGTTTTTGCGCGGCTTTTGCGTGTTTTTCTCAGAAAGGGATTGGAAATACTCCCAAAGTGTGTTATGATTAAAAAAATTGCGATTTTTCGCCAGAACTTTGAACGAGGAAGTAAGTTGAATGGAACAGAATCTGACATTTGCCGACCTTGGACTGTCGGAAGAAATTTTGCAGGCGCTGGAGAAGAAGGGCTATGGCTATCCGACCCGCATTCAGGCGGAGGCCATCCCGGAGTTTCTCAAATGGAAGGACGTCATCGCCAAAGCGCCGACCGGCACGGGCAAGACGTTCGCCTTTGGCATCCCGATGATCGAGCATATCAACGCGGAAAGTGAAGACCTGCAGGGGCTGATCCTCGCGCCGACGCGCGAGCTTGCCATCCAGATCTGCGATGAGCTGCGCGGACTTCTGACCTATTATAAGAACATCCGCGTGGCCGTGGTCTACGGCGGCGCGAAGATCGAGGGCCAGATCAAGCAGCTGCAAAACCACCCGCAGATCGTCGTCGCCACGCCGGGGCGGCTCATGGATCATTACAAGCGCCGCACGCTCACGCTCGACAAGGTGCAGACTGTCGTCCTTGACGAAGCGGACCGCATGCTCGACATGGGCTTCTTTGACGACGTGACGAAGATCATCGAAAAGGTCAAAAACCGCCGCAATCTCGGCCTGTTCTCCGCGACGATCTCGCAGGAGGTCATGACCGTCTCGTGGATGTACCAGCGCGACGAGGTGGAGATCACCGTCCCCGCGGACGTGGACAACCGCCCGGATATCACACAGTATTCCATCACGTGTCCGCCTCTTGAAAAGGTGGCCATGGTCAGCCGGCTCATCCGCACGCTCCGGCTCGAGCGCACGATCGTCTTCTGCAATACGAAGGTCATGTGCCAGCGCCTGCGGGATGACTTAGTCCGCATGGGGCTGGACGCCGACTGCATCCACGGCGATATCCCGCAGCAGAAGCGCGAGAAGACCATGCGTACCTTCAAGGAGGGCAAGCTCCCCATCCTCATCGCGACGGATGTCGCCTCCCGCGGCATCGACGTCGACGACGTCGACTGCGTCATCAACTATGACGTGCCGGAGGAGAATGAATACTATATCCACCGCATCGGCCGTACCGGCCGCGCCAAGCGCAAGGGCATTGCCGTGTCCATCCTCGGCACGTTCCCGGAGCAGACGAAGCTGGCGGAGATCGCGAAATACTCCCACTACAGCATCCAGCCGGTCAGATTTGCCGAGGACGGCGCCCTCGTGGAGGAGGAACCGCCGAAGCCCAAAAAGGCGCCGCCGCGCCGCCGCTTCCGTTGAGAGCGGCAGAGGAGGGCGTGCTGCTTCTGTGCTGTGCGCTCCCGGAGGAGACGGTGCACCCTCTGACGCTGCCGCAGTTTGAGGAGCTTGGCCGCCGCGTGCGGCTGCTCGGCTCCGGCGCAGCAGATCCGCTGGGCGAGGTCACGGCGCGCGAGCTGCGGCGTCTTGGCTATGATGAAGCGCAGAGCGCGCGGATCTTAATGCTGCTGGCGCGCAAGGAGCGGCTGCGGCAGTATCTGGCCGCGGCGGAGCGGGCAGGCATTCGCCCCGTGACGCGATTGTCAGAAGGCTATCCTGCGCGGCTGCGGCATGCGCTTGGCATGCGCTGCCCGGCAGTTTTGTTTGCAAAGGGCGATCCGGCGCTCGCGTCGGCGCGCTGCATCACCGTGGTCGGCTCGCGCGAGCTGACGGAGGAGGGCCGGGCGTTCGCCGTGTCGGCCGGACGGCTGATCGCCGAAGCGGGGCTGACGCTCTGCTCCGGCGGGGCGATCGGTGCGGATCTCGCGGCGCAGGAGACCTGTCTGACACACGGCGGCAGCGCCGTGATCTTTCCGGCCGGGCCGCTGACTGACTGCCCGGCACAGGCGCGGACGCTGTATCTGGCCGAACAGGCCTTTGACGCGCCGTTTTCTGCGGCCCGCGCGCTGACACGCAACCGCTATCTGCACGCCATGGGAGAAAAAACGCTTGTGGCGCAGTGCACGCGCTGCACCGGCGGTACGTGGGAGGGTGCGATCGAAAACCTCCGCCGCGGCTACAGTCCCGTCTTCGTCCATGCGGACGGCACGGAGGGCGCACGGGCGCTGCTCGCACGCGGGGCCTCGCCGGTGACGGAGCTTCACGATCTGGACGAATTGCAGCCCGCACAGCTGCGGTTCTGAGGGGAAATCGATGAGATATTATTATGGACAGTTATCCAGGCCGCTGCAGGGCGTATACGATGCGCTGCTGGGCGGCTTTTGCGCGCTCGCGCCTGCCATCCGGGTGCCGCTGCTTGCGCCGGAGGAGCTGGCGGACGTGTATCTGCGGCTGAAGCTCGACGAGCCGCTGGTGTTCTACGTGAGCAGATACCGGTACCGGTACGCAAGGGGCGCGGCACATATGGAGGTTCTGCCGGACTATCTGTTTGACAAAAATACCATCCGCACGCAGCAGCAGGCCGTGCAGGCGCGGCTCGCGCGGCTGACGCGGCCGCTGGCCGGGAAAACGGAGCTGGAAAAGGAGCTGGCCGTGCACGATTTTATTTTGCAGAGCGTGCGCTATGACAAGCTCAAAAAGCCGTATTCCCATGAGATCCTCGGCCCCATGACGCAGGGCGTCGGCGTGTGCGAGGGGATCGCAAAGACCGTCAAGGCGCTCTGCGACGCGCTCGGCCTGTGGTGTATCGTGGCGCTGTGCGAAGCGAACCCGGAAAAGGGCATCCGCTACCGCCACACGTGGAACGTCGTGCGGCTGGGCGGGCAGTATTATCACGTGGACGCGACGTTTGACAACTCCTTGCGGCGCGGCGCGCCGCGCTATGACTATCTGAATCTGGACGACAGCCATATCTTCCGCGACCATGAGCCGCTCGTCCTGCCAATCCCTGCCTGCACGGACGCGAAGGGCTTTTATTACCGCAGCTGCTCGTTTACGAAGCCTGAGGAGCTGGAAAAGCGATTGCAGCAGGTGCTGCGCAAAAGGCAGCCGGTCTTTGCGTTTCACTGGCGCGGCGGCGGGCTGAACCGGGAGATTTTGTCCCAGCTTCTGTCGATCGCGTCCCGGCTGGCGGAGCAGCGGGGCAAGACGGCGTCGTGCTCGGTCAATGTGCCGCAGGCGGTCATCCAGTTCAGCTTTGCAGACGCGGGCGCTTCGGATATCACCATCCAGCAGGCAAACGAAGCAGAGGAGCCCGCCTGACGGGCATAAAAAAGCCTGCCGCGGGAATGCGGCAGGCAGGAAAAACTTATTGATAGCATTCGGGCTTCAGGACGCCGATGTACGGAAGGTTGCGGTAGTAATTCGCGTAGTCGAGACCGTAGCCGACGACGAACTCGTCCGGGATCTCAAAGCCGCACATGTCGGTCTTATAGCTCTCGGGATGGCGGGTGGCCTTGTCGAGGAAGGAAATGGTCGTGATGGATGCGGGGTTGCGCGCGCCGAAGAGCTGGCGCAGGTACTGCATGGTCAGGCCGGAGTCAATGATATCCTCGACGATAACGACGTGGCGGCCGGTGATGTTGTTGTCCAGATCCTTGATGAGCCGGACGACGCCGGTCGACTGGGCCGACGCGCCGTAGCTCGAAACGGCGATGAAGTCCATGTCGATGGCGCAGTTCATGCAGCGGCAGAGATCGATGTAGAAAAACGACGCGCCCTTCAGAACGCAGACCAGCACAGGGCGCTTGTCGCCAAGCTTCGCGGTCAGATCGGCGCCGAGCTGCTCGACGCGGGCGGCGATGGCTTTTTCGGTATACAGGATCCGTTCGATGTCCTGTTCGGGCGTTCTGATGAGCATAGCATCCTCCAAAATGACCGGCGGCGCCGGTGTTGTCAACGTTCCCATTATAGCGGGCAGGCGTCAATAAGTAAAATAGATAACACTAATCTGCTATATAAACGGCGCTTATCGCGAGCATAAACAAACAGTGATTTACATTTCGGAATAAATCGCATATAATCTGCCCGGAATGAAAAAATAAGGCCAAATTGCGGAAAAATAAGGAGTAAAAAGCTATGAGTAACTGTGCAATCGTAGGCATCAACTGGGGCGACGAAGGCAAGGGCCGCATGGTCGACCTCATCGCGAGAGATTATGATATCGTCTGCCGGTATCAGGGCGGCAATAACGCCGGCCATACCATTGTCAATGAATACGGCAAATTTGCCCTGCACCTCATCCCCTCCGGCATCTGCCTGCCGGGCGTCGTGAATGTCCTCGGCAACGGCGTCGTCATCGACCTCGAAAGCCTTTGGGGCGAGATCGAGACCCTGCAAAAGGCCGGCGTGCCGGTCACGCCGGAGAACTTCAAGATCTCCCAGCGCGCGACCATCGTCTTCCCGTACCACCGCGCGCTCGACGGTCTGGAGGAAGCGCGTCTGAAGGACAAGAAATACGGCTCCACCCTGCGCGGCATCGCCCCGGTCTATTCCGACAAGTATCAGAAGAAGACCATCATGGTCGGCGAGCTGCTGTATCCGGAGTATCTGAAGAAGCGTCTGGCGTCCATCCTCGAGTGGAAGAACCTGACCATCCAGAACGTCTACGGCGCCGAGCCCTATCAGCTCTCTGACATGCTGGCCTGGTGCGACGAATTTGGCTCCAAGCTCGCGCCCTATATCTGCGACACCACCAAGTATCTCTATGACGCCCAGAAGGCCGGCAAGAACATCATGTTCGAGGCCCAGCTCGGCGCGCTGCGCGATATCGACTTCGGTATCTTCCCGTACACGTCCTCCTCGTCCTCCAATGCCGGCTACGCCTGCGTCGGCGCGGGCATCCCGGGCAGCCATGTGGACCGCACGGTCGGCATTGTCAAGGCGTATTCCACCTGCGTGGGCGAAGGCCCGTTCACCGCGGAATGGTTCGGCGACGAAGCCGAGCAGCTGCGCGTTGCCGGCGGCGAATACGGCGCTTCCACCGGCCGTCCGCGCCGCGTCGGCCCCATCGATCTGGTCGCGACCCGCTACGGCTGCCAGATCCAGGGCGCAACCGAAGTCGCGCTCACGAAGCTGGACGTCCTGTCCTACATGAAGGAAATCCCCGTCTGCACGCAGTATGAAGTAAACGGCGAGAAGACCGACGACTTCCCGTTCACCGCTGTTATTAACGAGGCCAAGCCCGTCCTGACGACTGTTCCCGGCTGGGGCTGCGATATCTCCGGCGTTCGCAAGTATGAGGATCTGCCGCAGGCCGCCCGCGATTACGTCGAATATATCGAAAAGGCCATCGGCGTGCATATCAGCTATGTCTCCGTCGGCGCAGGCCGCGACGAGATCATCTACCGCTAAAAGGAGCCGCCATGAAACCGACGTATGAAAGCCCGCTGGCGTCGCGCTACGCGTCGAAGACCATGCTGCACCTGTTCTCCCCGGACATGCGCTACGAGACGTGGCGCAGGCTCTGGGTGGCGCTGGCGCGGGCCGAGCACAACCTCGGCCTGCCGGTCACGCAGCAGCAGGTGGACGAGCTGGCCGCCCACGTCAGCCCCATCGATTATGATGTGGTGGCGAAGCGCGAAAAGGAGATCCGGCACGACGTCATGGCGCATATCTACGCCTACGGGCTGGACGCACCCGGCGCAAAGGGCATCATCCATCTGGGCGCGACGAGCTGCTATGTGACGGACAACGCCGACCTTATCATCTACCGCGAAGCGCTGCGGTATCTGGAAAACGAGCTGAAGGCCGCCATGCAGAACCTCTGCGCGTTCGCGGATCAATATGCATCCATGCCGGCGCTTGCCTATACGCACTACCAGCCCGCACAGCTGACGACCATCGGCAAGCGCGCGGCGCTCTGGCTCCAGGATCTGATGCTCGACCTTGAAGAGGTGCAGGATACGCTGCGCGCCATCCGCTTCCTCGGCTGCCGCGGAACGACCGGCACCGAAGCGAGCTTCGTCGAGCTGTTTGACGGCGACGGCGCAAAGATCGACGAGATGAACCGGCAGATCGCGGCGGAGTTCGGCTTTGACCGCCTGTATCCCGTCTGCGGCCAGACCTATCCCAGAAAGCTCGACAGCCGCATCCTGAATGTCCTGTCCTCCATCTGCCAGAGCGCATGCCGCATGGCGACGGATATCCGCCTTTTGCAGCACGACCGGCAGGTCGAAGAGCCGTTCGAGGAAAAGCAGGTCGGCTCGTCTGCCATGCCGTATAAGCGCAATCCCATGCGCTGCGAGCGTATCTGCTCGCTCGCGCGCTATGTGATCGCCGACGCGCAGAATGCGCCCATGACTGCCATGACCCAGTGGCTCGAGCGCACGCTCGACGATTCCGCCAACCGCCGCATCAGCCTGCCGGAAGCGTTTCTGGCGACCGACGGCGTGCTGCGGCTCGTGCAGAACGTCACGAAGGGGCTGCATGTGAATGAGAAGATCGTGGAGAAGCTCGTCCGGGATTATCTGCCGTTCATCGCGACGGAAAATCTCATGATGGCCGCCGTCAAGCGCGGCGGCGACCGCCAGCAGCTGCACGAGATCATCCGCGAAGCGTCCATGGAAGCGACCGCGAAGATGAAAAACGGCGAAAGCTGGGATCTGGTCGCCCAGCTGGCCGCCCGGCCGGAGTTCGGCATGAGCGCCGAAGAGATCCGTGCCGAGCTGGAGCCGTCTCGCTACATCGGCCGCTGCCCGCAGCAGGTGGCCGCCCTGACCGCTGCCTGCCGCAGGCTGACCGGCACCGGCGCACAGAAGGCGGAAGAGATCACGCTGTAATCGTTATAGTATAAGCGCAAGGGACGGTGATGGGATGAAACTGAATCAGGCGGTCAGTCTGCGGCTGGCAGAGCTGATGCAGGCGCGTTCCATGACGCAGTACCAGCTGTATATGAAAAGCGGCGTGCCCAAATCGTCGATCGGAAACATCATGCACTGCGCGTATGATTCTGTAAAGCTGCGGGTTCTGCATGAGCTGTGTCAGGGCCTTTCCATCGGGCTGCCGGAGTTTTTCGACTCACCGCTGTTTGACGAGGAAAATCTGGAGCCTTGAAGATGCAGAGTTGAAATGGATGGAGATATTCCTATGGACACCAAAGAGGCGATCGCACGACGAATCAGGGAGCTGTGCCGGCAGCGGCAGATCACGCCGAACGGCCTGGCGACGACCTCTGCGGTTCCGCAGGCGACGATCAAGAGCATTTTGAACGGCGAAAGTAAAAATCCCGGCACGGTGACGATCAAGAAGCTGTGCGACGGCCTTGAGATCACGCTCGGCGAGTTTTTCTCAACGCCGGAGTTTGATGAATTGGAGCAGGAGATCAAATAAGAAATCACGCGCGCCCGCGATCATCGCGGGCGCGCGTTTGCTATTCCATGGCAAAAAAATCCCCGCCGGGGGATGCATTCCGGCGGGGATAACCGTCTGTCGGAGGACAGGCGTCCTTGAGGAGGCATGATTTGGATGCGGAAAACGGGGTTATTTCGCGGTGCCGAGGTATGCGGCCTTGACCTCTTCATTGGCGGCCAGCTCCGCGCCGGTGCCCTGCATTAGGATGGAGCCGGTCTGCATGACGTATGCCCAGTCGGCGATCTTCAGCGCCATGTTGGCGTTCTGCTCGATGAGCAGAACCGTGATGCCCTGGCGGTTGATTTCCCGGATGATCTCAAAGATTCCGCGGACGACGATCGGCGCAAGGCCGAGCGACGGTTCGTCCATCATGATGAGCTTCGGCTTGGCCATGAGCGCGCGGCCGACGGCCAGCATCTGCTGCTCGCCGCCCGAGAGCGTGCCGGCCTGCTGCCATTCGCGTTCCTTCAGGCGCGGGAACAGGTCATAAACGCGGGCGAGATCGTCGGAAAGAGCGTCCTTGCGCAGATACGCGCCGATCCGGAGATTTTCCTCGACGGTCAGGTTCGAGAAGACGCGCCGGCCCTCCGGGACGAGCGTGACGCCGCTCGAAACGATCTGGTCGGTCGATTTGCCGACCAGATTTGCGTCGTTCAGCAGAATTTCGCCCGATCTGGGCTTGACCAGACCGGCGATGGCCTTCAGCGTGGTCGATTTGCCCGCGCCGTTGGAGCCGATCAGCGTGACGATCTTGCCCTCTTCGACGTTCAGGTCGATACCCTTGACAGCTTCGATGCCGCCGTAGGAGACGAGCAGATTTTTGATTTCCAGAATGTTACTCATCTTCGTCCACCCCCAGATATGCGTCGATGACGCGCTGATCGTTCTGAATCTCAGCCGGGACGCCCGCGGCGATCTGGCGGCCGAAATCAATGACGTAGATCCGGTCGGAGATGTCCATGACGAGGTTCATGTGGTGCTCAATGAGGAAGATGGTCAGACCGAATGTATCGCGGATGCTGCGGATAAAATGCGTCAGCTCGATGGTCTCCTGCGGGTTCATACCGGCAGCAGGCTCGTCGAGCAGCAGGAGCTTCGGGTTGGTCGCCAGCGCGCGGGCGATCTCCAGCCGGCGCTGCTTGCCGTAGGGCAGAGCGGTCGCCAGCTCGTCCTTGACGTCGTCCAGCCCCACGATCTTCAGAAGCTCCAGCGCCCGTTCGTGCTGGGCGGCTTCCTCTTTGCGGTTGCCGCGGAAGGTGGCGGAGAAGACGTTGGCCGTGCGGCGCACGTGCATGGCGGTGAGGACGTTTTCGAATACCGTCATGGACTTGAACAGGCGGATATTCTGGAAAGTGCGGGCGATGCCGCGCTTTGTGATGACGTCGGGCGTGTAGGAAATGACGGGCTGGTTCAGATAATCCTGCGCGCCCTCGCCGGCGTAGATCTTTTTCATCTTGCCGCGCGGGTGGTTGCAGACGATCGGCTCGCCCATGAAGTCCACGCGGCCGTTGGTCGGCTCATAGACGCCGGTGATGCAGTTGAAGGCGGTGGTCTTGCCGGCGCCGTTCGGGCCGATCAGGGCGACGATCTCGCGGTCATAGACGTCCATCGAAAGGTCATTGACGGCGACGACGCCGCCGAACTGCATGGTGACATGCTCGACGTGAAGTACGGGTGTGCTCATGCCTGTTTCCCTCCCTTCACGGATTTCTTTGTCAATCGTTTGGCGAGCCCCGCGAGCGAGATCTCGCGGTCGCCCATGATGCCCTTGCGGAAGAAGAGCACGACGATCATGATGACAACGGAGAACACGACCATGCGGAAGCCCGTGCGCAGCAGCGGCAGCTTGAACGCGCCGATATACGTCTCATTGTCCAGGAACCGCAGCCACCACTCGGAGCAGGCGATGAACAAAAACGAGCCGAGGCAGCTGCCGGAGATGGAGCCGATGCCGCCGATGACGACGATCAACAGGATCTCATAGGTCATGGCCGATTTGAATGTGTTGGCCTGCACCGTGGTCTGGTACATGGCGAGCAGCGCGCCGGAAATGCCGGCGAAGAACGAGGAGATGATGAACGCCATGCGCTTGTGGTGGGCAAGGTTGATGCCCATGGCTTCGGCGGCGATCTCATCGTCGCGGATGGCCTTGAACGCACGGCCATAGGTCGAATTGATGAGCAGGACGATGACCGCGATGCAGATACCGACGATCACGAACGGCATAAACGTATCCGTAAAATACGGGAAGCCGCGCAGCAGCTGCGAGCCGTTCGTAACGGGCGCGAACGCCTCGAGCTGGACGAGCGCGCGGATGATCTCGGCAAAGCCGAGCGTGGCGATGGCGAGATAGTCGCTCTTGAGCTTCAGGACGGGCAGGCCGATGAGATACGCCAGACCTGCGGCCAGAAGACCCGCCAGAAGAAGGGACAGGAACACACCGAGCGCGGTGCCTGCCGTCTGGCCGAGGGCGTTCTGGAGTGTCTCAGTCAGAGAGAACTTGAGAAGCGGATCATAATACTGATAGACCGTCGAGCGGATGGAGCTGTCAATGTTGATGGCGGCAAAGGCATACGCGCCGACCAGCATGAAGCCCGCCTGTCCGAGGGAGAACAGACCCGTAAAGCCGTTCAGCAGGTTCATGGAGACCGCGACAAGGGAATAGATCGCGCCCTTGCGCAGGACGGTCGTCAGCATGATGGGGACGCCGGGAATGCGGTCGAGCAGGAACGCGAGCAGATAGATGAGCGCGATGCCCGCGATGGTGAGGATCGATTGCAGCGAGAGGGCTTTTTTCTGTTTCATATCTGCCACCTCACACTTTCTCAGTCAGCTTTTCACCGAACAGGCCCGTCGGCTTGACGACGAGAATGACGATGAGCAGCGCAAACGTGAACGCATCGGAGAATGCCGTCAGCTTCAGACCCTTGAGGAGGTTCTCGCAGATGCCGATGATGAACGCGCCGATGACAGCGCCCGGGATCGAACCGATGCCGCCGAAGACGGCTGCGACGAAGGCCTTCAGGCCCGGCATAGCGCCGGAGGACGGCGCGATGGTCGTGTAGTTCGAGAAGAACAGGAGCGACGCGACCGCGGCCAGCGCGGAGCCAATGATGAAGGTGAAGGAAATGACGGAGTTAATCTTGATGCCCATGAGCTGCGCCGTCTCAAAATCCTTGGACGCCGCGCGCATGGCCATGCCGACCTTTGTGCGCTTGATGAGGACGACCAGCGCCACGACGATCACCAGCGTCAGAAGCGGCGTGATGACGGTCACGCGCTTGGTGGACGCGCCGAGAATGGTAATCGTGTCGGTGATCCACGGCAGCTCGGGATACTGCTTCGGGACGCCGCCCGTCACGTAATAGGCGAGGTTTTGCAGCAGATAGCTCACACCGATGGCGGAGATCATGACGGACATGCGGGGCGCCTGCCGCAGCGGCTTATACGCGCAGCGCTCCACGGCAAAGCCGAGGGCGACCGTCAGGACAATGACAACGGGAATGGAAACATACAGCGGCATCGTGGCCGAAAGGTAGACCATCATCAGACCGGCGACCATGAAGATATCGCCGTGTGCGAAGTTAATGAGACGCAGAATGCCGTAAACCATGGTATAGCCGACGGCAATGAGCGCGTACTGGCCGCCTGCGGAAATGCCGGACAGGATATAGGGCAGCCATTGCTTGATAAAATCCATGGGGACCTCCTGTTGATTTGTTTATCGCCATGTCCAAACCGCGAACCGCCTGCAAAAAGGCCAGCTTGGACGCGGCGATAAAAAGAATGGGGGCATCCGGCAGCGGGTTCGATCGCTGCCGGATGAAATGATGTACCGGCCGGAGAAATTTCCTCCGGCCGGAAACCATTGTGGTCAGGATTGCGCTTCTGGGGATCAGTCGGCGGACTGAACCTTGTAGAACTGGAACGCGCCGTCGATCGCCTGCTTGATGTAGGCGGTGCTCTTGACCGCGTCGCCGTTTTCGTCGAAGCTCAGAGAGCCGGTGACGAGGTCGACGGACAGACCGGCCAGCGCGTCACGGATGGCGGTGCCGTCGGTGGACTGTGCCTTTTCGATGGCTGCGACTGCCGCCATGTAGGCGTCATAGCCGAGGGCGGAGACGGCTGCGACAACGTCGTTGCCGCCGTTGTTGGTCAGGTTCTGGGAATCGCCGTTCAGCCATGCTTTGTAGCCGGTGACAAATTCCTTGGCCAGACCGGACTCGTCGTTTTCGTCAAAGAACGTGGAGACGAAGACCTGAATGTCGGTGCCCTTCTGTGCGTCGGAGATCGCGGAGTTTTCCCACGTGTCGCCGCCCAGAACGGGGATCGTCAGACCCTGGGAGCTGGCCTGCTCGATGATCTGCGGTGCATACGCGATGGCGGACGGAGCAAAGATGACGTCAGCGCCGCCGGCCTTGGCGTTGTTGAGGTATGCGGAGAAGTCAGCGGTGCCTTCTACGAAGGTCTCGTCGGCAACGATCTCGCCGCCGGCAGCTTCAAAGGCCTTTACGAAGTTCTTGGCAAGGCCGACAGTGTAGTCGTCGCCGAGCATGGACAGGACGTAAGCCTTCTTGGCGCCGAACTCTTCCATGGCGAAGGACGCCATAACGGAGCCCTGGAACGGATCGAGGAAGCAGACGCGGAAGTAGTAGTCATTGCCGGCGGTGACGGCGGCGTTGGTGCAGGAGCAGCCGATGGCCGGGATCTTGGCGTTGGCGAAGTAGGTGCCGGCCGCGATGGAGACACCGGAGCCGTAGGAGCCGAGGACGACGGAGACCTTGTCGGCAACGAGCTGCTGCGCGGCGGAGACGGCCTTGTCGGTCGAGGACTGGTTGTCCTGAATGTCAAGCTCGATCTTGTATTCCTCGCCATTGATCGTTACGGTCGGCTTGACGGAGTTGGCGTACTGAATGCCGAGAACCTCCTGCTTGCCGCCCGCGCCGTTGTCGCCGGACTGCGGCTCGAAGACGCCGATTTTAATGACCTTGGAGCCGCTGGACGCGCAGCCCGTAAACAGGCACAGGACCATAACGGCGGCAAGAAGCAGTGCAAGAATCTTTTTCATAGAATTTTCCTCCTTCTGTCCACATTAGAAAGACATCTGTACGTGAACTTATGGAGACATTATAGCGAGGTCTGCTGCAAATTGCAAGCAGAAAATGACAGAGTTTTCAAAAAAATTCGCGCTGCACGGACAGATGTCTTTTGCAACTTGCACAAAACCGGAAACCCGCGGCCCGAAGCGTGCAAAAAATCCCGCGGCAGAAGCAACCTGCCGCGGGATCCGATCGTTTCGTTACAGCTCGCAGTTGCCGACCGTTCTCGGGAACGGGAGCACGTCGCGGATGTTGGAGATGCCGGTCAGGTACATGACGCAGCGCTCAAAGCCAAGGCCGAAGCCCGCGTGGCGGGTTGAGCCGTACTTGCGCAGGTCGAGATAGAACTGATAGTCCTTTTCCTTCAGACCGCACTCGTGCATGCGCTGCACAAGGGTGTCGTAGTCGTCCTCACGCTGGCTGCCGCCGATGATCTCGCCGATGCCGGGGACAAGGCAGTCCATGGCCGCGACGGTCTTGCCGTCGGGGTTGAGCTTCATATAGAACGCCTTGATCTCCTTCGGATAATTGGTGACGAAGACCGGGCGCTTGAAGATCTGCTCGGTGAGGTAGCGCTCATGCTCGGTTTGCAGATCGCAGCCCCAGAAGACCTTGTAGTCGAACTTGTCGTTATGCTCCTCGAGGATCTTGACGGCGTCGGTGTAGGTGACGTGGCCGAAGTCGGAGGTCATGACGTGGTGCAGACGCTCGATCAGGCCCTTGTCGACGAACTGGTTGAAGAACGCCATCTCCTCGGGTGCGTGGTCGAGGACGTAGGCGATGATGAACTTGATCATGTCCTCGGCGAGCTTCATGTCGTCGGACAGATCGGCGAACGCGATCTCCGGCTCGATCATCCAGAACTCGGCCGCGTGGCGCGTCGTGTTGGAGTTTTCGGCGCGGAAGGTCGGGCCGAAGGTATAAATGTTGCGGAAAGCCTGCGCGAACGTTTCGCCGTTGAGCTGGCCGGAGACGGTCAGATTGGTCTCCTTGCCGAAGAAGTCCTTGCTGTAGTCGATCTGGCCGTCCTCGGTGCGCGGCAGGTTGTCAAGATCGAGCGTTGTGACCTGGAACATCTCGCCTGCGCCCTCGCAGTCGGAGCCGGTGATGAGCGGGGTATGGACATAGACGAAGTCGCGCTCCTGGAAGAACTTGTGGATGGCGTAGGCAATCAGGCTGCGGACGCGGAACACGGCCTGGAACGTGTTCGTGCGCGGACGCAGATGCGTCACGGTGCGCAGGTATTCCATCGAGTGCCGCTTCGGCTGGATGGGATAGTCCGGCGTGGACGGGCCTTCGACGTAGACCTCGCTCGCTTGCAGCTCAAACGGCTGCTTGGCGTCGGGCGTCAGCACCAGTGTGCCGGTCACGATGACGGCCGCGCCGATGTTCAGCTTGGAGATCTCGGTGAAGTTGGCAAGCTCAGAGCCGTAGACGACCTGCACCTGTGAAAAGAACGTGCCGTCGGACAGGTTGATGAACCCGAAGTTCTTGCTGGCGCGCAGGTTGCGCACCCAACCGCCGACCTTGATCTGCTTGCCGGCGTAGGCGTCGGTCTCTTTGAAAAGAGAGCGGACGGAAATCAGCTGTTCCATAATAAAATATCGATCCTCTCGTATAGAATTTGAACTTACAGAAGCAGAATGCCCGCGTCGCGGCAGGCGTCTGCGGTGGCCTTGTCCCAGATGCTCGACTGCACCTCGCCGATGTGGCACGTGCCGATCATGAGCATGCACACGCGGCTCTGGCCGATGCCGCCGCCCATGGTGAGGGGCAGCTCGCCATGCAGGAGCATTTTGTGGAAGGGCAGATTGCGGCGGTCATCGCAGCCCGCGAGCGTCAGCTGGCGGTCGAGGGACACTTCGTCCACACGGATGCCCATGGAAGAGATCTCAAACGCGCAGCCGAGAACCTCGTTCCACATGAGGATATCGCCGTTGAGCTGCCAGTCGTCATAGTCGGGCGCGCGGCCGTCGTGCGGCTTGCCGGACTTCAGCTTGCCGCCGATCTGCATGAGGAAGACCGTGTGGTGCTGGCGGACGATCTCGTTTTCGCGCTCCTTGGGCGTCTTGTCGGGGTAGAGATCCTCCAGCTCCTGCGTGGTGATGAAGAACACGTCGCGGTCAAGCTTGGTGTGCAGGCACGGGAACGCAACGCCGAGTGCGTCGTTCGTCTCACAGACCGCGCCGACGATGTCGCGCACGGTGCGCTTGAGATACTCGACCGTGCGGTCCTCCCGCGCGATGACCTTTTCCCAGTCCCACTGGTCGACGTAGACGGAGTGGAGATTGTCGACCTCCTCGTCGCGGCGGATGGCGTTCATGTCGGTGAAAAGACCCTTGCCGACGTTGAACTGGTAGCGCTTCAGCGCCAGCCGCTTCCACTTGGCCAGTGAGTGCACGACCTGCGCTTCGGCGTGGACGTCCGGAATATCAAAGCTGACCGGCCGCTCATAGCCGTTCAGATTGTCGTTCAGGCCGGAGGACTCCTCCACAAACAGGGGCGCGGAAACGCGGCGCAGATTGAGCGCGTTCGACAGATTCGTCTGGAAATTGCTTTTGATAAATTCGATGGCGCGCTGTAACTCATATACAGACAGCGGCGCGCGGTAGCCCTGCGGGATGAAGACCTTGCTCATGGGGACGCCTCACTTTCGATGGAAATTCAAAAATTTACACAGTATTATACAATAGTTTCCCAACGCTTGCAAGCGGCATGCGCGGAAAAGTCGGAAAAAAGCCATCCGGGATACCAGAGGGCTTGAAGACTGGCAAAATGCATTGCTGTCCATGCCTGACAAAAGGCTATCCGGTTTGGTTGTGGGCATCGTCCCCTACACGGACGGTGCTTATTTCATACTGCTTCGCAAAACAGGCATTTTGATATAATGAAAAGCCCTCCGGTATCCCGGAGGGCCTGCTTGTCAGGATGGGTCTGTGACCGGCAGGAACCAGTCGATGTAGTGCGTCGGCTCGGTGACGGCGCCGCGCGTGGTGTAGAGCGCGTAGCTTTTGAAGAGGATCGGCGTGAGATAGCCGCGCTCGCAGACGCGCTTGTAGAGACTGTAGGTGTTGCCGCTGTTGACCAGCGCCATGCTGCACAGGTTCATCATCGTGCTGTCGGACAGGCTTCCGTAGTTGAGTGTGCCGGTCGCGCCGAAGAACGGCGAGAGGTCAAAGTTCGGCGACAGCCGGACCTCGCCGTAATACAGATCGAAGTCCCCCAGCAGCAGCGCCTGCTTGTACTCGGAATACTCCATGGACTTGACCGTGATATTGAAGCCGAGCGAGTTGAGCATCCTGGCGACCTCGTTGGCGGCCTGCACGCGGATGTAGCTCGAGGAGCAGACGATCATCGTGCCCTCGACCGGGACGGAATAGCCCTTGGAGGGGACATAGAGATCCAGAATGCCGTCGCCGGTCGCATCCTCCACGGAAGCGCTGGCCAGCTGGTCATAGTACGCACCGGTGTCATAGGCGAAGCTGTTTGCGAGCTTGACGTCATAATAGCGCGAATTTGGCGCGCAGGGCAGCGTGGACGCTGC
Source organism: uncultured Oscillospiraceae bacterium (assembly GCA_934655875.1). Classification (GTDB taxonomy): domain Bacteria; phylum Bacillota; class Clostridia; order Oscillospirales; family Oscillospiraceae; genus CAG-170. The sequence continues at coordinate 17,987 of CAKUHB010000006.1, forward strand.
GGCAAAGCCGCCGAAGACCTGCCCGACCAGCGTCTCGCGGTCGATGGCGTAGGTGATCGCGCCGCGCAGACCGTAGTTCGAGAACACGGACGAGTTCATGTTGTAGCCGATGTACTGCATGATGGTCGTGTCCGCGTTCCAGAGCTCATAGTCGTTGTGGAAGCCGGCAAAGGCGGAGGAATTGGGGTCGGTCAGCACCATGTTGACCTTCTGGTATTCAAAATTGTCACGCACGTCGGCGGAGGTGGCGGCTTCGGTCAGCGCGATCTCGTCAAAATCGACGAGCGGCGCGGTATCCTGCCACCAGCCGGCGTAACGTGTGAGCTTCGTCTGCGCGAACCGATACGGGCCGGTGCCGGGCGGGCTGGGCTGCTCCGCCGTGCCGGATTTGATGATGGGGATATCCAGCAGGAGCGGCAGGCACTCATACGATTCACTCGTGGAAATGACGAGCGTCCGGTCATCCGGCGTATCGGTGGCCGTGATGAAGCGCAGGCGCGAGCCGTAATAGTCGGAGCCTGCGGCGGAGGAGATGGAATAGGCGGCGTCCTGCGCCGTCATGGCGCTGCCGTCGTGGAACGTGACGCCGGTGCGGAGCGTAACGGTCGTCGTTTTGCCGTCGTCCGTCACGGTATAGCCCTCCGCGAGGATGGGGACGGCTTCATAGTCGCTGGTCACGGCAAACATCGGCTCGTACAGGAACGAGAAGATGATGCGGTTATTGAGACTCTGGCAGTTATACGGTTGCAGGCCGTAGTCCGGCTGGTAGGCAAGGCCGAAGGACTCGATCTGCGTATACGTCTCCGTCACGACAGCCGTGCCCTCCGGCTCACTGGAGATGCTGCTGATATCGCCCGTCTGCTGGCTGGCGACGCTCTCATCCTTGGCGGGGAAGAGCTGCTTCATAAGCTCGCCCGCATTCACCGACGAGCAGCCGCAAAGAAGCGCCAGCAGAAACAAAAGCGCCGTCAGCGCGGTGAGCTTCCTTCTCATAGCGCCGTCTCCTTTCCGAGCTTGATGATCGCGGCCTGACTGCCGCGCCGGCCGCCGGTGACGCGGTGCGACCAGAAGCGATCCGGCTGGCACATGGTGCAGTCCGGGCTGACGTCGATCGTCTGCACGCCGGCTTTTTGCAGCCAGATACGGTTGAGCAGCTTCAGATCGACGTGGGCTTTTTCCCCGTGCGGCTCGATGGCAGCTTCCGCGTCCGCACCGAGGGCTTCCCGCATGGCCGCCGGGACCTCCGGGCCGACCTCAAAGCAGCATCTGCCGATGCAGGGCCCGATGGCCGCGCGGATATTGCCCGGCTCGCAGCCAAATTCCGCCCGCATGCGAAGAACGGCCTTGTACGCGATCCCCTGCGCCGTCCCGCGCCATCCGGCGTGGACGGCGGCGATCGCCGGATGCACCGGGTCATAGAGCAAAATGGTCGCGCAGTCCGCGCCGAAGCAGACGAGCGCCACATCCGGTTCATCGGTCAGAATGCCGTCGCAGACGGTCGTCTGCTCCCGGTCAAGCCCGGTGCCGCGGTCCGCTTTGCCGACGCGGATAAGGCAGTCGGTATGCTCCTGCCGGGTAAAGACGGTTTCCTCCGGCGTAAAGCCGGCGGCTGCGCCCAGAATGCGGTAGTTTTCCCGCACGTTTTCGGGGAGGTCCCCCCGGTGCGTGCCGAGATTGAGGGAGGAAAGCACGCCCTCGCTCACGCCGCCATGGCGCGTGGAAAAGCAGTGGACGCTGCCCTCCAGCGCGTCGGCGGTCAGATATTCAAGAGTTCCCTGTCTGATGGTATGAAACATGGCTTAATTTGCGCTCTGTCCGCGCTCCGCGGCCAGATCCTTGTCGCGGCAGCACTTTTTATATTTCTTTCCGCTGCCGCAGGGGCACGGATCGTTCGGGCCGACCTTGATCTTCTTGACGACGGGCTGGCGCTTGACGGTCTTGTCGCCGCCGGCGCCCTCGCCGGTGACCTTGGCGACGCGCTGGCGCTTGATCTCCTCGTTCGTCTTGAGACGGACGGCGAACACGCGGCGGACGATCTCTTCCTTGATCGCGTCGTTCATGGCTTCGAACATGTCAAAGCCCTCGCGCTTATATTCGATGACCGGGTCGGTCTGCGCGTAGGCGCGCAGACGGATGCCCTGCCGCAGATCGTCCATGGCGTCGATGTGATCCATCCAGAACTCATCGACCACGCGCAGCGTCACGACACGCTCGACCTCGCGCATGACGGGAGAGGTGAACTGCTCTTCCTTCTTGGCGTAGCTGCGCTGCATGAGAGAGAGGATCTTCTCCTCCGCGTCCTCGCGCGTGAGCTTTTCCAGCTCCTCGTCGGTGACGAGCCACGTGCCGGTGGGGAAGAACAGCGGCTCAAAGTGCGCCATCATCTCAAAGAAATGCTGCTTATCCGCCAGCTTCGGCAGCTCGCCGAAGGCACTGGCGACATACGTGCTTGCGTAGAACTTCATCATGGACTGGATGTTCTTTTGCAGATCCTCTCCGTCGAGCACCTGCCGGCGCTGCTCGTAGATGATCTTACGCTGCACATTCATGACGTCGTCGTATTCGAGGACGTTCTTTCGGGACTGATAGTTGCGGCTCTCGACGGACTTCTGCGCGTTTTCGATCGCACCGGAGAGGATCTTGGCGTCGATGGGCGTGTCCTCGTCGATGCCGAGCGTCTCCATCATGTTCATGATGCGCTCGGAGCCGAACAGGCGCATGATATCGTCCTGCATGGACAGATAAAAGCGCGTCTCGCCGGGGTCGCCCTGACGGCCGGCACGGCCGCGCAGCTGGTTGTCGATCCGGCGCGATTCGTGCCGCTCGGTGCCGACGATGAACAGACCGCCGGCCTGCCGCACCAGCTCCGCCTGCTTGTCCACCTCGACCTTGAAGCGCTTGTAGGCTTCGGTATAGGCGGCGCGGGCGGCGAGGATCTCGGGATTGTCCGTCTCGGCAAACGAGTTGGACTCCGCGATCAGCTCGTCGGAAAGGCCCTGCTTGCGCAGCTCGCTCTTGGCCATGTATTCGGCGTTGCCGCCCAGCATGATATCCGTGCCGCGGCCTGCCATGTTCGTCGCGATGGTGACGGCACCCAGATGACCGGCCTGCGCGACAATCTCGGCTTCCTTTTCATGATGCTTGGCGTTCAGAACGTTGTGGGGAATGCCCTCGCGCTTGAGCAGTTGCGACAGAAGCTCGGATTTTTCAATGGAGATCGTGCCGACCAGCACCGGCTGGCCCTTGGCGTGGCATTCCTTGATCTGCCGGATGACCGCGCGGTATTTGCCGGCTTCGGTCTTATAGACGACGTCCGGGTCGTCGATACGGATGACGGGCTTGTTCGTCGGGATCTCCACGACGTCCAGATTGTAGATGCCGGAAAACTCCTCCTCCTCGGTCAGCGCCGTGCCGGTCATACCGGAGAGCTTGTCATACAGGCGGAAAAAGTTCTGGAACGTGATGGTGGCGAGCGTCTTGTTTTCGCTCGCAACCTTGACGCCCTCCTTCGCTTCGATGGCCTGATGCAGACCCTCGTTGTACCGGCGGCCGTACATCAGGCGGCCGGTGAACTCGTCGACAATGATGACCTGTCCGTCCTTGACGACGTAGTCAATATCGCGCTTCATGAGGCCGCGGGCCTTCATGGCCTGATTGATGTGGTGCGAGAGCGTGGCGTTTTCGGGGTCGGCGAGGTTCTCGACGTTGAAGAACTGCTCCGCCTTTTCAATGCCCTTCTGCGTGAGCGAGACCGTGCGGTCCTTTTCATCGACAATATAGTCGCAGTCGAACTGATCCTGCAATTCCTTGTCGTCGGTGGTGGAGAAGACCTGCTTTTTGAGCCGCGAGACGAAATAGTCCGCCATTTCATAGAGCTTGGACGATTCCTCGCCCTTGCCCGAGATGATGAGCGGGGTGCGTGCTTCATCGATCAGGATGGAGTCGACCTCGTCGACGATGGCAAACGAGTGCTCACGCTGTACCATCTCCTGCTTGTAGATGGCCATGTTGTCACGCAGGTAATCAAAGCCCAGCTCGTTGTTGGTGCCGTAGGTAATGTCGGCGGCATAGGCCGCGCGGCGCTGCTCCGCGGTCAGATCGTGGACGATCAGACCCACGGACAGGCCGAGGAAGCGGTAGACCTTGCCCATCCACTCGGAGTCGCGCTTGGCCAGATAGTCGTTGACGGTGACGATATGCACGCCCTTGCCGGTCAGTGCGTTGAGGTATGCGGGCAGGATGGCGACGAGCGTTTTGCCCTCGCCGGTCTTCATCTCGGCGATACGGCCCTGATGCAGCACGATGCCGCCCACGACCTGCACGCGGTACGGCCGCATGCCGAGCACGCGGTCAGCCGCTTCACGGCAGACGGCGAATGCTTCCGGCAGCAGCTCGTCGAGCGTTTCGCCCTGCGCCAGACGATCCTTAAATTCCTGCGTTTTGCCGCGCAGCTGCTGATCGGTCAGCTCCTTGTACGGCGCTTCGAGCGCCATGACGGCTTCGACCTGCGCGTCCAGCTTTTTGACCTCGCGCTCGGAGCGGGTGCCGAATAATTTTGTAAACAGTCCCATGGTAAAAACCCTTTCTGCGCCGCGCGGTGGGCGCTGCGGCGGTTTGCGTATTCTAAAGTGAGATTATACCACACACGAACCTGTAAAAAAAGAAGAAATTGTGAATTTCGGCGGCTTGATTTACCAGTATGATACTGATAAAATGAGCATGATTTTAACGGTATGGAGGTTCCCGCATGGCCATTCGTCTTGTTGCCGTCGATGTGGACGGTACGCTCGTCACTGCGGATCAGCGCGTTCTGCCAAAGGTGCAGTCCGCGGCGCAGCGCGCAGTGGAGCACGGCATTCAGCTGGTTCTGTGCACCGGGCGCGCACCGGGGGAGTGCTGGTATGTTCTGGACGCACTTCCGCAGATCCGCTACGCCGTTACGCATACCGGCGCCGCCGCGCAGGATCTGAAGACCGGCGAGCTGCTCTACCACTGCCCGCTGTCCCCGGACGACGCGCGGCTGATCTATAGCCATGTGCGCCGGTACGACGGACTGATCAACTTCTTCTCCGGCGGCATTGTGTATAATTCCGCGCAGCAGATGGCACAGTTTGAGCGCTATTATCCCGCCGAGTTCCGCTGGCTGTTTGAGCGGTCGCATGCGTTTGTCGACGATCTGGACGCCATGATCGCCGGCTGGGACAAGCCCGTGGAGAAGTTCTATGTGCCGTTTTCCAGCCAGGCGGAAAGCGAACGGGCCATGGCCGATCTGATAAAGCTGCCGTATTTCGTGACCGGTGCGGGCTATGTCGATTTGGAGGTCATGAACCCGAACACCAGCAAGGGCATTGCGCTCCGGGCGCTGTGTGAAAAGCTCGGCATCCCGCGCGAGCAGGTCATGGCCATCGGCGACAGCGGCAACGACGCGGCCATGCTCGACTTTGCGGGCGTCGGCGTCGCCATGGGCAACGGGACGGATGCACTCAAGCAGAAGGCCGATCTGATCGCGCCGACAAACGAAGAGGGCGGTGTCGCCGACATGCTGGAGCTTGCGATCCGGGGTGATGTATAAATGGGCGTGCAGGATCTGACGGTTCAGATGGTCGTCATCGTCGTGATCGGCGTGTTTCTTGCGTCGTTCATGGACGCGATCGCGGGCGGCGGCGGGATCATTTCCGTCCCGACGTATCTTCTGGCCGGGCTTCCCATGCATTTTGCGCTGGGAACCAATAAATTCTCCTCTGCCATCGGCACGGCGTTTTCCACGGGACGGTATGTCAAAAGCGGCTATGTCGACTGGAAGCTCGGCATTCCGTCGATCGTGCTGGCGCTCATCGGCGCACATTTCGGCACGAAGCTTCAGCTGGCGATCGACGAGATCTATCTGCAATATCTGCTGCTGATTGTTCTGCCCGTTGTCGCGTTCGTCGTGCTGCGGCAGCGGCAGCTGCCGGAGGAGCGCGGGCAGATCGAGCCGAAGAAGCAAATGGCGATCGTATATCTCGCGTCTCTGGTCGTCGGCGCATATGACGGGTTCTACGGCCCCGGCACGGGCACGTTCCTGCTGCTTATCTTCTGCAATCTCGGCAAGCTCGATGTGCGCACGGCGGGCGGCAACGTGAAGCTCGTGAATCTGTCCTCCAACGTCGGCGCGCTCGTCACGAGTCTGATGAGCGGCAAGGTCTTTCTGCTGCTGGGCCTGATCGGCACGGCGTCGAGCATTCTGGGGCACACGATCGGCGCGGGCGTCGCGATCAAAAACGGGTCGAAGATCGTCCGGCCGACCATTATCATCGTCCTGATCCTTCTGGCGGCAAAGGTCATTCAGAGCCTGATCACAGGCTGAGACTATAAATAAAATAAGGAGAGACTGTGGTATGAAAAAAACCATCGGTATCCTGGGCGGCATGGGGCCGCTGGCAACGGCGGATCTGTTCCGCAAAATCACGCTCCTGACGGATGCATCCTGCGACAATGACCACATCCGCGTCTATATTGACTCCAACGCACGCATTCCGGACCGCACGGCGGCGATCCTCTCCGGCGGGACGGATCCTGTGCCGGAAATGGCGTCGGCGCTGCGCTCGCTCGAAGCATGCGGAGCGGACTGCGTCATCATGCCGTGCAACACCGCACACTATTTCCTCCCGCGCCTGCAGGCGATGACGAAGCTCCCCTTTATCAGCATGCTGGAAGCGACGGCAAAGACCTGCGCGGAAAAATATCCCGGCAAGACGGCCGCCGTCCTCGCGACGAAGGGCACGCTGGCCACCGGCCTGTATGAAAAGGCGCTTGCAGCGCAGGGCGTGCAGGCCATGATCCCGGAGGAAGCGGAAAAGGATGTGCTCATGCACCTCATCTATGACGTCGTAAAGGCGTCGAAGCCGCTCGCGCCGGAGGAGGACGCGTGGGCGCAGCTGCTGGATGGCCTCCGCGCGCGCGGCGCGGACTATTTCATCCTCGGCTGCACGGAGCTGCCGATCGTGGCGGACACGCTGCCGGAGGAAGGCCCGTTCGTCGACCCGACGGCGGAGCTTGCCAAGGCGGCCATCCGCTTCTGCGGCTATGACGTGAAGGAATAATTGCAGATACGGCAAGTCAAAAAAGTCTGATTTTTGCGAAGCAGTACGAGATATGCACCGTCCGTGTAGGGGCCGATGCCCACATCGGCCCACGAAAGATTGCGAATTTGCCGTAATCTTTCGTAAAAACGGCATGTTCTGCCGGGACGATGTATGCATCGTCCCCTACAAACAAATCGGAAGATCTTCAGCTAAAACGGGCAGGAATGTTTTTCGGCAATCTCCGGCGCGGCGGTATGGCCGCGCCGCTTTCTGCGCTGCATGATGCTTTTCCTGCAAAAGTCAAGCGTGATATTGCAAGAATATTGAGGCCTGATTTTGTAGGATATAACAAATCTTAACAAAAAACTTGCGATTTTCATAAAGTTCTTTACATGCTTTTCACAACATGCTATCATAATTTTACCGATTTTATCGGCAATTTCGGATAGGAGAAGGAAAAGTATGAAAGAAAAGAAGAAACTCGGTCTCGGCGGATGGATCATGATTGGTCTGGCCGCCGGTATCGCCGTCGGCGCCATTTTCTGGGCCGCGATGGGCGCAGAAGCAGCGAGCGACTTTACCGCCAGCTACATCAAGCCCTTCGGTGATATCTTTGTCAACCTCCTGAAGTTCATCGTCGTTCCTCTGGTGCTCTGCTCCATTATGGACGGCATGTTCTCGCTGGGCGATATCAGCAAGGTCGGTAAGATCGGCTGGAAAACGGTCGTTTACTTCCTCGCCACGACGGCCATCGCCTGCATCATCGGCCTGATCGTCGCCAACCTCTTCAAGGGCAGCTTCCCGGTTCTGACTCTGGCAGAGGACGCAGCCTATGAAGCCAAGGAGAGCGACATCATCACCACCATCAAGAACATCTTCCCGTCGAACCTTGTGCAGCCGCTGCTGGATTCCTCCATGCTGCAGATCATCGTCGTCGCCATCGCGTTCGGCTGCGGCGTTCTGGTCGCCGGCGACAAGGGCAAGCCTTTTGCAAACTTCATCACCTCTGCAAACGAGGTCACGCAGACCGTCATGAGCTTCATCCTGAAGATCTCCCCGATCGGCGTGTTCTGCCTGATGACCTGGGTCGTCGCCGCACAGGGCCCGAAGATCCTCGGCTCTCTGGGTCTGGTTCTGCTGGCTGCCTATGTCGGCTACATCATCCACGTCGTGCTGGTCTACAGCATGTCTGTCAAGGTCTTTGCTGGCATGAGCCCCATGAAGTTCTTCAAGGGCGTTCTCCCGGCTGCCGTCTTCGCCTTCACCTCCACCTCCTCCGTCGCGTCCCTGCCGGTTTCCAAGGAATGCTGCGACGAGATGGGTGTTGAGAGCGATATCTCCTCGTTCGTTCTGCCGCTCGGCGCGACCATCAACATGGACGGCACCGCGATCTATCAGTGCGTGGCTGCCATCTTCCTGGCCAAGTGCATCGGTCTGGATCTGTCGTTTGCCCAGATGGTCACCATCGTCGTCACCGCGACGCTCGCTTCCATCGGCACGGCCGGTACCTCCGGCGCAGGCATGATCATGCTGGCGATGGTTCTTGAGGCTGTCGGCATCCCGACTACCTACATCGGCATCATCTACGGCATTGACCGTCTGTTCGACATGGGCCGTACCGCGCTGAACGTCGTCGGCGACGCTTCCTGCGCTGTCTGCGTCAACCACTGGGAAGCCAAGGGTGCCAAGACCGCCAAGGCTGCCAAGTAATCCCACACCCATAGTACCAAAAGCCCGCCGTAAGGCGGGCTTTTTTGCGCGAATGGCAGAGTTTGCTTGCTTTTACTGCCGGGACGCGGTATACTGGAAGAAAGCTGACAGCGCTGCTGCAAGGAAAGCGTCAGTTGACAAGAATGAAAGGAACATATCAGAATGAGGATTGCATATCAGGATCTGACCCCCGCACAGCTGCACGAGGAATACGCGGCTGTCAAGGCGCAGTTCGATGCGCTGAAGGCAAAAAATCTGAAGCTCAATATGGCCCGCGGCAAGCCCGGCAAGGAACAGCTGGATCTCGTCTCCGGCATCCTGACGGTTCTTTCCAAGCCTGAGGACTGCATCTGCGACGGCATCGACGCCCGCAACTACGGCGAGCTGTCCGGCCTTCCGTCCGCCAAGAAGCTCTGGGCGGAGATCCTCGGCTGCAAGCCGGAGGAATGCTTCATCGGCGGCAACGCGTCGCTGACGCTCATGTATGATCTGGTTTCCAAGGCCTATACCCATGGCCTGCTCCATTCGGAAAAGCCGTGGTGCAAGCTGGACACGGTCAAGTGGCTCTGCCCCGCGCCGGGCTATGACCGCCATTTCAAGGTCACGGAGTCCTTTGGCTTCGAGCTCATCACCATCCCCATGACCCCGACCGGCCCGGATATGGACAAGGTCGAGCAGGCTGTCAAGGATCCGGCTGTCAAGGGTATGTGGTGCGTGCCGAAGTATTCGAACCCTGACGGCATTATCTACTCGGATGAGACCATCCGCCGCATTGCGGCTCTGAAGCCCGCAGCACCCGATTTTGCGCTGATGTGGGACAATGCCTACTGCATCCACGAGTTTGACGGCGAGTTCGTGCCGTTCGACGATATCCTGACGCTCTGCCGCGAAGCCGGCAACCCGGATATGGTCTATGAGTTTGCATCCACGTCCAAGGTCACGCTGCCCGGCGCAGGCTTCTCCGTCATGGCGACGAGCGAGGACAATCAGGCGTATCTGCAAAAGCTCCTCAGCATCCAGACCATCTCCTATGACAAGGTCAACGCCCTGCGCCATGTGCGCTACCTCAAGGATAAGGCGCATACGCTGGAGCTCATGAAGAAGCACGCGGCGATCCTGAACCCGAAGTTCCAGTGCGTTCTGCGCCATCTGGATACGACCATCGCGCCGCTCGGCATCGCGTCGTGGCAGCGTCCGAAGGGCGGCTATTTTGTCTCGGTCAATACGGCCCCCGGCCTTGCCAGGCGCACGCTGGCGCTGTGCAAGGAAGCGGGCGTGGTCATGACCGGCGCGGGTGCGACCTTCCCGTATGGCCGCGATCCGCAGGACTCCAACATCCGTATCGCCCCGTCCCTGCCGCCCGTGGAGGAGCTGGAGCAGGCGATGGACGTCTTCTGCACCAGCCTGCGTCTGGCCGCGCTGGAACAGAAGATGCAGTAAGCAAATATAAAAAATCCCGGCGCGCCCTCAAATGGCGCGCCGGGATATTTTTTGCGGGCTCAGGCCAGCAGATTCTGCGTGCGGCAGAGATCGGCGTAGATGCCGCCCTTTTTCAGAAGCGCCTCGTTCGTGCCCTGCTCTGCGATGCAGCCGTCGGCGATGACGAGAATTTCACCGGCTGCCCGGATGGTGGACAGGCGGTGGGCGATGATGAGCGTGGTGCGGTTTTTGGCCAGCTCGTCGAATGCGTGCTGAATTTTCGCTTCCGTCAGCGTGTCCAGCGCGCTCGTCGCTTCGTCCAGAATGAGAATGGGCGGATTTTTGAGGAAAATGCGCGCGATGGAGATGCGCTGCTTCTGGCCGCCGGACAGAAGCGTGCCGCGCTCGCCGACGTAGGTGTCAAAGCCGTCGGGCATGGCCATGATGTCGTCATAAATTTCCGCGCGCTTCGCCGCGTCGATGATCTCGTCCATGGTGGCGTCCGGCTTGCCGTAGCGGATGTTTTCTAAGATAGAGTCGGCAAACAGGAAGACGTCCTGCTGCACAATGCCGATCGCGCGGCGCAGGCTCGTCTGCGTGACGCTGCGGACATCGTGGCCGTCAATGCAGATGCTGCCGCCGGTCACGTCATAAAACCGCGGGATCAGCTGGCAGAGCGTGCTCTTGCCGCCGCCGGACGGGCCGACGATGGCGACGGTCTTGCCCGCCGGGACGGTCAGCGATACGTCGTGCAGGACCTCCGGATCATCCTCATAGGAGAAGCTGACGTCGCGGATGGTGATGTCGCCGCGCACGTGTGTGAGCGGCTGCGCGTCCGGCGCGTCCCGCAGCTGCGGCTCGGTGCGCATGATCTCCAGAAAGCGGGCGAAGCCCGCCGTGCCATTGGCGTACAGCTCGGTGAAGTTCGCGAGCTTCCGGATGGGATTGACGAAGGACGTGATATAGAGCGTGAACGTCAGAAGATCGACGGTGTCCATCCGGCCGGCCATGATGAGCGCACCGCCCACGGCCACGACCGCGACGGACAGAGCGCTCATGAAAAACTCCATGACGCCCATGAAAATGCCCATTTCCTTGTGGAACATCTTCTTGGAGGTCTTGTAGATATCGTTGGAGTGGCGGAACTTGTCCTCCTCGACCCATTCGTTCGCAAAGGCCTTGGCCGTGCGCATGCCGGACAGGGCAGATTCGATGTCGGCGTTGATCGCGCCGGTCTTTTTCTTGACGCGGGACGACGCTTCGCGCATGGCTTTGCGGCGGGAGAAGACCACCGCGATAAACACCGGCAGCAGAAGCGCCACCACGAGTGCCAGCCGCCATTCGATCGTCGCCATGACGATGAGCGCGCCGACGATCGTCACGGCGGAGATGAACAGATCCTCCGGGCCGTGGTGGGCAAGCTCGGTGATCTCAAACAGGTCGGTCGTCATCCGGCTCATGAGCTGGCCGGTGCGGTTGCGGTCAAAAAACTCAAAGCCGAGATCCTGAATATGGCGGAACAGGGCGGCGCGGATATCGGCCTCCACGCGGATGCCGAACGTATGCCCCCAATAGGTGATGATGAAATACAGCACCGACCGCAGCGCATAGGCCGCGAGGACGATCCCCATGAGCAAGAAGAACGTCCCGAACGCGTTCTGCGGCAGCAGCGTCCGCATGGCGTAGCGCGAGACGATCGGGTAGGCCAGATCGATCAGCGCGACGATGAGCGCGCAGGCCATATCCAGAAAGAACAGGCCGCGATGCGGCTTGAAGAAGGACAGAAAGATGGAAAAGCCGGACTTGCGCCGGTACTGTTCGGTCGTCATGGCAGATGCTCCGTTTCTTTGTTCTGACGCTATTATATCGGGCAGTTCGGAGAAAAGCAAGCCGTTGCACAGGCCGCCTTTTTCTGATAAAATGGAGAAAAAGCGAGGGGATGCACCATGATCGAGATTTTGAAGGAAACAAACCGGCTCGTCGTCTGCGTCAAGCCGGTCGGCGCGGCGTCGCAGGGCGAGGCTCCAGGGGCCATGCCGCAGCTGCTTGCCGCGCAGCTGGGCTGCGCGGTCTATCCGGTGCACCGGCTCGATCAGGCGGTCGGCGGCGTGATGGTCTATGCGAAGACGGCGCAGGAGGCTGCCCGTCTGACGCAGGAAATGGGGCAGGGCGGCATGCAGAAGACGTATCTGGCTGTGCTGACCCATTGCCCGGCGGCGCGCGCGGGCGTGCTGGAGGATCTTCTGTACCACGACCGCATGAAAAACAAGACCTATGTGGTAAAGCGGCCGCGCGGCGGCGTGAAGCAGGCACGGCTGCGCTATGAGATTTTATCGGAACGGGACGGCCTGAGTCTTGCACGCGTGCAGCTGGAGACCGGCCGCACGCACCAGATCCGCGTCCAGTTTGCCTCCCGCGGCTGCCCGCTGCTGGGCGACGGGAAATACGGCGGCAGCGACAACCGCTGCACCTGCGCGCTCTGGTCGTACCAGCTGACGCTCCGCCTGCCCGGCGGCTCCGAGACGTTCAGCGCCTGCCCGCCGGAGCGCTTCCCATGGACGGAGTTTAAATAGGAAAAGAAAAACAGGCGCGCTGCCAGCGGCAGCGCGCCTGCGTATTATTCCAGATCGTCCGCCAGCTTTTGCAGGGGCAGGTGGCGGAGCAGGAGCTGCGCGGGGTTCAGCTCCTCCGCAGCCGTCTTTGCGCCGGCCTTGACAAACAGGCGCAGCGTGCTGCCCAGCGCCTGCCGCGTTGGCCGGTCGAGCGTGCGGTATTTTTTGACCATGGCCGCCGCCGTCTTGAGTCCGCCCTCCTTGAGGTCGGTCAGCGTGCCGGCGCTGGTGCAGGTCAGAATGTCGAACAGCGCGTCGGTGAACGCCAGCCGCTGCTCCGGCTCGAGCGAAAGAATAAAGGTATGCAGCGTCTCGTCGATGAGCTTGCCGCCCTCGGTCAGCCCCGGCAGATGCTCAAATTTTTCGCCGCGCACCTGCCACGAAAAGCCGTCGTGCTGCATGAGCCCCACCTGCGTGCTGCGCACGACCTGATAGCGCTCCTCATGCTCCAGAAGCATGCCGACCACGGACGACTCCGGCAGGATCGTCACGATCCGCTCCGCCACGCGCTTGTGCTGCTCGAGCGGCAGAAGCGACGTGCGGAAGCCCGGGCCGTCATTGTTATAAATGGCCAGCAGCTGGTTCTGCACCGCGTCCCCGCAGAAAACAGCGGCGAACACCGCCAGATTTCCGCCCTTTGAGTGGCCGCCGACCCGCAGCGGCTGGGCCGGCAGCGCGGCTGCGGCTGCCTGCAAATACTGCACCGCCATGCGCTGCGCCGGAATGGTGGACAAAAAGGCCATGTTGAAGTCCTCTTTCCAGCCGACGATCGTATCGTCCGTCCCGCGGAAGGCCACATACGCCGTCGTGTCCGGCAGAAGGATCGTTACCGCGGAAAACTGCGTCTGTGTCTGCTCGTCGATCCGGCAGGCATAGGCGCACAGCTGCAAATTGGCAAAGCGGACGCACTGCGCCATTCTCCGTCCGAGCACCGGGATCTGGTCGGGCACCAGCACGCCCATCGTCTCGTGCTCGCGCACGGCGTCATAGCGCTCCATGGCTTCCGACAGGCGGATCGGCTGCGCAAAATCCGGCGAGACGATCCCGCCGAAGTCCAGATAGCTCAGCTCTGCCAGCAGCAGATTGTCCACCTCGTTGAACCCGCGCTCCGCCAGCGTCAGATCGCCGCGCCAGTCCAGATAATCCAGAATATTCGCCATTGCAGTACCTCCGGGGATTTCTTTGCTGCTATCATACACAAAACCGGGGCAAAAAACAACAAAGGAACCCCGTTTCCAATCCTTAAGTTTTTCTAAATATGTACAGCCTATAAACCTATTGACTTTATGGGGAATATATGCTATGCTCAAACCAGAAAAAAGGCAGCACCGCACAATCCGGCGCAGCTGCCAAACACCCTGCAAAGGAGCTGATTTTTGATGCACGTTTATGCTGACAACGCAGCAACCACAAAAATGCACCAGACGGCCATCGACACGATGACCTATCATCTGAATCATACCTTCGGCAATCCGTCGAGCCTTTACACCATCGGCCAGCAGGCCAAGGAGGTCCTGGAGACCGCCCGCGCCGACATGGCCGCCTGCTTCGGCGCGCAGCCGCGCGAGATCTACTTTACCTCCGGCGGCAGCGAGGCCGACAATCAGGCCATCACCTCCGCGGCCTATCTTGGCGCGCGCAAGGGCAAAAAGCACATCATTTCCACCACGTTCGAGCATCACGCCGTCCTGCACACGCTCAAGCGGCTGGAAAAGCAGGGCTTTGAGGTGACGCTTCTGGATGTTCACGCAGACGGTCTCGTCACGGCCCAGCAGGTCGCGGACGCCATCCGCGAGGATACCTGCCTTGTGACCATCATGTTTGCCAACAACGAGATCGGCACCATCCAGCCCATCCGGGAAATCGGCGCGGTCTGCAAGGCGCGCGGCGTCCTGTTCCACACCGACGCCGTGCAGGCTGCCGGTCACGTGAAGATCGACGTCAATGAAATGAACATCGACATGCTGAGCCTGTCCGCACACAAGTTCCATGGCCCGAAGGGCGTCGGCATGCTCTATGCCCGCCGCGGCATCATCCTCACGAACCTCATCGAAGGCGGCGCGCAGGAGCGCGGCAAGCGCGGCGGCACCGAGAACGTCCCCGGCATTGCGGCGATGGCCGCGGCCCTGAAGGAAGCCTGTGCCAATTTGGATGAAAATTCGAAGAAGGTCTCCGCCCTGCGGGACAAGCTCATTGACGGTATCGCAAAGATCCCGCACTGCGCGCTCAACGGCGCGAGAAGCCTGCGCCTGCCCGGCAATGTGAATTTCTGCTTCGAGGGCATCGAGGGAGAAAGCCTGCTGCTGCTGCTCGATGCGAAGGGCATCAGCGCATCGTCCGGCTCGGCCTGCACGTCCGGCTCGCTCGATCCCAGCCATGTGCTGCTGGCCATCGGCCGTCCGCACGAGGTCGCGCACGGCTCGCTGCGCCTGACCATCTGCGAGGACAACACTGAAGAAGAAATCGATTATATCCTTGCCGAGCTTCCGCCGATCGTTGAATATCTGCGGAACATGTCTCCGGTCTGGAAGGACCTTGTGAGCGGCAAGCGGCAGTTCACGCTGTAAGAGGAGGGGTTTTACTATGGCACTGTATACGGAAACCGTCATGGATCATTTCATGCACCCGCGCAACGTCGGTGAGATCGCGGACGCGGACGGCGTCGGCGAGGTCGGCAACGCCAAGTGCGGCGATATCATGAAGATGTACCTGAAAATCAAGGATAATAAGATCGAAGACGTCAAGTTCGAGACCTTCGGCTGCGGCAGCGCGATCGCGTCCAGCTCCATCGCGACCGAGATGATCAAGGGACGCACGCTGGAAGATGCGCTGGCACTGACCAATCAGGAGGTCGTCGATGCCCTCGGCGGTCTGCCTGCGCACAAGCTCCACTGCTCCGTGCTGGCAGAGGAAGCCGTCAAGTCTGCAATTCAGGATTATTACGACAAGAACCACATCGAGTACGACCACAGCAAATTCCCCAAAAAGGAAGACTGCGAGTCCTGCTGCCGGATGGTATAAAAGTCAACCGGCGCGGTCAGAATGATCTGACCGCGCCGGTTTTTTACTTATTCTTATTCTGCCGCCGCAGGCGGTTCAGGTGGCGCTCGAAGTAGCCCTGCGAGATGAAGCGCGCAAGGACATACTGGTCGAACAGCGGGACGGAGCAGGAGTAGAACCCCAGCTTCTCCCGGTACTGCGCCATCAGGCTCTCCGGCAGCACCATGTAGCCCATACGCATGGACGGCGCCAGCGAATGCGAGAACGTGTTCACATAGATCACGCACCCGCGCCGGTCCATGGAATAGAGCGTTTGCAGCGGCTTTTTGTTTTCGGAAAACTCCGAGTCGAAATCATCCTCCACCAGCACCGCGCCGCGCGCCGCCGCCCACGCGAGATATTCGCTGCGCTTGGCCGCCGAGGTCGTGATGCCGGTCGGGAAGCTGTGGAACGGCGTAATGTGCAGCACGGACGCCTGCGCCCGCGATAGCGCGTCCGCGTCAATGCCGTCGTCCGACATCGGCAGCAGCTCGCACACCGCGCCGTTCGCCGCGTAGACCTGCCGGACCTTCTCATAGCCCGGATCCTCCAGCCCGTAGACGCGTTCGCGCCCGAGCAGCTGCACGATCAGCCCGTAGAGATACTCCGCGCCGGAGCCGATGACGATGCAGTCCGGCTGGGCGAGCATGCCGCGGTAGCGCAGCAGATAATCCGCGATCGCGTTGCGAAGCTCCGCGCAGCCGTAGTGCGGCGGCTTTTCCAGCAGCTTCGTGCCGCAGTCGGCGATGACCTCGCGCATGAGCTTTGTGAGGGCGGAATAGCGGAAGCCATAGCCGCTCTGCGCCTGCGGCGCAGCCGGATCCGCGGGCAGAAGATGGAGCCTTGTCTGCTGGCGCGTCTGCCGCGGCAGGCTGGAGATGGCACTGACATAATAGCCGCTGCGCGGCTTTGCCGTGAGATACCCCTCGTCCACCAGCTGCTCATACGCACCGGAGACCGTCACGACGCTGACATGCAGATGCTCGGCCAGTGCGCGCCGGGACGGCAGCTTCTGCCCCGGGCGCAGCTCGCCGCGAAGGATATCCTCGCGGATGGCGGTATAGAGCTGGTAATATTTCGGCTGCCCTTCGTCCTGCAATGCGTAGGTCAGCATCGCGTTACCACTTGTTTTCGACCTTCTCGGCAAAGCCGAAGAAGTCGCGCACCGGCAAAACCGTCCCGTCGTCCAGCGTGATGCGGCCCGTGAACCGGCCGAAGACCTGATGCTGGTCGGAGAGCACCACGCCCGCGCTCATAAACGCGCTGCGGTCGAGCACCGGCGTGAAGTTCATATAGAAGCGGTTGTCGTCGCTCGTAAAGACCCACGGCTTCATGAACTCCTCAAAGCCGTCCTCGTCCACGGGGATCTCAAATTTGACCTCGCCCAGCTTGTGGATCTTCCCGCCGTAGAACAGAACGTTTTCCGTTGCCGCGGCCGTGTTGCCGAAGCCATAGCCGATGTTCCAGCCGAACGGCACGCCGTCCAGCTCGCCGGAGGCGCTGCCCCAGTACCACGTGTTATGATACGTCCACACGCCGCGGCCCCAGTCGAGCACGGCGAAGAATTTGTCCTTCGTCAGCTCATACCGGCGGCTGCCCAGCTCGATCCAGCCCTCGGCGCGCATGCAGTTGATCTTCTGGTTGTAGTAGAAATGGCCGGGCTTGTCAAAGGGCGTGGCGATGACCATGCTCTCGTCCGGCTCGTCCGTCAGCTGGACGATACCCTCGATGGCGTCCTTGCCGCGGAATTTGTCCATGTGGAATGAGAGCTTGCGCGCGCCGTCCTCGTGGTAAAACGCCATGGCATAGCCGCCCTTGGCGATCTCGCTCGCGCCGTCCGCCGAGGATTCCGGCAGCTTTGTCTTTCCCAGCGGCAGCGCGCGCATGCGGCTGGTCGTCTGCTCCCAGTTTTCATCGAAGTGCAGAAACGAGATCGAATCCAGTCCCATATAGCCGTTATCCGCGATGGTGAGCGCCAGACCAATATGGCCGTCGGTGATCAGATAGTAGTCCCATTCCTTGATGCGCATGGGACTGGCCTTGATATCCGCGCGGCGATAGACCGGCAGGAGCGAGCGGGCCCAGCCCGGCTCAAGCAGATTGCCGTCCTTGCCGAGAAGCGGCGCGGAGGTCGTGATTTCATGCTGCTGTCTCATATGGGTTCCTCCTCAGATACGTATTTGGAGAGAAATGCTGCAAGCTCTGCCTGCACGCGCGGGCGATCGACCAGATAGCTGCATCCGTGTCCGGCGTCCGGCACCAGAACGAGCTGCTTCGGCGCCGCGCAGGCGTCATAGGCCGCCTGCGTCATGGAGCAGGGAACAAACGTGTCGCCTGTGCCGTGGATAAATAAAATCGGAAGCTTCGTCTTCGCCACCGCGTCCAGTGTGGACACGCCCTTGAGCGAAAATCCGGCGAACAGGCGCGTAAACACATCCGTCAGCGCCAGAAGCGGCCCTGCGGGGAGCCTCCTGCAGTGCGCGCGGAAGACGCTTTTCATGATCGCATACGGCGAAGAGAAGCCGCAGTCGGCAATGATCCCGCGCACGGAGAGCGGAAGCGGCAGATCCGACGCCATCAGGACTGTTGCCGCGCCCATGGAAAGGCCGTCCAGGATGAGCGGATGCGCCGGGCCAAAGTGCATGGCGGCGTAGGCCGTCCAGGTGGCTACGTCGTGCCGCTCGCGCACGCCGAAGGTGATATACGTGCCCTCCGATTCGCCGTGCGCCCGTTCGTCTACGGCGAGCAGATTGTAGCCCAGCGAGAAATAATGGGGCAGGACAATTGAAAAGTCAATCACCCAACTCGACCGGTAACCGTGAAACAGAAGGATCGTCCCCTTCGCGCCCGGCTGCTGCAAGAGCCGCCCGTGCAGGCGCAGGCCGTCGTAAGACGGCAGAAAAATATCTTCGGCTTCCTGCATGAGCCGGACTCCCGCGAGAATTTCCTCCGTCTGTTCGGCACGGCCCCATTTGGCAATGACTTCCGGCTTCGTGAGATCCGGGACCGGCCCGCGGCGGCAGGCGATCAGAAATAAGACGGTCCCCAGCAAAACGACCGCGAGCAGCGCGGCCAGTATGATCCAGATCGCCGTCATGCCGCTGGCCCCTTCTTCCCGAGCTTCGCAAAGAACGGAAACGTCAGCGGCCAGACGATACCGGCAAAAATCACGATCAGGAAATACCGCACGAAGCTCTCCGCCTGCGAGCCTGCAAACAGGGCCAGCAGTACCGGCTTCAGCCCCGCCTTGATCCCGAGGATCAGCACAAGCCCCAGAACGAGCTTCAATACCTGCCCCAAAAACGGCGCGCGGACGTCAAAATGCAGCTTCTTTTCATCCACAAAATAAACGACGAAAAAGCCCAGAAGCGCACCTGTCATCGTATACGCGTTCTTAAGTCCGTGCGTGATGTTGGACAGATCCTCGCTGCCGGCCGGCCAGTCGCACCGCGCCTGCGCGGCCGCGTACAGAAGATATCCGCCGCACAGCGCCAGTGCGCCGAGCAGCAGCCACGGCGTCGTCTTTTTCGCGCGCTGCTCTGTCCGGAACGCGGGATAGAGCGCCGCGGCCAGCGCCAGCGCCGTCACGAACGCGACGGATACATCCAGCGGCGTGTGCACGCCCAGATACATCCGCGAAAACGGCACGAGCAGCATCAGCACCACGCACACGATCCGCACCCATTTCTCTTTCCGGCACGCAAAGATCGACGCCGTCGTGCCGACGACGTTCTGCGTATGGCCGGACGGGAAGGAATAGCCCGTGGCGTCCGCGCGCGCGGCTTCCACGATCTGAAATTCCGGGTCGAGCACCCACGGCCGCGGGATCCGGAAGGCCAGCTTCAGAAACTGGTTGCAGATCGTCCCGACTGCGCCGACGAGAAACACATAATAGCCCTGCCGCTTATCGATGCACCAGAACAGCAGCAGCGCCGCCGCCATAAACGCGATCTCCGAGCCGAAATACGTCACGCCCGCCATCACCGCATCCAGAACCGGATTCCGAACCGACGCGAGCAGCCGCAAAAAGTCCATAAAACTCCTCCTGCCAGCTTTGTTTTTTCCAGTATAGCACCAAATGCCCATCTTGCCAAGCGATTCCTGCCGGTCTTGCTTTTTTGCATGAATCACGGTATGATAGATACAAATGAATGGAAGGCCGCAGGAGCGGCCGGAAAGGTGCGTATGCCATGTTTTCCAATGACGAACGTGTGATTTATACCAAGCGTCAGCTGGTCGAGGTCATCTGCCAGCTCCGCTTCCCCGAGATCCTGAAGATCGAGACCGACGCGCCTGCAAACTTTCAGGAGCGGATCCGCCAGATCTATCCGCAGTACGAAAAAAAGCTTGAGCAGCTGCCGCCGCAGATGGTAAACGGCAAGCCCGTGGCGCAGGGTACGGCCTGCAACCATCAGTTCGTCTCCGCCGAGGGGCAGTGGAAGGTCAGTCTGACCAAGGGCTTTATCGCCCTGTCCACCTACGGCTATACCCGGTGGGAGGAATTTGCCCAGCGGCTCGACCGCGTGCTGGCCGCGTTTATCGAGACGTACCATCCCTCGTGGCTGACCCGCGTGGGTCTGCGCTATGTCAACGCCTTCCGGCGCGAAGCGCTGGGGCTGGAGGATATGCTCTGGAAGGAGCTGATCACGCCGGGCTTCCTCGGGCTCATGGCCGAGCCGGACGCGCAGGAGACGGCCTTCCTCAAGCAGGAGCTGACCGCCACGTTCCAGACGCCGGGCGGCGCCAAGGCCAACGTCAAATCCGGCCCGGGTCTTCTGCGCAAGATCAACAACCGCACGCGCGAGACGACCGAGGAGAAGGTCTTCATGCTCGACCTCGATCTCTACATGGACGGCAAGACCGAGCTTGGCCACGCCGTTCCCGCCCTGAACATCGTCCACGAGAACGCGGGCAGTCTTTTCCGCTCCGCCATCACCGAAACGCTCCGCGACGCCATGGAGCCGCAGGAGCCGTAACTGTATCACGCAAAAAACCGCCGGTGCGCAGCTTCAGGCGCACCGGCGGTCTCTTTTTATCTTATTCGCACGTAAACCGCGTGCCGGTCTGGCCGCGTGCCTGTTCGATGACGGACGCGGTGATCACGCTGTCGCGGTTGCGCTTCTCCGGCTGCGTGCCGGAGGTGATATAGCCGGCGAACTCCCGCAGCTCATACATCATATTGTTGGGCAGCTTTTCCTCATACGGCAGCTCCACCGTTTCGCCGCTGCGCCGGACGAGCCAGATGCGGCGGATGTGGTTGATGTCGTCAAGGAGAATGGAGCCGTCCTCGCCCATAAACGTCGTGGGCGCGGCCTGCTTGCAGACCTTTGACCAGATGGCTTCGCAGACGAAGCCGTCATAGCGCAGAAGCGCGATGCCGCCGGCTTCAAAGCCGTTTTGCAGGTGATACGCCTCCGCCGACACGTGTGACGGCGCGCCGAACATCGACACGATCGCGTGGATGGGATAGCAGCCCATATCCAGAATCGCCGCGTTGCACAGAGCCGGGTCGAACGCGTTGATCCCCGGCTCGCCCGCGCGCACGCGGTCATAGCGGGAGGAATACTGCGTAAACTCCATGGTCACGCGCCGGAGCGTTCCGATCTCCGGCAGCGCCGCCTGAATGACGGGCAGCGCGTCGTCAAAGACCAGCCGCATCGCTTCGAGATAGACGACGCGGTGCGCCTTTGCCGTGTCGATGAGCTGCTGCGTCTGTCTGGCGGTCAGGACGCCGGGCTTTTCCAGCAGCACGTGCTTGCCGTTTTTCAGCAGGCACATGGCCTGATCGAAATGGCAGAGATTCGGGCTTGCGATATAGGCGGCGTCAAAGCTGTCGGACGCCGCGAACGTCTCCAGATCGGTATAGACGGCGGAAAGGCCGTATTTTTCCGCAAAGGCCCGTCCGGTTTCCTCGCTTCTTGAATAGATCGCCGTCGGGCGCAGCTGCGGCACCTGCTGCATGGCGGCCAGCATCCAGTCGACAACAAAATTCCGCCCGATGATTCCCACGCGTATCGTCATAGGTGTCTCCTTCTATCTGACCGGTTTTCAGCAGTTTGCGCTTGCTTCGTGCAGCAGGCGATCCTTGATGTCCCAGAGCTTCTGCGACAGATCGACGTAATAGGTGTGCGGATTGTCAAAGCGCTTGACCTCGTCCCAGAGCGTATCGACCTGCTGCGCGCAGTAGGTCTGGATCTCGTCCAGCTTCGGCAGCTTGTAGACCAGCTCGCCGTGCTTGAAGATCGGGACGAGGAGCTCTCTTGCCGTGAAGTTATAGACCCGCTTGCGCTTCCACGTCGCCTGCGGATCGAAGATCTCCAGATCCTTCGTGTCGTCGACCGTCTCGTCATAGACGCACAGATAGTCTGCAATGGCCTTGCCGGTGTCATTGCCATACAGGCGGTAGACCTTTTTGAAGTGCGGGTTTGTGATCTTGCCGACATTCTCGCTGATCTTGATTTTGGGGATGATGTTTCCCTTTTCGTCCTCAATGGCGATGAGCTTGTACACGCCGCCGAAGACCGCCTCGGACTTGGCGGTGATGAGCCGCTCGCCGACACCGAACATGTCGATCTGCGCACCCTGGTTGAGGATATCCTCAATGATATACTCGTCGAGCGAGTTTGAGCACGAGATCTTGCAGCTCTGCCAGCCGGCGGCATCGAGCATCTTCCGCGCCTTTTTGGTCAGATACGTCATGTCGCCGGAATCCAGCCGGATGCCGCACTTCGTCAGCCCGCGGGGCTTCAGAACTTCGTTGAAGACCCGGATGGCGTTCGGGATGCCGGACCGGAGCGTGTTATAGGTGTCGACCAGCAGGGTCGGATTGTCGGGATAGGTCTCGCAGTAGGCCTTGAACGCCTCGTATTCCGACGGGAACATCTGCACCCACGAATGGGCCATGGTGCCGCCGGCGGGCACGCCGTAGAGCTGGTCGGTCAGCGTGCAGGCCGTGCCCTTGCAGCCGCCGATATAGGCCGCGCGCGCACCGTCGACCGCGGCGTCGACGCCCTGCGCGCGGCGCGAGCCGAACTCCAGCACCACGCGCCCCTTGGCCGCGCGGACGACGCGGTTGGCCTTGGTGGCGATGAGGCTCTGGTGGTTGAGCGTGAGCAGCAGGAAGGTCTCGACCAGCTGCGCCTGGATGGCGGGGGCGCGGACGGTCATGATCGGCTCGCGCGGGAAGATGGGCGTGCCCTCCGGCACGGCCCAGATATCGCCGGTGAAGCGGAAGCTTCTGAGGTAGCTGAGGAAGCCCTCGTCAAACATCTTCCGGCCGCACAGATATTCGATATCCTCCTCGTCAAAATGCAGCTGGCTGATATATTCGATCGCCTGCTCCAGACCGGCTGCGATGGCAAAGCCGCCGTTGTCCGGCACAGAGCGGAAGAAGATGTCGAAATACGTGATGCAGTCCTGCATGCCCTGCACAAAGTAGCCGTTGCCCATGGTAAGCTCGTAATAATCGCACAGCATCGTGAGATTGGTCTTTTTGCTGATATCCATGTGTGATCCTCCGTTTTCTGCCGCTGCGGCAGATCGTTCTGTTCTTATTTTGTCAGGGCTCTTGCCCGCTGCAATTTGCTGAGCGGCTGCTCGGAAAGATGGAACTGCGCCATGAGACTGTCTGCATACGCCTGCATCGTCTGCTCGCTGCCCTCGGTCAGCTCCAGCTCCAGCTCGCACAGAAGCTGCTTCTGCCCGCCGCCCGTCAGCTCGCCCACGTCGCCGCAAACGGCGCAGCGCGTTCCGCCATCCAGCGTCAGCTCCGCCGTGATGCGGGTAAATTTCGCCCCGCAGACCGGCAGCAGCGCGTCGGCCTGCAAGGCTCCGATCGCCTCCGGCGCGCCTAGCGCCGCGAGCTTCGGCAGCGCTTCGTCCAGATACGCCGACTCGCATTCCCACTCGCCGCGGGTATGGCCCGCGCCGGGCGTTTTCATGGTGACGACGCTCCGGTCGTTCTCCGTGCGCAGACGCAGCATCCAGCGGTTTTTCTCCAGTGCGCCGTCCTCTGTGTCGTAATAGGTTGTCTGCATGCGCAGGTAGGTAAAGGGGGTCTGCATGCGCGATGTGATCATGGGGCTGCACAGAATGCAGTCCAGCAGCTGCAACTCCCCGACCTCCAGCTTGATCTCCGTTTCCGTTCCCACGGTTTTTGCTCCTCGCTTTCCGGGTTTTCTTCATTCTACGTCATTTTGCCCATAAACGCAAGCGCGGTGATCCCGCGGGGCAAAAAAGTCTTCTCCCGCGCGCCGGATTTCCTCTGCCATTTCCCGACGCGCTTTTCTGCCGCCCCATGCTAAACTGCGCGAAGAAACACCGAGGAGGCGGTATCATGCATCAGGCGCAATCGGCCCTCCGGCAGCTGCCGCAGCGGCTGCGGGCATTCTGGGACGGGCGGCCGTTTCTCCGCTTGAGCGTGCAGGCGCTCGGCAGCGCTGCGTTTTGCTTTCTTCTGGCCGGCGCGTCGCTTTTGCAGGCGCATGTGCCGCTGGCGCTCGCGCCGGTCTGCGCGCTGCCGTTCGGACTGAGCGCCGTATGCGCCTACGCGGGCGCGGTATTGGGCTACGCGGTCTTCTGGGGGCTTTCCGCCGCGCTGGAGCCGGTTGCGGCGGGATTTCTGCTGCTTGCGGGCAGCTGCCTGTTTCAGGAGCTTCTGCCGGAGGACAAGCACTGGTTCATACCGGCGGCCGCAGGCGGCGTGTATCTGCTTCTGGGCGGCATCTTTGTTCTGCGGGAGAGCGGCGCGGGCGAAGCGATTTTAAGGCTCGTGCTGCGCCTTGCGCTGCTGGTTCTGAGCGTCCGCGCGCTCTCCGACCGACAGGGCGGGCGGCTTCGGCCCTATGCCGCGGCCGTGTGTCTGCTGGCGGGGCTGATCCGCGTGCGGCTGCCGTTCGGCGTGCCGTTGGGCGTCGGCTTTGCCGCGTATCTTTCGCTCTGCGCCGCCGGCAGCGCCTATGCCATTCCTGCCGGTGCAGTCTGCGGGCTGGTGCTCGATCTGGGCTGTACGCCCACGCCGCCGCAGACGGCCTGCTTCTGTCTGTCAGCGCTTGCCGGGCGCTTCTGCGCGCCGCGAAAGGCCGTGCAGGCAGCTTCGTTCACAGGAACCTATCTTCTGTCCGTCCTCATCTGGGGCGGCGAGCATGCGGGCTGGACGCTGGGTACCCTGATGGGCGCGACCTTCTATTGCGTCCTGCCGCGCATTTCTCTGCCGGAGCCGGGCAAAGCGCCGCAGCAGCTGCCCCGGCAGCCGCTGCTGGATGCCGCAGAGGTTTTGCAGCGCATGGAAGCGAAGCTGACGCAGGCACCGCCGGAGGAGCCGATCTCCGCCGCGCTGATCTTCGACAGCGCCGCTGACACCGTCTGCCGCGGCTGCATCAAGCGCCAGCAGTGCTGGCGCGAGCAGGCGGACGAGACCTACCGTGCGCTGTCCGCCTGCGCCGAGACGCTTCTTCACCCCGCGCAGTCCGGCGAAGCGGCGCTGTCCGCAGACTTTCTTGCCCGGTGCATCCGCGCGGACGCGTTTTCGGACGCCGTCAGCCACGCGCTGCGCGCGCAGCGGTCGCAGCTGCAAGCACGCGCGCGCTGCGAGGAAGCCGAACGGATCGCGGGCGCGGTCTATGGCCATCTGGCCGGGCTTCTGCGCGCGCTCTGCCGCAGACCGCAGCCGGAGGAGCCGGCCGCCTACCGGATGCTTCTTGGCGTGCGCGCCATCGGCCTGCGCGGCGACAGCTTCTGCGGCGACTGCGGGACGAGCTTTCTCTGCGGCAGTACACAGTATGTGCTTCTGTGCGACGGCATGGGCACCGGCAGCGCTGCAAAGGCCGACGCGGAGGAAGCCATCGCTGCGCTGCGATCGCTTCTGACGCTCGGCATGGCCGCGCAGGAAGCGATGCAGATGCTGAATGAACTCTATCTTCTGCGCGGCGACGGCTGCTTTTCCACCGTCGATCTGTTGGAGCTGGACTTGAAAAGCGGCGAAGGCTCGCTTTATAAGTGGGGCGCGGCCCCCTCGTATCTCAAAAAGGGCAGCGCGGTCAAAAAAATCGGGACAGCCTCACTGCCGCCCGGGCTTGATGTGGGAGAGATCCATCAGACCGGGTGCGTCAGGCTGTCCTTGCAGAGAGGAGAGCAGCTGGTGCTTACCACCGACGGCGTGCCCGAGACGGTCTGCGAGCAGTATCTGCGTGCCTGCGGGACGCTTCCGCCAAGGGAGCTGGCCGCCGGGGTCGTCGCGTGCGCCAGCGAGTCAGAGCCGGATGACCGGACCGCAGCTGTCATCCAGCTGGAACCGGCCGCCTTGCACGCTCAACATAGCACAAGACGGGTGCGAAATTTGTCGAAACAGAACGCCCAACCCCACATTTAGGAAATATTTCCCGGCAGAACACAAAATACCGGCTCGAACCGAGCCGGTATTTGTGTTTTTGTGTAACTTTACCTCACGCGAACGTACCGCTGAAGCTCTGGCCGATGCTGCTCAGGACGCCCATCGCGGCCAGCACGGCGATCAGGACGATCGCCAGCACATAGACGCAGAAATAGCTGCGGGCATAGTTGCGGCGATTGATGTTCATGCTGCCGATGGCGTGGACGATCAAAAAGATCCAGCCCACGAGCGGCAGGGAATACAGGATCCCCAGCCCAAAATATGTCCACGGGGACAGCGGCCGGTACGTTTCCGGCAGATGCTGCAATTCAAAGTCGTTCATGCTTCTTATTTCTCCTTTACTGACGCTGCTTTCCGGTCATGGCCGTCACATCCAGCCGGTATACCGCCACGGCCTGCGCCTGCTCGTCGGTGAAGACGAAGCTGCGGGACGGCTCATATTGCTGCATGAGGGCGGAAAGCGCCTGTTTTTTCTCCTCCGTGTCCTGTGCCTCGCCGATCACGCCCGTGCCGACGATGCTCTGGTAGCGGCAGGAATACTGACAGCCGCTCTGCCCGGCGACGAGCTCGTAGGCGCAGTCCAGCTCAAAGCCCACCTTCGGTTTTTGCGCGATGAGCGACGCCTTGCGGCCCGTCTTTGCGCCGTGGAAATAAAACCGGTCCGGCTGCCCCGGCACAAAGGCAAAGCTCAGCGGCACGATATACGCGCCCTCCGGGTCGGAAAACGCGACGCGGCAGCAGGTGCAGCGGCCGATGATCTCCAGCAGCTGTCCGCGATCCGTGACCTCCCGCTCGGCTCTTCTCATGGCAGAACGCCTCCTCTTGTAAATCCTGTCTCAATTATACCCCTTGTCTGCCCGTCCGGCAAGATAAAAATTAGGCCATGCCGCGAGATAAGCGTGCATCCATTGCCTCTCCCGTTGGGAGAGGTGGCTGAGCGCAGCGAAGACGGAGAGGGGAAACGCTGACCCAAAACCCTCTCAGTCGCCTGCGGTGACAGCTCTCCCGGAGGGAGAGCCAAGGGCCTGTAGGCATGTCGGTATGAGAAATGGAGCGTATCGGTACCGATACGCTCCATGAACTGCCCATCAAAAAGCAGTGCAGTTCTGTATTGCTTCTTATGCGTTTGCCCGGTCCATCAGGATGATGTCCACGTCGTAATATGTGCCGCCGCGGTAGATTGTCAGGGTGACGGTCTCGCCGGCGGTGAACTGGTTCTTGACGCGGTTGAGCTGCTCCATCGAGGTCACGCTCGTCTGGTTGATGGCCGTGATGATATCGCCCTCGCTGATGCCCTTGGCTGCGGCGTCGCTGCTGGCGTAGACGCGTGTGACATAAATGCCCTCCGGCAGGCGGTAATAGATCCGGTATGTGGCCGGGAGCGTCTCGCCGTCGATGCCGATGGCCGGACGGCCGGAGACATAGCCCTTTTCGATCAGCTCGTCGATGATGGGCTTGGCGGTGTCGATCGGAATGGCAAAGCCGATGCCCTCGACCGTGGAGGACGAGGTATAGAAGTTGCTCATCTTCATGGTGTTGATGCCGATGACCTGCCCATAGCAGTTGATAAGCGGCCCGCCGGAGTTGCCGTTATTGAGAGCGGCGTTCGTCTGGATGAGGTTCATCGTGCGGTCATTGACCGTCAGATCGCGGTTGATGGCGGAGATGATGCCGTCGGTCATCGTGCCGCGCAGCGTGACGCCCAGCGGGTCGCCGATAGCGACGACGCTGTCGCCGACCTGCAAAACGGACGAATCGCCGAACTGCGCGGCCTGCAGGCCGCTGGCTTCGATCTTCAGGACAGCCAGATCGCTCGTCTCGTCGCTGCCGATGATGGATGCGGAATACTCCTGCCCGCCGTTGGTCATGACGCTGACCGCCTGCGCGTTTTCAATGACGTGGTGGTTCGTGATGATATAGCCGTCGTCCGACATGATGATGCCGGTGCCCGAAGCCTTGCCGGACTGTGTCACTGTCATGATGGACACGACGCTTCCGATGCACTGCCGGTAGATCTCCTGTAGGCTGAGTGCGTCGCTGCTTTCTGAGGAGACGGTCGGCGCGCCGGCGGGCGACTGCTCGATTTGCAGCTCCGGCAGATCCTGCTGCGCCGCGGCGGGCTGCTGCGCTGCGGCGGGCTGCTCCGCGGGCGCGCTGCTCTCGGATGCGGCGGCCTGCACGTCGGACGGCTGCTGGCTCTCGGTCGGGCGGCTGCCGACTTGCAGCAGGAAGCCGTCATCCGAGCGGTTGAGCGTCACGCCGACGTCGCGGATCAGATGCACGGCGCCGGCCGTGGCCATTGCCAGAACCGCGACGACCAGGATCGCCGTGACCCAGCGGCCGGTATGCTTGCGGCGGCGATCCTCCATCGGGGTCGGCTGCGGCTGCCAGTTCTTTGTGGAATTGTCGTCATAGAAGCCGTTATTATCAAAGCTCATATCAGACACCTTCTTATCGTTACCGGGATACTGTTTTCTATCGTCCATAGTATAGCTCTGGAATTTGAACAGACGTTGAACGTTCTGTAAATACTTAGCGCACGGTCGGGAGCGTGAAGATAAACTGCGTGACGCCGTTTTCGCTCGTCGCCCAGATATCGCCGCCGTGCGCGCCGACGATCGTCTTTGCAATGTACAGTCCAAGGCCCCAGCCCTCGCGGTCCGCGGAGCGGGACTTGTCTGCCTTGTGGAAGCGGTCAAACAGCAGCGGCAGCTCGTCCTTGTCGATGGTCGGGCCAGTGTTTTCGACCGTCACGCGCGCCTTGCCGCCGTCGGTCTCCAGCCGCAGGGCAAGCCGCCCGCTGTCCGGGCAGAATTTGATGGCGTTGTCGATCAGGTTATAGATGACCTGCGTGATGCTGTCGCGCTCGGCGCGCGTCCAGACCGGCTTGTCCGGCAGATCGACGCGCACGTCGAGATGCTTGTTATAGATCTTCTGCTCAAAGGTGATGAGCACGTCGCTCATCGTCTCGCCGAGATCGAACCGCGATTTGCGGCTCTCCTCCACGCCCATGGCCTGAAGCTTGGCGATGTCCAGCATGTTGCGCACGAGCCGCGAGAGCCTGCGCACCTCGCCGGAGACGATCTGCATGTAATGCTGCTGCTTTTCCGGCGGGATCGTCCCGTCCAGCATGCCGTCGATATAGCCGCCGATGGTGGTCATCGGCGTTTTCAGCTCGTGCGACACGTTCGCCACGAACTCCTGCCGGCGCTGCTCGGATTTTTCCAGAGAATCCGCCATGGTGTTGAACGCGTTGGCAAGATCGATGATCTCTTCGCCGCAGCCCTCCGGCACCTCGACGCGCGTATCGAGCTCGCCCCGGCCAAAGCGCCGCGCCGCTTCCGCGACCTTGCTCAGCGGCTGTACCTGCTGGTGCGAGAGGAACGTGGCCGCGCCCATGGCCAGAACCAGCACGACAATGGCCACATAGAAAAACAAAGACGTGCTGCGCTTCATAAAATCGGTGATCTGCGTCATATCGGAGGAAATGACGACATAGCCGATCGTCTCGCCGGTCGCGTTGGAGATGATGGGGCGTCCGGCAATATAGCGTGTATCGTCGTGGATGCCGGTCAGCGCGCCGGTGCGGAACGTCTGGCCGTCCGCGTCGATCTGCGTGATGAGCGAGGTATCCACCTGCCGGCCGATATGCTGGCAGTTAAACTCGTCGCACGAGCACAGAACGACAAAGCCGTTCTCGTCGCAGACCAGCGCTTCCGCTTCGCCGACGTCGGAGAACAGAGACAGGCTCAGCCGGAAATCCCAGTTCTCCTCCAGCTCGCCGGTGGAGTCATACGCTTCGGCCAGCGAAGCGACGGCCTGTGCGTCGGCCGAGAGCGTCTCGCGCTTTTCGCTTTTCAGATACCCCAGCATCAGAAACCGGAACGAGACGCCCGTAAAGATCATGCAGACCAGCAGCAGTGCCGCAATGAGGGCGAACTGCCGTCCGAACGTTGTTTTCATGCTTACAGGACCTCGAATTTATATCCGACGCCCCAGACCGTCTTCAGGCTCCACTTGTCCGAAACGCCCTCGAGCTTTTCACGCAGGCGCTTGACATGGACGTCGACGGTGCGGCTGTCGCCGAAATAATCAAAGCCCCAGACCTCGTCGAGCAGCTGGTTGCGCGTAAAGACGCGGTTCGGGCTGGAAGCCAGATGGAACAGAAGCTCCATCTCCTTCGGCGGCGTCTCGATGCGCTTGCCGTCGACGATCAGCTCGAACGAGTCAAGATCGATGATCAGCTTGTCAAAGACCAGCCGGCGCGGCTTGGTCTTGTCGTCCTCGCCGCCGGCGCGGCGCAGAACGGCCTCCACGCGCGCAAGCAGCTCCTTCATCTCAAAGGGCTTGGTGAGATAATCGTCCGCGCCCTGCTTGAGCCCCTGCACCTTGTCGTTCGTCTCGCCCTTGGCCGTCAGCATGATGACGGGCGTCTTGCTGTCCTGCCGGATGGTGCGCAGCACGCCCCAGCCGTCCAGAACCGGCAGCATGATGTCCAGCAGCACCAGATCCGGCCGCATCTGCCGGAACAGATCGACGGCCTGCCCGCCGTCGGCTGCGATCTTTGTGGTATAGCCTTCCTTTTCCAGATACATCTGGACAAGCTCGGAGATATTCGGATCGTCTTCTACGATCAGGATGGATTTTGCCATGGAAGAGCTCTCCCTTCATACCTTTTTAAAAGATATTATACTGCCGGCGCGCGCGTTTGCGTGAACATTTTGTAAAATCCGGCCTGCCGGGCGTTTTCCTGTTTCCGTTTGCAGAAAAGTGTGCTATGATATTTATAGAATAATTGCCCACACTTTGACAACCGAACAGGAGATACATATGGATATTACGCCCAGAATGAGCGGCCACGCGCTTACTGCGCGCGCAGCCGCGGCAGCCGGGATCGTGCTGCTCAAAAATACCGCCGAGACGCTTCCGCTCCTTCCTGCGGAGGACGGCGCACCGCTGCCCATCGCCGTTTTCGGCATCCGCCAGCTGCAAACGCCGGCATTCGAAGCTTCCATGACGCCGTGGCGCGCGATCGGCGCGCTGGACGGCCTTTGCGCATCTGACGCAGTCCGTCCGGACGGCCTGCTTGCCCGCAAATACCGCACGTGGGCGATGGAGCACCCGGAGGGCGGCGAGCTGCCGCTGACGAACCTCGATTTCGGCGCCCTGCACCACGACTGCGCGGCTGCCGTCATCGTCATCGGCCGCACGCCGGAGCACTATGACCTGCGCCTGACGGACGAAGAGACCGCCATGCTCACGCGTGTGAACAGCGTGTTTGAGCGGACGGTGCTCGTTATCGCCGCGCCGGGCTATCTGGGGCTGAACGAAGCCGCGCTCTCGTGCGGCGCGATCGTCTTCCTCGGCCTTGCCGGGCAGGAAGCCGGCGGCGCGCTGGCCGATGTGCTGACGGCGAAGGTCATGCCGTCCGGCCATCTGGCGCACAGCTGGCCGGAAGCTGCCGAGAGCTTCCGCGATGCCTGCGCCGCGGTCGACCAATTCTCCGGTCTGCGTTATTTTGACTCCTTCGGCACGCCCATGCGGTATCCGTTCGGCCATGGTCTTGGCTATGGAAAAATCGAATTTGGCAGCGTTTCGGCCGGTCTTGACGGCTGCGATGTCAGCGTGAGCGCGGAGCTCGTCAACACTGGCAGCCGCTTCGCGGCGAGCGAGCTGGTGCAGGTCTATGTGACCCGCCCGGCGGGCGATCTGACCCGTCCGGTGAGCTTTTTGGACTGCTTCCAGAAAAGCCGCCTGCTCGCGCCCGGCGAGCGCCAGACGGTGCATCTGCGCTTCCCGATTACGGAGCTTTCCGTCTACCGCGAGAGCGCGCACGCGTTCGTGCTGGACGCGGGCTATTATGATATCCGCATCGGCACGAACAGCCGGTCTGCGTATCTGGCCGGTTCCATCCGCCTGACACGCAGCGCCGTGGTGCAGGCTGCCGAGCCGTTTGCGCTGCCTCCCGTTTCCGAGCGTAAGCGCCCGGAGGACGTCTGCTTCCAGTATCCCGAGGAGCTGGATGAGATCGAACAGGCGCATAAGCACGCCATCCGCTTCTCCGACCGCAATCTTCCCCGCCGCAGCCGCAAAAAGGGACAGAAATTCACTGGCTGCCGCCCGGACGGCGAGCGGCACACGCTCATGGACGTTCGCGCAGGCGCGTGCAGCGTGTTCCATCTGGTCGCCGACATGGATCTGGAGAACCTGCAAACGCTTGTCTGCGGCTTCGGCGATCAGCCGTCCGCCGTGCCCGGTGCCATGGGCGCTTCGGCGGAGCTGGAGCGCTATGGGATCCCGGCGCTGCAAATTGCCGGCGGCGCGCAGGGCCTGCAATTGCTGCGGGACGTCCCGGATGATCAGACCGGCGAAATTACCCGCCGCCAGTGCGCGACCGTCTTCCCCGCGCCAGCGCTTCTCGCATGCTCGTTTGACCCGGACGTCGTCCGGTCGGTCGGGCGCGCCGTGGGGCTGGAAATGGCAGAGTTCGGCGTGCAGCTGTGGCTGGGGCCGGACAGCGGCGTGATGCGCACGCCGCAGGAGAGGGGATTCTCTGCAAAGTGGTCGGAGGATCCGGTTGTCTGCGGGCGCATGACCGCCGCGCTGACGGACGGCGCGTGGCCCTATGGCGCGGCCGTTCTGCATGCCGGCGATCTGCCGCAGGAGGTTTCGGTCTCGCAGGCCGCGCTGCGCGAGTGCTACGGCCTGCCGTTTGAGATCGCGGCTTCCGCCTGCCGCGCGGCAAAGCTGCCCGCCTGCACCATCTCCGGCCAGCAGCTCACGGAGAACAGCCCGCTTCTGCGCGCATGGCTGCTCGACTGCGGCTACCGCGGCATGCTCTGGGGCGATGAGACGCTCGAAAATGACCGGATCGGGCTGGAAAAAGCCGCGATCCGTATGCTGAAGCTGCTGCTTCAGCTGAAAAAGAGTTAAAAATCCCGCCGGTATCCGAGAAATAGCATTGCATTCACGGCAGAAAGCTGATATAATGAAAACTGACCCTCGCGGTCAGTTCTGCCGCCGGCAGGCGCTTTGCGCCGGTCTGCGGGGAATATCTTTATGAAAGAGGTAGATTTTCAAATGAAGAAGTATCTTGCACTGCTTCTGGTTCTGGTCATGGTTCTGAGCCTTGCTGCTTGCGCATCCAAGACTGACGACACCACGCCCGCCGAACCGGAAACGACCAATGAGCCCGCTGCTGACGACACCGCCGCCACCGAGCCGGAAGCTCCGGCCGAGACCGAAGAGCCGGACGAGACCGAGGAGCCTGCCACTGATGCAGCCTACTCCGTTGCCATGATCACCGACTACGGCGATATCACCGACCAGTCCTTCAACCAGACCACCTACGAGGCCTGCAAGGAGTTCTGCGAGGCCAACGGCCTGCAGTTCAACTATTTCAAGCCCGCCGGTGACTCCGACGCCGAGCGTGTCGCCATGATCGAATCCGCGATCGACGAGGGCTACAACGTTGTTGTGATGCCCGGCTACGCTTTCGCAGGCGCCATCAAGGAAACTGCCGACATCTATCCCGAGGTCACCTTCATTGCTCTGGACGTCGGTGCCGGCGATCTGGGCGATGACTACACCCTGCCCTCCAACCTCTACTGCGCTGTCTATCAGGAAGAGCTGTGCGGCTACATGGCCGGTTACGCAGCTGTGAAGCTTGGCTACACCAAGCTCGGTTTCCTGGGCGGCATGGCTGTTCCGGCAGTCGTCCGTTACGGCTACGGCTATGTGCAGGGCGTTGACGCTGCTGCCAAGGAGCTCGACGTCACTGTCGACCTCAAGTACGCTTACGGCAACCAGTTCTACGGCGACGGCGACATCACCGCCGCAATGGACACCTGGTATCAGGGCGGCACGGAGATCGTCTTCGCCTGCGGCGGCGGCATCTACTCCTCCGCGGCTGAGGCTGCTGCCAAGGTCGGCGGCAAGGTCATCGGCGTTGACGTCGACCAGGCTGCCATCATTGACGGCGATTACGGCGAAGGCATGACCGTTACCTCCGCAATGAAGGGCCTTGCTCCCACTGTCAAGCACATGCTCTCCGAAGTCGTGGCCGGCAACTTTGCCAACTACGGCGGCAAGATCGATACCCTGGGTCTCGTCTCTGCCAACCCGGAAGAGAACTACGTCCAGATCCCGACTGCTACCACGCAGTTCGAGGACGGCAAGTTCACGCTGGCTGACTACGAAGCGCTCGTCGCTGCCATGTTCGCCGGTGAGGTCACCGTCTCCAACGACACGACGGCTATGCCCGCTGTCACCAACGTCAACGTTGAGGATCTCGGCAACCTGAAGTAAGGTACATTTCAAAAGTGTGCAGGCTCCGGCCTGCACACTTTTTTTGCACGGATTTTCTGAAAACGTTTGGAAAGCGGAAAAACATTTTGCTTTATTCGCACAAATATAGTATACTGGATACAATGGTTTCCGTCCTCGCAAGCGCGGGCCATAAAAACGGAAGGAGGGCGAAAAGATTTGGAAACGCAGTACGCCATTGAAATGCTGAACATCACCAAACGTTTCCCCGGAATCATCGCCAACGACAACATCACCCTGAAGCTCAAAAAGGGAGAGATCCACGCCCTGCTTGGCGAAAACGGCGCAGGCAAGTCGACGCTCATGAGCGTCCTCTTCGGTCTCTATCAGCCGGAGGAAGGCGAGATCCACAAGGACGGCCGCAAGGTCGAGATCCGCAACCCGAATGACGCCAATGCGCTCGGCATCGGCATGGTTCATCAGCACTTCAAGCTGGTCGAGTGCTTCTCTGTCCTCGACAACATCATTCTCGGCGTCGAGCCGAACAAAATGGGCTTTTTGCAGAAGCAGGACGCCCGGAAAAAGGTTCTGGGGCTGTCTGAGAAATACGGCCTGCACGTCGATCCCGACGCTATCATCGAGGATATCACCGTCGGCATGCAGCAGAGAACCGAAATTCTCAAGATGCTCTACCGTGACAACGAGATCCTGATCTTCGACGAGCCGACCGCCGTTCTGACGCCGCAGGAGATCGAAGAGCTCATGCAGATCATGAAGAACCTCGCAGCCGAGGGCAAGAGCATCCTCTTCATCTCGCACAAGCTCGCCGAGATCATGGAGGTCTCCGACCGCGTGACCGTCCTGCGCAAGGGCAAATGCATCGGCACCGTAGAGACCGCGCATACGACGGCGGAGGAGCTTTCCGCCATGATGGTCGGCCGGAACGTCAATTTCCACGTGGAAAAGGGCCCGCTGCACACGGGAGACGAGGTGCTCTCCGTCGAGCATCTGACGGTCGCGTCCAAGGTTCATAAGAACAACGCCGTCAAGGACATTTCGTTCAAGGTTCGTGCAGGCGAGATCGTCTGCATCGCCGGCATCGACGGCAATGGCCAGACCGAGCTTGTCTACGCGCTGACCGGGCTGGAGCCTGCCGTGCACGGCAAGATCACACTCGAGGGTAAGGATATCACCCACGCGTCCATCCGCCAGCGCAGCACCATGGGCATGAGCCACATCCCCGAGGACCGGCACAAGCACGGTCTCGTCCTTGACTATACGCTCGAGGACAATATGGTTCTGCAGCGCTATTTTGAGCCGGAGTTTACCGACAAGGCCGGCTTCCTGCGCCGGAAAAACATCCGCGCGTACGCCGAACGGCTGATCGAGCAGTATGACGTCCGCTCCGGTCAGGGCCCGCTGACCCCGGCACGCAGCATGTCCGGCGGCAACCAGCAGAAGGCGATCGTCGCGCGTGAGATCGACAAGGATCCCGAGCTGCTCGTTGCCGTGCAGCCGACCCGCGGTCTTGACGTCGGCGCGATCGAATATATCCACAAGCAGCTCGTCGCCCAGCGCGACGCCGGCAAGGCCGTTCTGCTGGTCTCGCTGGAGCTGGACGAGGTCATGGACGTGCCGGACCGCATTCTCGTCATGTACGAGGGTGAGATCGTCGGCGAGCTGGACCCGAAGTCCACCACGCAGGAGGAGCTGGGTCTCTACATGGCCGGTGCCAAGAGAGATGAGGTGAAAGCATGAAGCAGAACAAGAACATTCTGAAAAATCCGGGCGTGCAGTCGCTTCTGACGTCGCTGCTGTGCATCCTGCTCGGCCTTTTCCTCGGCTATCTCGTGCTGCTGCTCATTAACCCCGCGGGCGCATGGGGCGCCATCACGAACGTCATGAAGAACTTCATGACCTATTCCAGCGGAAAAGCGCAGCTCAAATACCTCGGCAACACCCTCGTGCGGACGGCTCCGCTGCTTATGTGCTCGCTGAGCGTCCTGTTCGTCTACAAGGTCGGCCTGTTCAACATCGGCGCGGCCGGTCAGTATGTCGCAGGCGCATGCGCGTGTCTGTACGCGGCGTTGTACCTGCACTGGCACTGGCTGCCGTGCATGCTGCTGGCCATCGTGGCCGGCGCGCTGCTCGGCACGATCTCCGGGCTTCTCAAGAGCTATTTCAATGTCAGCGAGGTCATCTCCGGCATCATGCTCAACTGGATCGCACTCTATACGACCAACATGCTCCTGACCAACGTCAAGGAGCCGACCAGCCCCTACACCTTCCAGCTCAAGGCTGAGGGCGCACAGGCCATCCTGCCCAGCATCAGTCTCTCGAAGCTTCTGAGCGGCAACCAGTACGTCACCATTGCCATCCCCATCGCCATCGTCTGTGCGATCGTCATTTGGGTCGTCCTGTCCAAGACGCTCTTCGGCTATGAGCTGAAGGCCACCGGAAATAACCCCAACGCCGCCAAATACTGCGGCATGGCTGAAAAGCGCAACATCATCCTGACGCTCGCCATCGGCGGCGCGCTGGCAGGTCTGGGCGCTTCACTTCTGTACCAGACGGGCTATGAGCAGTGGCAGTGCACCTATTCCTCCGTCCCCTCCATGGGCTTCAACGGCATTGCCGCCGCCTTCCTCGGGGGACTCAGCCCGATCGGCTCGATCTTTGCGTCGTTCTTCATCCAGCATATCACCGCCGGCGGCGCGTATGTCGATAAGTCGCTGTACTGCTCGCAGATCTCCGATCTCATTTCCGCCATCATCATCTATCTGTGCAGCTTCGTTCTGTTCTTCAAGACGGCCATGAACGGCTGGATCGCCCGCCATGAGGAAAAGAAAGCGCACAAGGCGGCGCAGGCCGCCGGGAAAGGAGGCGAGCGGGCATGACCCTTCTGCTGCAATATACGCTTCTGTTCGCGTCCGTCCTTCTGCTCGTGGCGCTGGGCGGCTGTTTCTCGGAGCATTCCGGCGTCATCAACCTCGGCCTTGAGGGCATCATGGTCATCGGCGCGCTGGCCGGCGCGCTCACCATGCGCTATCTGCCGGCAGGCACGCCCAACATCGTGATGATCCTGCTCGTCATTCTCGCGAGCATCGCGGGCGGCATGCTCTATTCCGCGCTGCTGGCCGTCTCCGCCATCAACTGCAAGGCGGATCAGACCATCGTCGGCACCGCCATGAACATCCTCGGCACTGCCGCCGCGACGGTCATCGTCAAGGCCATCAACACCGCTGCCAACCCCAACGACGTCTCCTCCACCATCCAGTACGTCGAGCCGAAAAAGGCGTTCCTCGTGAACATCGGCTCGTTTGAGTTCAACTGGTTCATGGTCGTGGCTGTCATTGCGCTGGTGATCTCCTATATCACGCTCTATAAGACGCGCTTCGGCCTGCGCCTGATGGCCTGCGGCGAGCATCCGCAGGCGGCGGCCAGCGTCGGCATCAATGTCTACAAGATGCGCTGGGCCGGCGTTCTGATCTCCGGTCTGCTCGGCGGTCTGGGCGGCATCGTGTATATCACCTGCGGCGTCAGCGAGTGGAAATTTGAATACGGCGTGGCGGGCTTCGGCTTCCTGTCCCTCGCCGTTATGATCTTCGGCCAGTGGAAGCCGACGCGCATCGCGCTGGCGGCTTTGCTGTTTGGCCTGTTCCGTGCGCTGTCCAACGTCTACTTTGGCTTTGGCTTCCTTGTCAGTCTCAACATCCCCAGCGGCGTATACAACATGCTGCCGTACATCATCTCGCTGATCGTCCTTGCCTTCACGTCGAAAAATTCCCGCGCACCGAAGGCCGAGGGCATCCCCTACGATAAGGGCCAGCGATAACTGCAAGTTTGTCTCCGGCAAGCCCTATGGACTTGCCGGAGCCTTCATTTCACATTCAGGAGGTTTTTTTCCATGCGAATGGTCGATCTCATTGAAAAAAAGCGTGATGGCGGCGTCCTGACCGACGACGAGATCCGCTTTATCATTCAGGGCTTCACCGACGGCTCCATTCCGGACTATCAGATGTCCGCTTTCGCCATGACCGTGTTCTACAAGGGCATGACCGACCACGAGACTGCCGTTCTGACCGACGCCATGATGCATTCCGGCGACACCGTCGATCTCAGCCACTTCGGCGACAAGTCCGTCGACAAGCACTCCACCGGCGGCGTCGGCGATAAGACGACGCTCATCGTTGCGCCGATCGTCTCCTCGCTCGGCGGCAAGATGGCCAAAATGTCCGGCCGCGGGCTCGGCCATACGGGCGGCACGGTCGACAAGCTCGAATCTATTCCCGGCTACCAGACCACGCTCTCGGCTGAAGCGTTCATGCAGCAGGTCGAGGATGTCGGCGTGGCCGTCATCGGCCAGTCTGGCAATCTGACGCCCGCCGACAAAAAGCTCTACGCCCTGCGTGACGTCACGGCGACGATCGACTCTCTGCCGCTCATCACCTCGTCTATCATGTCCAAAAAGCTCGCAGCCGGCGCGCATTCGATCGTGCTGGACGTCAAGATCGGCTCTGGCGCATTCATGAAGACGCTGGAGGACGGCAGAAGGCTCGCCGAGAGCATGGTGCGTATCGGCCGCGCCTGCGGACGGAATGTGGTCGCCGTCATGTCCAACATGGATATTCCGCTCGGCTTCTACATCGGCAACGCCCTTGAGGTGCGCGAAGCGGTCGAGGTCCTGCAGGGACATGGCTGCCCGGATCTGACCGGCGTTTGCGTTACGCTGGCGGCCAATATGCTGCATCTGTGCAACGGCTGGCCCATCGAGGAAGCTACAAAGCAGGCGCAGGACGCCATCTCCTCCGGCCGGGCCTTCGCGCAGATGAAGCGCTGGATCGCCGCGCAGGGCGGCGATGCGCGCGTGCTGGACGACGTGAGCCTTCTGCCGCAGGCGTCCGTCCAATACGAGCTGAAAGCGCCGCAGAGCGGATACCTGCTGCACATGGACGCGCAGAAGATCGGCGAGAGCTCCGCGATCCTCGGTGCAGGCCGCAAGACGAAGGACGACGTGATCGACTTTGCCGCAGGCATCGTCCTGAAGGAAAAGACCGGTGCGAGGATCGAAAAGGGCCAGACGCTTGCCGTTCTGCACACGAACCGGCCCGAGACGCTTCCGGACGCCGAGCGCGTCTTTCTGGAGGCGCTCCGCTGGGGCGAAACCGCTCCGGCTGCGCAGCCGCTCATTTACGGGATCGTAACAGAATAAAGAGGAGATAGAGATATGTCAGATGTGATCGTCATTGGTGTCGCCGGCGGAACCGGCAGCGGAAAAACGACGCTTGTCAAGGCGCTCATGAATCGCTTCGGCGATAATATCAGCGTGCTCAGCCATGATAACTACTACAAGCGGCACGACGAAATGAGCTATGAGGAGCGCACCCACCTCAACTACGACTGCCCGGACGCATTCGACACCGATATGATGATCGAGCATCTGCGCCTGCTGAAATCCGGTCAGGCGATCGACTGCCCCACCTATGACTATACCATCCACAACCGCGCAGACGAGGTTCTGCACATCGAGCCGCGGAAGGTCATCGTGGTCGAGGGCATCATGATCTTTGTGGACAAGACGCTCTGCGATGAAATGAACATCCGCATCTTTGTCGACGCCGACGCCGACGTGCGTCTGTGCCGCCGTATCCGCCGCGATGTCAAAAAGCGCGGCCGCAGCATCGACTCCGTCATTGAGCAGTATCTGACGACCGTCAAGCCCATGCACGAGCTTTATGTGGAGCCGAGCAAGAAGAACGCCAACATCATCGTCCCCGAGGGCGGAAAAAATCTCATCGCGCTCGAAATGATCGTCAACCGCATCCAGCGCCATATCGACGGCGCAGCCGTCTGAAGCTCCATACAACAAGCGGGCCGCCCAGCCGGGCGGCCCGTGTTTTATGTATCTGTCTATTCTTCCAGCGTTTTTTTCAAATTCTCCTTCACCTGTGCCGGGGAGATGCCGAGGACGAAGCCAAATTCGCCGTAGAGCAGCTCCTCCGCCAGCTTCCAGCTGCGCAGCTCGGTCGAGCTGACGGTCCGGCGGATGGCGGCAAGCTGCTTCTGCCGCCGGTGGAGCGTCCTGCACAGGCGCAGGAGCTTGACGCAGTCATGCTCCGCCAGGATCCCGCGGTAGTATTCTCCGGCGGCGCGGCTGTCCGCTGGGATATCCTCCAGCGGCTCCATCTGCTGCAGGCGCGGAAGAAGGCCGTCCAGCTCCGCCCGCGTCAGAACCGGGCGCATGACCGCTTTTCCGTCGACCGGCGTATAGATCGTGCCGCCGTGGTAATACGGGCGGAGCCGGTAATAGTCCCGGTTTTTATCCAATCCGGAAACCTTCAGCCGTCCCGCTTCCTCAACCTCGCATACGCCTTCCACTCCGTAAATGATATATTCACCAACTGAAAACATAGCCTTCCTCCTTCTTTTCTGAATAAACGCAACTTCTTACAAGTACAGTATACCAGATTTCCGAAGAAAAGTGTAAGTGGTTTTTCGAATTTTCTGCAAAAAAATTCAGCGGCAGATATCTGCCGCTGATGCTCTTTTCACACTTCGCGATACTGAAATAACGCCCGGCTGAGCGCCAGGATCTCCGGCTCGTCGAGAGAGTTCTGAAACTCCACCGTGCCGGGGGTCTCTGCTGTCCGGAGCATACCCTGCTCCTGCAATTTTCTTTGCAGCTGCATCGCAACGCCGTGGCTGCCGTCCATAATTTCCGGCTGCCGCCCGACGAGCTTCCGGATCGCGCCCGTCAGAAACGGATAATGCGTGCAGCCGAGCACGATCGCGTCGACCGGAACCTTGAGATACGGCTCCAGCCGGTCAAACAGATAGTTCTCGACCTCCGGCCCGCGCAGCATGCCGCGCTCGACAAACTCCATGAGCCCCCCGCACGGCAGGGCGATGATCTCCGCCTGCGCGTCATACTGGCGCTTGAGCGCCTGAAATTTCTCCTGCTTGATGGTCATGGGCGTCGCCATCACCAAAATCCTGCCGCCGGGATACTTTTCCACCGCGGGCTTCAGCGCCGGCTCCGTGCCGATCACGGGGATCTCGGGATACTGCTCGCGCAGCATGCCGATGGCCGCGGACGTCGCCGTATTGCAGGCGATGACCAGCGCTTTCGCGCCGCCTTCGATCAGCCGCCTGATCGCCGCGTCGACCAGCGCGCGGATCTCCTGTTCGGATTTGACGCCGTAGGGCGCGTGCAGGGAATCCCCGTAGTACAGGTAATTCTCCTGCGGCAGCAGCCGCACCGTCTCGCGCAGGACGCTGATCCCGCCAAGTCCGGAGTCAAAAAAAGCAATTGGCCGATCCTGCTTCTGCATGCAGCGTCCCTCCTTCCCGTCAGGTCTCCAAAAACCGCACGATCTGCGCCAGATCGTATTCTCCGCTGTCCATATCGATGCGCAGCGTCCGCTCCGGCGGGAGCGTCTGCGCCCATTTGTCGTACAGCTCCTTCAGCTCGTATACATACATGAGATCCAGATCGTCCTCATAGTCCCGGCCGCGCTGGTGCATGTGCTCGATGATCGTGCTGACCGAGCAGTCGAGATAGAGATACTTGTCGATCTCCGGCATCAGGGATGCAATGCCGTTTGCCAGCTTGCAGAGCGTTGCGTATTCGTCCTGCGTCAGATCCTGCTGGTTCCGGCGGTACTCCGCGATGACCAGATTCTCCAGAAATGCGCGGTCAAAAAAGAAAAACTCCGTATTGCCGACCTCCGGCCGCCATGTCTCATCGTCAAAATAGAGCGACAGAAAGCTCACCTGCGAGTGGAATGACCACCGTTTGGAATCGGAATAATAGTCGTTGATGAACGGATTGTCCTGCGGCCGCTCCTCGTGGAACGATGCCCGCGGCCCCAGATACCGGGTCAGCCGCTGTAAAAGCGTCGTCTTTCCGGCGCCGACCGTGCCGCAGATCGCGATATATTTCATGACCGGCGCCCCCTTGCCCGTAAAAAATACGGTCTTATTCTACCGCATACACGCCGCGCGCGCAAGACGCAAAACTGCCGAAAAAGGCATGGCCTTTTTCGGCAGCTTGAAAATGATGGATTCAGCGGAGCGATTCAAAGCGCTTCGCGCCGCGCGTCATGAGCCAGCGCCCGCTCAGCGCGTACAAAATCGCGAGGAGCGCCAGCACCAGCGCCAGGAATACCGGCGTGGTCAGCACGCTCGCCAGCAGCGCGAAATATACCGCGCCGACCGCCAGCACAAAGCCCCACACGATCAGCATCGTGAGCACCACGCCCGCGCCCTGCTTGACCGCCTGCGTCTCATTGATCCAGTCGAGATTGCAGTGGCGCAGATCCTCCATCAGGCCAATATCGGCGCTTAACAGCACGAACAGCAGCTGGCAGGCCAGCAGCAGGATCACTTCCACCGCCGGAAGCCCCAGCACCAGCGCGCACACCAGCATCATCAAAAGCGCAGGGCCGGCTGACAGGCTGTTGGAGAGGTTCAGCTTGGCCCGCAGGACCTTTTTCGTCGGGACCGGCATGGAACGCACGATCCAGTAGCTCTTGCCCTCCAGCGAGACGGAGGAGGCCGTGAAGAACACCATGCCGGAGACCAGCATCCCCGCCAGCAGCAGGATCGGCGCGAGCGCCTGCTTCAAAGCGGGCATCACCTGAAAAACTGTCAGGAGCTCCTGCCGCTTGACGACGGCCAGCACCGCCAGTGCCAGCTCAAACACCAGCCCGAGGCCTGCGTTCAGCATATAGCCCGAGCTGCTGGTCAGCCGGGCCAGCTCCCGCCGGTAGAGCGCCGCATCCTGCGACGAGGCGTGCATGGCCTTTTTCTCATATCTGACCCGGATCTGCCCGCGGTTGGTCGTGACGATGCGGATAAAGCTGCGCGCGAGCAGCACATAGGCCAGCACGAACGGCAGAACCGTCCACAAAAGCGTCAGGCCGAGGCCCGCAAGGCTGCCGTCTGCCGCAGCCTGTCCCAGCCACACGAGCGGCGCCGCCGCGCTGAGCACACCCGCAATCGCCTGCCCGTTGGCGGCCAGCGTGGTCACGTAGGCGTTCATGCGGAAGCAGAACACGAAATACGCCAGCAAAAACACGACCGACAGCACCATCGTCACGACCGTCGTATTGCGCATATGGCTGGTAATGAGCGAGATGAGCCACGCGAACAGGCAGCTCACCGCCAGCGAGAACAGCGGCAGCGCCAGCACGATCAAAACAAACGACAGAACGCCCGCGCCGCTCACGCTGCCGTACCGCAGCCACGCCACGAGAACCGGCAGCGCCACGACAAGCTCAAACACGAAATTCATGACGAGAAGCGCTGCCATGCGGCTGAGCAGGATCAGGCCGGGCTTCACCGGCATGGACAGCAGCAGCTCGTTGTCCTTCGCTTCAAACAGCTGGGATTTTGCCGAAAACACACTGCCGATGAACATGAGCGCAAAGGCCATGATGGCGAACATCGCAAAATACAGCCAGCCCAGTCCAAGCGGGAAAAACGCGGCGGCAAGCTGGGAAAACGAGGTATAGAACAGGAAGGTAAACGCGCAGAAGCAGTACAGCATCAGAAGCGCATAGCCCGCGGCCTTGCCCTTCGTCTGCGTCTTCCGCTTCCTGTTCTGTCCGGTGAACGCGGC
Organism: uncultured Oscillospiraceae bacterium; assembly: GCA_934655875.1. Taxonomy (GTDB): domain Bacteria; phylum Bacillota; class Clostridia; order Oscillospirales; family Oscillospiraceae; genus CAG-170. The sequence goes on from CAKUHB010000006.1 coordinate 62,108, forward strand.
GAGCAGCGCCGCCAGCCGGACACGGAGCAGTGTTTTAAGCATTCTTTTCACCCTCCAGCTCCAGGAACACGTCCTCCAGCGACTGGTCGCCCTTAACCTCGTCCATTGTGCCGGACGCGATGAGCTGGCCCTGCTTGATGATGGCGACCTTGTCGCAGAGCTTTTCTGCGACCTCCAGCACATGCGTGGAGAAGAAGATCGCACCGCCGCGGTCGCAGTGCTCGCGCATGATCGTCTTGACCTGATAAGCTGCCGTCGGGTCGAGACCGACGAACGGTTCATCCATGATGATGAGCTTCGGGTCATGGATGAGGGCCGAGATGATGGCCAGCTTCTGCTTCATGCCGTGCGAATACGCCGAGACCGGCTGCGCCAGATCCCCGGTCAGGTCAAACAGATCGGCATATTTCCCGATCCGCGCTTCGCGGTCGGCCTTCGACACGCCGAAGATATCCGCCACGAAGTTCAGATACTTGATCCCGGACAAAAACTCATACAGATCCGGATTGTCCGGGATATACGCCAGCACCTGCTTGCAGCCAAGCGGATCCTCTTTGACAGATTTTCCATCTATGTAGATCTCGCCTTTTTCAAATTGCAGAATGCCGGCGCAGCTCTTGATCGTTGTGGTCTTGCCGGCGCCATTGTGGCCGATAAAGCCGTAGATCTCGCCGGGGCAGATGTGCAGGCTCAGATCGTCGACAGCTTTCTTCTCTCCGTAAATTTTGGTCAGATGCTCGATTTTCAGCATCGGATGCACCCCTTTCTCTGTGGATATCCTTCAGACGTTCCGTTTGGGCAAAAGTTCCCATGTGCCTATATGATAGCAGAAAATTCCTGTTTGTACAGGCAAACTTTTTGCCCGCGCATGCAGCTCGCCCGTCCGGGAAGCCCGGACGGGCGAGTTCTTATCGGTAGAACAGGACGGAAAACCACGTGACGAGATTACCGTTATAAAACTCGATCCCGTTCTTCTCCGCCAGATCGGTCGCCACGATGCCGTAGCTCTCCACGCACGGGAACATCCGATCCGGGTTCCGGCAGGGTGCGTCCGGATACGTGCAGTGCTCGCACACCGCGCAGGCTTCGGTGGAGAGGGTCAGCACGTCGGAGGAATACTGCCGCAGAATGTCGCGCACCTGCCGCGTGATCTGCTCGTGCGGCTTGCGCGTCGCGAGCGTCGCTTCAAGGTCTGCGATGTCCTCCACCTCCGTCAGCGTGGTAAAGACCAGCCCTGCGGGATACGACAGCACCTTTTCCCGGCAGGCCGCCACCGAGCCGACTGCCGGCGGGCAGGCCCAGCTCTTGCTGTACATGCCGCATTCATGCTCGCACACGTAACGGATCCGTTCAGAAAATTCGATCTGCCGCGGGTCGATCCACGCATACTGGCTGATCGGCAGCTCGCACAGCTGTGTCTCGACGGCCTGTCTGTCCATAAAGAAGCTCCTTTTGCACTGTTTTTCATCTTTTATTGTATCCAGCCGCGCCAGAAAGGTCAAGGCATAGAAAAACCGCACCCGGCATGGTGTGTGTGATACCGGGTGCGGATCGTGCAGCGTGCAGAATTTGCACGTTGCACAGGATGAAAAAAGGTGGTATACTGTGTTGGTATACGGCCAGAGGAAAACGGGCTTTGTGTTCCTCTGTCCTTGACCGCATTGTATCACACAGCCGCCACCGATTGCACCCTACGGGCGCTTCCCGCGGCGATACCCATGGGAGAACGGCACTCTACTGGCAGTAGAATCTCCTGTGTTTTCAGTACTTTCGGGGAAAAGGGGTCTTCTTATGATTCAGGACGAACAGACGCTGCGGCGGACTGTCGCAAAAAATATCGCCGCCTACCGCAAGTCCCATAAGGACACCCAGCTGGACCTTGCGCGCAAGCTCAACTACTCCGACAAATCCGTCTCCAAGTGGGAGCGCGGCGAGGGTCTGCCCGATGTGTATATCCTTGCGCAGATCGCGCAGCTGTACGGCATCACTGTCAGTAACCTCATCGGTGAGGAGGAGCCGCCCAAAAAGTCCAACCCGCATTTCCATATCTATGTGGTACTGCTGTCGGTGGCGCTGGTGTTCGTGATCGCGGCCATCCTGTTTACGGCCTTTACGATCGCAGCTGTGCCGTTCCCGTCGTGGCTGTTTTTCCTGTATGCCGTGCCGGTGTCGAGCATCGTGTGCATTGTGTTCACGTCTCTCTGGTGGGGGATTCTGATGCAGGGCCTTTCCATTACGGCGCTTATCTGGTCGGCGGGTCTGTGCATTTATCTCTCCATCCCGTCGATCCCGTATCTGAAGCTCATCTTTGTCGTCTGCGCCGCCGTGCAGGTGCTGATCACGCTCTGGGAGCTGTTCCGCTATTCCAGAACGAGAACGTGGTTCTAAGCGCTGCCCAAAAAGCTGCGGCTTTTTGGGCAAAGGGGTTGCGCCGGCTGCATCGCAAAGTTTTGTGCGCCGAAGGCGCACAAAATTCACGTTTGCCGGCGTAAAGTATTTTTTCCGAGAGCGGGGGCTCCCGAAAAAAATAAATCTACATTGTTTTGCGCCTGCGGGCGCAAACTCTACGAGGTTATATGCCCCGCACGCTATGCGTGCGGGGATGCTTTTTAATATTTGAAGATGCTGCCGCCGACAAATTCGCGGACGATGGAGTCGCGCGGGACGTAGGGCGTGTCGAGGGGCGGCAGGCTCTTGACCACGTCCATGAGGACTGTCAGACCCTGCTCAGCAATGAACGCGTCATCCAGATCCTCGGCGAACTGCGGGATCTGGCGCAGATATTTGGCCAGGATGCAAAGCTCATAGTCGTGGAAGGAGTCGATGTGGATGGACGCGTTCGGCTTGTTGGGCAGGATATACTGCTGCTCGCCGCGGTTGACCGACTGCGCGCGCAGGATGGTCTCCCGCAGGGAGTTGCCGCGGCCCTGATAATTGCGGATCATGCGGCGCGCCACGCGCACCTGCTCCGGATGGATGATACGGTCGCCCGGCGTGATGATTCGCGTTCTGGGCGCGACATAGATGCCGGTGGCCTTATCGCGGATCGGATCGAAGAGCAGGGGATTGAGCATATGGATGCCCTCGGCGATGATGACGGCCTCGCGGCTGCCCTCCATCGGCGTATAGCCGCCGGTGCGGTTGTTGGGGAAGTCATACCACGGCACCTGCACGGTCTCGCCGTTTGAGAGCTTCTCGATCGTGTCAAGCAGCAGCTCGCGGTTGACGCACAGGGGCGATTCCCAGTCAGTCAGATCCTTCGGCCGCTCGGCCAGCGGCAGGAAAAAGTTATCCATGCTCAGCAGGCACACCTTCACGCCCAGATTTTCCAGATATGCCTTCAGCCGCATGGCCGTCGTCGTCTTGCCGGAGCCGGAAGGGCCGGTCAGGCAGACATAGGGCTTGCGCGGCTGCGCAGAAAGGATCGCGGCGGCCGCCGCGCTGATCTTGTCGTGGAACACCTCTTCGCAGCGCAGGACGAACTGCGTCTGGTTCCGCATGGCGAAAATAACATCATCAATATCAATGACCCGCATACTTTTCCTCCTGATATGCTGCCCACCGCTTCATCATGGAGCGGTAAATGAGCACAAAACACAAAATATGAATGGCTGCCGTAATGACCCAGCTGACGGGATACGACAGATACAGAATCCCCAGCGTGTGCTGCGCGCGGAAGATCGTATAGATCCAGATGATCCGCAGCACACATGCGCCGAAGGCCGACACGACCATCGGCAGCCAGCTGCGGCCAAGGCCGCGCACCATGCCGCAGCACGTCTCCATGATGCCGCAGACGAAATACGTCGCGCCCATATACGTCACGCGCACCATGCCGCTGGCAATGACGGCGTCATAGGCCGGATCCGACCTCGCGACGTAGATCCCCAGCAACTGTGGCCCCAGCAGGTACAAAAACGCCGACAGCGGCACGCCGATGAGCAGCACCGTCAGAATGCAGTCGCGGTACACCGGGCGGATACGATCCGGCTTGCCCGCGCCGAGGTTCTGGCTCGTGAAGGTCATGGATGCGTGATAGACCGAGTTGCAGGCCGTATAGACGAACGCGTCCAGATTCGCCGCCGCCGTGTTGGCCGCGATGACGTTCGCGCCGAACGAGTTGATCGAGGACTGGATCATGACGTTGGAGATGTTGAAGATCACCGACTGCAATCCGGCAGGCAGGCCGATCTGGATCATGCGCAGCGCTTCGTCCGGGTAAAAGCGAAGCTTCCTGAGCTCCAGCCGGGCGCAGCCCTCCAGCCGCAGCAGGCAGATGAGCACCAGCGCAAGCGCAATGTACTGCGAGACCACCGTCGCGATCGCGACGCCCGCCACGCCGAGATGGCAGACGATGACGAAAAACAGGTTCAGCAGCACATTGACCGTGCCGGAGATCGACAGGAAATAGAACGGCTTTTTCGTATCGCCGAACGCCCGCAGTATCGCCGCGCAGAAGTTATACAGAAGCGAAGCCGGTACGCCGATAAAATAGATCTGTAAATACCGGTCGGACAGCGGGAGCACATCCTCCGGCGTGGCCATCAGCTCCAGGAGCGGCCGCGCCAGGAAAAAGCCCAGCAGAAACACGACCACGCCCAGCCCCACGCCGAGCAGCACTGCCGTATGCACCGACCGCGACACCCGCTCCTCATCGCGGCAGCCGAGATAGCGCGCCACGAGAATGTTGACACCGACGGAAATGCCGATAAACGCGCCGATCAGCAGGTTAATGAGCGACGTCGTCGCGCCGACGGCGGCCAGCGCCGTGCTGCTGTCAAATTTCCCGACGACGATGACGTCCGCCGCGTTGAACAGCAGCTGCAAAATGCCTGTCAGCGCAAGCGGGACGGCAAACCGGATGACCTGCGGCAGCGGCCGTCCCTCGGTCATCACGATGGTATTGGTCTTCGTAGAAGCCATTTGTCTCTCCTTTATAGTCTATGTAGCTGTTCTGAAAAAGCATCCCACGGCGCGCTGTCCGGCGGCAGGGCGGAAAACGCCATCCGTTCGCCCGTCTGCGGGTGGGAAAACGCGATCCGGTATGACCAGAGGGCGATCGCACCGTCGGTCTTTGCGCCGTATTTCCGGTCGCCGCAGAGGGGATATCCGCGGGAGGAGAACTGCGCCCGGATCTGGTGCGTGCGCCCGGTCAGAAGCCGCACGCGGACAAGGGTCTGTCCGGCTTTCTCCGCCAGCACCTCAAACTTCAGCGCGGCCGGGCGCGTCTCCGGCCCGGGCTGCGGGACGGCGACCGTCTTCCGTGTGAGCCGGTCGCGCAGCAGATGATCCTCCAGCAGGCCGGTCTTTTCCGGCAGGCTGCCTTCCACGACCGCGAGATATTCCTTTTCAAATTCCCGCCGCTGCACCTGCCCGGACAGCAGACTGTCCGCCATGCGCGAGCGCGCAAAGACCATCACGCCGCCGACCGGCCGGTCGAGCCGGTGCACCACACGCACGCAGCCGTCTGTTCCCTCGCCGAGCGCATGCCGCAGAAGCTCCGGCATGCCGCCCGGCTCGTCCGTCGACAGAACGCCCGCCGGTTTGATACAGACGACGATCCGGCTGTCCGTATATAAAAGCTCCACCGCGCCGCCTCCTGTCAAGTGTGTAAATCATAGTATAGCATAGTTTCTGTTTTTCGTCACGCGCTTTTCGGGCACGGCTGCGTAAATGTCTTAAAAATTCTTAATTCCTCCCGAATTGCAGAAAAATGTGATACAATGGGCACAGCCAAAGGAGGGCGTGCGTATGGAAGAGAAAATTGCGATCCTTGTTGTGGACGATGAGCCGGATATCCGGCGGATCTGCCGGATCCTGCTGGAAAACGGCGGCTACTGCGTGTACGAAGCTGCGACCGGGCTGGAAGCTGTCACGCTCGTCCGGCAGCACCCGGAGATCGATCTTATTTTAATGGATATCATGATGCCGGATCTGAACGGCTATGACGCCTGCAGCCGCATCCGCGCCTGCTCCACCGCACCGGTGCTGTTTTTGACGGCGAAAACGCAGGAGCATGACAAGCGGCAGGCCTATGACGCCGGCGGCGACGATTTTCTTGCCAAGCCCTTCTCGCACGCGGAGCTGATGATGAAGGTGGAGTCGCTGCTGCGGCGCTACCGCGTCTACAGGAGCAAATCCAACGGCCGCACGCTGCGCCCCGGTATTGTTCTGGATGAGGAGAACCGCCGGGTGCTTCTGAACGGCGAGCCGCTGGAGCTGACGGAGACGGAGTTTTCCATCCTGCACTGTCTGGCGGAAAACCGCGGCCGCGTCGTTTCTGTCCGTACCATCTATGAGACCGTCTGGCACGAGACGTATATGCCGGCTTCCAACAATACCGTCATGGTCCACATCGTGAACCTCCGCAAAAAGCTGGAGGAGGACCCGGCCAATCCGCGTCTCATCCGCACCGTATGGGGAAAGGGCTATCAGGTTGACTGAAAAGAAAAAGCATTTTGTTTCGCTGAGCGTCAAGCCGCTGTTCGTGCTGCTGCTGGGGCTGATCCTTGCCGCGGGCGTCTATGCCGCGGCGAGCTTCGCGGGCAACCAGCTTATTGAGCGCCAGTATCTGAGCGAGACCGCCGTCCTCAAGCGCACCGGCAAGGCCGCGACCGAATTGCAGCGCTATGTCCGGCAGAACGGCATCTCTACGCGCGACACCAATTCGCTCGCGCAGTGGGGCAAGAGCCAGAAGGATCTGTATATCTCGCTCTACCGCGACCAGCGGCTCGTGCTGGAGATCAGCTGGTGGGGCGCCGACAGCGGCCCGACCGACTCCTACACGCTCAAGGAGCAGAACGCGGCTGCGCTCTATCCCATCGTCTTCCGCGACGGGACCTTCTACGCCGTCATCACCGACAATTCCGACGCCCGGCTCTATGATCTGGTGTGGATCGTCTCGCTGGTGCTGGCCTGCGCGGTGCTGGCGCTGGCGCTTCTCATCTACAACCGGAAGATCACGAAAAAGATCGTCGCCGTCGCCCACGAGGTGCAGTCCATCGGCGAGGGCAATCTCTACCTCCAGCTGACGCCGGAGGGCAGCGACGAGCTGACGCAGCTGACGGCCAGCGTCGAGCAGATGCGTTTGTCGCTCCTGCGCAAGACCAGCGAGGAGCAGCGCGCTTTGCAGCAGAACAGCGACCTCATTACCGCCATGTCGCACGACATCCGCAACCCGCTCACGGCGCTGCTCGGCTATCTCGATCTGGCAAAAAGCGGGCAGTATCACTCTCCGGAGGAGCTGCAAAGCTACCTGACCGCCGCCTACAGTAAGGCCGACCAGCTCAAGACCCTGACGGACGAGCTGTTCCGCTATTCGCTGCTCTTCGGCTGCAAGGAGCTGCCCTTGCAGCTCGAGCGGTTTGACGCGGCGCTGGTTCTCGAGCAGCTGCTCGGCGAGAGCCGCGTGCAATTGCAGCAGCAGGGCTTTACCGTCCAGCTGCTCCTGCCGCAGACGCAGGCCGATATCGAGATCGACGTCACCTATTTCAAGCGCGTGCTGGACAATCTCTTCGACAACATCCGCAAATACGCCGACCCCACCAAGCCCATCGCCATCGCCGTTTTGCAGGAAGGGCAGACGCTCCATATCTGCCTGTCCAACAGCGTCAACACCGCTTCGACCCGCATCGAGTCGAACAAGATCGGCCTTCGCACCTGCGCGAAGATCATGTCGCAGATGTCCGGCGGCTTCTCGCGGTATACGGAAAACGGGAAGTTCACCGCCGAGGTCATCCTGCCCATCGTGGAGGGCGAAGCCAGTTCTTAAAAATATCTGAATTTTGCAACGCGGAGCTTTTTTTTGCGTCTTTGTTCTGGTATGATACAGAGGACGAAATAGGTTGTCTGTGCCATGCTGTCGACACAAGATATAGAAAATTCATCGATTTTGGACATGAAAAAGGAGTATCACATGAAAATCAAACGTATTACCGCCCTTGTGCTTGCGGCGCTGCTCATCATTGGGCTGTTCGCCGGCTGTTCCAAGGACGGCTCCAAGGACACGAACAAGCCCGATTCCAACGGCTCACTCATCGACCAGACCCAGCGCGCCGACACCAGCGCCAAATACAGCTATCTGGCCGACTATCTCGACCTGACCATGCCGGTCGAGCTGCAGTACGTCAACAACATGTGTGCGGCCGGCACCACGCTCTATATGACCGCGGCCAAGCAGGGCGAAGAACACACCTACACCGACCCCGATTCCGGCAGCAGCTGGTCGTATTACGACACGGAGCTGACCATCCTGTCCATTGACCCCGATACCGGCATGTGCGCGGAGCTTCCGAACCTGCAGCTGCCCACGGTCCCCGAGGACTGCGACGGCAGCGTCGACTGCTACAGCATGGCAGGCGCGGCGGATGGCACGCTCTGGATGCTCATCAATGTCTACGCGACGAAGTTTGACCTCCCTGCGGATTTTGACCCCGAGACGGATGACAAGTGGAACTATCCCTCGACGGACATCCCCGGCTCGTATCTCATGCACATTGCCGCTGACGGCAGCACGCTCGCCAACATCGATCTGCTGGCTGCGGATGACAGTGCCCTCGAAGAGGACAGCATGAGCAGCAACATCTCCTCCTTCGCGGTCGACGCCGCCGGCAATCTCTATGCCAGCGATTACACGAATGTTTATGTGCTGGACGCCGAAGGCAAGCTGCTCTTCAAGCTCGACGGCAGCGAATACAGCGGCAGTCTCTGCCAGCTGAAAGCCGATCAGGTCGGCATTCTGTGGTATAACTACGTCGACGACACTGCCGCCAATGCCGGCAGCGACGAAGGCGGTCAGTATTTTATCCCCGTCGATCTCGAGACAAAGGCGTGGGGCGAAAAGCAGAAGATGCCCGTCAACGCGTGGACAATCTATCCCGGCGACGACACCTATGACTTCTATTATGATAACAACAGCAACATCTACGGCTATTCCTTCGCCACCGACAGCAAGGATAAGCTGGTCGACTGGATGGCCTGCGATGTGGACACGAACAACATGTATAACACCGCCATCCTCTCCGACGGCCGCGTCGCGGGCATGACGCAGGAGTATACCGGCGATACCACGGTCTATCAGCTCATCGTCCTGCACCGCGTCGACGCATCCGAGATCAAGGAAAAGACCGTCCTGACGCTCGCGTGCATGGGCCTTGACTGGAACCTGCGCAGCCAGATCGTCGAATACAACAAGTCGAACGACCAGTACCGCATCAACGTCATCGACTACAGCGAATACGCCACCGACGATGACTATAATGCCGGCGTCACCAAGCTTACCACCGAGATCATCAGCGGCAGCATCCCGGATCTCTTCCTCACCAGCAGCCTGCCCGTCGACAAATACGCCGCCAAGGGCGTCATTGCCGATCTCTATACCTTCATGGACAAGGACAGCACCATGACCCGCGACTACTTTGTCCCGCAGGTTCTGAAGGCGCTGGAGAAGGACGGCAAGCTCTATGAGCTGCCCAACAGCTTCGCCGTGCAGACGGCCTTTGCCCTGACCTCCATTGCGGAGCAGTATGACATCTGGAACGTCGCGGCCGTGCAGGACGCCATGACGCAGCTGCAGGACGGCGCGACCGTCTTCTCCGACGGCTGGACGAAGACGCAGGTTCTCAATAACTGCCTGTCCCGCAACCTCTCGGCGTTCGTCGACTGGACGACGGGCAAGTGCTCGTTCGATTCCGAAGCGTTCCAGCAGCTGCTGGCCTTCTGCAACTCCTTCCCGGACGAAGTCAGCAGCGATGACGCAATCGCCTACGCAGAGACGACTGTCGACGCGGGCGAATGGGAATCTGATATCTCCCGCGTCGCCAGCGGCAAGCAGCTGATGGACGTTACCTCCATCTGGGACTTCTCGGATTACATCTACAACACCTACTCCCTCAACGGCAAGATCACCTTCACCGGCTATCCCACCGAGGACGGCAAGTCCGGCAACTCGTTCAACATCAACTGCCCGCTCGCCATCTCCTCCACGACCAAGTATCCGGACGCGGCATGGAACTTCGTCAAGACCATGATCCAGAAGACCACCGAATCCGATAACCTCTATGCCTTCCCCATCAGTCAGGCCAAGTTCAACGAAAAGCTGACCGACGCCATGACGGAGGAATATCAGCTTGACGAGAACGGCGAGCAGGTCGACTGGGACGGCGACGGCCAGCCCGATCTCGTCTCCAAGGGCGGCTATGAGATCCTCGGCGGTGATCCCAACGATTACAACTGGCAGCCGGTCTACGCCCTGACGCAGGCCGACATCGACCAGATCCTCGGTCTGATCAACGCGACCACCGGCGTCTATGACTACGACACAGAGATCCTCGACATCGTCTCCCAGGAGGTCAGCGCCTACTTCGCCGGCGACAAGGACGTCAAGACCACCGCCGACATGATCCAGAGCCGCGTCAACCTGTACGTACAGGAGCAGCGGTAAACAGAATACCCCCAGCAGGGGCGGAGGTTCCGCCCCTGCTGCTCAACACATCAAGCGATACAATCGCGCTTGTAGGAGCCGATGCCGGTCACAGCCGTTCGCGACAAAGGAGCGTTACGGATGTGGGTCTACCGCTTGCCGGTGCACATCGGCCCGAGCAAGGCTGCGTATTCGCCGCGGATTTTCGTAAAAAGCGGCCTGTTCTGCCGGGTCGATGTGGGCATCGACCCCTACACAGATTCCAACAGCCTTTTTCGAGAATTGAAAATGCCGATAAAGCCAGACCGTGGATCGCCATGGCCGGGTTTTATGAGCATTTTCCAACGCAAAGGAGACACAGATACCGTGCAGAAGCTTTCTTCTCTCCGATCGCACGGGAAATATGAGACGCAGCCGCCAAAGAAAGGGCTCTGGACGCGGATGAACAACAAGGTGCGCGATTTTCTCGCGTCCCTGTGCTTCTCCGGGCCGAGCTTTCTCGGCATGCTGGCGTTTTATATCATCCCGTTTCTGATCGTTGTCTATTATTCCTTCACCGTCGGGCTGACCGACCACAGTTTTGCGGGGCTGAAAAACTATATCACCGTCCTGCAGAATGGCGCGTTCCGGATCGCGGTCAAAAACACGTTCGTGTTCACGGGCCTGTCCGTGCCGCTGGCGGTCGTGCTGTCGCTCGGGCTGGCTCTGATGCTTGAGGCGCGCATCCCGCTCAAAAGTGAGTTCCGGACGTTCTTCTTAAGCCCCATGATGGTGCCAATCGCGTCCATCATCCTCATCTGGCAGGTGCTGTTCCACTATAACGGCGTCATCAACGAGTTTCTGCAGGTGTTCGGTGCGGACAAGATTGACTGGCTGAAATCCGACTACTGCATGGTCGTCGTCGTGGTACTGTTTCTGTGGAAAAACCTCGGCTACAACATGATCCTGTTCATGGCCGCGCTCAGCAATATCCCGCGCGAGCTGCTCGAGGTCGCCGAGGTCGAGGGCGCGTCCGCGTCCTACCAGTTCTTCCACATCAAGCTCCGCTATCTCTCGCCGACCGTCCTGTTTGTGACGATCCTGTCCATCATCAACTCGTTCAAGGTCTTCCGCGAAATCTACTTACTCACCGGCAATTATCCCTACGACGGGCTTTACATGATGCAGCATTTCATGAACAACATGTTCAACTCTACCGACTACCAGCGGCTCTCCGCCGCGGCGGTGCTGCTGGCGATCGTGATCATCATTCTCATCGCCATCCTTTTCCTGATCGAGAACGTCTTCGGAAAGGATGTGGAAGGATGAAGAAAAAACGGTATTTTTCCCGCACGGTCTGCTTTCTCCTCTGCGCTGTGTTTGCGCTTCTGTTCCTGCTGCCGACCGTCCTGACCATCACGAACTCGTTCATGACGCAGAGCGAGATCACCGCCAACTACGGACAGGTCTTCGGCAGCAACGGCGGCTATATCTCCAAGACCATCAACCTCAAGTTCATCCCGGACAAGGTCACGTTCGCGCAGTATTTTACAGTCCTGCTCAAAAGTCCGGATTACCTGATCAAATTCTGGAACTCCGTCATCCTGACGGTCCCCATCGTGCTTGCGCAGCTGATGGTCGCGTCGGTCGCGGCCTACGGCTTTACGCGCTGGCGCGGCAAGATCCGCGACAGTCTGTTCTTCTTTTACGTGATTTTGATGCTCATGCCGTATCAGGTCACGCTGGTGCCGAACTATCTGGTCAGCGACTGGCTGGGTCTGCTCGATACCCGGTGGGCAATTCTGCTGCCCGGCGCGTTCGCGCCGTTCTCGGTGTTTCTGCTCACCAAATTCATGCGCCGCATCCCCATGGCCGTCATTGAATCGGCCAAGATCGACGGCGCGAACGAGTGGCATATCTTCTGGAACATCTGCCTGCCGCAGTGCCGCAGCGCGCTGTATTCCATTGCGATCCTTGTGTTCATCGACAACTGGAATATGGTCGAGCAGCCGCTCATTCTGCTCAAGGACGTGGAAAAGCAGCCGCTGTCCATGTTCCTGTCTACCATCAACGCCGGCGAGATCGGCATCGCCTTTGCCGCCGCCGTGATCTATATGATCCCCGGCCTGCTGCTTTTCCTGCACGGCGAAGCATATCTGGTCGAGGGAATTGCACATTCCGGCTCTGTGAAAGGATAAAAGGAAACGAGACATGGAAAACAGTGTTAGAAAACGCGAATGGGTCAAAACCGCCGCCATCATTTTTCTGGCGGTGCTGCTGGTGCTGACCTTCTTCTCCAAGACGATCATGAACGCCTCTCTGCCCGAGGTCGCCGCCCAGCAGGCCGCCTCCGGCGCCATCAACGCCCGTATCCGCGGCCAGGGTGCCGTCGAAGCCAGCGAGGTCTATAACGTCACGATCAAGCAGACCCGCAAGGTCGCAAGCGTTCTGGTCAAGACCGGCCAGGCCGTCAACGTCGGCGACACACTCTTTGTGCTGGAAGCAGAGGATTCGGACGAGCTGAAGCAGGCGGAGACGGAGCTGCAGGGTCTTCAGGATGATTATGATAAAAGCCTGATTGAGGCTGGCATTGCCGCCGCAAAGAACAACCACGAGGTTGAAAAAGCGCAGAAAAAGTATAACGAAGAGCTTGCACTTCTGCGGCAGTACAGCTCCATGGACGCCAGCCAGATCAAGTCGGCAGTCGTTGAGGCAGAAAAGAAGCAGAAAAGCATCCAGCGCCAAATCGATGAGCTGACAAAATCGAAGACTGAAACAGAAACTGAAAAAACCGCTGCCGAAGCAACACTCACCGAGCTGGGAGCCGAAGTTACCAAAGTCGGTTCTCTTAAAGATGCCGTTGATGCCTTAAAGCGAGACGAGTACCTCTATAAAACAGATTACGACCTTCTGCTGAAATTTGCAGCGCATCTTCACAGCGAAGGAACCAACGCCGGTCAGACTGTTGACCAGATTGCTGCGGCATTGGCAAAAAATCAGGATCGTTACGAATCCGAAGTTGCGCAGTATCTGACCAACTATCCGAACGATATGGAAGGTCTGAAAAATCTGGACGGCCGCTATAAGCAAGTATCTCTTGCTTACACGACTTTGGTCGGTGATCAGGCCGCCATCGACGCGCTCAATCCCAATGAAATGAATTACGATATCATGACGGGTGGAACCGTCGATAATAAGAAGGTCAACGCCGTTTATGATCAGGTCTTTTCCAATCTGACCAGCCAAAAGCGTGTCGTCGAGCAGTATGAAAGCGAAATTAAAAACTATGACGATACGATCAGCAATTACAATTATCAGATTGACGACCTGAAAGATACAATCGAAACGCTCGGAAAGGCCGAAAGTCAGGCTGAGACCGTAAAGCAGGCAAAGAGCGAACTTGAAGAACTTGTTTTCTCGCAGAGTCTCGGCGATTCCAGCAGTATTGACATGGCTGCAAAAAAACGTCAGATCGAACAAAAGCAGGCTGACGTTGAAAAGCTCCGCGAAAACGCCGATGAGGTCGAGGTCAAGGCCAACGTCAGCGGCACCATTGAATCGGTCAACGCTTCCGCGGGCAAGTCCATCGGCGGCGATGAATCTCCGCTTGCCACCATCAGCGTGACGGACCGCGGCTTCACCGTCAAGATCGACGTCACCGGCGAGCAGGCCAAGAAGGTCAAGGTCGGCGACACGGCGGAGCTGGTCAATTTCTGGGGCGGCGACGCCGTCGCGACGCTCGACCAGATCACAAACTCCCAGACCTCCGGCAATCGCACGCTCGTCTTTACGCTCACGGGCGACGTGCAGGCCGGCCAGAACATCACGCTCTCCATCGGCCAGAAGAGCGCCAACTATGACGCCCTCGTCCCGCTGTCCGGCCTGCGCGAGGATTCGAACGGCAAGTTCGTCTACGTGCTCGAATCGAAGAGCTCGCCGCTCGGCAGCCGCTACATTGCCACCCGCGTCACCGTGCAGGAGCTGGCACGCGACGACAAGTCCGCCGCCGTCTCCGGCATCAGCGCCGGCGATTTCATCATCACCACCAGCAACAAGCCCGTAGAAGCCGGCAAGCAGGTCCGGCTCGCCGATAACGGATGAGACGGCGCGGGCGGTTTGAACGGCAGCACCGGCTGCCGAGATTGCATGGATACCGGCTGGTTCTGCTGATCGCGTGCCTGATTCAGGCGGCGCTGTCCGGCTTTTGCTGGGTCATGCTTGCGAGAACCTGCAATACGCTCCCGACGCAGTCGGCCGCCGACGTCTGGCGCGGTGACAGCGGCGAGCGCTTCGCGCAGGTGTCCGCGTTCCTGCCGGTCGACGGCAAGCTGACGCTGGACTCTGTCCGCTCGTTCCGCATGACGCTCGAGGAGCAGTTCGTCCAGAACTCCATGGAAGCGCCCGAGGGCGGCAAGCTCTACACCGACGCCTACAGCGGCCGCACCAGCCTGTCCGCGTCCGGCACGTCCCCCGGCAATCTGACGGTCACGGCCATCGGCGTGGGCGGCGACTTCTTCCTGTTCCACCCGTTGCCGCTGCTGTCCGGCAGCTATCTGACGGCCGAGGATTACATGGCGGATCGCGTCGTACTCGACGCGCAGACGGCCTTTACCCTCTTCGGCAGCAGCGATGTGGCCGGGATGGAGGTCACCATCGGCGGCAAGACGTTCCCCGTCGCGGGCGTCATTGACCGGGAATCCGATTTTGCCAGCACTGCGGCGCTGGCCACGACGGCGGACGCTTCGGCCTCGTCCGGCAGCAGCGGCTCGCAGGCGATGATCTTCATGAGCTACGACGCGCTGAACGCCCTGTCGGAGCTTCCCATCGACTGCTATGAGATCGTGCTTCCCGACCCGGTCTCCGGCTTTGCCAAGGGACTGGTCGCCGACAATTTCCCGATCGGCTCCGGCGCTGTCGTGCAGAACACGGGGCGCTTCTCGCTCACAAGTCTGATCTCGGTCATCGGCAGCTTCGGCAAGCGCGTGATGACGACGAGCGGCGTGGTCTATCCCTACTGGGAAAATGCCGCGCGCATGCTGGAGAGCTATGCGGCTTTGTATCTGGTTCTGGGCACGCTCCTCGCGCTCATGCCGGCTGTGTGCCTTGTCATCGTCCTCGTCCGGTTCGTGACCAGCCAGACGCGCAAAGCCGCGCACAAGGCCGCCCACGCCATCGAGGCCCGCGTGGAAGAAAAAAAGCAGGAGCATTACATCAAAGGCGGAATTTAATCACAAACAGGCGCGCTGCCAGCGGCAGCGCGCCTGTTTTTCTTGACAAATCGCCGTGCACGCTGTAAGTTATACAAGTATGAAATTCACCCCGTGAAGGAGGCCTTCCATGGCAGGCGGCAAGCATATTCTGGGCAAGGCGAAGCGGCACATTTTCGGCACGGCGAAGGTCGGCGAAAAGGGGCAGATCGTAATTCCCAAGGAAGCGCGGCAGATCTTTGGCGTCCGTCCCGGCGATACGCTTCTGATCCTCGGCGACGAGGAGACTGGCATTATCGTGACCAAGCCGGACGTGCTGCGTGATGCGGCAAATGAAATTTTCGGAAAGATGGAGAAATAGAAATGGAACTGACAACGATGTATGAATCGCTCGGCGTGAGCCGCGCGGTATATGAATACGGCGAGCGCGTTCTGGAGGAGCTGAAGCCGCGCTTCGCAGAGATCGACCGGACGGCGGAATACAACCAGACGAAGGTGCTCGCCGCCATGCAGAAAAACAAGCTGTCCGCGGGCTGCTTTGCCGCCACGACGGGCTATGGCTACGACGATATGGGCCGCGAGGTGCTGGAAAAGGTCTACGCCGACTGCTTTGGCACCGAAGCCGCCCTTGTCCGCCCGCAGATCACCTGCGGCACGCATGCGCTGGCCGTGGCGCTGGGCGCAAATCTGCTGCCGGGCGACGAGCTTCTGAGCCCGAACGGCGCGCCGTATGACACGCTGGAGGAGGTCATCGGCATCCGGCCGTCCAAATGCTCGCTCATGGAGTACGGCGTCAAGTACCGGCAGGTCGATCTGCTGCCGGACGGCACGTTCGACTTGGCCGGCATCCGCGCGGCGATCGGCGAGAAGACAAAGCTCGTCACCATCCAGCGCTCGAAGGGCTATGCGACGCGGCCGTCGTTCTCCGTTGAGCAGATCGGTGAGCTGATCGCGTTCTGCAAGCAGTGCAAGCCGGATGTGATCTGCATGGTCGACAACTGCTACGGCGAGTTTGTCGAACGCATCGAGCCGTCGAACGTCGGCGCGGACATGATCGTCGGCAGTCTCATCAAGAACCCCGGCGGCGGTCTGGCCCCAATCGGCGGTTATATCTGCGGCACGGCGGAATGCGTCGAGCGCTGCGCCTACCGGCTCTCCGCGCCCGGACTCGGACAGGAGGTCGGCGCGAACCTTGGCTTGCTGCCGAGCCTGTACGAGGGCTTCTTCCTTGCGCCGAACGTGGTCTCGGGCGCGCTCAAGGGCGCGATCTTCGCGGCGAACGTGTATGAGCGGCTGGGCTTCGGCGTCGTGCCGAACGGGCAGGAGAGCCGCCACGATATCATTCAGGCCGTGGAGCTTGGCTCGGCGGAAGCCATGCTGGCCTTCTGCAAGGGCATTCAGGCGGCGGCTCCGGTTGACAGCTATGTGACGCCGGTGCCGTGGGCCATGCCGGGCTATGACGCCGAGGTCGTCATGGCGGCAGGCGCGTTCATTCAGGGCTCGTCCATCGAGCTGTCCGCCGACGGCCCCATCCGCCCGCCGTATGCGGTCTATTTCCAGGGCGGCCTGACCTGGTACCACGCAAAGCTCGGCATTCTCATGAGCCTGCAGAAGCTCGTGGAAGCCGGTCTTGCAAAGCTGCCGGAATAAATGCGCGGCAGATTTCATTCAAACATAAACAAAAGAAAGGAACAGGCGGCGGGTGCCGCCGGAATATAGAGTATGTGGTTTTGGTTTGCAATTATTGCACTTTTGTGCTGGAGCGGTTCGGATCTGTTTTCCAAGATCGGCTGCCGCGACGGCAGCGACAAGCTCAACCATCTGAAAATGGTCATTGCTGTCGGCACAGTGATGGGCCTGCACGCAGCGTATGAGATCTTCATCGGCGGTACTGTCATCACTTGGAACATCATCTGGACGTATCTGCCGGTCTCGCTTCTGTACATCGGCTCGATGACACTGGGCTATGTGGGTCTGCGGTATATTGAGCTTTCCATCTCGTCGCCGATCTGCAATTCCTCAGGCGCGCTGGTCGCGGTTTTGTGCCTCATCACCGGCACGCTGGATGAATCGATCACCGGCGCGATGCGCTGGATGGTCATCGGCGCGGTCGTACTCGTGTGCATCGGCACGACGGGGCTTGGCGTGGTGGAATCGCGCGAGGATGAAGACCTGCGGCAGCAGCGACAGGCGGCTTCCGGGTATAAATACGCGAAGTCGTGGCTGGCGCTGTGCCTGCCGGTGGCCTATTGCCTGCTTGACGCAGCGGGGACATTTGCGGATTCTCTTGTGCTGCGCACGCTCAATGAGGATTCGGCCAACTGCGCATATGAGCTGACATTCCTGGCTGCAGCCGTGGTCTGCTTCATCTATGTTGTCATTATCAAAAAGGATAAGCTCGTCTTCAAGGCCGAAGCGCCCAAGTATGCCGGCGCGCTGTTTGAAACGGCAGGACAGTTCGCCTATATCTATGCGCTGGCCGACGAAGACCATGTCGCGCTCTCCGCGCCGATCATCTCGGCCTACTGTGTGGCGTCCGTCCTCTGGAGCCGTATTTTCCTGAAGGAAAAACTCTCGTGGAAGCACTATGCCATGATCGCACTGGTGGTCGTCGGCATCGTGATGATCGGGGTGTTTGATATTTAGTACCATCTAGAGCCTTCACATGGGGGCCGATTCCCCCTGTCAAGGGGAAATGTCCCGAAGGGACAAAGGGGGTAGGGACAGGTGGCCCGACCCCCTTGAAGTGCCCAAGAAAACCGCTTCGGTTTTCTTGGATCTTTCCCGCGAAATTTGATAGATATGCGCACTCCCAAAGCCTTCCCCTGGGGGAAGGTGGCCCGAAGGGCCGGATGAGGGACTGTAGGCACTATCGATACTACAATGCAGATATTCGGTGCATTCTGTCCCTCATCAGTCTGCGCTTCGCGCAGCCAGCTTCCCCCAGGGGAAGCCGTTTGGCCTGTGCGAATACGCACCATTCTGCAAGTTTTGAATGAACCTTCTATTGACAGCAAAATTCGAAGGAAACAGCCTGCAAATTTGGCACTATCCTGACGGGCGGCGCGTACCATAGTGCCCGTATAAGGCCGTCGGAGACATGCAGCAGGCACAAATTTGCGGCAACCTCTCAGTCAGCCTCGCTGACAGCTCCCCTCTCAGGGGAGCCCTGAGGTGGGTGCGTTGTCGAATATCCACAATTCCGCAGATGTCGTGCGGATTTTTTTGCTGCAATATTGCTTCTTTACATTAGTGCATCAGTATGGTAAATTATTAGCACGATAAACAAACACCCACACGGAACAATTTCAGGAGGAACAAAAAATGAAAAAGATGATCGCTCTGCTGCTCGCTGCGCTGATGGTTCTGTCCATGGCAGCCTGCGCATCCAAGACCGCTGACACCACCCCCGCGGCTGACGCCGCCCAGACCGACGCGCCTGCCGACACGACCGAAGCGGCAGACACCACCGCAGAAGAGACCGACCTCGCCTACATCCAGAGCAAGGGCACGCTCGTTATCGGCATCACCGATTTTGAGCCGATGGACTACAAGGACGCCGACGGCAGCTGGATCGGCTTCGACGCCGACATGGCCAAGGCCTTTGCCGAGAGCCTTGGCGTGACCGCCGAATTTGTCGAGATCGACTGGGACAACAAGATCCTTGAGCTTGACAGCAAGACCATCGACTGTGTCTGGAACGGCATGACGCTGACCGCCGAGGTCACGAGCGCCATGGAATGCTCCAACGCCTACTGCAACAACGCGCAGGTCGTCATCGTCCCGGCTGACAAGGCCGCCGATTACCAGACCGTTGAAGCCTGCAAGGATCTTGTGTTCGCCGCCGAAGCCGGCTCCGCCGGTGAAGCTGAGCTGACCGCCCTTGGCTACAACGTCACCCCGGTCAAGGCGCAGTCCGACGCGCTGATGGAGGTCGCTGCCGGCACCTCTGACGCCGCTGTCATCGACTCTTTGATGGCCGCCGCCATGGTCGGCGAGGGCACGGGCTACGCGGGTCTGACCTACACCTGCGGCCTGAACTCCGAGGAATACGGCGCCGGCTTCCGCAAGGGCTCCGATCTGGCCCAGAAGCTGAACGACTTCTTCAAGGCCAGCTACGCGGACGGCTCCATGCTGAAGATCGCCGAGACCTACGGCGTACAGGCAGCCATCATCGAACAGTAAGCGTTGACAAACGCTCCGATTTCCGATAAGATAATCCACGGATTTCCCCGGCGCATATCCGCCGGGGAAATCGCCGTGCTCAGACTAAAGACAGGCGGTAGCATGACATGACAACGTTCTCCGAACAGTTTCCCATTGTATTTCAGGCGCTGAATATTGGCTTCCTACAGACGCTCAAGCTGTTTTTCGTGACGCTCATCGGCGCGATCCCGCTGGGTCTGGTCATTTCCTTCGGCTCGATGAGCAATTGGGCGCCGCTGGGCTTTCTGCGCCCGCTGTTAAAGCACCTGCCCCCAAACACAAAGCTGACCTGGTGGCAGCGGTTCCAGATCTGGTGCTATGTGGACTTCAAGCCCATCCGGATCGTTGTGCGCTTTATCATCTGGGTCGTACGCGGCACGCCGCTGATGCTCCAGCTGCTGGTGTTTTACTATTTCCCCGGTCTTGTGCTGGGCAAAAATATCTGGGGCAGCGGCGAAGCGGGCCGTTTCCTCGCGTCCGCCATCGCATTCATCTTTAACTATGCCTGCTATTTCTCCGAAATCTTCCGCGGCGGCATTCAGGGCGTTCCCAAGGGCCAGCAGGAGGCCGGGCAGGTGCTCGGCATGACGAATACGCAGATCTTTTTCAAGGTCACGCTGCTGCAGATGGTCAAGCGCATCGTGCCGCCCATGTCCAACGAGATCATTACGCTCGTCAAGGATACGTCCCTGTCCCGCATTATCGCTCTGCAGGAGATCATCTGGGCCGGCCAGGCGTTCCTGAAGGGTTCGCAGGGCATCTCCGGCGCGATCTGGCCGCTGTTTTTCACGGGCCTGTATTACCTGCTGTTCTCCGGCGTTTTGCAGTTGCTGCTTGACGGACTGGAGAAGAAGCTCGACTATTTCAAGGCGTAAGGAGGGCGGCGGCATGTCAGTTCTGGAAGTCAAAAACCTGAAAAAAAGCTTTGATAAAAATACCGTCGTCCTGAAGGGCGTCGATTTCTCGCTGGAAAAGGGCGAGACCATCGCCGTCATCGGCTCGTCCGGCAGCGGCAAGACGACGCTGCTGCGCTGCCTGAACTTTCTGACTGTTCCCGACGAGGGGCAGATCCTGGTGGGCGGCGAGACGCTCTTCGACGCGGCCGATCCCAACACGCAGAAGGAGAGCGAGATCCGCCGCAAGCGCCTGCACTTTGGGCTTGTGTTCCAGAATTTCAATCTCTTCCCGCAGTATACGGCCCGGCAGAACGTGATGCTTGCCAGCGAGCTGCTGGCTAAGGAGCAGCCGGACTATAAAGCGCACAAAAAGCAGATCCACGCGCAGATCGCCGCACAGGCGGAGGAGCTTCTGACGCAGGTCGGATTAAAGGAAAAAATGGATCTTTATCCGCACCAGCTCTCCGGCGGCCAGCAGCAGCGCGTGGCCATCGCCCGTGCGCTGGCATTGCAGCCCGATATCCTGTGCTTTGACGAGCCGACGTCCGCCCTTGACCCGGAGCTGACCGGCGAGGTTCTGCGCGTCATCCGCTCGCTTTCCGAGCGGCATATGACCATGATCATCGTCACGCACGAGATGGCCTTCGCCCGCGACGTGGCCGACCGCGTGATCTTTATGGACGGCGGCGTCATCGTCGAGCAGGGCCCCGCGCACGACGTCATCGAGCATCCGCAGGCAGAGCGCACGCAGCAGTTCCTGTCCCGCTACCGGCAGACGCAGTGAGCTGCGGCTTCATCAGAGAATCGATATACGCAAATACCGTGAAACACAAGATATTGTGTTTCACGGTATTTTTTCTAAGATTGAGACACAAAATATAGCTTGATTTGCTTGACAGCCAACGCAATATCCGGTATAGTAATACTCGCCCCGCACGACGCGACTGTGCGGGGATATGTATGACTGGCTCTGCGCGCCGCGGCGCGCCGGAATAGAAAGAGAGGAACAAGCTATGAAAATCATCAAACGCAACGGCTCCGAAGCGACGTTTGATATCGTCAAGATCATCGCGGCCGTGACCAAGGCCAATAACGTCGTCACCGAGGACGCGCGCATGACGCCCATGCAGATCCGCCGCATCGCCGAGAGCGTGGAAAACAGCTGCCTGTCCATGAACCGGGCACTGTCCGTGGAGGAGATCCAGGATCTGGTCGAGGATCAGATCATGGCGCACGGCGCGTTCGAGGTCGCCAAGAACTATATCACCTACCGCTATACCCGCACGCTCGTGCGTAAGTCCAACACGACCGACGAGAAGATCCTGTCCCTGATCGAGTCGAACAACGAGGAGGTCAAGCAGGAGAACGCCAACAAGAACCCGACCGTCAACGCCGTCCAGCGCGACTATATGGCGGGCGAGGTGTCCAAGGATCTGACGGCGCGCGTGCTGCTGCCGCAGGACATCGTCGACGCGCACAACGAGGGCATCATCCATTTCCACGACGCGGATTACTTTGCCCAGCACATGCACAACTGTGATCTGGTCAATCTGGAGGATATGCTCCAGAACGGCACGGTCATCTCCGGCACGCTCATCGAAAAGCCGCACAGCTTCTCCACGGCCTGCAACATCGCGACCCAGATCATCGCGCAGATCGCCTCCAACCAGTATGGCGGCCAGTCCATTTCGCTGACGCACCTGGCGCCGTTCGTCGATGTCTCGCGCAAGAAGATCCGCCGCACGGTATTGGAGGAGATCAAGTCCTTCGGCGTGCAGCCGTCCGAGGAGACGATCTCCAGGGTCGTCGAGACCCGCCTGCGCGACGAGATCCGCCGCGGCGTCCAGACCATCCAGTATCAGGTCGTCACGCTCATGACCACCAACGGACAGGCGCCGTTCATCACCGTCTTCATGTACCTCGGCGAAGCCAGAAACGAGCAGGAACGCAAGGATCTGGCCATCATCATTGAAGAGACCCTCCGCCAGCGCATCGAGGGCGTCAAGAACGAAAAGGGCGTCTGGATCACGCCCGCGTTCCCAAAGCTCATCTATGTGCTTGAAGAGGATAATATCACAGAGGACAGCCCCTATTGGGAGCTGACGAAGCTCGCAGCCAAATGCACGGCCAAGCGGATGGTGCCGGATTATATCTCCGAAAAGAAAATGCGCGAGCTGAAGCTCTCCAAGGGCGAGACACCGGGCCACGGCGATGTGTATACCTGCATGGGCTGCCGCAGCTTCCTGACGCCGGACCGCTCCGGCACCGGCTGGAACAACGTGGCCAACGCCGGCAACTATGAGCCGGGCAAGCCGAAGTATTACGGCCGCTTCAACCAGGGCGTCGTGACCATCAATCTGGTCGACGTTGCGCTGTCCTCCGGCGGCGGACTGGATAAATTCTGGCGTATTTTTGATGAGCGGCTCGACCTGTGCTTCCGCGCGCTCATGTGCCGGCACAACCGGCTCAAGGGTACGCTGTCCGACGCCGCCCCCATCCTCTGGCAGTATGGCGCGCTGGCGCGGCTCAAAAAGGGCGAGCCGATCGACAAGCTGCTCTACGGCGGCTATTCGACGATCTCGCTGGGCTACGCGGGCCTTTACGAGTGCGTCAAGTACATGACCGGCAAGTCCCACACCGATCCCGCAGCCACGCCGTTCGCACTGGATATCATGCACCACCTGAACGACGCCTGCGCCAAGTGGAAAGCCGAGACCGACATCGATTTCTCGCTCTACGGCACGCCGCTGGAGTCCACGACGTATAAATTCGCCAAGTGCCTGCAAAAGCGATTCGGCATCATCCCCGGCATCACGGATAAGAACTACATCACCAACTCCTATCATATCCACGTGACCGAGCAGATCAACGCCTTTGACAAGCTGGCGTTCGAGTCGCAGTTTCAGGCGCTCTCGCCCGGCGGCGCGATCAGCTACGTCGAGGTACCGAACATGCAGCAGAACCTCGACGCCGTGCTGGAGGTCATGAAGTTTATCTATGACCACATCATGTACGCCGAGCTGAACACAAAGTCTGACTACTGTCAGGTCTGCGGCTTCGACGGCGAGATCGAAATTAAAGAGGACGAGGACGGCAAGCTCATCTGGGTCTGCCCGCAGTGCGGCAACACCGACCAGTCCAAGATGAACGTCGCCCGCCGCACCTGCGGCTACATCGGCACGCAATACTGGAACCAGGGCCGCACCCAGGAGATCCGCGACCGCGTGCTGCATCTGTAAATCAGCAAACCCCGTCTCCTCTGAGACGGGGTTTTGACTGCGCAGAAAACGGATTGACAACAACGGGAAATCACGTATAATGGAGGCGTGAGGTGAAGAAAAATGCTGGACGAGAAAGATTTGCAGGCAATCCGGGAAATGGCCCAGAAAATGATTGAGGAATCCGAGGAGCGCATGACTGCGAAAATAGAGGAAACCGCGAGCCAGACACTGAAGGACGCGCTGCAGGGGGCTTCGGTTCTGATGGAATCGTACTTTGAGCCGAAGTTCAAGCTGCTGTTTGAAAATCAGCAGACCATGATGGAGACCCTCGCGCCGAAGAGCCGCGTTGAAAAACTGGAGGAAGAGGTCACATTTCTTCGCTCCGTCGTTCGCCAGCACAGCAGAGAGATCGAAGCGCTGAAGCACGCATAAATCAAGAGAATCACACAAGGGCCGCAGGATCGTTCCTGCGGCCCTTTTTGGTCTGAGGTTATTCCGCCAGCTGCCAGAGCATTTCGGCCAGCAGATTGGTGATGGCCTCCATGTCCTCGGCCGGAATGTATTCGAAGCGGCCGTGGAAGTTTTCGCCGCCCGTGCAGAGGTTCGGGCAGGGCAGACCCTCGAAGGAGAGCCGTGCGCCGTCCGTACCGCCGCGGATGGGGACAATCTTTGGCGTGATGCCGAGACGGCGCATGGCGTCTGCGGCGTTATCGATGAGGAACATGCACGGCTCGATCTTTTCCTTCATATTATAATAGCTGTCGCGCAGCGTCAGCGTGGCCGTGCCTGCGCCGTAGCGGCGGTTGATTTCCGCGCAGACGGTCTCCATGACACGCTTGCGCGCTTCAAAGCTTGCCCGGTCATGGTCGCGGATGATATATTGCAGCTCCGCCTGCTCCGTCTCGCCCTGCATGCCGGTCAGGTGGTAGAAGCCCTCGTAGCCCTCGGTATAGTAGGGCGTTTCCAGCGCGGGGAGAAGCCCGTGCAGCTCCATGGCGACGAGCGCAGCGTTTACCATCTGCCCCTTGGCGGAGCCGGGATGGATGGACTTGCCGCGGATGACGATTTTCGCGCTCGCGGCGTTGAAATTCTCGTATTCCAGCTCGCCGATTGCGCCGCCGTCGACCGTGTAGGCGTAATCCGCGCCGAACCCGGCGACGTCGAACCGGTCCGCGCCGCGGCCGATCTCCTCGTCCGGGGTGAAGGCGAGCTTGATAGTTCCGTGCGGCTTGCCGGACGTGAGCAGCAGCTGCGCCGCCGAGAGGATCTCTGCCACGCCGGCCTTGTCGTCCGCGCCGAGCAGCGTCGTGCCGTCGGTGACGATCAGGTGCTTGCCGACGGCGTTTTTCAGCTGCGGATACTCCTTCGGAGACAGAACGATGCCGAGCGCTTCGTTCAGGACAACGTCTCCGCCGTCGTAGACATCCGTGATGCGGGCGTGGATATTTTCGCCCGGTGCGTCCGGGGACGTGTCCATGTGGGCGATAAGACCGTAGACGGGAAGCTTTTTCTCGCAGTTTGCGGGGATGGTGCCGTAGACATAGCCGTCCGCGTCAACACGGGCGTCGGCAATGCCCATGTCCTGCATCTGGCGGACAAGCTCCTGCGCAAGCTTCAGCTGCCGTGCGGTCGACGGGCAGGTCTCGGATGCTTCGTCCGAGGTCGTGGGGTAGGAAACGAGCTTCAGAAAGCGGTCAATGACGGTCATAGGGAAAACCTCCTTGGAAATCAGACAATAACAGGGCGGCCATTGGCCGCCCTGTGGATGGAGCAAAAGCTTACTTGGTCAGCGCAGCGGTATCCTGCGCGATCATCAGCTCTTCGTTGGTCGGGATGACCCAGACCGTGACCTTGGAGTCAGGCGTGGAGATGATGGTCTCTTCGCCGCGGAGCTTGTTCTTTTCCGCGTCGAGCTTGACACCGAGGAACTCCAGACCGTCGCAGATGGAAGCGCGCATGGAGCCGGAGTTTTCGCCGACACCGGCCGTGAAGACGATGCAGTCCACGCCGCCCAGAGCTGCCGCGTAGGCGCCGATGTACTTGCGGACTTCATAGGCGAACTTGTCGAGCGCGAGCTGCGCGGCTTCGTTGCCCTTTTCTGCGGCTGCGTCCAGATCACGGAAGTCGGAGGAGACACCGTCGGACAGGGCCAGAACGCCGGACTTCTTGTTGAGCATGGTCAGGCAGTCGTCGGCGGACATGTTGTACTTATTCATGATGAACTGCGCGACGCAGGTATCGATATCGCCTGCGCGGGTGCCCATCGGGACGCCGGCCAGCGGGGACAGACCCATGGAGGTGTCCTGGCACTTGCCGTCCTTGACAGCGGACAGGGAGGAGCCGTTGCCCAGGTGGCAGACGATGACACGGTGTGCGTTCTCCACGCCGCCCATCAGCTCGATGCAGCGCTTGGAGACAAAGCGGTGGCTGGTGCCGTGGAAGCCGTAGCGGCGCAGATGGTCTTCGGTGTAGTACTTGGTGGGGATGGCATAGCGGTAGGCCTTCGGGGGCATGGTCATATGGAACGCGGTATCAAAAACGGCGACCTGGGGCTTGCCCGGCATGGCCTTTTCGCAGGCTTCGATGCCCATGAGGTTGGCGGGGTTGTGGAGCGGGCCGAGGGGGATGCAGTCGCGGATGGCCTGCTTGCAGGCTTCGTCGATGATGCAGCTTTCAACAAACTTGTCGCCGCCGTGCAGGACGCGGTGACCGACTGCGTCGATCTCGTCGACGGACTTGATGACGCCGTCAGCCGGATCAACGAGAATGGCCATGACAGCTTCGATGGCTTCCTTGTGAGTGGGCATCGGGATGTCCTTTTCGACCTTCTTGCCGGTAGCCGGAACCTTGTGGGTCAGCTTGCCGTCAAGACCGATGCGCTCGCAAAGGCCCTTGGCGGTGACATCGCCGGTGTCCGGGTTCATGAGCTGATACTTGAGACTGGAGCTGCCAGCGTTGATAATCAGTACATTCATAATTCCATTCACTCCTGTGTTTCTTTTTTCAGTAATCCATGTTACTATATCATAACTGGTATCATCATACAACAAAAGCAAAACGGAAACAAGAGCTTTCCAATAAAATTTTACCGGAGGACGGCGTATGCAGGCGGTCGGCGTGATCTGTGAATATAATCCCTTTCATCTCGGCCACGCGCGGCAGTTCGCCGCGATCCGGCGGCAGCTGGGGCAGGACGCGGCGATCGTGTGCCTCATGAGCGGCAATTACGTCCAGCGGGGCGAGCCCGCCGTCTTTGACAAGCTGACCCGGGCGCGCGCTGCGGTGGATGCGGGCGCGGATCTTGTGCTGGAGCTGCCCATCACCTGCACGCTGCAATCGGCGGGGGGCTTCGCCGCCGGCGGCGTGCGGATCTTATCGCAGCTTGGCTGCAGGTATCTCAGCTTTGGCTGCGAATCCGGGAGCGCAGACGCGCTTCTGCGTGCGGCAGCAGCGTCGTGCGCGCCGGAATTTGAAGCGGCCCTGCACGAAGCCATGCAGGCAGGCCTGAGCTACGCCGCCGCGCGGCAGCGTGCGTTAGCCGCGCTTGGCGCGGACGGTGCGCTTCTGGAGCGGCCAAACGATATCCTTGCGTTCGAGTATTGCCGCGCGATCCTCGCGCAGAAAAGCGCCATGCAGCCGCTGGCAGTTTTGCGTCCCGGCG
This sequence comes from uncultured Oscillospiraceae bacterium, assembly GCA_934655875.1. Lineage (GTDB taxonomy): Bacteria > Bacillota > Clostridia > Oscillospirales > Oscillospiraceae > CAG-170. The sequence continues at coordinate 89,698 of CAKUHB010000006.1, forward strand.
ATTATCACGCGGAAGCGCCGGACGAGGAGAACCCATCGGCCACGGCGGTGCGAAGGCTGATTCTGACCGGCGGAGACTGGCGGCGATATGTTCCGGCGGCGTGCCTATATGAAGGGGCTGCGCCGCACGCGCTACTCTGGGGCGAGCGGGCGATGCTCGCGCGCCTGCGCGGCATGGAGAAAGCCGACTGGGAATGCGCCGCGCACGGCTCCGAGGGGCTGTGGTCAAAGGTATGGAAGGCCGCTTTGTCGCAGCCGGATTATGAGAGCATCCTCGCGGCGTCCAAGTCCCGGCGCTATCCGCGCACGCGGCTGCAGCGGCTGCTTTTGTGCGCGTATCTCGGCATCAACGAGCAAACGCTCCGGCAGACGCCGCCCTATGTGCGTGTGCTGGCCTTTGACGAGCGGGGACAGGCCGTTTTGCGGCAGGCAAAGAAGAGCGGCGCCTGCACGCTTGTGAACGCCGGGCAGACGCCGCCGGACGCGGCATATGCCGCGCTGGAGCGCCGCGCCGCGGATCTGTATACGCTCTTCTCCCGCCCGGACGCGCGGTGTGCCGCCGGGACAGAACAGAATGCCCGGATCTACCGGAAGAAAAACTGAAAATGCGCTTGACAAATCCCGCCTCCTGTGCTATTGTACTAATCACTTAATACAGCAGCACAGGAGGCGACTTCATGTCCTGGCAATTTCAGGCCGATCAACCCATCTATACGCAGCTCGTCGCGCGCTTGCAGCAGCAGATCGTTTCCGGCGGCTATCCGCCCGGGAGCAAGCTTCCCTCGGTACGTGAGCTTGCAGCTGACGCCGGTGTCAACCCAAACACCGTGCAGCGCGCCTTTGCCGATCTGGAGCGCGCGGGACTGATCTACACGCAGCGCACCGCCGGTAAGTTCGTCACCGAGGATGCCGCTGCCGTCACCGCCGCGCGCCGCTCGCTCGCCGAAGCGCAGACCCGGCAGTATCTCGCGGCCATGCGTGCGCTTGGCTGCGGAAAGCAGGAAATTCACAATCTATTCGATCAAATGGAGGAACAGGAACATGCCGATCTTTGAATGCCGCGCGCTGGAAAAGCGCTATGGCGCGGCCATGGCGCTCGACCATATCGATCTCGCGCTCGAACCCGGCCGCATCGTTGGCCTGCTTGGGCCGAACGGCAGCGGAAAATCCACCCTGATCAAGCTTGCCATGGGGCTTCTCCAGCCCACAAGCGGCGAGGTCCTGATCGGCGGCCAGACGCCGTCGCCGCAGACCAACGCCATTGTGTCCTATCTGCCCGACCGCATTACGCTCAGCCCCTGGATGAAGACGCGCCAGCTGCTCGATTTCTATGGCGACTTCTTTGCCGATTTTGACCGCGCAGCCGCCGAACGGATGCTCTCGCAGCTCGGTCTGGATCTCAACCAGTCCGTCCGTCAGATGTCCAAGGGCATGAAGGAAAAGGTCCAGCTCGTGCTTACCATGAGCCGCAGAGCGAAGCTCTATCTGCTCGACGAGCCGATCGGCGGCGTCGATCCCGCCACGCGCGATTATATCCTGCATACCATTATTTCAAACTATAACCCCGAGGCTGCCGTCATCATCAGCACACACCTGATCGCCGATGTCGAGCCGGTGCTTGATGATGTCATTTTCCTCGATCATGGACACGTCGCGCTGCACGAGAGCTGCGAGGAGATCCGCGAGACGCGCGGCCAGTCGGTCGACGCCCTGTTCCGGGAGGTATTCAAATGCTGGGAAAACTGATCAAACACGAGTTCCGCGCCACAGGCCGTCTGATGGCGCCGCTGTTCGGCGCGCTCTTGCTGCTGGCTGTCTTTGCCCGCGTCACAAATCAGATCCTGCAGCAGGTGCCGAATCCCACGCGCGTCCTCTATATTGTCAGCGTCCTGCTCGCCATTGTCTATGTGCTGGCGGGTCTTGGCGTGATGGTCTTCTCCACCGTTCTGATGATCAAGCGCTTCCACCAGAACTTCCTTACCGACGAGGGCTATCTCATGTTCACGCTTCCCGTAAGCGTCCACAGCCTGCTCTGGTCGAAGCTGATCACCGCCGCGCTCTTTTTCCTGTTCACGTTTGCGGCTGAGCTGCTGGCCCTCGCCATCGTGATCCGGCAGGGCGGCGTGTCGGCAGAGCTATATAACAACTTTATATCCGGACTGCGCGAGCTGGGCAGCTATTACACCGGTAACGGCATCGCCATTGCGCTGGAGACCTTTGCGATGCTGTTCGTCAGCCTGCTTGTCACCTGCCTGCTGTTCTACGCGCCCATGTCCATCGGATACAGCTTCGCCAACCATAAGGGGCTTCTTTCTGTCGTGTTCTACTTTGTCATTCAGGCCGTGCTGCAAATTTTCGGCGTCTCCATGCTCGCGGGGGTCGCGGATGACGGCTCCCTTCTGAACCGCATGCTGCAAAACATCTATACAGGCGGCCGCACGGTCATCGTCAATGGCGTCCCACACGTTGCTGTTCAGTTTTTCCACGGCACCATGCTCCTGTCCCTGCTTGCAGAGCTCGTCCTCGGCGCGATCCTCTATTTCCTCACCTACTTCATGCTCCGCCGGCACCGGAACCTCCAGTAAGCGCGGTTGGGATGGCCGAAAAACAACATTGCTCGTTTTTTTGCTGGAAATCTTCTGGTTTGGTTGTAGGGGACGATGCCCACATCGTCCCGGCAGAGAAGACCGATTTCACGAAGGTCTACGGCAAATTCGTAACTGCTGTAGCGGGCCGATGTGGGCATCGGCCCCTACATGAATGGTGCGTATTTTGCACTGCTTTGCAAGGAACTAGCCGCTTAACGGGGCGTTTTTCCGCATCTGAGCATCGACAAGAAGAAAAAATGAAAATTATCCTTGCATTCTGGCGCATCCTGTGGTACTATATCTAGGCGTTTGAACCAAGGGAAGGGCAGTCTGCCTTTTTACAGAAATCTGATGAGAGAGGTGAAACTCATGAAGGAAGGTATCCATCCCAAGTACGAACAGACTACTATCAGATGCGCGTGTGGTGCAGTTATTGAGACTGGTTCTACCAAAAAGGACATCAAGGTTGAAATTTGCTCCAAGTGTCACCCGTTCTACACCGGCAAGCAGAAGCTTGTTGACACCGGTGGACGTGTTGACCGTTTCAACAAGAAATACGGCCTGAAGTAAGAAGACAGTCCGCACCGCGTATCGGTGCGGACTTTTTTCATGCTTGTCGCAAATTGTAAAAAACTGACGGATAGAAATATGGAAGAACTGAACCGAAAAAAGATCGACCGGGCTGTGCTTGTCGGCCTGAACGCGGACTGCTTTACAAAGGAAGAGACCGCGACAGAAACGACGCTGGACGAGCTGGAAGCCCTGCTCAATACCGCCGGCGGCGAATGCGCCGGCAAGGTTTTGCAGAATAAGCACACGCCCGACCCGCGCTCGTTCATCGGCGAGGGCAAGGCGGAAGAGGTCCGCCAGCTGGTGCAGCAGACCGGCGCGAACATGGTCATTTTCGACAATGACCTCACGCCCTCGCAGACGCGGACGCTGGAGGACATTCTGAAGACTGTCGTGCTCGACCGCAGCGCGTTGATCCTTGATATTTTCGCCCAGCGCGCCAAAACGCGCGAGGGCAAGCTGCAAGTCGAGCTGGCGCAGTACCAGTATTATCTGCCGCGGCTGACGGTCTGGAACGAAGAGATGGGCCGTCTCGGCGGCGGCATCGGCACAAGAGGGCCGGGCGAAACGCAGCTCGAGACCGATAAACGCTATATCCGCTCCCGCATCCAGAAGCTGCGGGAGAATCTGGAACTCGTGCGCAAGACACGGGCGGAGCAGCGCCGCAGGCGGCAGAAGAACGAGATCCCCGTCGTGGCGCTGGTCGGCTACACGAATGCGGGCAAATCCACACTCCTGAACCGGCTCACCGGGGCGGATATCCCGGCAAACAACCGCCTGTTTGACACGCTGGACACGACCACGCGGCAGCTGACGGTCTCGGACACGTGTCAGGTGCTGCTGTCCGACACGGTCGGCTTCATCGCGAAGCTGCCGCACCATCTGGTCAACGCGTTCCGCGCAACGCTGGAGGAGCTGGAATACGCGGATCTTCTCATCCACGTCATCGACAGCGCCGACCCGGAGCGTGAGGATCATATCGCGGTCGTCGACCGCCTGATCGCGGAGCTGGCCAAGCCCGGCACGCCGGTATTGGAATGCTATAACAAATGCGACCTCGTCCCGGACGACGAGATCCCCCGCGGCGCGGACAAGGTCGCCATCTCCGCCGCGCAGGGCGCGGGCATTGATGCGCTCAAAAAAGCGATCGAACAGCAGCTTGGCAAGGGCAAGCATCAAATCAAGCTCCTGCTGCCGTATGCCATGGGCGGCATGGTGGAGACGCTGCATTCGGGCGCGAAGGTGCTGGGGTGCGAATATGCAGAAGAGGGAATCTTTGTAAGCGCAGTCGTGGATGAAACCTTATTCGGAAAACTGCGTCGGTATGTGATAGAGGAAGCCTGATGGAACAGTATCTGATCCCCGCGAAGGAGGGGGCATCCGAATATATCGAAAAGAAATCCCGCTTTCTTGGCCTGATCGTCCCCGTGACGACCGAAGCGGAAGCGCGCGCGCAGCTGGACGCCGTCAAAAAACGCGAATACGACGCCCGGCACAACTGCTGGGCCTATATCCTGCATTCCGGCCAGAAGCGCTACAGTGACGACGGCGAGCCGCAGGGTACTGCGGGGCAGCCGATCCTGAACGTGCTCGAGCGCGAGGGCGTGCAGGACGTCCTGTGCGTGGTCACGCGGTATTTTGGCGGGATTTTGCTTGGCGCGGGCGGCCTTTGCCGGGCGTACACGAAGGCGGCGAAGGACGCGCTGGACGACGCTGGCATTTCCGAGCTGCGCCCGTGGAGCGTTCTGCGGCTGGACTGTCCGTATGCGCTCTTTGAGCGGGTGAAGCTGGAGCTGGAAAAGCGCGGCGGCACAGTCATAAGCAGTGAATACGGCGCGCAGATCACCCTGACGGCGGCGCTGCCGGAGCCGGAGGAGCCTGTGTTTGCAAAGGCCTTGCAGGAGCTTTCGGCGGGCAGCATGGTTCCGGAGAAGACCGGAACGGAGCTGCGCGGCGTGAGAGTGCGGTAAGAGCTGGATGAGAGAAGCCGGCAGCTTTACAGCAAAAATTTCCTTTTCCTGCACCCACCTTGCCTCTCCCTTTGGGAGAGGTGGCTGAGCGAAGCGAAGACGGAGAGGGGAAACGCTGCCCCAAAACCCTCTCAGTCGCCTGCGGCGACAGCTCTCCCAAAGGGAGAGCCAAGTGCCGTCGGAAACGGCCTTGCCGGAACGAGCCACCGCTGGGCGCGGCGTCTCTTATCCTATAAGCCCGTTTCCTCCTTTCCAAACCGCAAGCCAAGCTTGCGGTTTGGTCGAGCAGATATTTTCAAAGAAAATTCACGTAAATTCCACATGGGATTCAAAACTGTTGTTTAAGATAAAAGCTGCAAAGGTAAGGTGACACAGTATGACCGTTCGGGAACGGATGGAGCAGGAGGAATATCTGACGCTTTCCCCGCTGGCGCAGAAGGCGGCCGAGACAAAGGGCCGGCCGGAGCCGGAGGAGGATAACGAGGTGCGCACCTGCTATCAGCGTGACGCCGACCGCATTCTGCACAGCAAGGCCTTCCGCCGCCTGATGCACAAGACGCAGGTCTTTTTGTCGCCCGAGGGCGATCATTACCGCACGCGCATGACGCATACGCTCGAGGTCGCGCGCATCGCGCGCACGATCTGCCGCGGCTTGCAGCTCAATCAGGATCTCGCGGAAGCGGCGGCCTACGGCCATGATCTCGGCCATACGCCGTTCGGCCACGCGGGCGAAAAGGCGCTTTCCAGCATGATGGAAAAGCCGTTCCGCCATAACGAGCAGTCGCTGCGCGTGGTGGACAAGCTCGAGCGCGGCGGCACGGGGCTGAACCTGACCTACGAGGTGCGCATGGGCATTCTCGGCCACACGGGGGACTTTATCCCCGAGACACTCGAGGGGCAGATCGTCCGCACGTCCGACCGTATCGCCTATATCAACCACGACATTGACGACGCCATGCGCGCCGGGATCCTCACGGAGACGGATATCCCGCGGGACATTTCGGACGTACTCGGCCATTCCCATTCGCGGCGGATCAACACGCTCGTGGAGGATATGATCGTGAACACGCAGGAAACCGGCCATCTTGGCATGCGGCCGGAGGTGGCGCAGGCCATGGACGCGCTGCGCACATTCATGTTTGCGCGGGTCTACACCAATCCCGCTGCCAAGGGTGAGGAATCCAAGGCGAAGGACATGCTCTGCCGGCTTTTTGAGTATTACATGAAAAACCCCATGAAGCTCCCGACGGATTTTCTGCCGCAGCTTGATTTTGACGGGATGGAGCGGATCGTCTGCGACTACATCGCCGGCATGACCGACCGCTACGCCGTCTATAAGTATTCCGAACTTTTTATCCCCGCCACATGGCAGGTGCGCTGACGCGCCGCCCGCGGGACTATCACAGAAAGGAGGTCTTCCCATGGCGTTTCCGCAGCCGTTTCTGGACGCGCTGATCCAGCGCAATCCCATTGAAGAGGTCGTCGGCCAGTATGTGACGCTGACGCGCCGCGGGGCGAACCTCTTTGGCCTGTGTCCGTTCCACTCGGAGAAGACGGCGTCGTTTTCCGTTGCGCCGGATAAGGGGATCTATTACTGCTTCGGCTGCCACGCGGGCGGCGGCGTGGTGAACTTCATCATGCAGATCGAGGGGCTGGATTACCCCGACGCGGTGCGCTTCCTTGCCAAGCGCGCCGGAATGGAGGTTCCGGAGGACGAGGGCCACCGGTCGCAGTATCAGAAGCAGGAGCGGCTGTGGGCATTGAGCCGCGACGCGGCGCGCTTTTTCCGCCAGCAGCTGTTTTCGCCCGCGGGGAAGGAAGCGCAGGCGTACATACAAAAACGCGCCCTCAGCATGGAGACCGTCAAGCGCTTCGGCCTTGGATTCAGCCCGAACGCGTGGTCGAGCCTGACGGACGCAATGAAGGAAAGGGGCTACCAGCTCGACGAGCTTGTCGACGCGGGACTTGCCCTGCGCGGCAAAAACGGCGGCGTATACGACCGGTTCCGGAACCGGCTCATGTTCCCGATCATCGATATCCGCGGCAATGTCATCGGCTTCGGCGGCCGCGTGATGGACGATTCTACACCCAAATACCTGAACTCGCCCGAGACGATCATCTTCAACAAGCGCAAAAATCTTTTCGCCCTCAACATTGCCCGCAAGAGTAAGCAGGGGCGCATCATCCTGACCGAGGGCTACATGGACGCCATCGCATTGCACCAGTACGGCTTTGACTGCGCGGTGGCCTCGCTCGGCACGTCCCTCACCGAGGAGCACGCGAATATCCTCGCAAAATACACCGATCAGGTCATTCTGACCTACGACGGCGACGAAGCCGGACAGAACGCCACGCGCCGCGCCATCCCCATGCTGGAGAAGACCGGCATTCAGGTGCGCGTGCTGCGTATGCAGGGCGCGAAGGATCCGGATGAGTTTTTGAAAAAATACGGCGCGCAGCGCTTTGAGGTGCTGCTGGATGCCTGCCAGAATCAGGCCGAATACCGGCTGGACAGTCTGAAGCGCAAATACGATCTGACGCTTGATGATCAGCGCGTGGAGTTCCTGAGCCGCGCTGCGGAGCTCATCGCGACGTTCCCGAACGCCGTCCAGCGCGAGGTCTACGGCCGCCGCGCGGCGGAAGCCGCCGGCATTACGCCCGAAGCCATGCAGCTGGAGATCAAAAAGGCCTACCGCAAGGCCCGCGCGATCGAACGCAAAAAGCGTGAAGCGCAGGAGCTGGATATCGCGCGCCAGCGCGCACCGAAAACGCGCGCCATCCGCTATGACAATCTGCGTTCAGCTACAGCGGAGGAAGGACTGATCTGCACGCTCCTGCGCGAGCCGGAGCTGACGGCGGACGTGAAGCTGCCGGCAGAGATGTTTACCGTGGAGCTGTTTGGCCGCGTGCTGGCAGATCTGCGGCAGCGGATGCAGGCCGGAAGACCGGTGACGCTCGCCGCGCTGGAAGCGGATTTTACCCCGGAGGAAATGGCACACCTTTCGTATATCATGAGCAAAGACACGTCCGCGGTCTCGGATGAAGCGCTGACGGATTATCTGCGCGTGATCCAGGAAGAATATGAAGACCGGAGCCTGACACGTTCGGATGAAAGTCTGCGGCTCCTTGCCGAGCAGATGAAACAGACAAAACAGTATGGAGGGTAAGCAATGGGAAAGGAATTGGAACTTCTGCAAAAAATGGACCTGACAGCGGAAAACCGGCAAAAGCTCGAAGCGCTGATCACCGAGTCGAAAAAGACCGGCAAGGTCTCCTCCAAGCTTCTGGTCGAGACGCTCGACGCCGTTGACGCGACGCAGGAGCAGACCGAGCAGTTTTATGACGTTCTGGAGCAGGCCGGCATCGAGATCGACGTCTCGGACGTGCTGGAGCTGATCGGCTCGGCTGATATGGATAATCCGACGCTCAGCGAGATGCAGGCGATTGAGGACGAGGGCCTGCCCGAGGATCTGGAAACGCCCGAAGCACTGCCGGAGGACGTGGAGAACGCAAAGCTCGACGATCCCGTGCGCATGTACCTCAAGGAGATCGGCCGCATCAAGCTCCTGACGCCCGAGGAGGAGCAGGAGGTCGCAAGGAACATGGCCGAGGGCGACGAAAAGACCCGCGAAGCCGCGCGCAAGCGCATGTCGGAAGCAAACCTGCGCCTTGTCGTGTCCATCGCAAAGCGCTATGTCGGCCGCGGCATGCAGCTGCTCGACCTCATTCAGGAGGGCAATCTCGGTCTCATGAAGGCCGTTGAAAAATTTGACTATACCAAGGGCTATAAATTCTCCACCTACGCGACATGGTGGATCCGCCAGTCCATCACGCGCGCCATCGCCGATCAGGCGCGCACCATCCGCATCCCCGTGCACATGGTCGAGACCATCAACCGCGTGCTGCGCACGTCGCACGCCATGGTGCAGAAGCTTGGCCGCGAGCCGACGACGAAGGAGATTGCGGACGAGCTGCACATCGAGGAGAGTAAGGTCGAGGAGGTTCTGAAGATCGCGCAGGAGCCGGTCTCGCTCGAAACGCCGATCGGCGAGGAAGAGGACAGCCATCTGGGCGATTTCATTCAGGACGACGAAGCGTCCCAGCCCTCGGAGGAAGCGAGCTACACGCTCCTGCGCGAGCAGCTCGAGGAGGTTCTCTCCACGCTCACGCCGCGGGAGGAGCAGGTGCTGCGCATGCGCTTCGGTCTGGTCGACGGCAAGCCGCATACGCTCGAGGAGGTCGGCAAGGAATTTGACGTCACGCGCGAGCGGATCCGTCAGATCGAGTCCAAGGCGCTGCGCAAGCTGCGCCATCCGTCGAGGAGCAAAAAGCTCCGCGATTTCCTGAATTGAGCGATTCATGGATCGTTTACAGTTTTTTTGCTTGACAACAGGAAAAAAATCCGTATCATAGTGATATCAAGATCAAGACCGTAACAACGGAGGAATTGAAATGTTTGAGAAAATTCAGGCCTATCTGGCGTCGCAGCTGGATATTCCGGCCGATGAGATCAGCCGTGATACCACGTTCGAGAGCCTTGGCGTCGACTCTTTGGATACCGTCGAGATGGTGATGGATCTGGAAGAGCAGCTTGGCGTCGAGTTGGAGCTGGAGGACAAGATCACGACGGTCGGCGAGCTGGTTGATTTCGTCGAAAGCAAAATGGACTGAGATTTCCAACGGAGCGCTTCCGCCGCCCACGCGGCGCGGAAGCAGGAAAACCGAAGCGTCAGGAGTAGCTGTTCCGAGCGTTTCGGCTCCGGGAAAAAGCAAGCGCACGGCAAGGCTGCACTACTTGGGGAGATAGCGGTGCCCTGTTACCCGCAATCCGCTACAGCGGGGAGGAATTCCCAACCGAGGGTGCATGCTGTGTCGTCTGACCCGGATAAGCGGTGTTGAAGATTTGGTCTTGCGCAATAGGGCTTTGCGAATCGTGTCAGGTGGGGAACCAAGCAGCACTAAGCAAACCACCCTGTGTGCCGCGAGGTTGCCGTTTCGGAGCTGGCTGTCCGGGTAACGGATGTAGCATCCATTCGAAGAAGGGTGTGCAGTCCTGCCGTGCGCTTGGCGCTTTCCGGAGCCGAAGCGCCCGGAGCGGATCCCACAAGGGATCCCCGCTCCCGGGCGCTTCGGTTTTTTGTGTCAGAGCCGGGCCTTTCCGGGACGGAAAGGCTTATTTTTTATTTTCCGGCGCGGTCGCCGGAAAAACCAGAATGGGCGGCTCGCTCGATTCAATATAGAGCGTCTCCGCCCGCTGCAATGCCTGTGTCAGCCGTTCAGCAGAAGCAGCCGCGGCAGGAATGCGTGCAAGCTCTGTCAGCGTATCGTCGATCGCGCCACACAAAATGGCATACATTTTCTGGTAGTCAGCCATCCGGATACCTCCAGTCAAATGTTGTGTACTTAAAATAAGTACATATTAAGCATGATAGCACAGCCGTTTCATAAACTCAAGATGCATGATTTTTGAGTACATGAAAGGATGCTGCATCATGGAGTTACCGAAAAAAGAGAAGGACAAACATCTCGGATTGCGGATTGACAGAGAGCTGCATTATAAACTGCACTATATCTCGCAATACGACGGCCGGTCTGCGAACGGTGAGGTCATCTACCTGATCCGCCAGCGCATTGAGCAATTCGAAACGGAGCACGGGAAAATCGATCTGCCGGAATAAGAACTTCGCGCAACCTCTTCCTTTTCCGGGCGGAGTCGTGTATAATAATCTGGATCGGGGGGTGAATGGATCATGTATCAGGCGCTGTACCGCAAATACCGGCCGCAGACGTTTTCGGACGTGGTCGGCCAGAAGAGCGTGACCGACACGCTGCGCGCGCAGCTCGAGACCGGCAAGCTCAGCCATGCGTATCTGTTCACCGGCACGCGCGGCACCGGCAAGACCTCCTGCGCCAAAATTCTGGCCCGGGCGGTCAACTGCGAAAACCCGAATCACGGCGATCCCTGCGGCGTCTGCCCGGCCTGCCGGGCCATTGAAGAGGGCAGCTGCATGGACGTGCTGGAGATCGACGCCGCGTCCAATAACGGCGTGGATTCCGTCCGCGTGCTGCGCGACGACGCGATCTATACGCCCGGCACCGTCAAGATGCGCGTGTATATCATCGACGAGGTGCACATGCTTTCGACGGCGGCGTTCAACGCCCTTCTGAAGATCATTGAAGAGCCGCCTGCGCACCTGCTGTTCATTCTGGCGACGACGGAATTGCAGAAGGTGCCGGCCACGATCCTTTCCCGCTGCCAGCGGTTCGCGTTCAAGCGGCTGCTGCCGGAGGATATCGCGGCGCGGCTCAACTATATCGCCTATCAGGAGCATATCGAGATCGAGCCGGACGCGGTGAGCCTGCTCGCGCGGCTGGCCGACGGCGGCATGCGCGACGGCGTGAGCCTGCTTGACCAGTGTGCGTCGGCGGCAAACGGCGCCGTGACGCTCGAGGGCGTCTATGCTTCGCTCGGCCTTGCCGGCGAGCGGCGGACGGCGGAGCTGATGCAGGCCGTTGCAAAGCAGGATACGGCAAAGGCATTGACGATCTTTTCTTCTCTCTATTCGGCGGGCAAGGACGTGGGCGCGCTGCTCGGCGAGATGTGCGCGCTGTGCCGCGATCTGCTCGTTTTGCAGACTGCGCCGAAGAGCGGACTTGCCATGCTCTCCGGCATCGCAACTGAGCAGCAGGCGCAGGCGCTGCAAACGATGCTGTCTCCGGGCGAGCTGATGCGGATTCTGACCATGACGCAGGCTGCGCGCGCTTCGTTCGGCAAGAACGCCGATGTGCGCGTGGCGGCGGAGCTGCTTCTGATGCAGCTGTGCGAGCCGTCCTTGCAGCTCGACGCACAGGCGCTGAACGCGCGCATTTCCCGCGTGGAGGAGCAGCTGGCGTCCGGCGTCATGGTAAAGGCTGCGCCGCAGCCCGCGGGCGACGGCTTTGAGGACGACCGGCCGCCTTTCCCGGACGATGCGGACGACCCCGAGCGCGGACAGGCGCCTGCCCAGCCGCAGCCGGAGGAGCCGAAGGAGCAAAAGCAGCCAGAGACCCCGGCCGGCTTCTGGCCGGCACTGTCGGAAAAACTGCGCGCGTCGCTCTCAGCCAAGGATCGCGGCTTTTTTGCCCCGAACGGTCCGCTGCACCCGGTCGTGCGCGGCGATACGCTCATTATGGCGGCGGACAATGACTTTGTCCTCGGCATGGTCAAAAAGCCGGCCATCGAGCAGCTGATCCGGGAGAAGGCGTCCGCCGTTGCGGGGCGGCCGCTCGCGGTGCGCTTCGCGCTCAAAGACCAGATCACGGACGCCGGAAACGACCCGATGGACGCGCTTGTGCGCTTCGGCGAGCAGCACAGCGATATATTTACGATCAAATAATTATAATAATTATCTGAAAATAAGGAGAACACAACATGGCAAAAGGCGGATATCGCGGCGGTATGCCGATGGGCGGCATGAACCAGATGCAGATGATGAAGCAGGCCCAGAAGATGCAGGAAAACCTTCTGAAGATGCAGGAGGAGCTGCAGGCAAAGGAATATGAAGCGACGGCCGGCGGCGGTGTGGTCACTGCGGTCTGCGGCGGCAACCGCGAGGTCAAGTCCATCACCATCGACCCCGAGGCGGTCGATCCGGACGACGTCGAAATGCTGCAGGATATGATCGTCGCGGCGGTCAACGAAGCCATGCGCAAGGCGGAAGCCGATCAGTCCGCCAATATGGCCAAGCTGACGGGCGGCCTGAACCTCGGCGGTCTGTTCTGATGCGCGCCTTTCCCGCCGCGCTGGAGCGGCTGACAGAACAGTTTGCGCGCCTGCCCGGCATCGGCATGAAATCGGCGCAGCGGCTGGCGTTTTACGTGCTCTCGCTGCCCAAGGAGGACGCGGAGAGCTTCGCGCAGGCGATCGTGGACGCAAAAAGCAGCGTCCGGCTCTGCCCGGTCTGCCAGAACCTGACCGATCAGGAGCTGTGCCCGGTCTGCGCCGACCCGGAGCGTGACCACAGTCTGATCTGCGTGGTGGCCGAGCCGAAGGACGTCATCGCCATGGAGCGCGCCAGAGAGTATCACGGCGTGTACCACGTGCTGCACGGCGTCATTTCGCCCCTCAGCCACGTCGGCCCCGACGATCTGCGCATCCGCGAGCTGCTGGCCCGTGTGTCCGGCGGCGAGATCCGCGAGGTCATCATGGCTACGAACCCCGACACCGAGGGCGAAGCCACGGCCATGTATCTTTCGCGCCTGCTGCGCCCGATGGGCGTCAAGGTGACGCGGCTGGCCTACGGCATCCCGGTGGGCAGCCAGCTGGAATATGCCGATGAGATCACCCTCCTGCGCGCGCTGGAGGGCCGGCAGGAAATATAAGCATCCGATCAGAGCCGTCCGCCCCAGCCGCGGGCGGCTTTTGCGCATAAAACGGGAAAGGAGACACGAACCATGACCACGAGCGTAAACAGACAGGAAGCGCTGCATCAGTTCAAGCTGGCGCTCAAAGCCGGGCAGAAGTGCTACCGCGATTGCGTCCACCGCGGGCGCAACCCCTATCCGCAGATCCTCGAGGAGCTGCTGCAGGGCAGCATGGTGGCCGGACGCGTGGATCTGGGCGAGCTGGAGATCCCGATTGCCCAGATTGTTGGGGTGAACACCGCCGGACGGCAGTCGGCCTTCGCGGCGAATTTTATGCCGCTGCTCGGTCTGGGGACGGAGTTCGCGGGCAAGTGGATCTCGCTCTGCGAGACCCATCTGGGCGACACCGGCATTACCGACCCCATCCGCTGCTTTGAATACATGGGGCAGTTTTACGTGCAGGAGGGCAACAAGCGCGTGAGCGTTCTGCGGAGCTTTGACGCGCCGACCATCCGCGCGTACGTCACGCGCGTGCTGCCGCTGTACTCCGACGATCCGGCTGTGCGGGTCTACTATGAATTTCTGCATTTTTACGAGCGCTGCGGCCTGTATCAGGTGCAGTTCACCCGTCTGGGCGACTATCCCAAGCTGCAGGCCGCACTCGGGTTCGACGCAGATCACGTCTGGTCGAAGCTTGAGCGCCGCGCGTTCCTCAATGCCTTTTACACCTTCAAGTCCGCCTATGACGAGCTGACGCAGTCCGAGCCGCCCGTCACGACGGCGGAAGCGCTGCTGACCTGGCTGCACGCGTATACGCTGGGCGATCTGCGCGTGCTGACGCAGGCGGAGCTGGAACGGTCCATCCGCGCCATCTGGCCGGAGCTGGAAGCCGTTGCCCGGGGCGGCAAGATCGCCGTGCAGACCGAAGCCGCGCCGGAGCCGCAGAGTCTGCTCGGCCGTCTGACCGGCTTCCGCGGGTGCCTGCGCACGGCGTTCATCTATGAATGCGCGCCGGAGACCAGCCCCTGGATCGCCGCACATGAGGTTGGGCGGCTCCAGCTGGCGCAGGCGCTCGGCGAATCCGTCGATACGCAGGTTTATCTTGTGCCGGATTATCCAAGCCCCGAAGACGCGCTCGAACAGGCCGTGGCCGATGGCGCGCAGGTCGTCTTCACCACGACGGTGCCGCTGATCTTCGCCTGCCGCAAGCTTGCGCCCAAGTATCCCGGCGTGCGCTTTCTCAACTGCTCGGTCGATATGCCGTACCCCGGCGTCCGGACGTACTACAGCCGGATCTATGAAGCCAAATTCCTTCTGGGCGCGCTGGCCGGAACGATGACGCGGGACGAACGCATCGGCTATGTCGCCGACGCGCCGGTCTTCGGCACGCCCGCAGCCATCAACGCCTTCGCCCTCGGCGCGCAGCTGACGCGGCCGGGCGCGCAGATCCTGCTGCGCTGGTCCTGCTGCGAGCAGGAGCCTGCCGCCGCGCTGGCGGCGGAGGGCCTCGGCGTGATCTGCGCCCACGATCTCAAGCGGCCGGGACAGGAAAACGGCTGGCGCGGCCTGTGCTGCGTGGAGGATGGAAAGCCGCGGCGCGAAGCGCTCCCGATCCGGAACTGGGGCGAGATCTATATTCGTCTCGCGCGCAGCATCCTGCGCGGCGGCTGGGACGAGCTGAATGCGGCCGGCGCGATCAATTACTGGTGGGGCTTTGCCAGCGGCGCGGTCGACGTGCGGCTGGAGGACAGCGTGCCGGAGGGCCCGCGGGAGCTGCTGCGGACGCTGCGCGAAGCGCTGGTGCACGGCGAACTGACGCCCTTCCACCGCCGCATTGCCGATCAGGCGGGCACGCTGCGTAATGACGGCGAGCAGTGGTTCTCGCCGGAGCAGATCCTGCGCATGGACTGGCTGTGCAGCAATGTCACCGGCAGGATCCCGGCCTATGAGGAGCTGCTGCCGATGGCGCAGCCGATGGTGCGCCTGCTCGGCGTCTACCGTGACACACTCGAACCGAAGAAAAGGGGGCCGCTGCTGTGAAGCTGCTTCTGCTTGCGGACAAGGAGAGCCGCTATCTCTGGGATTTTTACAAGCCCGGCTGCCTGCGGGAGTATGATCTGATGCTCTCGTGCGGGGATCTGAAGGCCGAATATCTGACGTTTCTCGTGACGCTTGGCCGCTCGCCCCTGTTGTACGTCCGGGGAAATCATGACGACAGCTACGAATCGCGCCCGCCGGAGGGCTGCGAGTGCATTGAAGACCGGCTCGTGACGGTGGGCGGCCTGCGGATCATGGGTCTCGGCGGCAGTCCCCTGTATTCCGGGGGCCGGAACCAGTACACCGAGCGGCAGATGCAGGCGCGCATCCGGAAGCTCGACTGGAGGATCCGCCGCGCGGGCGGCGTCGACATCGTGCTCACGCACGCCCCGGCCCGCGGCTTCGGCGACGCGGAGGATTTTGCCCACCGCGGCTTTGAAGCCTTTCTGCCGCTGCTTGAGCGCTACCAGCCGCGCTATCTGATCCACGGCCATGTGCATATGGAGTACGGCCATGCGATCCCCCGCGTGCTGCAGCATGGCGGCACCACCATCATCAACGCCTGCGAGCGCTATACGCTCGAAATATAGGAGGAACTATGGACTATCCCAAGGTCTGCCTGCGCCGCGGCGAGGAAGCCGGCGTGCGCGCGGGACAGAAACTGATCTATGATAACGAGCTGGACTGGGCAGACGATGTCTGCACAGACGGCTGCATCGTCGACGTGCTGGACAGCCGGCAGCGCTTTGCCGCCCGCGGGTTTTTCAATTCGAAATCCAGGCTGACCGTCCGCGTTCTGACGCGCGACGAGCAGGAGCCGGTCGACCGCGCCTTTTTCCGCCGCCGCATCGAAGCCGCGTGGCGCACACGGCAGGCGCTGGGCTTCCGGGATTCCTGCCGCGTCATCTTCGGCGAGTCGGATGGGCTGCCGGGGCTGACGGTGGATAAATTTGCCGACTGCCTGTCGTTCCAGATCGCCTGTCTTGGCATGGAGCAGTGGAAGCCGGTGCTGATCGAGCTTCTGGCGGAGCTTTTTTCACCGCGCGGCATCTATGAGCGCGACGATCTGCCGGTCCGGGAAAAGGAAGGTCTGCCGCAGATCAAGACCTGCGTCTACGGCGAGGTTCCGGACGAGCTTGTGATCCGGGAGCATGACGCGAAGATGCTCGTCTCCATCGCAAACGGCCAGAAGACCGGGCACTTCCTCGACCAGCAGGAAAACCGCGGCCGCCTGAAGCCCTACGCGCCGGGACAGGACGTGCTTGACCTGTGCTGCTGCACGGGCGGCTTTTCGGTGCACGCTGCGCTCTATGGCGCAAAAACGGTCGAGGCGGTCGATGTGTCTGAGGACGCGCTGGCGCTCGTGCGGCGCAACGCGGCGCTGAACGGCGTGCAGGACCGGCTGACGACGACCTGCGCCAATGTATTTGATCTTGCACGGCAGTACGTGCAGGAGGGACGGCAGTACGGCCTTGTCATCTGCGATCCACCCGCCTTTGCCAAGAGCCGCAAGGTGCTTGAGAGCGCCTACCGCGGTTATAAGGAACTGAATTTGCAGTGCATGAAGCTCGTCCGCCCGGGCGGCTTCCTTGTTTCGTGCTCGTGCAGCCAGTTCATGACGCCGGAGCTGTTCCTCCGGATGCTGCGCGAAGCCGCGCAGGACGCCGGCCGCGAAGCGCGGCTGCTCGAAATGCTCCTACAGTCCCGCGACCACGCCGCCAGTCTCAGCTCCGACCAGGCTTTGTATTTGAAGGGCGATATCATGCAGATCTTATAACCGCGAATGCGCGGCGCATCGGGAAAAAGGATAAAACGCGGCACGGCGGGATCAAGTCCGCCGTGCCGCGTAAAACTGTAAAGCGCAGGAATCACTTATGCGCAGACCGGGAAGATGATTTACAGTTTAGAGCATTCCTCCTGTTCCGCATCTTCCACAGGTGTACTTGCTGGTTCGGTAGTTTCAACTACAGACGAATTTTCTTCACTGCTCTCAGAAGCATTATCTTCGCAAGCGCATTGCGGCATAACCGGCTCTGGAAGAGCCAGCGAAATCTTGGATAAATATGCTAAAACGTAAAATCCAATCCCAAGCATGGCGAATGTTAATGTTAAAACGAAAAACGCGGTTGCGTAGTTGCCGTTGATAATATAGTTATAGGCATCTCCGCCGACATAAGCGTTGTGATATGTATATGGATAAAGCTCGCCATTATCATAAGAGTATATTTTATCAAAGCCCATATATAGAAAAATGAGCGAAACAAAGAATGAAATACCAGATAGAACTTTCCAAACACTGCTCTTCTGCATCACATATTCCTCCTGAAAATCTGAAATATTAGTATCCGTTTTGGGTTGCTGCATAGGAAGCCTGGTCATACGTATAGCCCTCGTATTCAAGCTGCTCAATCAAGCTCTGACGGGAGAAGGACATAATGTCCAGATATTGCTTCGCGGCTTTTACAGCCTGCTCTTTCCAGTCCGCACCACAGTGATCCGCTGCATATGTCGCTTCGGAATCTGAGTATCCTTCATATTTTAGCTGCTCGATAAGGCCGGAATAGGAGAAAGCCATGGAGTTCAGGTATTGCTGCGCGGATTGCAGTGCGTTTTGCTCTCCGGCAGAAGAAGAGGACTGTGAGCCTGCGGTATTCGGTGAGGATGCTGCGGAAGCGCCATATGCCTGCTCTGCGCCGTAGACGGCTTCTTCGTGCGTGAAGCCCTCATATTCCAATTGATCGATCAAACCCTCTTTCGAGAAAGCCATGGAACGCAGATACTGCGCAGCAGACAGCGCGGCCTGCTCTCGCCAGTCAGCGCCGCAATTGTCGGCAGCATAGGCAGCTTCTTCGTCGCTGTAGCCTTCATATGCAAGCTGATCGATCAATCCGGTATAGGAGAAGGCCATGACGTTCAGGTATTGCTTTGCGGCGGCTAAGGCGTTCCTTTTTCCGGCAGAGACGCTGTCGGAATCCGCTGTCGCTACAGATCCACCTGGGCTGCTCGCCGCCGCTGAGGTGGACGCAGGCGTTGTATGACTGCTTTCGACGGGAGATGTGTCCTGCGTGGAGTCTCTTACGGCTATACTGGCGGAAGAACTGCCGCACCCGCAAACAGAAGCAAGAAGGAGAACGCAGGAGAGACAAACTGCAATGACCCTTTTTGACATATTCTCATTTCCTTTCTATGGAATGGTTGATATTTACAGGATAACACATGCTTCAAAGAATGTCAAATAATCTATACATTAAATGATAATTTAATATCCAATAACGCAAATTATACTATCACAAGAGGTGATGCTATGATTTGCGATACGATCAAAGACCTGAGAGAGCGGGCAGGACTGTCTCAATCTGCGCTGGCCAAAAAAGTGGGCGTTACCCGTTCGGCAGTAAACGCGTGGGAGATGGGGCTGTCCATACCGACAACACAATATGTCGCTGAGCTTGCGCAGCTTTTTCATGTATCGGCAGATTATATGCTCGGTCTCGACAATACGGAAGCAATCTATATTGGCGGCCTGTCGGAGGAGGAAAAGCATATCCTCTATTCGCTTCTGAACTATTTCCAGAATAAATAAGTGGGAGCTGTGTGTCTGTGGAGTTCACATCCCAATGCCTGTTATACAAAAAGTCTCGCCGGAGGTTTTCCAGCGAGACTTTTTCAGATTCAGGGTGTGACCCGGGACGGGCATTGAACTGCGTGCCGCTGCGGGTCAGATGTTCCGGACGTTTTCGTCCGACAGGAAGAACAGGGCCAGGGCGCCGGGGCCAACGTGGGAGCCGGTGACGGGTTCGTAGTCGACCATCAGAATGACCTTCGGCGGGCGGCTGCGGCGGAGCATGGACGCGAGGATCTGCGCGTCCGCTTCACAGTCGGCGTGCGCGATACCGATGACCTGCGATTCTGGCTCCACGACCAGCTCCGCGTAGCGCTGGGCGATCGCCTCAATGGCGCGCTGGCGGCCGCGGATCTTGGCAAAGCAGACGATCTTGCCCTGCGGATCGCCCTTGAGCAGGGGCTTGATCTGCAAAACGGTTCCGACTGCCGCTTCCAGATTGGACAGGCGGCCCGTCTTCCGGAGGTAGCGCAGATCGCCGACCGTAAAGATCTGCGCCATGCGGTGCCGCAGGGCGCGCAGGAGCTTATAGGTCTCATCGATGCTCATGCCCGCGCGGCGGCAGTCAACTGCGCGCATGACGAGAAGACCCTCGCCGAGGGACGCGCTGTAGGTGTCGACAAAGAGGATCTTCCGCTCCGGAAATTCCTCGCTCAGCTGCTTTTCCGCGATCTTGCCGGACGCATACGAGCCGCTGATGCCGGAGGACATGCTGACAAACAGCACGTCCTCGCCGCGCGAGAGCATCGGCGTCAGCGCGTCGATAAACCGCTGCGGCGGGATCTGCGAGGTCGTGACGCGCTCACCGGCGCGCATTCTGGTATAGAAGTCCTTGGCGTCAAAGCTCTGCGTGTCCATGCAGGCATGCTCGCCGGACTCAGTATGAAACGTAAACGGTACCAGCGTGATCTGCTCGCGCTGCAAATACTCTGTCGGGAGATTGGCAGAGGTGTCCGTGACGATTTGAAACATGGCTTTCGCTTCTTTCTGCATGTAATTTTCTATATTAGATTAACACATTTTGCGAGCGATGTCAACTTGTATAAATTTCTGCGCATGCTTGCTTTTTTCATAAAATGTGCTATACTGGCAGAGAAGGGTGTGTGTAAATTTATGGCATACGATAACGGCCTCGTCGCCGGCAAGCTTCGCCGGTGGGAGCATCATCTGAAGCGCTACCGGCTGCCGGACTGGGAGGGGCTGCCGGATTTCGGCCTGTATATGGAGCAGGTCGTCCAGCTGCTGACGCAGTATCTGAGCTTTCTGCCGCCGGATCTCAAGCAGCCGCAGCCCGTCACGGCTGCGGTGATCAACAATTACGTCCGGACAAAACTGCTGCCGGAGCCGAAAAAGAAGCGGTATTACCGCATTCATCTGGCGTATCTTCTCATGATCTGTACGCTCAAGCAGAGCCTGCGCCTGTCCATGCTGCCATCGCTGCTGCCCGGGAACCTCCCGGAGGAGGACGTGCGGCGGATCTATACAGCGTTTGTCCGGCGGCAGCGGCTCTGCGCGCAGTATTTTATCGATCAGGTCAAGCTGACGGCGGCCGCTATGCTGGATGAGGAGGTCAGCTCCGAGCTGGCAGTGACGGATCCGTCCGAGTTGGTCATCTCCGCCGCAATCCTGAGCGGCTTCACGCGGCTTCTGGCGGAGAAGCTTCTGCTGCTGGAGGGCAAGACGCTGGCAGACGGCGGAAGCCTGGAGCTGGAGCCGTGAAGGGGGTGCATGTTGCCGGGGGAGGTACGGGAATACTCCGGCGGCGTTGCCGCCTTCGTGCCGCTGCGCATTTTCTTTTGGCTGCGCCAAAAGCTGCGATGCTTTGCATCGCGGCCATCTGACGATGGCAAAATGCTTGCGGTCGAACCCAATGGGTTCGTTCCATGTACGGGGCGCAAAAAAATCCAGACATCATAAAGATGTCTGGATTTTTTGGTGACCCGTACGGGAATCGAACCCATATTACCGCCGTGAAAGGGCGGTGTCTTAACCTTTTGACCAACGGGCCTGGTAGCGGCAATCTGACTCGAACAGATGACACTCCGGGTATGAACCGAATGCTCTACCAACTGAGCTATGCCGCCATAGTTGTTACGTGCCGTATCTCACGGGCACGATGTATTATAAAAGATTCCGGTGATTTTGTCAACCGGATTCTGAAATTTTTCCAAAAAATTTTCTGTATTGTCCCGACTCCCCGCACATACTAGCTGCGGGTGATGAAAATGGATGGGTTACAGTTCTTTTTGATCCTGCTTGCAGGCGGGACGGTCTATGTGATGCTGGAATTTCTTTACCGCGGGCGCTCGCACTGGAGCATGTTTCTGGACGCGGGGCTGTGTACGGTTCTGATCGGCATGCTCAACGAATGGGCCGAGGGGACGCCGCTTGTCGCGCAGATGCTGCTCGGTGCGTGCGTCATTACCGGCTCCGAGCTGCTCTTCGGCGCGATCTTCAACCGCACGTATGCCGTATGGGACTACCGTGGGCTCCGGCACAATTACAGGGGGCAGATCTGCCCGCAGTTTTTCTGCTGCTGGCTCTTCGTCGCGCTTCTGGCCGTATTTCTGGACGACGGCGTCCGGTATCTGACCTTCGGCGAAGCGCTGCCGCGATATGTGTTATTCTAATTCTCCCAGCACGCCGTCACGGTACAGCTCCCGGATACGGACGGGGCGGACCTCGTTGTGCAGCTTCTCGCCCTTGGCATAGACCTTGACGTAGTTCATGGCGTGGCCGGTGAACAGACCGTCCTCTTCCTGTTCAAAGAGCACCTGCTGCACTGTGCCGCACATTGCTTCGTGGTACTGCGTCTCGAGCTCCGCCGCGACGGCGGCAGCTTCGGCGGCGCGCCGTTCCTTGACGGCGTTCGGGATCTGATCCGGCATGGCGGCAGCGGGTGTGCCCTTGCGGCGGGAATACGGGAAGATATGGAACATGGACAAGCCGCATGTCCGGACAAAGTCCAGAGACTGCCGGAACTCCTCCTCCGTCTCACCCGGGAAGCCGACAATGAGGTCGGTCGTCACGGCGCAGCCGGGGAAATACTGCCGCAGCAGCCGCACGCTCTCGTGGTAGCGTGCGGTGTCATATTTCCGGTGCATGCGGGCAAGCACTGTGTCACAGCCGGACTGGAGACTCAGGTGGAACTGCGGGCAGAGGTTCCCAAAGCCGGACAGCGCCCGGCAGAAGTCCTCGTCGATCGTGCGCGGCTCCAGAGAGCCAAGGCGGATACGCACCTCCGGTGCGGCGGCGCAGATGGCCGCGAGCAGCTGCCGCAGGCAGCTGCCGTCCTTCCACTCCCAACCCCAGGAAGAAATCTCGATCCCGTTTATGACGATCTCGCGGTAACCCTCGGCCGCGAGCGCTTTTGTCTGCTCCACGGCGGCGGCAAGCGGCATGGAGCGCACGCGGCCCCGGGCATAGGGGATGATGCAGTAGGTGCAGAAATTGTTGCACCCGTCCTCGACCTTCAGAAGCGCGCGCGTCCGCGCGGCAAGACCGCCCGCGGGCAGGATCTCAAAGCTGCGCGGCGCGGCGGCGTCCTCGACGCATTCCCATTTCTGCTTCGTCTCGGCGGCGCGGATCATATGCCGGACAAAGGCTTCGCGCCCGTCGGTGCCGATCAGCACGTCGACGTCCAGCCTGCGGATCTCGTCCGGGCAGCTCTGGGCGTAGCAGCCGCACACGCCCACGACGGCAGACGGATTGAGCTTGCGCACGCGGCGGATGGCGTTGCGCGATTTTTTGTCGGAAACAGCCGTCACGGTGCAGGTGTTGATGATATATCCGTCGCAGATCTCGTCAAAGGAGCCGAGCGTATGGCCGCTCTGCACAAGCAGCTGCTCCATGGCCTGCGTCTCGTATTGATTGACCTTGCAGCCAAGCGTATAACATGCAAATTTCATAGATAAAACCACCAAAAGTATCGATTATGCACAAAATAGGTTTGTGTTTTTTGTGGATAGTATAACGAATCATTTTCGATTATACTTATTAGAAGTGATGTTAATAATTAGGATTTATCTGCTTTTTTGCAGAATGATCCCGGTTTCCGCGCCGCGCGCGGACAGGCGATCTTGCAGCTTTATTATACCTGATATCAGCCGGGTTGTATAGCCCATTGCAGGAGGATTTTCCATGAGAGAGTTTACTGTCATGTTCCATTCCGTAAATGAGATCGCGGAGTTTGCAACCATTGCAAACCGGCAGCCGTTTGCGGTTCATTTCAACTACAAAAACTCCCGGCTGGACGCCAAATCGCTCCTGAGTCTCTGCGCGCTTCCGCTCGGGTCGCCGGTCACGGTCGTCCTCCCGGACGCTTCCGCCTGCGAGCGGTTTTTGAAGGATGTCGGCTCCTTCCGCTGCGACCCCGCGGCAAAGTAAATCAGTGATATTGCACCCTCCCGTTTCATACGCTTGTACAAATGAAACGGAAGGGTGATTTTTTATGAAAAAACGGCTTGTCTGCCTTGCGGCGGCCTGCGTGCTGGCCGCCATGCTGTGCGTCCCGGCGGCAGCGGAGGAGCTCAATTTGCCCGCGCCGTCGTGCATCCTGATGGAGAAGCAGACCGGGCAGATCCTGTATGAATCCAACGCGCACGAAAAGCTCCGCCCGGCCAGCGTCACGAAGATCATGACGCTGCTTCTCGTGATGGAAGCGCTGGACAACGGCTCGATCGGCTGGGACGACACCGTCACGACCTCCGCGGCCGCCGCAGCCAAGGGCGGCAGCCAGATCTATCTGGAGGAGAATGAGCAGCTGCCGCTGACGGAGATGCTCAAATCCGTTGTCGTCTCCTCTGCAAACGACTGCGCCTGCGCGCTGGCCGAGCATGTCGCTGGCAGTGAAGCAGCCTTCGTCGAGCGGATGAACCGGCGCGCGGAGGAGCTTGGCATGACGGACACGCACTTTGTCAACTGCACCGGTCTGGACGATGGCCCGGACGCCGACACGCACCTGACCACCGCGTATGACATTGCGCTCATGTCCTGCGAGCTTCTGAAGCACGAGAAGATCAAGGAGTACACGACCATCTGGATGGACACCGTCCGCGGCGGCCAGTTCGGCCTGTCCAACACGAATAAGCTCGTCCGGTTCTATGACGGCACGACGGGGCTGAAGACCGGCTATACTTCCGCCGCGGGCTATTGCCTGTCTGCATCCGCGATGCGCGGCGGGATGGAGCTGGTCGCAGTCGTGCTGCACTGTGCAAGCTCCGTCGACCGGTTTGAATCCGCAAAGGCGCTTCTCAACTACGGCTTTTCCAACTACGCCCTCGTGACGCCGCAGGCGGAGGACGGCATCCCGCCGGTTCCGGTCCTGCTCGGTCATCAGGATTTCGTCACGCCCGTCCCTGCGCAGGATACGCCGCTGCTGCTGGAAAAGGGACTCGTTTCGCAGGTGCAGACTGCTGTCCGTGTCGATGATGCCGTCACGGCTCCGGTACAGGCCGGGCAGCAGCTCGGAACCATGACCGTGACTGCCGGAGAGCAGGTCCTCGCCGAGATTCCGCTCGTCGCCCCGGAGGCTGTTGCCGCGCGCACGTGGCTGGACGTGTGGGCGGAGCTGCTCAAAAACATCTGCCTGACAAAATAGCGCGTCGCTCTTCAAAATGTCACAAATTGTTTTTTTGCGTTTTTCTCGGAAGTGTAGTATCATAGAAAAAAGCTTTACGTGGAGGCGCGCGCAATGATCGACGTTGAATTATCGAATATCTGGGGGAGCGTCAGTCTGCCGGATCTGCTGTCCGGGGAAAAGGATCTGTTTGACGCGCATATGCAGCTTCGCACCAATACGCCGGACGGGCCGGATTTCCTCGGCTGGCTGAACGCGCCGGAGGGCGTGATGGCCCGTTCGGTGCTTGCGATCGGCACGGCGGCGGGGCAGATCGGCTCGCTTGGCGATACGCTCGTCGTCATCGGCGGCGGCAGCGCGCCGCTGGCCGCGCAGGCCGCGATCGCCGCGCTGGGCGGCGGCGAGAAGCCGGAGCTGATTTTTGCCGGGACAAGTCTTTCCACACAGGCCTATCAGGCGCTGTGCCAGAGACTGGAGGGCAAAGAGTTCTGCCTGCTGCTGGCGGCGCAGAGGGACGTCAGTCTGGAATGCGGCGTCGCTTCGCGCGCGGTGCGCTGGCTCCTTGAGCGGCGCTACGGGCCGGAGGCCAAGCAGCATATCTTCGTCTGTGCGCCGAAGGGCAGCCTGATGCACACGATGGCAAAGGAGGAGGGCTATACCTTCCTGCCGCAGCCCGCGCAGCTCGGCTGCGCGGATTCCGGTTTGTCCCCCGCGGCGCTCGTGCCGATGGCCGTCGCCGGGATCGAGCCGCTTGGGATCCTCGAGGGTGCGGAGCAGGCGTATCACGACTATGATCTGCGCGCGTTTGAAAACCCCGTCTGGATGTATGCCGGCGCGCGCCACGCGCTTGAGGTGCGTGCCCGCCGGACAGAGTTCCTCGGTATTTTTGAGCCGGATCTCGCGGCGCTTGGCCGCTGGTGGAGCCATATGACCGCCCGGCGCAGCTGCCGCGGCGGATACGGCGTGCTGCCCGTGGCGGCGGAGCTTCCCGGCTCCCTTGACGCGATGGATGCCATGCTGACCGGCAGCCGCAGCGCGTTTGAGACCTTCCTGCGCATCCCGCTGTGCGAGCGCCGGTGCAACATTGAGCTGGACTGGAAGGACTATGACGGTCTCGGCTTCCTCTCCGGACGCACGGTCGGCGAGGTGGAGAGCACGCTCTTTGACGCGCTGGTGCAGACGCATGCCTCCGCCGACGTGCCGATGATCGGCCTGTCTGCCGGGCAGCTGGACGCGGCGCAGCTCGGCGAGCTTCTGTATTTCTTCGAACTGACCGCAGCGCTCTGCGCGGCGGCGGACGGCCTTGCGCCGTTCGATCCGAAGCAGATCTTCCCCGTCCGCGAAGCGGCCAATGCTGCGATGCAGGGCTGAGCCGGCAGAAGTTCATGATCTTTTCACAAGGAAGTCCTTGTGTTTCGGCGGGAAAGCTGGTACAATAAGATCGACCAGAGCGACAAAAAGGAGGAATGCCAGTATGGTCAATATTATGATGGGTCCCGAAGGCTCCGGAAAGACGAAGCAGCTCATCGGCGCCCTGAATCAGGCAGTTCAAAAAGAGTCCGGCAGCATCGTCTGCATGGAAAAAGGCGATACCCTGCGTTTTGACGTCGATCACCGCGTCCGGCTGATCGATATTAAGGATTACGCATACGGCGGCTATTCGTTCCTGCGCGGCTTTATCAGCGGTCTGCACGCAGGCAACTTTGACATTACGCATATTTTCATCGACAACCTGTACAAGCTGTCTCAGGACGACGATCCCAAGGATACGGAAAATTTCCTCGACTGGTGCAGCGTCTTCTCCGCGGAAAACGGCGTCGCGTTTACGCTGACCATCGCGGGCGAACCGGCCGGCGCGCCGGACTATATCGCAAGATATATGGATTGATCAGAAAATTACAGGCGCTGCGGAGCTGCTCCGCAGCGCTTTTTCAGCAGCCGGCGCGCTTGCCGGAGAACGGAGGGATCCGATGGAGCACCAGCAATACGCGCAGCGCGGCTATCTGCACGAGGATTTCCGGCTGTTTCATCTGAACGGCCCGATGGAGGAGCAGCTGGACTGGCATTACCACACGTTCCACAAGCTGATCTTCTTCCTCGGCGGCACATCCGGCTACGGCATCGAGGGGCGGAGCTATCCGCTTGAGCCGGGCGACGTGATCCTCGTGCCGCAGGGCTGCGTCCACCGGCCCGAGGCGGAACCGGGCGCGCCGTATGAGCGCGTGATCGTCTACCTTTCCGCCGACTATCTCTCCCGCGCAGGCAGCACGGAGTGCCCCCTGGACAATTGCTTCCTGCTCGCCAAGTCACGCTTCCAGTTCGTTCTCCGGCCGCAGCACATGCGCCGGGCGCTTTCGCAGGCACTGAGCGGGCTGGAGCTTGCCGTCACGCAGCCGGGCTTCGGCCAGACGCTGCTTTCACAGGCGGCGCTCATGCAGCTGCTGATCCTCCTTTGCCGCGCCATGGACGCCCAGCCGCAGACCGTCCCCAGTCTGGCCGCGGACGAAAAGATCGCGGCGATCATGCAGTATCTGTCCCAGAACCCGACGCAGGAGATCTCCATTGACGATCTGGCCTCCCGGTTTTATATCAGCAAATACCACATGATGCGCCGCTTCCGTGCCGAGACCGGCTATACCATCCACGCCTATCTTGTCAGCAAGCGGCTCGTCCTCGCGCGCGAGCAGATCGCGTCCGGCGTGCCGGTTTTGCAGGCCGCGGGCGCGTGCGGCTTTGGTGATTATTCCGCGTTCTGCCGCGCCTACCGCCGCCAGTTCGGCCAGCCCCCCAGCAGCGCGCGGGAATCCGGGAAAAAATCAAAAAACCCTTGACAGCTCCAGCTTCGTGTGCTATGATTCTAAGGCTGAATTTGTCAGAGTGCCTGCGGGTGTAGCACAACGGCCAGGGCACCAGCCTTCCAAG
>CAKUHB010000007.1 GCA_934655875.1 uncultured Oscillospiraceae bacterium
CGACTTTGAGATCCCGACCGAGCTGACCGGCGTCGCCACCAACATCCTCGACCCGCGCGACACCTACGCCGACGCTGTCGAGTGGGACGTCAAGGCTAAGGATCTGGCTTCCCGCTTCATCAAGAACTTCGCCAAGTACGAAGGCAACGAAGCCGGCAAGGCTCTCGTCGCAGCAGGCCCGCAGCTGTAATCCCGGCGCGCCCGATCTTCAAATCTTAACAGCCGCTTGATTTTACATGCGGCTGCATATCGGATATACTGGATGATAGCGCGAGACACGCTGCGGCAGCTCGCTGCAGCGTGTCTTTCCTGCTCAGGTGTGTCCGGTTAAATTTATCGATAACGCCGAAACGGCGTGAAAAAATGGAGGAGCACACATGAAAAAAGTTCAAATTACTGAAACTGTCCTTCGTGATGCCAACCAGTCCCTGATGGCGACCCGCCTGCCCTACTCCGATTTTGCCGAGATCCTGCCCACCATGGACAAGGCCGGCTACTACTCGGTGGAATGCTGGGGCGGCGCTACGTTCGATTCCTGCCTGCGTTACCTGGGCGAGGATCCGTGGCAGAGACTGCGTGACATCCGCAAGGCCATGCCCAACACCAAGCTGCAGATGCTGCTTCGCGGCCAGAACCTGCTCGGCTACAAGCATTACCATGACGACGTCGTCGAAAAGTTCGTCGAGCTGTCCATCAAGAACGGCATCGACATCCTGCGTATCTTCGACGCACTGAACGACTTCCGCAACATCGCGACCGCTCTGGAAGCGACCAAGAAGTACGCCAACAAGAACACCGTCGCTTCCGGCTGTATCTCCTACACCCAGAGCCCGGTGCACACGGTCGAAAAGTATGTCGAGATGTGCAAGGAGCTCAAGAACATGGGCTTCGACACCATCTGCCTGAAGGACATGGCCGGCACCATGAGCCCGTACGAGGCCGAAGGCCTGATCAAGGGCATCAAGGACGCCGTCGGCGATATCCCCCTGATCCTGCACACCCACTGCACCACCGGCATGGCCTACATGACCGTCACCAAGGCCATTGAGTCCGGCATTGACGTCATCGACTGCGCGACCTCCTGCTTCTCCAACGGCACCAGCCAGCCCTCCACCGAGACCATGTTCTACGCCCTCGGCCAGTACGGCATTGAGACCGGCCTGAACGAGGACGTCATCAACGAGGTCAACGATTACTTCAAGCCCATCAAGCAGAAGTACGTCGACTCCGGCCGCATCAGCGCCAAGTCCATGGCGACCGACGCGCAGGCTCTCGTTTACAAGGTTCCGGGCGGCATGCTCTCCAACATGATCGCGAACCTGACCGATATGAAGGCCATGGATAAGTTTGACGCAGCGCTCAAGGAGATCCCGGCCGTCCGCAAGGACCTCGGCTATCCCCCGCTGGTCACGCCGCTGTCTCAGATGGTCGGCAACCAGGCTGTTACCAATGTCCTGATGGGCGAGCGCTACAAGATCGTCTCCAAGGAAGTCCAGAACTACTTCAAGGGCCAGTACGGCATTGCCCCGGCTCCCGTTTCCGAAGAGCTGCAGGCCAAGATCCTCGGCGAGGGCGGCAAGCCTGTCGACTGCCGTATCGAGGACTCCAAGCGCACCGGCGAAGAGTTCAAGGCCGCCAAGGAAGCGCTCGGCGATCTGGCCAAGAGCGAAGAGGACGTCATGAGCTATATCTGCTTCCCGGATCAGGCCAAGAAGTTCCTCGAGGACCGCAAGGCCAAGGAAGAGAATATCTGCAAGTACGTCATCGAAGAAGCATAAGCGAGGTGCCGGATATGTTTTTTGTAAATGCTGCCATGGAGAACATCGGCATCGGCACGGCAGGTCTTGTTGCTCTGCTGGGCTATCTTGTCGTATTTGTCGGTCTGATCGCGCTGATGGTCGTCGTCATGATCATGGGTAAGATCATGGTCGCCAAGAAGTCCAAGGCTGCCGCTCCGGCTCCCGCCGCTGCGCCCGCCGCGGCTCCCGCGCCCAAGGCTGTCCCCGTCCTCGCCACCGGCACTGCCGGCGAATGCAAGCTCTTTAACGTCGGTGACCGCGAAGCTGCCATGCTCATGGCCATCGTTGCCGACAAGATGGGCAAGCCCCTCAATACCCTGCGCTTCAAATCGATGAAGGAGGTTCTCTGATTATGAAATACAAAATCACGCTCAACGGCAAAACCTATGAGGTCGAGGTCGAAGAAGGCCAGGCCATGCTCGTCGATGAATATGAGGCTTATGCTCCGGCTCCTGCCGCTGCACCTGCCCCGGCTGCCGCTCCGGCTCCCGCTGCTGCGCCCGCCGCTCCTGCCGCCGCTCCGGCTCCCGCCGCTGTCGCCGCAGGCGAGGTCGTCGCATCCCCGATGCCTGGCAACATTCTGAAGGTCAACTGCACGCAGGGTCAGGCCGTCAAGGCCGGCGACATTCTGGTCGTGCTGGAAGCCATGAAGATGGAAAACGAGATCCTCGCGCCGCGTGACGGCACTGTCGCGCAGGTCGTGACCTCCAAGGGTTCTGTTGTGGATACGGGTGCTCCGCTGGTCGTTCTGGCATAAGGAGGATCAAGAATGTTTAATGTTGGTGAAACCCTGTTAAAGCTGGCCACCGAGTCCGGCTTCGCAGGCTTCTTCGCAAACGGCGGCTGGCAGAATCTCGTCATGATCGTGATTGCCTGCGTGCTGCTGTACCTCGGCATTGTCAAGGGCTTTGAGCCGCTGCTGCTCGTCGGCATCGCGTTCGGCTGCCTGCTTGCCAACCTCAGCTATTTCCCGGGTCTGGACGCTGTCAATCCGGAGCTGAATGCGACGAACGCTCTGTATCATCCGGAGCTCTGGAGCGCGTTCCTTGACTCCACCAGCCCCTATTATCACAGCTACGGCCACGTTCTTTCCAATGCCGGCCTGCTGGATATCTTCTACATCGGCGTCAAGGCCGGTCTGTATCCGTCGCTCATCTTCATGGGTGTCGGCGCAATGACGGACTTTGGCCCCCTGATCTCCAACCCGAAGAGCCTGCTGCTCGGCGCTGCTGCACAGCTGGGCGTGTTTGTCGCATTCTTCGGCGCGATCTGCCTGAACTTCACAGGCCCCGAGGCTGCCTCCATCGGCATCATCGGCGGCGCGGACGGCCCGACGGCCATCTTCCTGACCAACAAGCTCGCTCCGCAGCTGCTGGGCGCGATCGCGATCGCGGCTTACTCCTACATGGCGCTGATCCCGCTGATCCAGCCGCCCATCATGAAACTCCTTACCACCGAAGAGACCCGCAAGATCAAGATGGTCCAGACCCGCGAGGTCACCAAGACCGAGAAGATCCTCTTCCCGATCATCGTCACCATCTTCGTCATCCTGCTCCTGCCCTCCACGGCTCCGCTGGTCGGCTGCCTGATGCTCGGCAACCTCTTCCGTGAATGCGGCGTGACGGACCGTCTGTCCGACACTGTCCAGAACGCGCTCATGAACATCGTCACCATTTTCCTGTCGACCTCCGTCGGCGCAACGATGGTCGCTTCGAACTTCCTGCGTCCCGAGACGCTGAAGATCGTCCTGCTCGGCCTGATCGCGTTCGGTATCTCCACCGTCGGCGGTCTGATCGGCGGCAACATCATGTGCGCGCTGACCGGCAAGAAGGTCAACCCGCTGATCGGCTCTGCCGGCGTGTCCGCTGTCCCGATGGCCGCGCGTGTGTCGCAGGTCGTCGGCCAGAAGGCCAACCCGTCGAACTTCCTGCTCATGCACGCCATGGGCCCGAACGTCGCGGGCGTCATCGGCTCCGCCATCGCAGCCGGTTTCCTGCTCGCTGTCTTCGGCTAAAGCTTTCGTATCAAAAAGACCGTGCTGGTTCCAGCACGGTCTTTTTCTGCCCTTGACCGGGCAGCTGCCGGGGACTTGCGGCGTTGCAATCCGGCGGATTTTATGATAGCATAAAGAAAAACCGAAAACGGAGGAATCGTTATGTATGACGTTGTCGCGATCGGTGAGGTTCTGATCGATTTCGCATCCAAATCCGCAGATGCGGACGGATATCCCACCATGGCGGCCAATCCGGGCGGCGCGCCGTGCAATTTCCTCTCGGCGCTCAATGCCTACGGCAAAAAGACCGCGTTCCTCGGCAAGGTGGGTGACGACGTGTTCGGCCATCTGCTGCTCGGCACGCTGCAAAGAGCCGGTGTTGAGACGAAGGGCATTATCGTCGACCCGGACGTCTTTACCACGCTCGCCTTCGTCACCTTTGACGCGTCCGGCGACCGCTCGTTCTCCTTTGCCCGCAAGCCCGGCGCGGATACGCAGCTGCGCTGGGAGGAGCTGGATCGCACCATTCTGGATAATACCCGCGTGTTCCACTTCGGCTCGCTCAGTCTGACGGACGAGCCTGCCCGCACCGCCACGCAGAAGGCCATCGCCTATGCCAAGGCTTCCGGCAAGCTCATCACCTATGACCCCAACTACCGCGCACCCCTGTGGAAAACGGAGCAGGCCGCAAAGGAGCAGATGCTCTGGGGCCTGCGGCAGGCGGACGTCGTGAAGATCAGCGACGAGGAGCTTCGCTTCCTCTGGGGCTGCACGCCGGAGGAGGGTGCGGATCGCGTGCTCGCGCTCGGCGCAAAGCTCGCTATGGTCACGCTGGGCCCGGAGGGCTGCTATCTGAAAAACCGGAGCGTCGCCGTCCGCGCGGCCAGCCCCAGGGTGCACCCGATCGACACCACGGGCGCCGGCGATATCTTCGGCGGCAGCGCCGTCGCGCAGCTGCTGGACACCGGAAAAGCACCGGAGGAGCTGACCGAGACCGAGCTTCTCCACATCGCCCGCTTCGCCGCAACGGCCGCCAGCCTGTCCACCGAAACCCTCGGCGGCATCCCGTCCATCCCGAAAAAAGAGACCGTTCTGGCCCGCATGTAAACAAAAAGCTCCCGCAGCCATCGGCTGCGGGAGCTTTTGCATGTGAGCTCAGATCGTCGGCTGGTTGGCAGCTTCGATGATCTTGACGAACTTCTCGGGAACCAGAGACGCGCCGCCGATCAGACCGCCGTCGATGTCCGGCTGGGCCAGCAGGTCGTAGGCGTTCTTCTCGTTCATGGAGCCGCCGTAGAGGATGGAGATGGCGCGCGCGATCTTTGCGCCGTACAGCTTGCGGATGACCGCACGGATGTTCTCACAGACCTCTTCCGCCTGCTCCGGCGTAGCGGTCTTGCCGGTGCCGATGGCCCAGATCGGCTCATAGGCAATGATCATCTTGCGGATCTTGTCCTCGCCGATGGAAGCAAGGCCGGTCTTGATCTGCATGGTGATCCACTCCTCAGTGATGCCGGCTTCGCGCTGTTCCAGGCTTTCGCCGACGCACATAATGGGGATCAGGCCGTTGTCGAGTGCGGCAAGCACCTTGGCGTTGACGTCCGCGTTCGTCTCGCCCATGGCGCGGCGCTCGGAGTGGCCGAGGATGACATACTTGCAGCCGGCGTCGAGCAGCATGTTGGCTGCGATCTCACCGGTGTAAGCGCCGGAAGCGTTGGCGTTGCAGTTTTCTGCGCCGATGCCGACGCGGGTCTCACGCATGGCGCGGACAGCAGCCGGAATGCAGACAGCGGGAACGCACAGCGCGACATCGCACCAGCGGCCCTTGGGCATGATGGCCTTGAACTCGGTCATGAAAGCCTTCGTCTCGGTCGGCGTCTTGTTCATCTTCCAGTTGCCGGCAATGACAGTCTTGCGGTATTTTCTGTTCATGGTGTGAATCTCCTATATCTCAAAATCAAAAATTTTTTGTTTGATCTGTAAAAACGAAATTCCGTCTTCGTCACCGGCGAGAGATTTTCGTGCAGGGCAAGGCGGACAGATGCAGGCGTACATGCTGTACGTCAAGCCCGGGCAGCGCAGCCCTGCGCAAAAAGCTTTGACGGCGAAATTATTTCAGAGCTTTATTATTTATCCTGCAGGCAGGCAATACCGGGCAGCTCCAGACCCTCGAGGAACTCCAGAGACGCGCCGCCGCCGGTGGAGATGTGGGTGATCTTGTCGGCAAAGCCGAGCTGCTCGCAGGCTGCTGCGGAGTCGCCGCCGCCGACGATGGTCACAGCGTCGGAATCGGCCAGCGCCTGTGCAACGGCGATGGTGCCCTTGGCGAGCGTCGGGTTCTCAAACACGCCCATGGGGCCGTTCCAGACGACGGTCTTTGCGTTCTTGACAGCGTCTGCAAACAGCGCGCGGGTCTTTTCGCCGATGTCCAGACCTTCCTTGTCAGCCGGGATGGCGGTCACGTCGACGGTCTCGACGTCGACCGGAGCGTCGATCGGGTTCGGGAAATCGGCAGCCACGACGGTGTCGATCGGGAGCAGCAGCTTGACGCCCTTCTCTTCGGCCTTCTTCATCATGTCCTTGCAGTAATCGACCTTCTCTGCGTCAAACAGAGACTTGCCGATGCCGTAGCCCTTGGCTGCGACGAAGGTGTAGGCCATGCCGCCGCCGATGATGAGGGTATCGACCTTCTCGAGGAGGTTGTTGATGACGTTCAGCTTGTCGGAGACCTTTGCGCCGCCGAGAATGGCAACGAACGGACGCTCCGGATCGGCCAGCGCCTTGCCCATGATGGAAACTTCCTTCTGAACCAGATAGCCGCAGACTGCCGGCAGATAGTCGGCAACGCCGGCCGTGGAGGCATGCGCGCGGTGCGCGGTGCCGAAGGCGTCGTTGACGAAAAGATCGGCCATGGAGGCGAGCTTCTTGGAAAGCTCGGGATCGTTCTTGGTCTCGCCCTTTTCAAAGCGGGTGTTCTCCAGCAGCATCACTTCGCCGTCCTTGAGGGACGCGGCGAGGGACTGCGCGCTTTCGCCCACGACGTCCTTGGCCATCTTGACCGGCTGGCCCAGCAGCTCGGACAGACGGTCGGCCACGACCTGCAGGCTCAGCTCCGGCTTGACCTCGCCCTTGGGCTTGCCCATGTGGGAGCAGAGAATGACGCGCGCGCCATGCTTCACCAGATACTGAATGGTCGGCAGCGCGGCGACGATACGCTTGTCGCTCGTGATCTTGCCGTCCTTGGTGGGGACGTTAAAGTCGCAGCGGCAAAGGACTCTTTTCCCGCTGACGTCGATATCTTCAACAGATTTCTTGTTGTAATTCATATGCGTTCCTCCTTATTTGCTTGCGGGCGTCCCCGCTTGTTTACCGGTTCCAGGTGATCATTCTGCCCTGCTCCTGCAGGTGCGGGAAGCTCTGCT
This sequence comes from uncultured Oscillospiraceae bacterium, assembly GCA_934655875.1. Taxonomy (GTDB): domain Bacteria; phylum Bacillota; class Clostridia; order Oscillospirales; family Oscillospiraceae; genus CAG-170. The sequence goes on from CAKUHB010000007.1 coordinate 7,215, forward strand.
GCCGCAGCGCCTCAAAGACGCCGACCGCGACAGAGTTGCTGAGGTTCAGGCTCCGGGCCTCGGCCCGGATGGGAATACGGACGCATGCGTCATAATGCTCGGCCAGAAACGACTCGGGCAGACCCTTTGTCTCCTTGCCGAAGAACAGATAGCTCCCGTCCGGATAGTCCGCTTCGTCATAGCGCCGCGGCGCTTTGGTGGAGAACAGGCGCATGCAGACCGGCTGATTCTTTGAGAAGAAATCCGTCAGGTCTTCATAGACGCGCACGTCCACCAGATGCCAGTAGTCCAACCCCGCGCGCTTGACCGCCTTGTCCGAAATATCAAAGCCCAGGGGCTTGATGAGGTGCAGAACGCTGCCGGTCGCGGCGCACGTTCTGGCGATATTTCCGGTGTTGGCCGGGATCTCCGGCTCTACCAATACAACATGCAGCATGCGAAAAACTCCTTGTTCGCCCTATTGCGGCGAGCATGTATATTCTATGACAGAACGTCGCGGATTTCAACTATTTCTCAGAAAAAAATAAGCTTTTCTGCGAAAAAAATTTCTCTTTGTTTGCTTTGAATTTTGGGCATAAGCACAGAAACCGTTACCAGAGAATCGGAATTTCGCCATGCTGCGCGAGAAATTCATTGACTGCGGAGAACGGTCTGCTGCCAAAGAAGCCGCGGTAGGCGCTCAGAGGGCTCGGATGCGGCGCTTGCAGGACGAGACGGGGATAGCTGCTCGCCTGCGCGATGGCCATCTTCTTCTGCGCGTGTGCGCCCCAGAGGATAAACGCGACCGGCTGCGGCAGCCCGGCCAGCGCCGCCACGACGGCGTCGGTGAACGTCTGCCAGCCGAACGCCTGATGGCTGCCTGCCGCGCCAGCCTGCACGCTCAGACTGCTGTTGAGCAGGAACACGCCCTGCTCCGCCCACGGCGTCAGATCGCCGCTTCCGGACGGCGTGACGCCGCAGTCTGTGCGCAGCTCCTCAAAGATGTTCCGCAGCGACGGCGGCAGGCGTACGCCGGGTGCGACGGAGAACGCCAGCCCATTGGCCTGCCCCGGCTCGTGGTACGGATCCTGCCCGAGGATGACGACGCGCACCTTCTCCGGCGGCGTCAGGCGGAAGGCCGCAAACAGCGCCTGCCGCGGCGGATAGACCGTCCCGGTTCGATACGCTTCGTCCACGCGCTGCATCAGTGCGGCAAAATACGGCTTGTCCAGCTCCGGCTGCAAAAGCGCCTGCCACGCGCCAAGCTCCTGTAGCTCCATGGCGAGTCCTCCTCATTTTTCCCGATTTCTCCGATATTTATAGCACATACAGGGGCGGAACACAAGCGCATGCTTTCGCATATGCTGACCGGGTGGAGGTGACCCTTGTGGAGATCGTCGTTGTGCAGCCCGGCGATACGCTGTATTCGATCGGCCGGGCAGTCGGACTTGCGCCGGGCTTTCTTGCCCGGTATAACGGCCTGCGGGAGCCGTACCGGCTCGCGCCCGGCCAGAGCCTTCTCGTGCTCCGGTCGGAGCAGACCGTACAGGTGCAGCCGGGCGATACGCTTTTTTCTATCGCAGCCGCTTCCGGCCAGAGCGTTCTGGAGCTTTACCGGATGAACCCGAACCTTTCCGGCTCCGACCAGATCTATCCCGGGCAGATCCTTGTCACAAGACTGGAGCAGGAAAAGACGCGCGCCGCCGTTGTGAGCGGCTACGCCTATCCCTATGTCCAGCCGTCTGTCCTGCGCGGGATCCTGCCGTATGCCGGCATTCTGGCACCCTTTACATACGGGTTTACGTTGGAGGGCGCGCTCGTTCCCATGGAGGACGAAGCGCTTCTGGCGCTCGCAGCGGCGTATGGCGTGCAGCCGTACCTGCACCTGTCCACGCTGACGCCCGACGGTGTCTTCTCCGCCGCGCAGGCAGCCGTTTTGCTGCAAAGCCCGGCCTTGCAGCAGACACTGGCCGACGCCGTGATCGCCCGGATGCAGGAAGCGGGCTACGCCGGGCTGGACGTGGATTTTGAGTATCTCGGCGCCGAGCTTGCCGAACGCTACGCGGCCTTCCTCCGGTATCTGCATACAAGGCTCGCGCCGCTCGGCCTGCCGCTCATCGCCGCCCTCGCGCCCAAGACCTCCGCCGAACAAAAGGGCACGCTCTACGAGGGCCACGACTACGCCGCCGTCGCCGCCGCCTGCGACGCGGTTTTGCTCATGACCTATGAATGGGGCTACACCTACGGGCCGCCGATGGCGGTTGCGCCGGTGAATGCGGTGCGGCGGGTGGTGGAGTTTGCCGTCTCGCAGATCCCGCCGCGGAAGATCCTGCTCGGCTTCCCGAATTACGCCTACGACTGGACGCTGCCCTTCACGCCCGGCCAGACCCGCGCACAGCTCATCGGCAACGAAGCCGCGCCGCTGCTGGCCGCCCAATACGGCGTGCCGATCGCCTATGACGAGACGGCGCAGACGCCGTACTTTTCCTATCTTGACGCCATGGGGCAGGCGCACGAGGTCTGGTTTGAGGACGCGCGCAGCGCGCGGGCAAAATTTGCGCTTCTGGAGGAGTTTGACCTGCTGGGGCTTGGCTGCTGGAACTTCATGCGGCCGTTCACCGCGGGCTTCAGCTTGCAGAATTATCTGTTTTCCGCGGCGCTGCCCGCGTTGACAAGCGGCGGCTGATTCGCTATCATGGAAGCATCTACAAGAAACGGAGGATCCATTTCATGACAGCTTCCAAGGTCTATTTTACGGATTTCCGCTGCCGCGGCGGCAGCCAGCTTGATAAGCTCCGCCGGCTGCTGGAAAAATCCGATTTTTCCAGGATCGATTTTGATGGGAAATTCGTCGCCATCAAGCTGCATTTCGGCGAGCTTGGCAACCTGTCGTTCCTGCGCGCAAATTACGCGAAGGTCGTCGCTGATTTTATCAAGGAGCGCGGCGGAAAGCCGTTTCTGACCGACTGCAACACGCTCTATGTCGGCAGCCGCAAAAATGCGCTCGAGCATATCGACACCGCATATCTCAACGGCTATTCGCCGTTCTCCACCGGCTGCCACGTGATCATTGCCGACGGCCTGAAGGGCTCGGACGATATCGAGGTCCCGGTCGTGGGCGGCGAATACTGCAAAACCGCGCGCATCGGCCGCGCCGTGATGGACGCGGACATTTTCGTCTCGCTGGCGCACTTCAAGGGGCACGAGGAAGCGGGCTTCGGCGGCGCGCTCAAGAACATCGGCATGGGCTGCGGCTCGCGCGCGGGTAAGATGGCCATGCACGCCGACGGCAAGCCGTATGTCGAGACGGCGCTTTGCGTCGGCTGCGGCGCATGCGCGAAGATCTGCGCGCATGACGGCCCGCAGGTCGAAAATAAAAAGTGCCATATCGACCAGAGCCGCTGCGTCGGCTGCGGCCGCTGCATCGCGGTCTGTCCCAAGGACGCGATCCAGCCGAACTTTGACGCCAGCGTCCGGCTTCTCAACTGCAAGATCGCGGAATACGCCAAGGCCGTGCTGGACGGCCGCCCCAGCTACTGCATCAACATCGTCCGCGACGTCTCGCCCGACTGCGACTGTCACGCGGGCAACGATGTGCCCATCGTCCCGGATGTCGGCATGTTCGCCTCCGCCGACCCTGTTGCCCTCGATCTGGCCTGCGCCGATGCCGTCAACCGCCAGCCGGTTCTGCCCAACAGCGCCATCACCGATCTGAAGCACGAGCACGACTGCGACCGTTTCCATGCCGCGCATGACAACACGCACTGGCAGGATCTGATCGAGCACGGCAAAAAGATCGGTCTCGGCAGCGACCAGTACGAGCTGGTCACGATCCGCTGAAGCCATCCGCATATACGACAGGCGCAGCCCGTCCGGACTGCGCCTGTTTTTGCGTAAAAATTTGATTTCTTCCAGTTTCATGAAGAGTTTTCGGGACGCTTATTACAGTTCTGTTACAAATCTGCCCATTCTCTTGCAATCCTTCCGCCCGGCTTTTATACTGGAAGCAGTTTCTTACCGGAAGGAGGCTGCGTCGTGAGAAAACTACTTTGCGGATTGCTTGCCGCAGTTTTGATCTGCCTGTCCGCCACCTGCTGTCTGGCTGCGGACACCGTGGAATTTACCGATCAGCAGAAGATCCAGAATAATAACGCCGTGCGCATGCTCTGTGACCTTGGGCTTGTCTCCGGTTACTCGGACGGCAGCTTCGGCCCGCAGAATTATATCCGCCGCGAGGAGGTCGCCAAGCTGGTGGCGCTTCTGTCATCCGCGTCGCCGGAAGCGACCCAGAATGCCGCTTCCGTGTTCCAGGACGTGACCGATTCGTGGGCGGCGCCCTATATTTCCTACTGTGCCGAGCAGGAGATCATCGTCGGCAGCGCCGGAAAATTCCGCCCGGCTGACCGCGTGACGCTGCGCGAGCTGGCAAAGATGCTGCTGGTCATCCTCGGCGAGGAGCCCAGCCGCTATACCGGCTCCGACTGGGCCATGCATGTCGATGAGGACGCGTTTGCCAAGGGCATCTACGCCGGCATCACCGCCAGCTATTCCGACGCTGCGACGCGCGACGAAGCGTGCCTGCTCATCTATAACGCCATGCTCTGCCCGAAGGTGGCGGACGCCAGCCAGAGTGGCGTGCAGCAGTACGTGCTGGATGCGCTCATGAATCCCATGTCGTATCTGGAGATCCGCTTCGGCCTGACGCGCTACACCGCGACGCTGACGGCCAATGAATGCGCCGATCTGTCCGCTTCCGGCAGCAAGCTGCCCGCCGGACAGAGTAAGCTCGCCGGGCATAAGGAATTTGCCATTTCCACCGACCTGAGTCTGCTTGGCCGCAGCGTGGATATCTACGTGAAGGACGGCAAGGTCTTCGGCGTGCCGTGCTATGCGGTCGACGAGGTCTATTACACGTTCTCCGACGCGGCGGGACTGAAGGACATCTGCGCGACCGGCGGCTTCCGTCTGACGGACGAGACGGAATACTACTACAATTACACCCGCGCCACCAAGGAGATTCTGAACACCGTGACGGATAACGACAAGATCACAGTCATCGACCACGACGGCGATAACGCGTTCGATATCGTCCTCGTCACCAACAGCCGTCCCGCGACCGTTACCTCCGTCAGTCCCCTGACGGTCGAGCTTGGCGGGCAGAGCTATCCGGCACAGCCCTTCTGCACGACCGACACCTTCGCCGTCGGCGACGAGGTCTATTACAGCCAGGTCTGCGGCAGCGGCTATATCCGTAAGCTCGGATAACCAGCATGATAAACCGACCCCGGATGCGCAGCTGCGCATCCGGGGTTTTGCGTCAACGGTTGCAAATTTGCCGGAATTGTGGTAAATTGAAGTCAAAATCGGAAAACGAGGTGATCCCATGAAACGGCTGCTGCTTCTGTTTGCCTGCCTGCTGGCGCTCTGCACCACGGTCTGCGCGGCTGAACCTGCCATTTCGGAAATGAAAACAGACTGTACGCTGACCGGCAGCGGCTCGTGTCAGGTCACGCAGACCTTTACGCTGGAGATCAGCGGCGCGCAGACCCAGCTGCGCTTCCCGCTTGCGCCGGGCGCGAAAAAGGCGTCCGTCGCCGGCTATGACGCGCAGAAGCAGACGGACGGCGACTGCCCGGTGCTCGTGCTGACGGACGCGTCCGGCTTCACCGGCACGAGGACGTTCACGGTGTTATATACGATCTCCGGACTTGTCAGCGAAAAAGACGGCGTGCAGACGCTCCGGCTGCCGCTCATGAGCGCGAAATGGCCCTATGCGATCAGTAAATATCAGTTCACCGTGACCATGCCGAAGCCGTTCGACGCCTATCCGTCCTTTTCCAGCGGCTATTATGCCGACGTCATTTCCGACTATATGGATCTGAACGTCTCGGAGTCTCTCATCAGCGGCACGCTCGATACGGGGCTTAAGGATCACGAATCGCTCGACATGACGCTGACGCTCGACAAGAGCTACTTTACCGGCGCCTATACCTCGCTCTCGTTCAGCTGGGTCGGTATGGTGATCATTCTTCTGCTGCTGGCGCTGGCCTATGTCTACTGGTTCTTGTCGCTGCGGAGTCTTCCGCTGCGCGTTTCTGCGCGGATGCTGCCGCCGGACGCGGCACTGCCGTGCGATATGCCGTTTCTGCTTGCCGGCGGGCAGATCCAGTTCAACATGCTGGTCTGCCACTGGGCAAGTCTCGGCTATCTGACGATCTTTTGCAGCAAAAGCGGCCGCGTGGCGCTGCGCCGCCGCGTGGACATGGGCAATGAGCGCCGCCAGAGCGAGGTGCGGCTGTTCCAGATGCTCTTCTCGCAGGGCGACGTGTGCGAGGGCGCAAGTCTTCTCTACAAGCGCACGGCGGAAAAGGCCGACGAGGTCCTGCGCCGCTATTGGACGAAAAAGATCTACCGCAAATCCAGCGGCAATCCGCTCATCATGCGCGGGCTTGGCATTCTGGCCGGCGCGCTGGCTTCCGCGGAAGCGGTCAGCCCGCTGCTGCCGGCAGGCTTTGTCCGGTGGCTGCTGCTGGTGCTGGTGTTTGTGCTGGGCGGCGCGCTGTTCGGCGTGATCCTGTATGCGCCGTCCGCCTTCTATCAGGGCAAGACGCCGATGCTGGTGCTGGCCGCCGCGTCTGCCGTGGCGCTTCTGGTGCTGGCGCAGCTGGGCGAGGGACTGCTTGCCGTTCTGCTTGTGATCGCCGGCGTGCTCGGCATCGGCATGCTGACGCTCCATGGCGGCCAGCGGACGCCGTTCGGCGACGAGGTCATCGCGCAGTCGCTCGGCTACCGTAAGTTCCTGCGCCGCGTCACACAGAAGCAGCTGCTCGCGCGTTTGCAGCAGGACAGCCAGTATTTCTACCGCGTCCTGCCCTATGCCGAAGCGATGGGGCTTGGCGCGCGCTTCGCCCGCGCATTTGGCGGCGCGGAGCTGGAGCAGTGCGACTGGTATCAGGAGTCCCAGCCGCTGCCGCGGACTGCCGCCGGATTCTACGGCAGCCTGCGCGAAGCGCTGGCACTGCTGGAGCTTTCCATCCGCAAGTAACGCATACGTATAAAAAAACGCGCTCGCCGGATTTCCCGGCGGGCGCGGCTTTTTTCAGTTCTCCGCAGCGCAGCTGCGGACGTATTCATAGAACTGCGCTTCGGTCGCGGCCATGTACGGCGTGACCCAGAGCGTGCCGACGCCAAGGCAGAGCGCGCCTACGAAAATCCAGCCGAGGAAGCTCAGATCCAGCACGAACTTCTCCCACTTGTGGCCGTCCATCAGACGGCGGCTTTCGTCGATGCAGGCCTTCCAGCCGTAGTCGGGGTGATCGAGCTTGACGTAATAGGCCATCGAATAGGCATACGACTTGACGATGCCCGGAATGAGGAACAGCAGCGACCACAGCGCCACAAACAGCTGCGTCAGGAAGCCGATGAGGAACGTGCCGCCGAAATCATCCTGAAAGCCGCGGAACATGTCGCCCAGCTGCACCGGCTGGCGGTCACGCGCCTGCTTGAGGAAAATATACGCCTGCCCGTATTCCAACGGGCCAATGACGATCAGCGCGCCGATCGCCGGAAGGATCGTCGCTGCCGCCGATTCCAGAAGTCCGACCAAAAGGCATACCGCCAACCCCATCATCCAGAGATTCTGGAAAATACCGCCGCCCAGCTGCGCACGCGCGCGGGCCTTGAGTTCTGCACGATCCATGCAATCACAATCCTTTCTGTATCCCGCTTTTCGGCTTACTCTCTTCCTGATTCCGATTATATTCTATGCCGCGGCATTTTGCAAGATTCACACGTCCGGCACGCCGGCAAGGCAGAGCGGCAGCTCCAGCCCGTTTTCCTCCAGCAGCGCCTGATCGCGCAGAAGCGTCTGCGCCGGGCCGTCCGCGGCCAGGCGCCCGCCGGAGAGCAGAAGCACGCGGCGGCAGGTCTCCAGGATCAGATCCAGATCGTGCGACGCGATCAGCTTGCCCTCCGGCCGCGCGCGCAGAACGCCGATCAGCGTCCGCCGGTTGCGCGGGTCGAGCGCCGTGGACGGCTCGTCCATCAGAAGCAGCTTCGGCTGCATGGCAAGGATGGTCGCGATGGCGGCCATGCGCTTTTCGCCGCCGGACATTTTGTGGTTGTGGCGTGTTTTCAGATATTCCATGTGCAGCGCTGCCAGCGTCTCATCGGCGCGCTTCTCCGCTTCCGCACGGCTCAGACCGTAGTTCATGGGGCCGAAGACCATATCGTCCAGCACGGTCGACATGAACATCTGGTTGTCTGCGTCTTGCAGCACATAGCCGAGCGCGCGGCGCACCGCCGGGAGATTTTCCCGTGTGACGGGCTGGCCGTCGACCGTAATGCGCCCGGAATAGGGGATCAGGCCAAGCGCAGCCTTCATGAGCGTCGATTTTCCCGCGCCGTTCGCGCCGATCAGCCCAACCTGCTCGCCGTCCGCAATGGAGAAGGACAGCTCCTGCAAAATGGGCATCTGGCCATAGGCGACGCTGACGTGATCGAATACCAGCATAGTCTTCCTCCTTACACGAGCAGTCCGCCGAGCAGCGCGGACAGATCCCAGATTCTTGCCGCCAGCATGAGCGCCGGCACAGCCAGCGCATACGGCCACGAAGCCGCCGAGCCCTTTGCCCGTGCGGCATAGGGATAGTTCCCGGAAAAGCCGCGCAGCTCCATGCTCTCATACAGCGCTTCCGCCCGATCCATGCTCCGCAGCAGAAGCTGCCCGAGAAACGAGCCCCAGGCCGAAATGTGCAGGCCCTTCTGGCCGGGCGCGCGGAGCTGATAGGCGTCCTGCATGATAGCGACCTCGGACAGAAGGACGGAAATATAGCGGAACGTCAGCAGAAGCAGGCTCGTCAGCAGCTTCGGCACGTGCAGCTGCCGCAGCGCGCCGCAGACCGCTTCGATGGTCGTCGTCGCCATGAGAAGAAACGACGCAAGCAGGCACAGGACACCCTTGAGCATCAGCGTCAGCATCGACACCACGCCGCCAGACACGCCGACGCTGCCCACGAAAAAGAGAATCTGCCGGTCAAAAATCGGGTTCAGAAGCCCCACCGCACACACGAGCGGCAGAACGATGCGCAGCTTGTGAAAGCACGTGCGCATGGGGATTCCCGCGAGCTGATAGCCCGCAACGGGGAACAGCGCCATCCAGACGAGCGCCGTCAGATGGTATTTGGGGAACGAGACGGTCACTGCGATATAGAAAATGGTCACAAACAGCTTACTCAAGGGACTCAGCCGGTGCAGGAACGAATCGCCCGCAGCCAGCGCATCCATCGCGCGCAGCTCCAGCCCGGCCTGTTCGGCCTGATTCACAGGAATCCCCCCTCATAGCACAAACTGCGGCAAGCCATCTGGCTTGCCGCATGTGTTGTTATACAGCAGATGCGTTTTTGGTTTTTGCTTTCTTCCGTGTCAGCTTTCCTGCCAGACAGATGAACGCGGCCAGTCCCGCGACCATTGCGCAGCCCACCACGCCGGAGACCGACGTTCCGGCGGCGCTGTCGCTGCCGGAGAAGCTGTAGTCCGGCAGGAACGAGGTCTTCTCCTGTACCTGCGCGGCTGTGTCGGCGGCCTTGCTGCTGGTTCCGTAGTTCTCCTCGTCAAGACCCATGTTCTCGGAATAGCCGCTCTCCGCGTTGCCGAACAGCGACCATTCCAGTCCGTCCGGATTCGAGCTTGCCAGCAGCGACAGTCCGCCGCCGATCACAAGCGCCGCGGCGGCAAGAATCGCCAGCGTCGCCTTGAGAGAGAAGTGGTTTTCGGCCCTCTCGGCCCCGGGCGCGCACCGCAGAAGCTCCGGCCTTGTCTGGTAGACGAAAACCAGCACGGCGGCGGTGATCAAGCCCTCGATGAGACCAATCGCCAGATGGATCGGCTGCATCAGCGCCACGAACGCGCCGAACGGCAGCTCCGTGATGCCGGACAGGGACGTCTCCACCACGACGGACAGCGCGCCCAGCTGCAAGGTCAGCACGCAGCCGAGGACGGACGCGAGCGTCAGCCTTGCACGGGGCTTATTCGAAAGGAGCCTGCCCTGCATGAGCGGCCGGTAGATGAGGAAATACCCGACAAAGCAGCCGTAGAAGGCCATATTCCACACGTTTGCGCCCAGTGCCAGCAGCCCGCCGTCCGCGAAGAACAGCGCCTGAATGGCGAGAATCACGATCATGGACAAAAATCCTGCCCACGGGCCAAGCACCGCGCTCAGCAGCATGCCGCCGCACAGATGGCCGGACGAACCCGTCCCGGGAATGGTATAGTTGATCATCTGCCCGGCAAAGACGAGCGCGGACATGACCGCCATCGTCGGCAGCTTCTTTGCAGCCTTCTCCGGGGCAAGCATTTCTTCCTTGTGCAGCTGCGCAATAGAAACACCGGCAGCGGCAGCGGACGCGGCATACATCACAGCGGCGACCGGCGGGGATAAAAGAGCATCGGCCATATGCATGGGGGAAGTCCTCCTTTTGTATCGTTGCTGTTACTATACCGGATCGCGCGAGGTGCCGCAAGCTCCCCTGGGGGATATTTCGATAAAAAAGTACGGGTAAATTTTCGCTATGTCGCCCGTTCCGGCTCCCAGAACATGCGGAAGGCCGTCGGCAGGGCGATGTCCTGCGCGAACCGTGCGCCGTCGACCCAGGTGAGATCGCCGCCCGGCGCGGCCACGCGGATATAATAGCAGCGCATGTTCCATTCCACGTGGGTAAACACATGCGTGCGCTCGATCGTTTTCAGCAGCTCCTCCGGCGCAAGCCCCCACTGCTCCAGAAGTGCGAGCGCCTGCTGCGCCGTGCGCTTCCCTTGCACGTTTGGAAGCTCCCACAGCCCGGCAAGCAAGCCCTTCTCCGGCCGCTTCCGCACGGCGTACTGCCCGCCGCAGGACAAAAAGAACACGGTCTTTTCCTCCTGCCGCCGGGGCTTTTGCGCTTCCTTGACCGGGAGCGTATCCCATGTGCCGCTTATCTTCGCCCGGCAGACGCCGTACAGCGGGCATTCGGCGCACCGCGGCGCGCCGTTCGGCACGCACACGCACGCGCCCAGCTCCATGAGTGCCTGCGTCAGCGTCCCGCGCCGGCCTGCGTGCTGCGCATAGAGCGGGCGGAGCGCGGCTTCATAGTCTTTTTTGACGGATTGCTTTGTGACCGGGGAAAAATCCTCCGTCACGCGGGACAGAACCCGCAGCACATTCCCGTCCACGGCAGGCGTGGGCGCGTCAAAGCAGATGGACGCGATCGCGCCCGCGGTATAATCGCCGACGCCGGGCAGCGTGCGGATGGCGTCATAGCTTTGCGGGAAGGCGCCGCCGTGCTCTTCTTCGATCCGCTGCGCCGCCTTTTGCAGGTTGCGCACGCGGGAGTAATAGCCAAGTCCCTCCCAGAGCTTTGTGAGCCGGTCCGGCGCGCAGGCGGCAAGCGCTGCGATGGTGGGCAGCTCGGCCAGGAACCGGGCGTAATAACCCTTCACGGCTTCCACCCGCGTCTGCTGCAGCATGATCTCCGACAGCCAGACATGATACGGCTCCCGATCCTGCCGCCACGGCAGCGCGCGGTGGCCGGTCTCATACCAGCCCAAAAGCGCCGGCGCAAGCGCCTGCGGTAAAGCTTCCATTCCGCACAGGCCCCCTTTTTCAGACAATTTTGAATGCCTGTATTGTATGGCCTTTTCCCGCGCTTGTCAAATACGCCGGAAGACGATATAATAAAAGGCAGTTTTATGAAAGCTTTGGAGGTAGGGAATGTCCCTTGCGGAAAAACGGCTGTTCCTGCTGGACATGGACGGCACCATTTATTTAAGCGACACGCTCTTCGACGGCACGGTGGAGTTTCTTCAGTATGTGCAGGACATCGGCGGTAAATATCTCTTTCTGACGAACAATTCCTCGCGCGGCACGGACGCGTACCTTGCAAAGCTGGCCCGGCTGGGCATCACAGCCTTCCCCGACGATTTTCTGACCAGCGCCGACGCGACGATCCGGTATCTGCATGGCCGCTATCTTCCGGATACGGTCTATTATGTCTGCGGCACCGAATCGCTCAAAAATCAGCTGCGGCTGGCGGGGCTTCGGGTGGCCGAGGAGCTGCGGGACGAGATCTCCGTTGTCCTTCTGGGCTATGATACGGAGCTGACGTATGAAAAGCTCGAGACGTGCTGCATTTTATTGAACCGCGGGGCCGATTATGTCGCGACGCACCCCGATCTCGTCTGCCCGACGTGGTACGGCAGCGCGCCGGACTGCGGCAGCGTCATCGAGATGCTGCACACGGCCACCGGCCGCCGCCCGAAGGTCATCGGCAAGCCGCAGCCGGAGATGGCGCTGCTGGCCATGGAGAAGTTCGGCTTCTCCCCGCGCGAGACCTGCCTCATCGGCGACCGCGTCTACACCGACATTGCCTGCGGCGTGAACGCCGGGATCGACACGATCTTCGTCCTGTCGGGCGAGGGCGTGATGGACGACATTGAAAAGTATCATGTGCAGCCGACATACTGCATGCAGAATATCCGCGAAGTCCTTACCACATTACAACAGGGGGAACCGAAATGAAGCTCAACAACAAGCGTACCATTCTGGTCGGTCTGGCGTTTTTGTCCATCTGCGCGTTCTGGCAGATGTATGACAGCGTCGTGCCGCTGATTTTGACGAAGACCTTCCACATGAACGAGACGTTCTCCGGCGCGATCATGGCGGCGGACAATATTCTGGCCCTGTTCCTGCTGCCGTTCTTCGGTTCGCTTTCCGACAGGACTACGACGAAGATCGGCAAGCGCATGCCGTTCATCCTCTTCGGCACCGGCTGCGCCGTCATTCTCATGAACATCCTGCCGCTGCTGGACAACAGCTACGCGGCCGCGCCGTCGACACTCAAGACGGTCTCGTTCGTCATCGTGCTTGGCCTCCTGCTCATCGCCATGGGCACCTACCGGTCGCCCGCCGTTGCGCTGATGCCCGACGTGACGCCGAAGCCGCTGCGCTCGCGCGGCAACGCGATCATCAATCTGATGGGCGCGGTCGGCGGTATTCTGTATCTGGGCGTGGCCGCCGTGCTGTATCCCAATTCGAAGACTGCCGGGCTGGCGCACGTCAATTATCAGCCGCTGTTCATCGTCGTCTCGGCCATCATGTTCGTGGCCATCGCCGTTCTGTTCCTCACGATCAAGGAGCCGAAGCTCACCGCGGAGAACCAGGCGCTGGAAAAGGAGCATCCGGAATGGAACCTTGCCAAGGACGACGGCAGCGGCCACGAGATGCTGCCGAAGCCGGTCAAAAAGAGTCTCGGCTTCCTGCTGGCGTCGATCGCGCTGTGGTTCATCGGCTATAACGGCGTCACGACGTGGTTCTCCACGTATGTGGACGTTGTGATGGGGCAGGGCCTCGGCGGCGCGTCGACGTGCCTGCTGATCGCGACGGCGGGCGCGATTGTCTCGTATATCCCGATCGGCTGGGTCGCGTCGAAGATCGGGCGCAGACGCACCATCCAGTGCGGCATCGTGCTGCTGGCTGTGTGCTTCTCGCTCGGCTATGTGCTGACGACCACGTTCACCTCCATCAACGCGGTCATGTTCATCGTCTTCGCGCTCGTCGGTCTTGCGTGGGCCGCCATCAACGTCAACTCGCTCCCCATGGTCGTGGAGATGTGCAAGGGCTCCGATATCGGCAAATTCACCGGCTATTACTACACCGCTTCCATGGCCGCGCAGGTCGTGACGCCCGTCGTGGCGGGCACGCTCATGCGGAATATCGACTACCGCGTGCTGTTCCCGTATGCCGCGCTCTTCGTCGCGCTCAGCTTCGTCACCATGCTCTTTGTCCATCATGGCGATGTAAAGTCCGAAGCGAAAAAGGGACTGGAAGCCTTTGAGGAAATGGATGACTAAACAGAAAGAAGTCTTATCATGCTGACAATTTGTATCATTCTGATCGTCCTTCTGGCGCTCGACCTGCTGTTCACGCTGGCGCTGCGCTGCCGGAAGGGACATGAAAAGTGGACGCTGCTCAAAAAATACCGCTACGCCCACCGCGGCTTCCATGACAAGCCGCAGATCCCGGAAAATTCGCTTCCGGCCTTCCGCCGGGCGATCGAGCACGGCTTCGGCGCGGAGCTGGACGTGCATCTGCTGAAGGATGGCACGCTGGCCGTGTTCCACGACTCCGATCTCCGGCGCTGCACCGGCACCGACGGGCAGATCGAGGATCTGACGCTGGAGGAACTCAAGCAGCTGCGGCTGGAGGGCACGGACGAGCAGATCCCGACCTTTGACGAGGTGCTTGCCCTGTTTGAGACGGCAACGCCCCTCATCATCGAGCTGAAGACTGCGCGCGGCAACCATATGGCGCTCGCCAAGGCCGTCTGCGAGCGGCTGGATACGTACAAGGGCGAATACTGCATCGAGTCGTTCGACCCCTTTGCGCTTATCGATGTCAAAAAGCTCCGGCCGGAGATCTGCCGCGGCCAGCTCTCCATGAACTTTGAAAAGGACAAGGCCGGGCTGCCGTGGTACAAGCGGTTCATCGCCGGGAATCTGCTTCTCAACTTCCTGACTGTCCCGGATTTCATTGCGTACAAGTTTGAAGACCGCAGAAGCTACTGCCTGCGGAGCGCCGTGCGCGTCTGGGGCGCGCAGGAGGTCAACTGGACGATCCGAAAAAAGGAGGATCTGCTCGCCTGCGAAGCTGCCGGCGGGATCCCCATTTTCGAATGCTTTGACCCGGAAGCATAAAAACAGAACCGCCAGCCTGTGTTCAAAAACAGGCTGGCGGTCTTGTTTTCGTTATGAGCCTTTCGGTTCTGCGGGCTTGGCCTTGACGCGGGCGGTTTTGCGCCTGCGCGGGCGTCTGGGGCGCGGCTTGTCGGAGAGTGCGGCGTAGCTCTTGCAGACCTGCTCGGTCGGCTCGTAGACGAGACGGCTGACGCGCAGTGCGTCCTCCTCGCGCACAAGGCGGACACGGATATAAAAATCTCCGTCCTTCTCACAGTGCGCCTTGGACAGATACCGCCGGCCCTGCTGGGCGTACCATTTCCCGGCACTCATCTGCCCGCCGCAGACGGGGCAGACATTTTCCTTTGCACTCATCGCGCCGAGCGCGGCGGTCTTATCCGCATAGCCGTGGAACACGGCGCGGCCGATGCAGCCGGGCAGCTCCGCGCCGTGGAAGCCGTTTTCATGCGCCTGCACGGCGGCTTCATATGCGGCGATCCCCTCGGCCAGACGCAGCCGCTGGCAGACGAGCGCCGTGTGGTAAGCGTCGCCCAGCGCGTCGTGGGCGGCGCGGGTCGGGGCAATGTCCATCATCTGCATGGCGGTCGAAAGCGCCTTCTGCGCGCCGGAGCCGTCGGTCTGGGCGTTGAAGATGAGCTGCGCGTTGTACCAGCGAGCCGCCCAGCTGTCGTCCAGCCCGAACACCGTGAGATTTTCCCGCAGGACGGTAATGTCGTCAAAGCCCCAGGTCAAAAACACGCAGTCATCCCCGCACCACGCGCAGAACTGCGCTGCGGCCTCGGGGAAGCTCACGCCCTTTTCACGCAGGATGCTGTCGCGGATACCGGTGAGTGAAGCGACCTTGTGATTCATTTTTTTATAATATTTTGGCCGGATCAGGATCTGGAACTCGTCTTCCACCTGCTGCCCCTCGGTCATGCGCACGGCGCCGATCTGCACGATCTCGCCGCGCAGCGGCGACGGCAGCTGCTTTTTCGCGCTGTAAGAGCCGGGCCACGGCTGGTTCCACTCCATATCCAGAATGATATACTGCATACTGTCAGACTCCTTTTGCTGTCCGTCTTGTATGGTATCATAAACTCGGCGGGCTGTAAACAAAAAAACGTCTCCCGCATAGAATATGCCAGCAAATCAGGAAGGCAGGCGCAAAAATATGCCATTTTTATTCTTAAGCCCGTCCACGCAGTACTTTAATCCCTACGTCACGACCGGCGATGAGCGCTACTGGATGAATCAGCTGGCCGACCGCATGGAGCCGTATCTGCACGCGAGCGGCATCAACGTCACGCGGAATAACCCGGACGGCAGCGCGGCGCAGTCCATCCGCGATTCCAACGCTGTGGGGCCGGATTTTCACCTGGCTTTGCACTCCAACGCCGGGCCGGACGCGCTGGCCGGGACGCTGCGCGGGATCGACGCGTATTATTATCCCACGAGCGAAGCGGGGCTTCGCATGGCGAACATCATGGTCGACAACCTGAAGCCCATCTACCCGCTTCCAGAGCGGGTGCAGGCGCGGCCGTCCGTGCTCATCGGCGAGCTGCGCCGCACGCGCGCGCCGGCGGTTCTGCTGGAGCTAGGCTACCATGATAATACAGAGGACGCAGACTGGCTGACCGGAAATCTGGACGCGGTCGCCCGCGCTGTGAGCCTTGGCGTGACGGAATATTTCGGTGTTCCATTTCTTACGCCGGGCGATACCTTTGAAGCCGAAGCCGCCGGTGCGGACGGATACCTGCTCCTGCGCAGCTATCCGCAGACGGACGCCGCCGTCCTCGCCCAGCTGCCGAACGGCACGCCTGTCACAGTTCTGGGGGACTTTGACAGCTGGTACACCGTGCAGGCCGGTGACCTGTACGGCTTCGCGCCGGTCTCTGATGTTCAGCTTGCAGTCACTCCTCTCGCATAGCTCAAAAAGCCGGGATATCCCGGCTTTTGAGACTGTCGAAAAACATTCTTGCTCGTTTTTGCTGAAAATCTTCTGATTCGCTTGTAGGGGACTGCCTATCTTCGGCGCTAAGAGCCGCGCTGCGCGCGGTTGCGCCTCGAAACTAGCCTGCGGGCGTCGCATCGTCCCGGCAGAGCAGGCCGATTATTCGGAAGTTTGCGGCAAATTCGTAACCGCTCTCGGGCCGATGTGGGCATCGGCCCCTACACGGACGGCGCATGTCTCGTACTGCTTCACAAAAATTGGTTTTTTCGGCACTTTTATTTTATCGCTTGACAGCTTCGTTATAATTAAAGAAAACACCTGAAATTTGAAAGGGAACCCTTTTATGAGAAAACGGATCTTTGCCGCGGCGCTGGCACTGGTGCTTCTTTGCGCGGGGCTTGGCGGCTGCGCGGCGCGGCAGGCAGAGCACGTGGACGTACTGGCCACGACCGCACCGGTGTGGAGCATGACGCAGGCGCTGCTGGAAGGCACCGGATTGACCTGCGGCCGCGTCATTACGGAAAGCGTCTCCTGCCTGCACGACTATACGCTGACCGTTGCCCAGATGGAGAAGGTCGGGCAGGCCGACGTCGTGGTTTTGAACGGCCTTGGACTGGAGGATTTTATGGAGGACGCCCTCCGGACGGCGAAGGCCGTCGTCACGGCGTCCGACGGCGTCCAGACGCTGCCCGGCGAGGATGGCGAAGACCCGCACATCTGGCTCGATCCCGCGAACTGCATCCGCATGTGCCGCAATATCGCGGACGGCCTTTCCGCTATTTATCCGGACAAGCAGGAGATGATCGCGCAGAATCTCCAGACCGTCACCGCGGCCTATGAAGCCGCGCAGGCCTATGGCGAGGATGCACTGCGGGAGCTGCGGTGCCGGAAGCTTGTGACGTTCCACGATGGCTTTTCCTATTTCGCCCGCGCGTTTGGTCTTGAGATCGCCGCGGCCATGGAAATTGAGCACGGCAGCGAGCCGTCCGCCCGGGAAATCGAAGACGTCATTCATATCGTGGAGGAGAACGCGCTGCCCGCCGTCTTTGACGAGGAAAACGGCGAAAGCCTGACTGCCGAGACCGTCGCGCGGCAGACCGGGGCGAAGCTCTATACGCTCACCATGGGCATGGGCGAGGGCGAAATGGGCTGCACGGACGCAATTTACCGGAATATTAACACCATTCGGGAGGCGCTGGGATGATACCGCATACACATCCGCATACAGGCGATTGCAGCCATGCCTGCTGCCTGAAAATCGAACACCTGTCCGTCCATATCGGCGGCGACACCATTCTGGACGATATCAACCTGCACATGCACTGCGGACAGATGGTCGCGCTCATCGGCCCGAACGGCGCGGGCAAATCGACGCTCATCCGCGCCATTCTCGGCCAGCGGGAATATGAGGGCAAGATCACCTTCCACGCCGCCGACGGCGAGCAGACGAAGCTGCGCATCGGCTACGTGCCGCAGAGCCCGGCCTTTGACCGCGGCGATCCGGTGAGCGTCATGGATCTGTTCACCTGCTGCATTTTTAAGCGTCCGGCCTTTCTCCGGCCGACGAAGGCCATGCGGGAGAAGGTTCTGGAATGCCTGTCCAACGTCCACGGCGAAGCGCTCATCGACAAGCGCATCGGCGCGCTGTCGGGCGGCGAATTGCAGCGGGTGCTGCTGGCGCTGGCGCTGGAGCCGATGCCGAACATTCTCATTCTCGATGAGCCGCTCTCGGGCGTGGACGTGGAGGGCATGAGCCTTCTCATGGACATGCTCGACGAGATCCGCAAAAAATTTGACCTGTCGATCCTCATGACGACGCACGATTTTTCCATGCTGGAGCGGTACTGCGATCAGGTCGTGCTGCTGCAGGGGAAGATCCTCCGGCGCGGCACGCCGCTGGATGTGCTCTCGTCCGACGAGTTCGCGCAGGCATTCCGCATGGGAGGAGGTGCGCAGCTATGAGCGTCTGGTATGCGATTCTGGACGGCATCGGTCTTAAGATGTTTTCCATGGACTTTATGAAAAACGCGCTGCTGGCCGTTCTGCTGCTGGCGCCGCTCTTCGGCCTGCTTTCAACCATGATCGTGACGGGGAAGATGAGCTTCTTCTCCGATGCGCTGGGCCATTCCGGCTTTACGGGCATCGCCATCGGCGCGCTGTGCGGCGCGGTGCAGCCGCTGTATTTTGCTGTGGGGCTGTCGGTTCTGTTCGCGCTGCTGTTTTCCTTTGTGCGCAGCCGCTCGAGCCAGTCGGCCGATACGATCATCGGCGTCTTTTCCTCGACGGCGGTCGCGCTCGGCATTTTCATTGTCACGCTGGGCGGCAAAAGCTTTACGAAGTTCAACCGCTATCTGATCGGCGATATCCTGTCGGTCACGCCGGCGGAGATCGGCTTTCTGGCGCTCGTGCTGCTGGCCGTCGTGCTGCTGTGGGCGTTCGGCTCGAACCGGCTGATCCTGACGGCGGTACACCCGCAGCTGGCGTCCTCCCGCGGCATTGCGACGAAGCGCAACGAGACGCTCTTCACTGTCGCCATCGCCATCGTCGTGACGCTGGCGATGAGCTGGGTGGGGCTGATGGTCATTAACTCGCTGCTAGTGCTTCCGGCGGCTGCGTCGCGCAATCTGGCGCGGAATCTGCGGCAGTACCATCTGCTGTCCGTCCTGTCGGCGCTCGTGTGCGGGCTGCTGGGACTGGTGACGGCCTACTGGCTTGGCTGCTCGGCGGGCGCGACGATCGCTCTGTATCTGGCGGTCTATTTTGCCGTGTCGTTCGCGCTGCGGCAGAGAGCGGGATAAAAACCGCGACATAGCATAAAACTTTGCCGGGATCCCGTGCGGATTCCGGCTTTTCTGCCACTTGTATGCAGGAAAAAAGTGTGCTAAACTTTTCATAAAAGGAGATGACCGCTTGAACTGGGAGCAGCTTCGGAGTATAAAAAAGCCGATCGTACTCTACGGCATGGGCAACGGCGCGGATCGCATTCTGGACGCGCTGGCGCGATATGGGATCACGGCAAGCGGCGTTTTTGCCAGCGACGCATTTGCGCGCGGGCAGCGTTTCCGCGGCTTCCCGGTACTCCGCTATGACGAAGCCAGAGCGCGCTTCGGCGACATGCTCATCCTTCTGGCCTTCGGCACGAGCGATCCCGCCGTCATGGCGCAGATCGACGCGATCGCGCGCGAGCAGGAGCTCTACGCCCCGGATTTTCCCGTCGTGGGGGATACCCCCTTCGACCGGCCGTTTTACGAGCGGCACCGCGCGGAATTGGAAACGATTCACGCGCGTCTGGCGGACGAGCAGTCGCGCCTGGTTCTGCAGAGCGTCATCGATTACAAGCTGAGCTGGGAGCTTCCGAAGCTCCGCGGCTGCGAGACGGAGCTGGACGAAGCGTATACCGACATTTTACGTCTTGCCCCCGGCGAGACGCTGGTCGACCTTGGCGCATATAAGGGCGATACCGTGCAGGAATTTGTCCGCCGCTGCCCGGATTACCGCGCCGTTTACGCCGTGGAGCCGGATGCGTATTCCTTCCGGCGGCTGCAAGCTTCTGTGCAGGGCCTGCGGGACTGCACCTGCGTGCAGTCGCTGGCCGGACGGGACTGCGGCACGGCATACTTTGCGGCCAAGGGCGGCCGCGGCTCCCATAAAGCAGCCGGCGGCGTCCCGACGCCGGTCGTAAGCGCGGACGCGCTGCTCGCCGGCAGGCCGGCAAGCTTTTTCAATATCGACGTCGAAGGCGGCGAGCGCGAAGCGATTCTGGGCGCGGCAGAAACCATCCGCCGGGATAAGCCGAAGCTCCTGCTGGCCGCTTATCACCGCAGCGAAGACCTGTTCGCGCTGCCGCAGCTGGTTTTATCCCTGCGCGGCGATTACCGGATCTATCTGCGCCATCACCGGCAGCTCCCGGCCTGGGATATCAATTATTATTTCGTATAAACTAGAAACAGAGGATTCCCCATGAAAATTGCAGATATTCACGCACATATCTTCCCGGAAAAGCTGGCGGAAAAGGCGTCGCATTCCATCGGCGACTTTTACGGCGTCGACATCGAGCGCGAGGCCGACATGCCCTGCCTGACTGCGGAGGACAAGCTGGCCGGGATCACGCGCTGCGTCGTCTCCAACTCCGCGACGGGGCCGAAACAGGTCTATAACGCCAACACCTTCCTCGCCGAGAGCGTCAAGGGTCATCCGGGCTATATTGCCTTCGGCACGATCTATCCCGGCATGGACGGCTTTGAAGAGGAGCTGGACCGCATGCTGGAGCTTGGCCTGCGCGGCATCAAGATCCACCCGGATTTCCAGAAGCTCGCCATCGACGACGAGAGCGGCATCGAGACCTACAAAGCCATTGCCCGGCGGGGGCTTCCGGTGCTCTTCCACATGGGCGACAACCGGTATGACTTTTCCTCGCCGGAGCGGCTGACGAATCTTCTGCGGCGCGTGCCGGATCTGAAGGTCGTGGCCGCGCACTTCGGCGGCTGGAATATCTGGCCGCAGTCGCTGGCGCATCCGCAGCCGGAAAGCGTTCTGTATGATACGTCCTCCACGCTCGGCATGACCGACCGGGAGATCGTCATGCGCCTGATCGACCAGATCGGCCCCAACCGCCTGCTGTTCGGCACGGACTTCCCAATGTGGAGCCCGAAGGAGGAGCTGGCGCGCTTCATGGCGCTCGACCTTGACGATGCGTCCCGGCAGAAGATTCTCTATGACAATTTTATGAAGCTCCTGAAGCTTCACGATTAACAGGAAAGAGGCAGCTTTTATGTATCAGATCGGCATTGACATCGGCGGTACCAACATCAAGATTGGTCTTCTGGACGAAGCGCTGGAGCTTGCGGCGGTCTGCTCCATTCCGTTCCCGCACACGACGGCGCAGGACATGGCGGAGAAGATCTGCACAGCCGTTGGGGAGCTTCTGGACGGCCGCGGTGCAAAGCTCAGCGACGTGCAGTCAGTCGGCGCGGTCGTTCCCGGCAGCATCGACGCGAGCGGCGAGGCGGTTCTTGACGCGTACAATCTGGAGTTCCACAACGTCCCGCTCAAAAAGATCCTGCAATCGCAGTTCCCCGGCATCCCCGCCTACATTGCCAACGATGCCAACGGCGCGGCGCTGGCAGAGCTCTACAAGGGCGCGTTCGTCGGGCATAGAACCGGCGTTCTGCTGACGCTCGGCACGGGGCTTGGCGGCGGCATCATCCTGAACGGCAAAATGTTCAACGGCGGCATGAACCACGGTGTAGAGCTGGGGCACGCGTATCTTGTCGACGGCGGCGAGCCGTGCAGCTGCGGCAATCACGGCTGCATGGAGGCCTACTGCGCGGCGAGCGTCCTCGCGCGCGACGGCCGCCGCGCCATGCAGGCACACCCCGAAAGTCTTCTGGCGCAGAAGACCGGCGGCGACGCTGCGCAGATCACGCCCAAGCTCGTCACCGACTGTGCCAAGGCCGGAGACGAGACGGCATTGACCGTCTTCCGCACCTATCTCGACCATCTCAGCTCTGCCTGCGCGTCCATCTGCAATATCCTCGATCCGGAGGTCCTCGCGCTCGGAGGTGGCCTGAGCGCGGCAGGCCCGTTCCTGTTTGAGCCGCTGGAGGAGCTGGTCAGCAAAAAGTGCTTTTTCAACGCCCACGGCCTGCTGGTTCCGGCGGTGCTCGGCAATGAAGCCGGCATGATCGGCGCAGCGCTTCTGGCGCGCGACGCCGCGGTATAAGCCTGAAGTTCCCACCTATCATCTTGTTTTGAAGGAGTGTTTTCTATGGTAACAGTCAACTTTGAGGGCGCAGCCCAGTTCTATCCGCACACACCCGACCGCGCAGCGGCGCAGGCCGCCTATGACACGCTTGTCAGCCGCTCCGGCGCAGGCAATGACTTCACCGGCTGGATCGATCTGCCGGTAAACTATGACAAGGAAGAGTTTGCCCGCATCCAGAAGGCCGCGCAGAAGATCCAGTCCGATTCCAAGGCGCTGGTCGTCATCGGCATCGGCGGCAGCTATCTCGGCGCGCGCGCCGTAGTGGAGCTGCTGAAAAGCCCGAACTACAACGCCCTGCCCAAGCAGACGCCCGACATCTACTTTGCCGGCAACGGCATTTCCTCCGACGCTGTGACGGAGATCTTCGCCATGATCGGCGACCGGGATTTCTCCGTCAACGTCATCTCCAAATCCGGCACGACGACCGAGCCCGCCATCGCGTTCCGTCTGTTCAAGCAGGCACTGGAAAAGAAATACGGCGCAGACGGCGCACGTGGCCGCATTTACGCCACGACCGACCGGAAAAAGGGCGCGCTCAAGACGCTCGCCGACCGCGAGGGCTATGAGACGTTCGTCGTTCCTGACGATGTCGGCGGCCGCTATTCCGTGCTGACGGCAGTGGGTTTGCTGCCCATCGCCTGCTGCGGCATCGACATTGAAATGCTGATGCAGGGCGCACAGAAAGAGCGCGAGCAGACGCTCGCCGCCGGCATTGACAGCGCCGCCGCGCAGTACGCCATGAGCCGCCAGACGCTGTATGCCGCGGGCAAGACCACGGAAATTCTGGCTGCCTATGAGCCGTCGTTCCGCTTCATGAGCGAATGGTGGAAGCAGCTCTACGGCGAGTCCGAGGGCAAGGACGGCAAGGGTATTTTCCCTGCATCCGTCGATCTGACGCCGGATCTGCACTCCATGGGTCAGTATATCCAGGACGGCAGGCGCATGCTGCAGGAGACGGTCGTCTTCTTCGACAAGGCCAGAACGTCCATCACCGTCCCGTCCGACGAGGAGAACCTCGACGGCCTGAACTATCTTGCCGGCCGTGAGATGAGCTATATCAACGAGAAGGCCATGCAGGCCACCAAGGCCGCGCATATTTCCGGCGGCGTCCCCGTCACCGAGATCCGCCTGCCGGAGATCAACGAGCAGACGCTCGGCGCGCTCATCTACTTCTTTGAGTTCGCCTGCGGCGTGTCCGGCTACATGGAGGGTGTCAACCCCTTCAACCAGCCCGGCGTGGAAGCCTACAAGAAAAACATGTTCCGCCTGCTCGGCAAGCCCGGCTACGAAGCATGATCTGATACAAAAACGCGGCGCTGTTTTCAAAAACAGCGCCGCGTTTTTATTTCTGCTCCGGGTCCGGGAAGTAGGTCAGCATGCGGGGGTTATTTTCGATCGAGTCGGGGTCGATGCCTTTGGCGTCGCACCAGCGGAAGAAGGCTTTGTTGAGAAAAGCCCCCAGATTCTGCATGGCGCTGTAGAGGTTAATCTCGTCCTCGCCCACAAACAGGATCGTGTTGATGCCGCCGCGGGTCATCAGGCTCCGCTGACCCCTGATCTGGTTATAGTGGTACGTCTTTTTTCCGTGGCCCCACGCCTTATAGAGGAAGCCCTCGTCGTCATAGTAGATCGACACGGAAAAATATGTACACAGCAGGATGATGCCGAAAATGATCGCCGCGATGCTGCCGAGGAGCAGCAGCGTATCGCCCTTCTTTGAGACGAACTGCACCAGCACGGCCACGCCGAGGAACAGCAGAATTACGCCGATCACCGCGCTGCGGCGCGGGGGACGCACGACCTGCTTGCTCTTTTCCAGCTTGGACTTCGGGAAGATCAGCTTCAGGAGCGTATCGATCAGAAAGCAGATCAGAAAGACCGCCGCGCAGACGATCACAACAAAGATCAATTGCATGCTGCTTCCTCCTCGATGGGTGCGGAAATGACATACTGCACCGGAATGTCATAGTCGTCCACGTCCAGATGGTCAAACATCTGGAAGCCATAGCACAGAGCCAGCGTCACATGCTTCGGGTGGGCGGCGAGGTATTTGTCGTAGAAGCCGCCGCCATAGCCGCAGCGGTGGCCCTCCGGGTCAAAGGCCAGTCCCGGCATCAGGATGAGGGCCGTCTCATCATCGGCCTCCGGGCCGTCTGCAACCGGCTCCGGGATGCTGTACGCGCCCGGCGCGACGGCGGACAGATCGTCCAGCCAGAGGAATTTCATCGTCTCGCCAAAGACCTTCGGCACGGCCACGCGCTTGCCGTCGGCCTGCGCCTGCCGGAGAATGTCCGCCGTGCGAACCTCCTGATTGTACGAAAGATAGCCGTATACGCTCTTTGCGGCCTGATAGGCCGGGTGGTCGAACAGCAGCGCGGCCAGACGGCGGCTGGCGTCTTCGATTTGCGCCGGGGTCAGCGCGCGCTTTTTCGCGCGGATCTCCGCGCGCAGAGCTTTTTTATCCATAGTCGTGCCTCCTGCAGGCAAAGTTCCGTGCGCAAGCCGCGCACGGTTCTTTCTTATTCTACCCCGGAAACGCCCCCGCGTCAACCGGACTGTGCCGGAAAGCTCGAATAGACCTGCCCGGGCGCAAGCGCTGTGCCGCGCAGACGCGCCAGCTCCGAGACGGTGCAGAACGTATAGCCCTGCGCCTGCAATCGATCAACAGCCTGTAGGGCGCACTGGACGGAATGCTCCGACAGATCGTGCATCAGAATCACGCCGCCGTCGTGCGCGTCCGACAGAACCGTCGGCAGAACGCCGTCCCACGCGGCGTGATCCCAGTCGCACGGGTCGACTGACCATAAAATCACCGACAGCTCCAGCTCCTCCGCCGCGTCCAGCAGCTGCGGGCTGTAGAGCCCGCCGGGCGGCCGGAACAGCCTTGCGCGCACGCCGCAGCACTCGCTCACGGCCTGCATGTTTTCCGTCAGATCGGCCAGCACGGCCTGTTTGTCCAGCTTCTGCATATAATCATGGCAGCTACTGTGCAGGCCGATTTCGTGCCCCTCGGACGCGATGCGCACGAGCGTGTCCGGAAACTGCTCGATCCGGTAGCCGCAGACGAAAAACGTCGCGTGCACCTGCCGCGCGGCCAGTCCGTCCAGAAGTGTCTCGGTCAGCTCGCCGGACGGCCCGTCGTCAAACGTCAGCGCCAGATATTTTTTCGGCACGTCCGACGCACGCGCCGCAGGCGCCGACAGCAGCAGCGCCAGCGCGGCCAGCAGGAAAAAACTCTTTTTCATGCGCACTCTCCTTTCCAAACGCTTTTAGTATGCACGAATTGCGCGCGGATATTTGACGTTGCGGACAAAATAGAGTATGATATCCCTGAAATACGAGTTTTGCGAGGAAAACTATGCTGGACAAACTGAAGCTCGTGGAAGCGCGCTATCTGGAGATGGAAGCGCGCGCCGCGCAGCCGGATTTTTATAACGACGCAAAGGCCGCCGCGCAGCTGTTAAAGGAGCAGCGGCAGCTTGAGCCGATCATCACCGCCTATCGCAGCTATAACAAAACGCTTGCCGAGCAGGAGGATCTGCGCGCCATGCTCTCGGAGGGGCTGGAGCCGGAGATGAAGGCACTGTGTCAGGAGGAATTTGCGCAGAACAAAAAAACGCTCGAAGCGCTGGAGCAGGAGCTGAAAATTCTCCTCCTGCCGCGCGACCCGAACGACGACAAGAGCGTCATCATGGAAATAAGAGGCGGCGTCGGCGGAGAGGAGAGCGCGCTGTTTGCCCACAGCCTGTATCGGATGTACACCATGTACGCCGAAGCGAAGCACTGGACCGTGACGCTGCTCAATTATAACGAAACCGAACTCGGCGGCGTCAAGGAAGCGGATTTTGAGATTCAGGGCGCGGGCGCATATTCCCGCCTGAAATTCGAATCCGGCGTCCACCGCGTGCAGCGAGTCCCGGAGACCGAATCCGGCGGGCGCGTCCACACGTCGACCGCGACGGTCGCGGTGCTGCCGGAGATGGAGCAGGCTGAGGTCGAGATCCGGCCGGAGGACATTGAGATGCAGGTCTACCGCTCCTCCGGCGCGGGCGGCCAGCACATCAACAAGACCTCCTCCGCCGTGCGGCTTATCCACAAACCGTCCGGCATTGTGGTCGCGTGTCAGGAGGAGCGGTCGCAGGTGCAGAACCGCGAAAAATGCATGCAGATGCTCGCGTCCAAGCTCTATCAGATCGAGCAGGAGCGCATTTCCTCCGCCGTCACGTCCGAGCGCCGCAGTCAGGTCGGCACCGGCATGCGCAACGAGCGTATCCGCACCTATAATTTTCCTCAGGGCCGCGTCACCGACCATCGCATCGGCCTGACGCTCTATAAGATCGACGCGATCATGGACGGCGCGCTGGACGAGCTCATCGACGCGCTCGTCACCGCCGATCAGGCGGAGAAATTGCAGAGCAGTCAGGAGACTTGAGGAAAGCCGGCAGATTTACACCCAAAAAAGCCTTCCCCTCCGGGGCCGATTCCCCCTGATAGGGGGAATCGGCCCCCAGGGGAAGCCGTTTGGCCAATGCAAATACGTACAAACCTGCAAATTTTGATAGCAGTTTCTATTGCCTGCACCCATTCAAAGGCAACGATCAACAAATCTGATGCTATCCTAACGGGCGGCGCGTACCAAAGCGCCCGTGAGGTGACTGCATGCGAATGAAGAGACTAACATATTAGGTTTCCTGCCTGAATCGCACTGCGGTATGAGCCCCGCGTCCCCAGCACTCTTTTCTCCCCATTCTTTTCTCTTGCGAGAGAAAAGAATGGGCCTCCGGAGGAATGACCCGCCTGCAAATTTGCAGTATATATCAAACATCAAGAAGGAATCACACTTGAAAACAGTCTATTTTCGTGACCCCACAAAAGAGAATATCGAAGCTGCCGCGAAGATCATCCGGAGCGGCGGGCTTCTGGCCATCCCGACGGAGACCGTCTATGGCCTGGGCGCGGACGCCCTGAATGAGGACGCGGTGCTGCGTATTTTTCTGGCCAAGGGCCGTCCGCAGGACAATCCGCTTATTATCCACGTGCCGGATGCCTCGTGGCTGGAGCGCTACTGCGAAAACGTCCCGCCGGAAGCGTATGCGCTGGCCGAAAAATTCTGGCCGGGACCTCTCACCATGATCCTGCCGCGCAGGCCCATCGTCCCGCTGCGCACGACGGGCGGACTGGAGACCGTCGGCGTCCGCTGTCCGAACCATCCCGTTACCCGCGCGATCATCGCTGCGGCGGATGTGCCCATCGCTGCGCCCTCCGGCAACACCTCCGGCCGTCCCAGCCCCACGTGTATCGAAGACATGATCGAGGACATGGACGGCAAGATCGAGGGCATGTTTGACGGCGGCCCATGCGCCGTCGGCGTCGAGTCGACGATCATCGATCTGACCTGTACGCCGCCGCGCCTGCTCCGCCCGGGCGGACTGCCGCTCGAAGCGCTGGAGGAGGTTCTCGGCCATGTGGATGTGGACAAGGCCGTCGTCTCGCTCTTAAAGGAGGGCGAACACCCCAAGGCGCCCGGCATGAAATACCGCCACTACGCGCCGAAGGCCCCCGTCACCGTCGTGACCGGCGATCCGGCAGCTTCCGCGCAGTATATCCGCGCGCACCTGCCCGCAGGCGCGGGCGTTATCTGCTTTACCGAGTTCAAAGCGCTCTTCCCCGGCCGCAGCATCCATGACCTTGGCCCGGCAGGCGACAAGGAGGAGCAGGCCCGGCGCGTGTTTGACGCGCTGCGCGAATTTGACCATGAGACCGTCAGCGAGATCTATGCCCAATGCCCGGACACGGCCGGCCTCGGCCTTGCCGTTTCCAACCGGCTCAAAAAGGCGGCGGGCTTCCACGTGATCGAGGTATGAGCATGCTCGTCATCGGCATCACCGGCCCGACCGGCTGCGGCAAGACCACGCTGCTGCGGTGCATCGCCGCGCGCGGCGGGTATATCTTGGACTGCGACGCGCTGTATTATGAGCTGCTTGCATCAAACGAGGGCATGAGCCTCCGCCGCGAGCTGCAAGCCGCGTTCCCGGACACATTCAGCGCGGACGGGAGCTTGCAGCGCAAAGCGCTCGGCAAGCTCGTCTTCGGCAGCAGCGCGCGCATGGCGCAGCTCAATGAGATCGTCTTTTTCCACATCGGCAACGCCGTCCGCGCGCGGCTCGTCCATGAGCAGGCGGCTGGCCGGAAGCTGTTCGCCGTCGACGCCATCAATCTGTTTGAATCCGGCCTTGCCGCGCTCTGCGATACGACCGTCGGCGTGCTCGCGAGCCGCCAAACGCGCATCGCGCGCATTATGGCGCGCGACGGCCTGACACAGGACTATGCCGAGCTGCGCGTGGATGCGCAGAAGCCAGACAGCTTTTATGAAGCACATTGCAGGATCATTCTCCAGAACGCCGGCACGCGCGAGGAGTTCGCGCGCGTGGCTGACCAAATTATCACGAACATTCTGAAAGGAGCTTTTCCCATGACAAAACAAGAACGCGAAGCGCTGCTCTACCAGCCGAAGCACGGCCATGACCGCCTGACGAAGGAAGACGAGATCGCCATGCAGGCCTACTGCGAGGACTATAAGGCCTTCCTCGACCGCTCGAAGACTGAGCGCGAATGCGTCGTCTCCGCCGTGAAGCTGGCCGAAAAGGCGGGCTTCCGTGAGCTGAAGGCCGGTATGGCGCTGCAGGCCGGCGACAAGATCTACTGCGTCAACCGCGGCAAGTCCATCCTGCTGGCCGTCATCGGCAAGCAGTCCCTTGCCGAGGGCGCGAACATCGGCGCGGCCCACACCGACGCGCCGCGGCTCGACTTCAAGCCGAATCCCCTCTATGAAGACGCCGAACTGGCCTATTTCAAGACGCACCACTACGGCGGCATCCGCAAGTATCAGTGGGTCACCGTCCCGCTGGAGCTGCACGGCAAGGTCGTCCGCGCGGACGGCAGCGAGGTCTTCGTCAAGATCGGCGCGGACGCCGGCGACCCGCAGTTCGTCATCAACGATCTTCTTCCGCACCTCGGCCGCGAGCAGGGCAAAAAGCCCCTCAACGAAGCGATCCCGTCCGAGTCCCTCAATATCCTCATCGGCAGCTGGCCGGAGCCGGACGACGACAGCGCGAACCGCGTCAAGCTCGCTGTCATGCGTATCCTGCACGAGAAATACGGCATTGTGGAGGAGGATTTCATCTCCGCCGAGCTGGAAGCTGTCCCGGCGGCAAACGCCCGCGACCTTGGCTTTGACCGCAGCATGATCGGCGCTTACGGCCATGACGACCGCGTCTGCGCCTATGCAGAGCTTGCCGCTATTTTGCAGCTGGACGCGCCGGAGAAGACCGCCGTGTGCATCTTCGCCGACAAGGAGGAGATCGGCTCCGAGGGCGTTTCCGGCATGCAGTCCGAAGCGTTCGAGCACTTCATGGATACGCTCTGCCGCGCGCAGAATGTCCGCCTGATCGACTGCCTGTCCAAATCCTTCTGCCTGTCCGCCGACGTGACCGCGGCCTATGACCCGAACTTTGCGGACGTCTATGAAAAGCGCAACGCCGCCTTCCTCAATTACGGCATCGGTCTGTGCAAGTACACAGGCTCCGGCGGCAAGGGCGGCGCATCCGACGCTTCAGCGGAGGTCGTCGGCCGGATCCGCAAGCTCTTCAACAGCAACGGTGTCTTCTGGCAGATGGCGGAGCTTGGCAAGACTGACGCGGGCGGCGGAGGAACGGTCGCAAAGTACATGGCAAAGCGCAACATCGACACGCTCGACGCTGGCGTTCCGGTTCTCTCCATGCACGCGCCGTATGAGACCGTCGCGAAGCTCGACTGCTACATGACCTACAAGGGCATGAAGGTGTTCTTTGAACAGAACTGAACTTCAAATTTTTGGAATATTGCAGCACCCTCCGGCATAGATATATGCCGGAGGGTGTTTTCATGCAAAGTCTGATTTCCGATTCCGTTCCCATGACGGCAGGCCGGCAGGAAGCGTATCTGCTGCGCCTGCGGCGGCAGTTTCCGTTTGTCTATGTCAAAACGCTGACCCGGACGGCCTTTGGCCGCCGCGTCTGCGCGCTTCAGCTGGGCGCGGGCAGCCGCAAGGTGCTCCTGACTGCCGGGCACCACGCCAACGAGTGCATCACGTCCGACGCGCTGTGGCAGTGGTTATTTACATATTGCGGCGCGGTGCTGCGCGGCGGGCGCATCGGCGGCGCGGACGCACGGGAGCTGTATCACAATTCGATGGTCTATCTTGTTCCGCTGGTCAATCCGGATGGCGCGGATCTGGCTGCCGGCGTCCTGCCGCCGGACAGCCCGGAATACCGGGCCGCGGCGTGCATCGCCGCGCAGTATCCGGACATTCCGTTCCCGTCCGGCTGGAAGAGCAATCTGCGCGGTGTCGATCTGAACCTCAACTATCCCGCCCGGTGGGAGCTGGCGCGGCGCATCAAAAAGGAGCAGGGCGTATCCGGCCCCGCTCCGCGTGATTTTGTCGGCTTTTCCCCGCTCGATCAGCCGGAGACGGCGGCGCTGGCCGCATTCACCTGCTGCATCCACCCGGATGTGATGCTGGCCCTGCACACACAGGGCAGCGTGATCTATCCAGGCCCGGCAGAGACCGCGCCGCCCGGCTCCGACGCGCTGGCGGCGGCGTTTTCTGCCGCGTCCGGCTACCCGGTCGAGCTGGTGCCGCCGGAATCCGCCAACGCGGGCTTCAAGGACTGGTTTTTGCAGCGCTTTCACCGCCCGGCCTTTACCATTGAAGCGGGGCTGGGGGAAAATCCGCTGCCGCAGTCGCAGCTGCCGGAGATCTGTCAGGCGCTCTGCGGCGTGTTCACGGCTGCGCTTTCCTGGTAGCCGTGCTCTCGGCTTCGGTCGTCATCTCGTTGAAGGCCGCCGTGTCAAACGTCACGACCAGATGATAGGTCTTCTTTCCATCCTGCAGCCGCTCCTCGATCGTCCGGCGAAGCTCCGCCGTGCGGCTCTCCAGATCGGCGGGGATGACCATGTCAAAGATCACGTTTGCGTGGTGCTGGCCGCTGACCATCCGGAAATCGTGGATGCTCAGGCGCGGGTCAAGGTCATGAATGATCGCCTGCACCCGCTCCTTGACGGCTGTGACCTCCGGGTCGTCAGTGACGATGGGGTCATAGTGGATGACCAGCTCCACATGCAGTTCCCTTTTCACCTGCCGCTCGATCTCGTCGAGCAGCTCGTGGGCGATGAGCGGGTCGATCCGGTGGTCAATTTCGGCGTGGACGCTGGCAAAGCGGCGGCCCGGGCCATAATCGTGGACGATGAGATCATGGATCCCGAGAATGTTGACGTGCGAGGTCATGGTATAGGCGATGGCGTGCACCAGCTCCTCGTCGGGCTTCGCGCCGAGCAGCGGGTCGATGGTGTCCCTGGCAATGCCGATGCCCGACCAGATGATAAACAGCGCGACAAGAAGACCCACATAGCCGTCGACCCGCAGCCCCGTGAGCTTTCCGACCACACAGGCCAGCAGAACGGCGCCGGTCGCGATCACGTCGTTCCGGCTGTCCGCGGCTGTCGCCGAGAGGGCGGCGGAGCCGATCTTTCGGCCCAGCTTCCGGTTAAAAAGCGCCATCCAGAGCTTCATGAGGATCGACAGCACCAGCACCACAAGAATAAGCGCGGAAAATTCCACCGGCGTCGGGTGCAGGATCTTTTCAAACGAGCTTTTGACCAGCTCCACGCCGATCACAAGGATCATCGCCGCCACGGCAAGCCCGGACAGGTATTCCATCCGCGCATGGCCATAGGGATGTTCCTCATCCGCCGGGCGCGAGGCCAGCTTGAACCCGATCAGCGTCACGACCGAGCTGGAGGCGTCCGAGAGGTTGTTGACGGCGTCCGCCGTAATCGAGACGCTGCCGGACAGCGTACCGGCAAGGAGCTTCCCCGCAAACAGCAGCACATTGCACACGATCCCGACCAGTCCCGCCAGCCGCCCATAGCCGGCCCGGACGGCGGGATCTGCTGTATTCTGATGGTTTTTGACAAACAGCCGCAGCAGAAGCTCTGTCATGGCGCATTCCTCTTTCCGCATGTGTGTATTACTCCATACTATACCGCGCACCTGCGCCCGGTGCAAGAAGATTCTGTGCGTTTCGGGCAAAATCCGCCTGCCGCAGCACTGCGGCAGGCGGATTTTTGTCTTTTATACCGGCCGGATGGCGGAGAGGTCATACGGCGTGGTCTGGTAGACGAAGTAGTTGAGCCAGTTCTGGTAGAGCAGGTTCGCGTGGCTGCGCCACGAGACCATGGGCGGCTTTGTGTCGTCGTTGTCCGGGTAATAGTTTTGCGGCACGTGGATGGGCAGGCCAGCGTTCTTATCGCGCAGATATTCCGATTCCAGCGTCCGCGCGTCATATTCCGAGTGGCCGGTAATGAAGATCTGGCGGCCGCCCTCGGTTGCCATGGCGTAGACGCCGGCCTGCTCGCTGGACGCGAGGATCTTCAGCTTGCTGCACCGCTCGATATCCTCGCGGCGGACGGTGGTGTGGCGCGAATGCGGCACCATGAACACGTCGTCAAACCCGCGCATGAGCATGGACGAGCGCCGCTCGACCCTGTGCGGGTAGACGCCGAAGAGCTTTTCGGGCAGCGGTACCTTGTCAATGCCATAGTGGTAATACAGTCCCGCCTGCGCGCCCCAGCAGATGTGGAACGTGCTGTGGACGTGCGTGCGGCTCCACTCCATGATCCGGCAGAGCTCCGGCCAGTATTCGACCTCCTCGAATTTCATCTGCTCGACCGGCGCGCCGGTGATGATCAGACCGTCGAACCAGCGGTCCTTGACGTCCTCAAACGTCTTGTAAAACTTGAGCAGATGCTCGCGGGAGGTGTTTTTCGATTCGTGGCTGTCCGTGTGAATCAGCTCCAGCTCCACCTGCAAGGGCGTATTGCCGAGCAGGCGCGACAGCTGCGTCTCGGTAGCGATCTTGGTCGGCATCAGGTTCAGAACGAGGATCTGCAGCGGGCGAATGTCCTGTGTGACGGCCCGGGTCTCGTTCATGACAAAAATATTTTCCTCTGCCAGTGTCTGCGCGGCAGGCAGACCGTTGGGGATCATGATAGGCATGGCGTGGGTTCCTTTCCGTGAATATGGGCTGCGTTCTCAGCCGAGCGCCTGCGCGAGATCGGCGATCAGATCTTCGGCGTCTTCCAGTCCGCAGGAGTAGCGGATCAGATCCTCGCGGACGCCTGCGGCCAGAAGCTCCTCCGCGTTCATCTGCCGGTGCGTGGTCGAAGCCGGATGCAGGCAGCAGGTGCGGGAGTCCGCCACGTGCGTCTCGATCGAAGCGATGCGGAGCTTACTCATAACGGCTTCTGCCGCGGCTCTTCCGCCTTTGACGCCGAAGCTCACAACGCCGCAGGAGCCGTGCGGCAGATATTTCTGCCCGAGTTCATAGTATTTGTCGCCCGGCAGGCCGCAGTACTGTACCCACGAGACGTTCTCGTGCTGCTGCAAAAACTCCGCGACCCTCTGCGCGTTCTCGCAGTGGCGCTGCATGCGCACGTGCAGGCTCTCAAGGCCGAGATTGAGATAAAATGCGTTCTGCGGCGACTGTACCGCGCCGAGGTCGCGCATGAGCTGCACGGTGGCCTTGGTGATGTACGCACCGGCAAGGCCGAAGCGCTCGGTATACGTGACGCCGTGATAGCTCTCGTCCGGCTGGCACAGGCAGGGATATTTCTCGGCGTATTTTGTCCAGTCGAACCGGCCGGAATCCACGATCGCGCCGCCGAGCGCGCCCGCGTGGCCGTCCATATACTTGGTGGTGGAATGCACGACGATATCCGCGCCCCACTCGAACGGGCGGCAGTTGATGGGCGTGGCGAACGTGTTGTCCACGATCAGCGGCACGCCGTGGCGGTGCGCCGCCGCGGCAAATTTCTCGATATCCAGAACCGTCAGCGCCGGGTTTGCGATCGTCTCGCCGTACAGGGCCTTGGTGTTGGGGCGGAAGGCGGCGTCCAGCTCCTCGGGCGTGCAGTCGGGGTCGACGAACGTGACCTCGACGCCCATGCGCTTCATGGTGACGGAGAAGAGGTTGAAGCTGCCGCCGTAGATGCTCGAGGAGCTCACCAGATGGTCGCCCGCGCTCACGATATTGAAGACGGCGAAAAAGATCGCCGACATGCCGGAGCCGGTCAGCATGGCTGCCGTGCCGCCCTCCAGCGCGGCAATGCGCGCGGCGACGGCGTCGTTCGTCGGATTTTGCAGGCGGGAATAGAAATAGCCGTTCGCTTCCAGATCAAAGAGCTTGCCCATTTCCGCGCTGCTCTCGTATTTGAAGGTCGTGCTCTGCACGATCGGGATCTGCCGGGGCTCGCCGTTTTTCGGGCTGTAGCCCGCCTGCACGCAGCGCGTGCCAAGACCAGGTTCTGCCATGATACCCTCCTGAAGAATCGGAAATACGGGCGCTTGCGCGCCCGTATTATTTTACATTAAAACAGCTTATAAGTCCAGCCCATTGTATCGGGCACGGTGCCGGTCTGCATGCCGTAGAGGTTGTCATACAGCTTCTGGGCGACCGGGCCGACCTTGCCGTCGGCGACCTGGATCTCTTCGCCGTTGTAGTTCAGCCAGCCGATCGGAGAGATGACTGCCGCGGTGCCGCTGGCGAAGATCTCCTGCAGCGTGCCGTTCTTTGCGGCAGCTTCGATGTCCTGGATGGAGAGCTTGCGTTCGGAAATTTTGACGCCCCACTTCTGCAGCAGCTGGATGACGGAGTTGCGGGTGATGCCGGGCAGGATCGTGCCGGAGTCCAGCGGCGCCGTGATGACCTCGTCGGCAATGCGGAAGAATGCGTTGGACGTGCCGATCTCCTCGACATACTTATGCTCCGCCGCGTCGAGCCACAGAACGTCCTTGCAGTTGTACTTCATGGCGTCAAGGCTTGCGCGCATGCCGCCGCCGTAGTTGCCGCCGACCTTGGCATAGCCGGTGCCGCCCTGCGCCGCGCGGATGTACTTGTCCTGCACATAGATGCGCGTGGTGGTGATGCCGCCGTCGTTGGCCGCGTAATACGAGCCGGTCGGGCTGAGGATGATCATGAACTTATAGTGCTTGGCAGGAAGGACGGAGAACGAGACCTCGTCGCCGAAGATGAACGGACGGATATACATGGCCGTGCCGGGTGCGGACGGGACCCAGTCCATATCCTCGTGGATGACGGCCTTGACCGCTGCGAGGAACAGATCGCCGGGCAGCTCCGGGATGCACATACGCTCGTTCGTGCGCTTCATGCGGGCGATGTTCATATCCGGGCGGAACAGCTGGATGCCGCCGTCCGGGGTGCGGTAGGCCTTCATGCCCTCGAACATCATCTGCGCGTAGTGCAGCACGCAGGAGGCCGGCTCGATGAGGAACGGCTCATGCGGCACGACGCGGCCGTCATGCCAGCCCTGTCCCTCGTCATAGTCCATGACGAACATGTGATCCGTGAAATATTTTGCAAAGCCCAGCTTGGTCTCGTCTGCGGGACGGGGCTTGGGATGCGTGGTTCTGGTGACCGGGAATGTGTATTCCATGATGGTTCCTCCTTAATATAATCGACATAATCGGCTTCCCCGAAGGGGAAGGCGTTTTTTATTTCTTTTTATTACACCCGGTACAGCTCCGGGCGGCGGTCGCGGAAGACGTTGATGGAGGTGCGGATGCCGTGCAGGACGGACAGATCGCAGTCCGCCGTCAGGATCTGCTCCTGCGCGCCGGCAGACGCCAGCTCCTTGCCCCACGGGTCGAGGATCACGCTGCGGCCGCCGTAGACGGTCTCACCGGCCGTGCCGCAGGAATTGCAGCAGGCGAGAAACATCTGGTTCTCGATGGCTCGCGCCGTTGTCAGCGTGCGCAGGTGCGCGTCCCGCACCGCCGGCCACTGGGACACGACGAACAGCAGATCCATCCCCTCCAGCGCCATCGTCCGCGTCAGCTCCGGGAAGCGGATATCGTAGCAGATGAGAATGCCGCAGGGCACGCCGTCCAGCTCGAACCGGCACAGGTGATCGCCGGGGGTAAAAAAGTCCTGCTCGCCCATGGGCGTAAACAGGTGCGTCTTGTCATACGCGCACAAAAGACTTCCTGTCCGGTCAAAGACGCAGGCGGTATTGTATACGCGCCCGCCGCGCGCGTTGGCGACGCTTCCGGCGACGAGATTCACGCCCAGCTCCTTTGCCAGCGCGCCGAAGACCATTTTGGTCTGCGCGCAGTCGCGGTCACAGAGGGCTTCCAGACCCTCGCGCGGGAAAAAGCCGGTGTTCCACGTCTCCGGCAGGACGATGACGTCTGGCTTCTCTGCCGCAGCCTGCCGGACGAGCGCTTCCGCCCGCCGGAAGTTTTCCTCCGGCCGGGCAAACGCCATGTTCATCTGTACGCAGGAAAGCTTCATCCCTGATAGTCCTTTCCCGCCTTGACGGCCTTCATGTTGACGTCGAACAGATCGGCCTTGCGGGCCGGGATGACCTTGTGCAGGGCCGGCGCGACGGAGTCAAAGCTGACGCAGCCGGTCTTTTCGATGAGCGCGCCGAGCAGCAGCATGTTGGCAAGCGTCGGCATGCCCATCTCACCGGCAAGGCCGGTGGCGGGGATGTAATAGGCTTCGACATCGGTGCGGCGCACCCTGCGGGAGATGAGCGTGGAGTCCACGAAGATCTTGCCGCCGGGGGCGACCGTGTCCTCATATTTATCGAGGGACGGATTGTTCATGACCATCAGCACGTTCGGGTGCTGCACGATGGGCGAGCCGACCGGCGTGTCGGACAGGATGACGTTGCAGTTGGCCGTGCCGCCGCGCATTTCCGGGCCATAGGACGGCAGCCAGCTCAGCTCCCGGTTTTCAAGCAGGCCCGCGTAGGCCAGCACCTTGCCGGAAAACAGCAATCCCTGCCCGCCGAAGCCGGCAATTACGATCTGGAAATCAGCCATTTGCTTCACCCTCCTTATCGCGGTACACGCCGAGCGGGTAATACGGGATCATCTTCTCGTCGATCCAGTCGAGCGCCTTCTGCGGCTCGAGTCCCCAGTTGGTCGGACAGGCGGACAGCACCTCGACCAGCGAGAAGCCCTTGCCCTGGATCTGGTTCTCAAAGGCCTTTTTGATGCAGGCCTTGGCGTTCCGGACGTTTTTGACCTTGTTGACCGTCACGCGGGCGAGATACGCCGGCGCGTCGAGCGTGGCAAGCAGCTCGCAGATGCGGATGGGGTAGCCCTGCGTTTTCACGTCGCGGCCATAGGGGGACGTCTGCGTGATCTGGCCGGGCAGGCTCGTTGGCGCCATCTGGCCGCCGGTCATGCCGTAGATCGCGTTATTGATGAAGATAACGGTGATGTTTTCTCCTCTGGCGGCGGCGCTGACCGTCTCGCACAGGCCGATGGAAGCAAGGTCGCCGTCGCCCTGATAGGTAAAGACGACGTTGTCGGGCAGCGAACGCTTGACGCCGGTCGCGACCGCGGGCGCGCGGCCATGAGAAGCTTCGATCATATCGCAGGTGAAGTAGTTATAGGCGAGGACGGAGCAGCCGACCGGCGCGATGCCGATGGTCTTACCCTCGATGCCAAGCTCGTCGATGCACTCGGCGACAAGGCGGTGCACAATGCCATGGGTGCAGCCGGGGCAGTAGTGCAGGACTGCATCGGTCAGAGATTTCGGTTTTTCAAAGACGGTCGTCATGCGTTTGCTCCTCCTTCGGCCATAGCTTTGATGCTTGCAAGCACTTCATCCGGGGTGGGGATCATACCGCCGACGCGGCGGCAGAGCGAAACGGGCTTCTTGCAGCGGATCGCCAGCTCGACGTCCTGCTTCATCTGGCCCATGTTGAGTTCGACGCACACGAAGCCCTTGACCTTGTCTGCGGCGGCCAGCAGCGGCTTGTCCGGGAATGGCCAGAGCGTGATCGGGCGGATCATGCCGGCCCTGATGCCCTGCTTTCTCGCTTCCACGATGGCGTTGCGGGAGACGCGGGCGGTAATGCCGCAGGAGACGACACAGACATCCGCGTCCTCCATCATGAACTCCTCCCACATGGTCTCCTCTTCGGCGAGCTTTGCATAGCGTTCGAAGCGCTCGATGTTCTTCTGCTCCAGCTCCGCCGGAGAGAGGTACAGGGAATTGATGATATTATGCTCGCGTTTGCATTCCGTGCCGGTCACGGCCCAGTCGGGCGCGCTCTTTTCCAGGACGGTTTCCTCCGGCAGAACGACCGGCTCCATCATCTGGCCCATCGTGCCGTCGGCCAGCAGCATGGCCGGCATGCGATACTTAAACGCCAGCCGGAACGCCTTCTGCGTCAGATCCGCCATTTCCTGCACGGATGCGGGCGCCAGAACGAGTACGTGGAAATCGCCGTGGCCAGGCCCTCTGGTCGCAAGGAAGTAATCGGACTGCGACGGCTGAATGCCGCCGAGACCCGGGCCGCCGCGCTGGACGTTGACGATGAGCGCGGGCAGATCCGCGCCCGCCAGATACGAGATGCCCTCGCACTTGAGCGCGATGCCGGGGCTGGAGGAGGAGGTCATTGCCAGCTTGCCGGTGGAGGCGACGCCATAGACCATGTTGATGGCCGCGATCTCACTTTCCGCCTGCAGAAATACGCCGCCGATCTTCGGCATGCGCTTGGCCATATAGGCCGCGATCTCCGTCTGCGGGGTGATGGGATAGCCGAGGTAATGGCGGCAGCCGCAGCGGATGGCCGCTTCGGCAATCGCTTCGTTGCCCTTCATCAATACTTTTTCCTGCATAGTCCGCTCCTTTCTCACTTTTCGACCGTGATGACGCAGTCCGGACACATCGTTGCGCAGAACGCACAGCCGACGCAGGCATCCGGATCGGTCAGCTCGACGGGTGTATGTCCCTTCTGGTTCAGCCGCGTTTTCGATAACGCCAGCAGATGCTTGGGACAGGCGTTG
This sequence comes from uncultured Oscillospiraceae bacterium, assembly GCA_934655875.1. GTDB lineage: Bacteria > Bacillota > Clostridia > Oscillospirales > Oscillospiraceae > CAG-170. The sequence goes on from CAKUHB010000007.1 coordinate 46,542, forward strand.
ACGCACAGCCCGCAGCCCTTACAAAGCTCTTCCTGAAATGTTAGTTTCGCCATTGGACGCCTCCTGAGTCAGTTGATAGTATAGTTTCTGAAGGTGCAGCGGGAACAGGTTCCCGATCCTGCCCTTCAGGCTCGGATACAAGTGGTCGGCGCAGCAGGTCATGAAGACCGGCAGGCCGGTCTGCTGGCTGATGGCCCCGGCGTAGGACACGCTCGCAAGCACGTCCTGCGCTTCGGTCTGCTGGCCGAGGTTGGTGTTGTTGACGATGCCGGTGAACGGCAGGCCGCAGGCCGATTCGATCTCACGCATGACGGCCACGGTATCCTCCGGCGTGCGCGTCAGCGGGCGCGCGCGGTTCACGACCAGCAGCATCTCATAGTCATTCTCCTCCCGGATCTCCGGCACGTACCGCCCCAGCGCCAGCGCGCCGCGGTCGTCGCCGCCGATATCAAGAACGCCGTACTGCGTGCGGCTGTCAATGAGCGCGTAGGTCTCCTTCGGCATGGCGGGCACGTCCAGATTGGAGTTCGCGAACGGGGAGCAGATCAGCCCGATCCCCTCGCTCGCCAGCTGGGCTTCGCTGTCCTTGGTGCGGAAATACGGATTGACGATATCCAGATCCGCGATCGTGACGGGCAGCCCCTGCTCATGCAGGAAGCGCGCATAATTGAGCGCGATATTCGTTTTTCCGCTGCCGTAATGTCCGGCAAAAAGCGTCAGTCGTTTCGGTTTCAAGGCATTCACCTGCTTGCTGTTGTTTTTTCGTATTCTCTGGCAAGGGACGCGGGAGAAGAAACTCTTTGGCGCAGCTCCGCCAGTCTCCCGCACCCGGCGCTTTGGGCTGGCCTTACAGCTGATTCCGGATGATCTTTCCGCTCGTCGTTTTCGGTAAAGACGTGCAGAACTTCACAATGCGGGGGTATTTGTACGGAGCGGTATGCTCCTTGACGTAGGTCTGGATCTCTTTTTTGAGTTCCTCCGTCCCCTCTTTTCCGGGAACCAGCACGATGGATGCCTTGACGACCTGACCGCGGACCTCGTCCGGGGCGGCGGACACGCCACATTCGAGGACGTAGGGAAGCTCCATGATGACGTTTTCGATCTCGAACGGCCCGATGCGGTAGCCGGAGGACTTGATGACATCGTCCGCGCGGCCGACATACCAGTAGAACCCGTCCTCATCGCGCCATGCAAGATCGCCCGTGTGATAGAAGCCGTCGTGCCACGTTTTTGCCGTGACCTCCGGGCTGCCGTAATATTCATAGGCAAGGCCGCAGGGGATGCCGTTCCGGATATTGATGCAGATCTCGCCGTTCTGGCCGGCGGGAACCTCCCTGCCGTCCGGATCCAGAAGATGCACGTCGTAGAGGGGGACCGGCTTGCCCATGGAACCGATCTTGTGGCTGTCGCCGGCAAGATTGCCGATGATGAGCGTCGATTCCGACTGGCCGAAGCCCTCCATGATGCGAAGGCCGGTCGCCTTTTCAAACTGGCGGAAGACCTCGGGGTTCAGCGCCTCGCCGGCGATGGAGGCATGCTCGATGGAGGACAGATCGTACTGCGACAGATCCTGCTTGATGAGCATGCGGTACATGGTCGGCGGCGCGCAGAAGGTGGTAATGTGATAGTTTGCAAACAGCGGCAGGATCTTTGCCGCGTCGAAGCGGGTAAAGTCATAGACGAACACGGCGGCTTCACAGAGCCACTGGCCGTAGAGCTTGCCCCAGAGGGACTTGGCCCAGCCGGTGTCGGAGATCGTCAGGTGCAGGCCGTCCGGGTTCACGCGGTGCCAGTATTTCGCGGTGATGTAATGGCCCAGCGGGTATTTGTAGTTGTGCGCCGCGATCTTCGGATACCCGGAGGTGCCGGAGGTGAAGAACATGAGCATCGGATCATTGCCGCAGGGGCTGTCCGGCCGGCGCTCAAAGTGGCGGGAGAACAGCTCGGACTCCGCGTTGAAATCATGCCAGCCGTCCCGCGTGCCGCCGACCATGATCTTGATGAGCGGCTTCGCGTAATCCCGTTCGGCCAGCTCCACCTGATGCGCCGTGTCGCCGTCTGCGGTACAGACGATGGCGCTGACGCCGGCGGCACCGAAGCGGTAGGAGAAATCATGCTCGACCAGCTGGTTCGTCGCCGGGATGGCGATTGCGCCGATCTTGTGAAGGCCCAGAATCGCGAACCAGAACTGGTAGTGCCGCTTGAGGACCAGCATGACGCGGTCGCCGCGCCTGATGCCGAGGGAGGTAAAATAGTTGGCCGCCCGGCTGGAGGCTTCCTTCATATCCCGGAAGGTAAATCGGCGTTCGGTGCCGTCCTCCGCGATGTGGAGCATCGCCAGCTTCTCGGGCTTTTCCCGGCCGAGCGTGTCGACGATGTCAAAGGCAAAGTTGAACCGGTCTTCGTCCCGGAACGCGATGGACTGCACGAGGCCGTTTTCGTTCTCCGTCGTCCGGATGAAGCGCTCGGCCACGCGGAGCTTCTGGTCGGCGGTGCGCTCCTGCGCGGCGGGGAGCCGGTCGGACGGCGCCTGCAGCGCCGCTTCCTCCTGCGGCCGCAGGACGATCGCGTAGAACAGGCAGTCCTCGCCGTTGGCTGCGACCATGCCGTGCGGGATGGAGCTGTCATAGTAGATGCAGTCGCCCTCGTGCAGGATCTCGATATGCTCGCCGACCTGCACCTTCATGCAGCCCTTGATGATGAGGTCGCATTCCTGCCCGATATGGCTGGTCAGCTCAATGTCGGAGTGGAACGCGCGGTCGGAATACTTGTTTTCCACAAACAGGGGATCGGCGATCCGGTTCTGGAAGTCCGAAGCCATGTTGTAGTAGATCATCTCGTGCGCCTGCTCGATCTTCTGCCCCTTGCCCGCGCGCGTGAGCGTGTAGGAGCGGAGCTTCGGGCTCTGGCCCTCGATGAGGTCGGTCACGTCGACGCCGAAAGCCAGCGCGCACCGGTAAAGAAACGCGAACGTCAGATTGCTTCCGCCCGCCTCGCAGAGGAGATATTCCTCGATGCTGACACCGGTCTTCCCGGCCATCTCGGCCGGTGTGAAGCCGGAGATCTCACGAAGCTCGCGGATGCGGCCTGCCATCTCCTGAATTTTGTAATCAAGTCCTGTCAGCTGCTGATTTGCCATTGTGGTACCTCCCGGGTTAAAGAAAAAACCCGTCTCAAAGATTTCGATAGAATCAGAATCTTTGAGACGAGCTGAATATATTCCGCCCGCGGTACCACTCAAATTGCATACACCTCACGGTGTATACCACTCATCGGGTTCCGGCAAACCCTAAGCACTGACGCAGCTGACGCGGGAGAGGTCTACTTGCGGAAACCGCTTTCTTCTCTCCGGCTCGGGAGCTACAAATCGGACGCGTCTGCTCCCGGCTCGCACCGACCGCCGGTTCTCTGAAGCAGAAGCTGCGTCGGACCCTCTCCGTCGTAGCCTTTTTGTTGGGAAGACTCTATCACACGATAATTGATTTGTCAATAGGAATTTTTAAGAATGCACTGTGGTGAAGAAAACGTTCTCTGCCGGAGTCTGCTGTGCGTCCGGCGGCGAAGGCTCCGTCAGCTATTACAGCTGATTCCGGATGATCTTGCCGCTGATGGTCTTCGGCAGCTCGTCGCGGAAGACGACGATGCGGGGGTATTTGTACGGAGCGGTGTGCTCCTTGACGTAGTTCTGGATTTCCTTTTTCAGCTCCTCTGTGCCTTCCTTGCCGGGAACCAGCACGATGGACGCCTTGACGACCTGCCCGCGCACCTCGTCCGGGGCGGCGGACACGCCGCATTCGAGCACATACGGAAGCTCCATGATGACGTTTTCGATCTCGAACGGCCCGATGCGGTAGCCGGAGGACTTGATGACGTCGTCCGCGCGGCCGACATACCAGTAGAAGCCGTCCTCATCGCGCCATGCAAGATCGCCCGTGTGGTACCAGCCGTCGTGCCAGACGGCTTCGGTGCGCTCCTTGTCCTGATAATAGCCGAGGAACAGGCCGCAGGGCAGCTGCTCGCCGCTCGTTTTGATGCAGATCTCACCGTTGACGCCGTCGGCGACCGGGTTGCCGTCCGGGTCGACCAGATCGATGCCGTAGCCGGGGATGGGCTTACCCATGGAGCCGGGCTTCATGAGGTTGCCCGTCAGGTTGCCGATGCCGAGCGTCATCTCGGTCTGGCCGTAGCCCTCGGCGATCTGCAGGCCGGTAGCCTTGCGGAACTGATAGAAGACCTCGGGGTTGAGCGCTTCACCGGCGGTCGTCGCGTGCTGGATGGAGGACAGGTCATACTGCGACAGATCCTGCTTGATGAGCATGCGGTACATGGTCGGGGGCGCGCAGAACGTGGTGATGTGATACTTGGCGAACATGGGCAGGATCTTCGAAGCGTCGAAGCGGTCAAAGTCGTAGGTGAAGACTGCGCCCTCGCACAGCCACTGGCCGTAGAGCTTGCCCCAGAGCGCCTTGCCCCAGCCGGTCTCGGAGATTGTGAAGTGCAGGCCGTCGGGCTGTACCCAGTGCCAGTACTTCGCGGTCACGAAGTGGCCGAGCGCATATTTGTAGCTGTGCATGGCGATCTTCGGGTAGCCGGTCGTGCCGGAGGTGAAGAACATGAGCATCGGATCGTCGCCGCAGGGCGCGTCCGCTTCGCGGACAAAGCGGCGGGAGAAGAGCTTATACTCGTCGTCGAAGCTGTGCCAGCCCGCACGCGTGCCGTTGGCCACGATCTTCGTGATGGGCAGTCCCAGCTCGTCGATGGCCAGCTCTGCCTGATGGGCCGTGTCGCCGTCCGCCGTGCAGACGATGGCGCTGACGCCGGCGGCCTGGAAGCGGTAGGTGAAGTCGTGGGTCAGCAGCTGATTCGTCGCCGGGATAGCGATCGCGCCGATCTTGTGCAGGCCGAGGATTGCGAACCAGAACTGATAGTGCCGCTTGAGGACCAGCATGACGCGGTCGCCGCGCTTGATGCCAAGGGAGGTGAAGTAGTTGGCCGCCTGGCTCGAGCCGTCCTTCATATCCTTGAAGGTGAACCGGCGCTCGGTCATGTCGTTTGCGACATGGAGCATGGCCAGCTTGTCCGGCGAGCGGCGGGCAATGCCGTCGACGATGTCGAAAGCAAAGTTAAATTCGTTCTCGTGCGAGAAATGCAGCTCCTTGAGGCTGCCGTCCCCATTTTCGACAGGCTGCACGAATCTGGAACAGAGCAGCTTTTCCGGCTCGACCTCTTCGACTGCGCGCGGGCGGACGACGATGGCCTGTTCCTCTTCGGTGCTCGCCATGATCATGGCGAGGAAGGTGCAGTCTGCGCCGTCGACGGCGATCATGCCGTGCGGCGTGGAGCTCTTGTAGAAGATGCTGTCGCCCTCGTGGAGAGTCTCCTCGTGGTCGCCGACGCGCACGCGCATCGAACCCTTGAGGACAAGGTCAAATTCCTGGCCGCCGTGGGTGGTGGTGTGGATGGGCTGGTGCTGCAGCTCGTCGGAATACTGATACGTGACCCAGTAGGGCGTGGCCAGCTTCTGCCGGAACAGCGCCGCCATATTGCGGATGGTGATGCCGTCCTCGGCGGCGGTGATGAGACCGCAGCCCTTTCTCGTGACGCTGTAGCTCGACAGCTTTGCCGACTGGCCCTCGAGAAGGTCGGTCAGCTCAATGCCGAAGGCCAGCGAGCACTTGTGCAGGAATGTAAAGGGCAGATCGACCGTGCCGGTCTCGAAGCTTCTGTACTGCTCCTCGGTCACGCCGGTCTTTTCCGCCATCTGCTTTTCCGTGAAGCCGGTAATGCGGCGCATTTCACGGATGCGGAGCGCGATCTCCATCAGGGGGCTTACGGCTGCGGTCGTGGTTGTCTGGGTCATCATGGGGTAGTTCCTCCTTCGAAAATGAAAACAAAAAAGCTCGCCTCAAGAAACTCTTGAGGCGAGCTGAAAATCAAGCCCGTGGTACCACTCAAATTGCGGCAAAAGACTCTGCCGCCGCTTCAGATCCCAACAGATCCTATCCCTTAACGCGGGCGAACGGAAGACGCCTACTTGCAAACTGCAATGTGTTCGGGTCTTCGACTCGGAAGGGATGGGTCTGTGGAGGTCCTGCTGCCGGTTTGCACCAACCACCGGCTCTCTGAAAGCAGTCTGTCCGACCGTCTTCGTCATCGTCTTTGCTGATTTGAACTTGCCCCTTTTTTATCACAGACAGCGCTGTCTGTCAAGACCTTGTGAAATTTTTATCAATCTTGCAGTGATACATCCCCTCATTCCGGGCCTGATTTATTGGATTTGCTCAGCCGTCTTCGCCGTGTCGATGCCTGCCGCGCCGTCGAGCCCCAGCTCCCGCGTCGCGTCCTCGCGCATTTTGTACTTGAGGATCTTGCCTGCGGCGTTCATCGGGAAGGCGTCGACAAAGCGGATATATTTCGGCACCTTGTGCCGTGCAAGGCTGGCCTTGATATAGTCCAGCATTTCCTCCTGCGTCACGCTGCCCGGCTCCTTGAGGATGATGCAGGCCATGGCTTCCTCGCCGTATTTTTTGTCCGGTACGCCGATAACCTGCACGTCTTTGACGGCTGGATGCGTGTAGATAAACTCTTCGATCTCCTTGGGATAGATATTTTCGCCGCCGCGGATGATCATGTCCTTGAGACGGCCCGTAATGCGGTAGCAGCCGTTTTCGTCGCGGCAGGCCAGATCGCCGGAGTGGAGCCAGCCCTCCTTGTCGACAGTTGCCGCGGTGGCTTCCGGCATTTTGTAATAGCCCTTCATGGTGTTGTAGCCGCGCGAGCAGAACTCGCCGTTGACGCCGTCAGGCACCTCCTCGCCGGTCTCGGGATCGATGATCTTGCACTCGATGTGCGGGAAGGCGTAGCCGACCGTATTGCAGCGCAGCTCCAGCGGGTCGCCGCAGGCGCTCATGGTGCTGCCGGGGGCAGATTCCGTCTGGCCGTAGACGCTCACGATATCGGTCATATGCATCTCGTCCGGCTGGGCGGCCCGGCGCATCAGCTCCGGCGGGCAGCCGGAGCCGGCCATGATGCCGGTGCGCATGTAGGAGAAATCGGTCTTTTTGTAGTCCGGATGGTTGAACATGGCAATGAACATCGTCGGCACGCCGTTGAAGCAGGTGATCTTCTCCTGATTGATGCAGGCGAGCGACACCTTCGCCGAGAAATACGGCATCGGGCAGAGCGTCGCGCCATGGGTCATGCAGGAGGTCATGGACAGAACCATGCCGAAGCAGTGGAACATCGGCACCTGGATCATCATGCGGTCGGCCGTGGACAGATCCATGCGGTCGCCGATGCACTTGCCGTCGTTGACGACGTTGTAGTGCGTCAGCATGACGCCCTTCGGGAAACCGGTCGTGCCGGAGGTGTACTGCATGTTGCACACGTCGTCCGGCCGGACGGCGGCGGCCATGCGCTGCACCTCCTCGCGCGGGACCATGTTGGCGCGGTCCATCGTCTCGTCGAAGGTCAGGCAGCCCGGCATGCGGAAGCCGACGGTGATGACGTTGCGCAGAAACGGCAGCTTGCGGCAGTGGAGACTCGCGCCGGGCTTCGTAGTTTCCAGCTCCGGGCAGAGCGTCTGGATGATCTCCTTATAGTTGGAGTCCAGGCAGTGGTCGATCATGACCAGCGTGTGCGTGTCAGACTGGCGCAGCAGATACTCCGCTTCGTGGATCTTATAGGCCGTATTGACGGTCACGAGGATCGCGCCGATCTTCGTCGCCGCCCAGAAGGTGATGAACCACGCCGGCACGTTCGTCGCCCAGATGGCGACCTTGCTGCCGCGGCGGACGCCGAGCGAGACGAGCGCGCGGGCAAAATCGTCCACGTCGTCCCGGAACTGCTCATAGGTGCGTGTGTAGTCCAGCGTCGTGTATTTGAACGCGTACTGATCCGGGAACTCCTCGACCATGCGGTCGAGCACCTGCGGGAAGGTCTCGGAGATGAGACTGTCCTTCTTCCAGACGAACTTGCCGGTGTGCGCGGCGTTGTCATAGAGCGTTTTTTTCTTGCCGCGCGGAGAGTCGAAGCGGTTCATGTAGTTCACAAAGTGCGGGAAGATGACCTCGGGGTCGGTCAGATCCGGCATCCATTCCGGCTTCCACTCGAGGGAGATAAAGCCGTCATAGTCGATGGAGGACAGCGCCTGCATCATGCTGCCGACGGGCAGCGTGCCTTCGCCGATGAGGTTATACGCGCCGTCGTCGTCCGAGTCGCGCAGATGCACGTGGCGGACATAGGCGCCGAGATTTTTGATGGTCGTATCGGCGGATTCGCTGTGGTCGCGGTAGGGATGGTGCATATCCCAGAGCGCGCCCAGCTGGTCACACGCGAACGCGTCCAGGAGCGCGCGCAGCCGGGCCGTATCGGCAAACACGCCGCTGGTCTTGAGGAGGATGGTCATGCCCAGCGCTTCCGCCGCCGGGAGGAGCGCTTCGAGCGCGGCATGGATGTTCGCGTCGTCGTCATGCAGCGCCGTGACGGCGACATACGGCGACTGGACGTCGTGCGCGGTCTGCAAAAGCGTCTGCACCGTCTCGGCGCAGCCTGCCGCGGAAATGTCGCAGGAGGTATCGAAGCAGGGAATGCGCAGCCCGGCCTGCCACAGCTCGCGCGCCGTTGCCGCCGCGTTATACTTGTGCAGCGGGCCGCCGCGATCGGTCAGCGCGAGGGTATTCTGGACGTTATAGAGTTCAACGCCGCCGAAGCGCATCGTCTGCGCCATGCGGATCTGGTCTTCCCACGGGATATCCTGCCAGCCGCGGGTGGAAAATGATACGTTCATATGCTCGCTCCTCCTCAGGCGTTGGCCGCTTCTTCATAGACGATCTTGTTGATGGCATTGAGATACGCGTGCACCGACGCGCCGAGAATATCAGTCGAGATGCCGCGGCCGGAATACAGCTTGCCGCCGCTGCGAAGCTTCACGACCGACTCGCCCATGGCTTCGCGGCCCTCGGTCACGGCCTGGATCTGGAAATCATCCAGCTCGTAATGGCGGCCGACGATCGATTCGATGGCGAGGAACGCCGCGTCGACCGAGCCGTCGCCGAGACTGACGCCCGAGAGCGTCTGGCCGTTTTTCGTCAGCTTCATCTGCGCCGAAGCGCTGATGGTGTTGCCGGTGTTGATGACGTAGCTCTCCAGCCGGTACGTCGGCGGCACCTGCAACGCGGCCGAAGCGATGATGGCGTCCAGCTCCTTCTCGCCCACAGTCTCCTTCCGGGACGCAATGCGGCAGAAGGCTTCATAGACCTTCGCGCCGTCCTCCTCGGACAGATCGTAGCCGAGGGCCGCCGCCATTTTCAAAACGGCTTCCTGCGTGTCATGAACCGTCAGGACAGCGCCGCCCGCGGCCTGTACGCCGGTATCAAAGGGCGAGGTCTGGCTGCGGCCAGTCTGACACATCCACGTCACCTGCGAGAGAATGCGGTTCATCTGCGTGGTCTGGATCGTGCTGGAGACGTCAAACTCCGATGCCTTGGCTGCCAGCAGCTTTGCCATGTGTGCCACGCTGACCGAGTCGACACAGTAGGCCGCGGCCTTGATCTCATCCGCGCCTGCCGCGATCGCGCTCACCGCGCACGCGTCCGCCATCGACAAAGCATCCGAACAGCCGACGCCGAAGCGGATGTTTTTTGCCTGCGGCACGTTCTCGAAGATGGCCCGCACAAAGCTGCCGAACGCGTCCGGCAGGAGACTTCCTGCCGCGTCGCAGACCGTGACGCCGGTCGCGCCTGCCGCGATGGCTGCGGACAGTGCTTCGTACAAAAACGCAGGATCGGCGCGCGTCGCGTCGTCCGCCAGAAACTCCACGTCCTCACAGACGGCCTTCGCCGCGGCGACGGTCTGGCTGATGGCTTCGAGCATGGCCGCCGGCTTTTTGCCCGCCAGATATTCCATCTGCACGGCGCTGACCGGAGCCGGAACCTGAATACGCGGATGCTTCGCTTCCTTCAGCGCGTTCCATACCGTCTCCACGCTCTGCTGCGTCAGCGCGACCGGGACGGATACCGCGCTCGTCTTCACTGCGGACGCCACGGATTTGATGAGCAGGCTGTCGATCTTCGGGTTTTCGATCGCGTGCAGCTCAATGGCGCTCACGCCCAGCCGGTCAAGGAGCTTGGCCAGCTCGATCTTCTCGCGGAAGCTCAGGGTATAGCCGGCGGCCTTTCCCGCCTGCCGGATGGTCATGTCGGTGATGCACATGTGTTTCAACGTCGGTTCCTCCTTCTTTCTGGAAAACAAAAAGTCCCTGAAGCCTTTCGGCTTCAGGGACGAACTTTCTTCGCGGTACCACCCTGCTTATCCTCCGTCTCACGGCGGAAGATCTCTCTCGGACTCTGGCAAGTCCATAGCCTGTAACGCGGCCAGACGGACATTGCTACTGACCTGCGGCGTTCGCAATGCCTGCTCGGGAATCAGACTGCCGTCTGCGCATCGTTACCGGCTCGCACCAGCCGCCGGCTCTCTGAAACGTGCTTTGCAGAGACAAATTTCCGTCATCGCAGTTCTTATTTTTGGTTGCTGCCATTATACGTGCGCAGGCACGCCTTCGTCAAGCGTATTTTTCCGCATCCGGCGCAATTTCTACCATGCCATCAATAATTCGCGCGGATCACGCGCCGAGATTGCACAAAATGCCGGTAGCAATGCCGAGCAGACCGCCCATGCAGACCTGTAACGGCGTATGCCCGACCAGCTCCTTGAGCTTTTCCTGATCGGAGAGCGGCTGCTCGAGCTTTGCGAACAGATCGATAAATTCGTTCAGCAGCTTTGCCTGCTTGCCGGTCTCGAGCCGCACGCCCATGGCGTCGTGCATGACGATGATCGCTACGATCACGCTGATGGCAAACGGGAACGAGCCGAGCCCGTATAAAATCCCTGCCGATGTCGCCACGGCGCAGACCGTGGCCGAATGGCCGCTCGGCATGCCGCCGTCTCCGAAAATGCGCGTCAGATCCAGCGTGCGGTTCATGAGCGCATAAATGATCGTCTTGAGTATCTGTGCCGCGCCCCAGCCGATCAGCCCGCTGAGCAGCACGCGGTTGGAAAGCAGTGCCTTGAGTGCCTGCATCTGCCGCACCTCCCATCATAAGATCCGTTCCATTTTAGCACTGTGCCCGCCAAATGGGAACCCTTTTTTCAGGAAAGTTGACATTGCCCCGCGCTTCGCGGTATGATAGCCGTGCCGGAAACCCGGCGGAAAGGTTTGAAAACGTTATGCGACTTGATAAATACCTGAAGGTCTCCCGTCTCATCAAGCGCCGCACGGTCGCGAACGAAGCGTGTGACAATACCCGCGTCACCGTCAACGGCAAGCCGGCCAAGGCCAGCTATGACGTCAAGGTCGGCGACCATATCTCCATCGCCTTCGGCGCGCGGACGGTCACGGTCGAGGTGCTCGCCGTGGCGGAGGCCGTGCGCAAGGACGACGCGAGCGCGATGTACCGCGAGATCTGAGACGCATAAAAAACCGGCATACACCCTGGCTTTCCGCGTATATATGTAGAAAGAAGCCGGCTCTGTCCGGCAGGAAGAAGGGTGATGTCATGCAGCAGGCGCTTTTGGATCCGAAGACCTCCGAGCAGCCGCACCGGCTGACGCTCGACTCGCGCAGCCGGCTGTCCATTACGGGCGTTCTGGAGGTGGAGAGCTTTGACGATACGGAGATCTTTCTGACCTCCACGCGCGGGCCGCTCGCCATCCGCGGCAAGGGGCTGCATCTGCAGCAGCTGTCGATCGACGGCGGGCAGGTGCTGGTCGACGGCAGCGTCGACGCCATCGTCTATGAGGATGACCTGCCGGCCGGCGGCGGCTTCTTCGCGCGGCTGTTCGGCTGATGGAGTTGCCTGTTTTCTCGCAGGCGCTGCTGTTTTGGCAGGCGGTTTTGCTGGCCTTCGGGCTGGGGATTTTTTATGACGTTCTGCGCGCGGCGCGGCGGCGCATGCCGGGCTGCACGCTTTTTGCGGACGTGCTGTTCGGGCTGACGCTCGGCGTCAGTTTTCTGCTGTTCGCGCTCACAGCCGGAAAGGGACTGTTCCGGCTTTATATCTTCGCTGCGATTTTCCTGACGGAGGTCTTTTATTTCTGCGCCCTCAGCCCGCTTTTTCTGCCGCTTGCGCAGGCTGTTTTTTCCTTGCTTGGCAGACTTGTGCAGATTTTATGCGCGCCTGTGCGTTTTTTTCTGAGATTCCTCAAAAAAATTTCAAAAACCCTCTTTGCAAGATGCAGAAAATGGTTTACAATTACCTGTAAGCGATTTCTCGATTGGAAGCAAGCACAGCAGGAAAGGAGCAGACGCCGGAATGAAATTCGTCAAGTCGTCTCTGATCGTCAAGCTGGTGATTCTGATTCTCGTTGTGTATGCCACCGTTACCCTGGTGCACCTGCGCGCGCAGATTCGCGACAAGGACGCAGAGGTGCAGGGGCTGACAAGCTCCATCGCAAGCACACAGCAGGAAAATGACCGCCTGCAGAACTCGATCGATGCGCTCGATACGCCCGAGGGGCTGGAGCAGGTCGCCCGTGACCAGCTCGGCATGGTAAGCGAGGGTGAGATCGTCTTCGAGGACGTCGGAAACTAGATTTTTATTGGGGGATTGGATAGAAAGATGCAATTGAAGGTTGGAGAGATTGTTGAAGGAACTGTCAAGAGCTTAACAAAATTCGGCGCATTCGTCTCGCTGGGGGATAATATGACCGGTCTGGTCCATATCTCCGAGGTCGCGCACGCCTATGTCAGCGACCTGCACGAGTATCTGACCGAGGGACAGACCGTCAAGGTCATGGTCATCGGTCTGGACAACGGAAAGATCAATCTTTCCATCAAGCGCACGCTCCCCGCACCCACGCGCGAGCAGAACCAGCGCCCGCGGCAGAGCTTCCAGCGGGATCGCCAGCCGGAGCGCGCACAGCCGTCCGCGCCCGAAAAGCCGCAGCAGAAATCCTTCGACGACATGCTCAAGCAGTTCATGTCTGAGTCTGACAGCAAAATGTCCTCCATCCGTGCCTATTCCGATCACAAGACGAAAACCAGAAGAAGATAATCCACTACGCCCCGGAGCGGCCAGCCGCGCCGGGGCGCAGCTGTATAAGGGGCTGTATGCAATGAAACACATCATCATCACCGGCGGCTCGCGCGGCATCGGCGCCGCGGCGGTGCGCGCATTCTGCGCGCGCGGAGACGCCGTCACGTTTCTCTATGAAAAGGAAGACGAAAGGGCGCAGGCTGTTGCCCGTGAGACCGGTGCGCGTGCCATCCGCTGCGATGTGTCGGACGAGCAGGCCGTGAACGCCGCGTTCTCCGGGCTTGGCGGCGCGGACGTGCTCATCAACAACGCGGGTATCGCGGATTACGCGCTCATCAACGCCATCTCGCCGGAGCGCTGGCGCAGGCTCTTCGCCGTCAACGTGGACGGCGCGTTCTACTGCATCCGCGCGGCGCTGCCGTATATGCTGCACCGGCAGTCCGGCTGCATCATCAACGTCAGCTCCATGTGGGGGCAGATCGGCGCGTCGTGCGAAGCGGCGTATTCCGCCACCAAGGGCGCGATCCTCGCGCTCACCAAGGCGCTCGCGCAGGAGCTTGGCCCGTCCGGCATCCGTGTGAACGCCGTCGCGCCGGGCGTCATCCGGACAGACATGTGCGCAAATGTCGATCCCGCCGTCATGGAAGACCTGCGCCAGCAGACCCCCATCGAGCGTCTCGGCACGCCGGAGGATATCGCCAGGGCCATGCTCTATCTGGCCGACGCTGATTTCGTCACCGGCCAGATCCTGCCGGTCAACGGCGGATTTGTGATCACATAACCCCCGCGCCTCCGGCGGCCCTATCTTTTCCGCCTTGCCGGAAAAGATAGGGGGGAGAAAAGGGGCGCTGGAAGCGATTGGCTTGTGCCGCAGTGCAGTTTAGGCAAGAAACTGATTTGGTGTTTTCTCCATTCGCATTGGGTCACCCTACGTATGCTATGGTACGCGCCGCCCGTTGGAGTGGGCATCAGATTTGTTCGTGAGTGCCTTTGAATGCGTGCAGTCAATAGAAACTGCCATCGGAACTTGCTGAATTGTACGTATTTGCATAGCCCCTTGGCTCTCCCTCTGGGAGAGCTGTCGCCGCAGGCGACTGAGAGGGTCTAGCAGTCACGGTCAGCATTTACCCTCTCCGTCTTCGCTTCGCTCAGACACCTCTCCCAAAAGGAGAGGCAAGTGGAATGCGGAAAAAGGAAATTCTTGGCGCATATCTATCAAATTTCGCGGGAAAGATCCAAGAAAACCGAAGCGGTTTTCTTGGGCGTTTCAAGGGAGTCTGAGGGGAAATCGAAATCCCCTCAGGCTCTTTTTCTTTTGCCAGCGTTTTCTTTTGGAGAAGCAAAAGAAAATGCTGGACCGCACCCGCAAATTTGCAGAAGACTTTCAGTCTTGACATCTTGGCTCTACAGTTGTAGAATAAGAATGTACTACAAATGTAGAAGGAGAGATCTTCTATGACGAAACCCGTTCGCACGCTTCCCGATGCGGAGCTGGCCGTTATGCAGGCTGTCTGGGCCTGTGAGACGCCGGCGAAGCGCGCCGGGATCAGTGAAGTTCTTGCCCAAACGCATCCCATGGCGCCGACGACGCTGCTGACTGTCCTGTCCCGGCTGGCGGAAAAGGGCTTTCTGCGGATCGAAAAAACGGGCCGCAGCGCCGAATATTGGCCGCTTATCACAAGGGAGGAGTATCTCGCCCGGCAGGGCCGGAAATTCTATGACCAGCTCTGCGGCAAGAGCATTCCCGCCTTCGCCGCGGCCCTGTGTGCAAGCGGCCTGAGCGCGGAAGAGCTGGCAGAGCTGCGCGAGCTTCTGAAGGAGGGCGCGCTATGAGCGGCATGTGGGCCTTCCGGCTCGTCATCATCCTGATTTTCAGCGCGATTCTCACCTGGAAAACCTGGGAACACGCGGACAGAGAGTGCCTGACCGAGCCGAAGGACGCAGACGATTCCCTGCCGCGCTTTTCCGCGTTCCTCGCGGCAGGCTCGCTGCCGTTTCTGCTGCTGGTCTGGATCGTCCTCAGTGCGGTCATGGGCGGGTGGGCGCTTGCCATCCAGTCCGTGCTGCGGCTGCTGGTCGAGCTGTTTCTGATGATCGGCGTCTATTATGTCCTGCTGCTGGCCATTATGCCGGTGCTGCGGAAGCACTTTTCCGCCCGCATATGCGCGATGCTGTGGCTGCTGCCGGACTTTCTGTATATTCTGAACAACACGAACCAGCTTGCCGCCGCGCATCCGCTCGTCATACACCTGCCGGGAAAGCTCGTCTATGTGCTCTTTGCCGTCTGGGCGGCGGGTGCGGCGGGCGTACTGGGATGGAAGATCCTCTCCCACCTGCGCTTCCGCCGTCAGGTCTTAAAGGACGCCGTGCCGGTCACGGACGCGGAAACGCTTGCCGTCTGGCAGGCGGAGCTGGCGCGCGCGTGGGTGAAAAAGCCGAAATGGAAGCTCGTCCGCTCGCAGACACTGACGACGCCCCTGTCTATCGGCCTGTTTGACCGCACGACCCGTGTGGTGCTGCCCGCGCGCAGCTATACGCAGCAGGAGCTTGCCCTCGTGCTGCGGCATGAGATCATCCATATCTGCCGGGGCGACCCGTCGTCCAAGTTTTTCATGACCTTCTGCACGGCGATGTGCTGGTTCAACCCGCTCATGTGGGTCGCCATGCGCAAGAGTGCCGACGATTTTGAACTGAGCTGCGACGAGACCGTCCTTCTGGATGAGCCGCAGCCTGTCCGGCGGGAATACGCGGAGCTGCTTCTTAACACCGCGGGCGATGAGCGCGGGTTCACTACCTGCCTGTCCGCCACGGCGAGCGCACTGCGCTACCGGCTCAAAAATGTCATGACACCGGGGAAAAAGCGCACGGGCGCGATCCTCGTCGGGCTGACGTTTGCCGTGCTGGCTCTCTGCACCGGACATATGGCGCTCGCCTATGACGCCCAGCCGGGCACAGAGCGGATCTTTGACAATCAGCCGCTTGAAGCGTTCCACCTGCAATATCTTGACCCGTGGGACGATCCGCGCGGCGCGAACGACTACGCCTGCGTGGATGAGGGCGCGTTCAAGACCTATCTCGCGTCTTTGGAGCTGGAGACCTATACGGAAAAGCTGGACGTTTACAGCGACGGACGCGGGCTGAGCATGGATTTTAACACGCCGGAGGGCATTCTGGTGGTCTATCTGGCCGATCAGTCCATCCGCGTCGCGCGCATGTGGCTGAAGGACGCGCAGGCGGAGCAGTATTACCTGTCCCGTCCGGTTGACTGGGACTATCTTGACACGATCCTCGTCCCGCGGCCGACGCTGTGGGTGTATTTTGACGAGTTTGGCTCCAACCGCCGTCTCTCAGCGGCGCTCTATTCTCTGACGCAGACCATGGCGGACGGGAGTACGACCGTTCTCCAGCCGCCCACGCCGGACGCAGACACGGAGCTTGGGCGGGTCAATACGGAGCCCCTGAAGCTGTCGTTCCCTCTGCCGCTGGCTGAACCTTATACCGTGGAAATAGAGCCGCTGAACGGCGGCGAAACGCAGACCCTCACGCAGGCCGACCTGCCCGGCGATCTTTTGACGCCTTTGCAGACGACCGCCCGCTATACCATCACCGCCGCCTTGCAGGGTGAGCAGGACTCTGTCTACCACGCGGTCTTCTGCTTTACGTACAAATACTTCGATTGACCGTACACCCCCCGCGCAGTCCCGTTTTTACGGGGCCGCGCGGTTTTTCTCTGCCGCATTGCAAAATGGCGCGTTGTCTGCTATAATAAATCGTTAAGTTATGCAGTTCGGAGGATATGTACATGGAACGCAAACCCGTTGTGATCCCGCAGGAGGAGCTGGCGAAGGAAGCCGCCGTCTGTGAGCAGATCAAGGCTCTCTGGGCCGTGCGCGGCCGGACGCCGCGCGCCTTTGTCGACACGTATGGCTGTCAGCAGAACGAAGCGGATTCTGAACGCATCCGCGGCATGCTGCGCGCGAGCGGCTACGAGATCGTCGACACCGAAGAGGGCGCGGACTGCATCGTCATCAACACCTGCGCCATCCGCGAGCACGCGGAGACCCGCGTCTACGGCAACGTCGGCGCGCTGGTCCACACGAAGGCCCGGCACCCGGAGCAGAAAATTTTCCTCTGCGGCTGCATGATGGGTCAGCCGCAGGTGGTCGAGCGCATCAAAACCAGCTACCGCCACGTGGACGGTGTGTTCAACCCGCACGAGCTGTGGCGCTTTCCGGAGCTTTTGCAGCGGGTTCTGACCACGAACAAGCGCATTTTCGCCGTGGACGATTCCGCGGGCAACATCGCCGAGGGTATCCCCGTCGTGCGCTCGTCGAACCTCAAGGCGTGGGTGTCGATCATGTACGGGTGCAATAATTTCTGCTCGTACTGCATCGTCCCCTATGTGCGCGGACGCGAGCGGTCGAGACGGCCGGAGGAGATCCTCGAAGAGGTCAAGGGACTCATCGCCGCGGGCTATAAGGACATTACGCTTCTCGGCCAGAACGTCAACTCCTACGGCAAGGATCTTGGGCTCGGCGTTGATTTTGCCGATCTCATGGCCGAGATCGCCGAGCTTCCCGGCGAGTTCTGGCTGCGGTTCATGACGAGCCACCCGAAGGACGCAAGCCGAAAGCTCTTTGACACCATCGCCAAATACCCGAAGATCGCCAAACAGTTCCATCTGCCCTTCCAGTCCGGCAACGACCGGGTGCTGAAGGCGATGAACCGGCATTATACCCGCGAGGAATATCTGAAGCTGGCGCACTATGGCCGCGAGATCATGCCGGATCTTGTCCTGACGAGCGACGTCATCGTCGGCTTCCCCGGCGAGACGGCGGAGGAATTTGAGGACACGATCAGTCTCATCGAGGATGTGCGCTATGACGCGCTTTTCACATTCATCTTCTCGCCGCGCGCAGGCACGCCTGCGGCGAAGATGGACGACCCGACGCCGAAGGAAGAGAAAAACCGCCGCTTTGACCGGCTCTGCGACGTGCAGAACCGCATTTCGCTGGAGATCCATCAGGGCTACGTCGGCAAGACCGTCCGCGTGCTGGTCGACGGCCGCGACAAGGACATGCTGACCGCCCGCACCGAGGGTGGGCGGCTCGTCCGCTTTGCCGGAGACGACAGTCTCATCGGGCAGTTCATGGACGTAAAGATCACCGGCTGCACGACCTGGTCGCTGATTGGGGAGATCTGATACTGTCATCCCGATGTGCCTCCGGCGGCCCATTCTTTTCTCTCGCAAGAGAAAAGAATGGGGAGAAAAGAGTGCGTGGGGATGCGGGGTGCGTGCTGCGGTGCGGTTCAGGCAGGAAACAGATTTGACGGCTTCTGCAATCGCACCGGGTCACCTTACGGGTGCTTCGGTACGCGCCGCCCGTCAGGTGAGCGTCAGACTTGATGGCGAATGCCTTATCATTTCTGCGGCAAATAGAAGGTGCATCCTGAATTTACAGCGCGGTACGGATTCGCCGTTCCCCCTGACAGTGCAGACCGTTTTTGCGAAAATTAACGGCAAATCCGCAATATTTTTCACAGACAGAATGTAGAGAGGTTTTTGATTATGGCTGAACTCACCCCCATGATGCAGCAGTATTATGCGGTCAAGGAGCGCAATCCGGACTGCCTGCTGTTTTTCCGGCTGGGCGATTTCTATGAGATGTTCGAGGAGGACGCGCGGATCGCTTCGCGCGAGCTTGATCTGACACTCACCTCGCGCGATCATGCCAAGGACAAGAGCGCCGAGGACAAGATCCCCATGTGCGGTGTGCCGTATCATTCCTCTGAGGGGTATATCGCCCGGCTGGTCGCCAAGGGCTACAAGGTCGCCATCTGCGAGCAGATGGAGGATCCGGCACTGGCCAAGGGCCTTGTCAAGCGCGACATCATCCGCATCGTGACGCCTGGCTCCGTGACGGAAAGCTCGATGCTGGACGAGTCGAAAAATAATTACTACGCCTGCGTCTACGGCGCAGCCGGGCATTACGGCCTGTGCTTCTGCGACGTGTCGACCGGCGCGTTCAGCGCGACGGAGGTCTCCGGCGCGGACGCGATGCAGGACGCGGAAAATGAGCTCGGCAGCTTCCTGCCGTCCGAAGCGCTGCTCGGCGGGACGGCCGCGGAAGAACCCGCGCTGGCCGATTTCCTGCGTGACCGCTTCCATACCTGCGTCAATCTCGGCAAGGACACGCAGTTTGACCCTGCACTCTGTGAAGCCGCCGTTACCGCGCAGTTCGGCAAAAGCCCGGAGGAGCTTGGCCTTGCCGGTGCGCCGTGCGTGACGCTGGCCGCGGGCGCGCTTCTTCTGACGCTGCGCGATCTGCAAAAGAACGAGCTGCCGCACATCCGGGAGCTGGAATATTATATTGCGGGCAAGTTCATGCAGCTCGATCTGGCTGCCCGGCGTAATCTGGAGCTGACGCAGACGCTGCGCGCAAAAGAGACGCGCGGAAGCCTTCTCTGGGTTATGGACAAGACAAAGACCGCCATGGGCGGGCGTTTACTTCGCGCGTGGATGGAGCGTCCGCTTCTTGGCCCCGCGCAGATCACAAAGCGGCTGGCCGCGACGGAGGAGCTGGTCAAAAGGACGATCGACCGCGAGGAGCTGATCCTCGCGCTGCGCGATGTGACCGATTTTGAGCGCGCCATGACGCGCATCATGACCGGCACGGCCTCGTGCCGCGACCTTGCGTCGCTGGCGCAGGGCGCGGCGACGCTGCCCGCCATCAAGGAGCGGCTTTCGTCCATGCGCGCGCCGTATCTGCAATCGCTTTATGAGCAGCTTGACCCGCTGGCGGATCTCAAGGAGCGCATTGATGCGACCATCGTGGACAATCCGCCGTTTCTGCTGCGCGAGGGCGGTCTCATCCGCGACGGCGCAAATAAAGAGCTGGACGACCTGCGCGCCATCCAGTCCGGCGGCAAGGGCATGCTCACGCAGATCGAAGCGCGCGAAAAGGAAAAGACCGGCATCCGCAATCTCCGCGTCGGCTATAACCGCGTGTTCGGCTATTATATCGAGGTCGCCAAGGGGCAGCTGAATCTTGTCCCGGACACCTATATCCGCAAGCAGACGCTCTCCACCGGCGAGCGGTACATCACGGAGGAATTAAAGGAGCTTGAGAGCACCATCCTGACGGCCAAGGACCGGATCGTCGCGCTGGAATACGACCTGTTTGTTGAGCTCCGGCAGCACGTGGCCGCAGAGGCTGCCCGCGTCCGCCAGACCGCGCAGGCCATCGCCCAGCTGGACGTCCTGTGCAGCTATGCCGCCGTCGCCGTCCATAACCATTACTGCAAGCCCGAGGTCGATCTCGGGAACGTTGTCTCCATCACAGCGGGCCGCCATCCGGTCGTTGAGCAGGTGCTGAAGGGCTCGCTGTTCGTCCCGAACGATACGCTGCTCGGCGCGGACGACTGCCGCACCGCCATCATCACGGGCCCGAACATGGCCGGTAAATCGACCTACATGCGGCAGGTCGCGCTCATCGTCCTCATGGCGCAGATGGGCTCGTTTGTCCCGGCGTCCAGCGCGCGGGTCGGCATCGTCGACAAGCTCTTTACGCGCATCGGCGCATCCGACGATCTGGCCTCCGGCCAGTCGACCTTCATGGTCGAGATGACCGAGGTCGCCGATATCCTCAAAAACGCGACGCCGCGGTCGCTGCTGATTTTAGATGAGATCGGGCGCGGCACGTCGACCTTCGACGGCATGGCCATCGCCCGCGCCGTGCTGGAATACGCCGCAGACCGCAAGCGGCTTGGCGCGAAGACGCTCTTCGCCACCCACTATCACGAGCTGACCGACATCGAGCAGACGCTTCCCGGCGTCAAAAACTTCAACATCGCCGTCAAAAAGCGGCAGGGCGACATGATCTTCCTGCGCAAGATCATCCCCGGAGCGGCGGACGACAGCTACGGCATCGAGGTCGCCAAGCTCGCGGGGATTCCCGACCGGGTCATCACCCGTGCGCGGGAGATCCTGAAGGATCTGGAATCCGGCGCGCCGGAGCGGGCGAAGAGCGCGGCTGCGCCCGTGTCCGATCAGGTCTCCATGCTCGATATGCAGTCGGACGAGCTGCGCCGCGCGCTCGAAGCCATCACGGTCGAGACGCTCACGCCCATCGAGGCGCTGAATCAGCTCTATCAGCTCAAGCAGCTGCTCTGAGCGCACGGTATCTTCACGGAAAGGAGCTTCCCGCATGGCAAGGAAGGCGTCCCATGCAATTTCATACCGCCTGACGAAGTTTGAAACGATCGCGGGCTGGCTGTATCTGCCGTTTTATCTCATCATCCTGAACGTGCTCTTGCAGCTGGCCAACGAGAAGCTCTCGCTCGGCATGACGAGTCTCACGATCAATATTGTCTATTTCGCCGTGAATCTGGCGGCTGTTCTTCTCATCTTCCACGGCTTTCTGCGCCAGCCGTTCTTTGCCGGACGGTTCTGGAACTTCGTGCAGTCGCTGGTTCTGGGGTTCGCGCTTTACTACGCCGGCACATGGGTTTTGCAGTATGCGCTCGTGAAGCTCGCGCCCGGATTTACGATCTATAATAACGAGACCGTCAGCACGCTCATTTCTCAGAATCAATACGTCATGATGGCCGTGACGATCCTCGTCGCGCCCATCATTGAAGAGACGCTTGTGCGCGGGCTGGTCTTCGGCTCTATCCAGCCGGTCTCCCGCGTGATGGCGTATATCGTCTCTGTCATTTTATTCACGCTTATGCACAACTGGCAGTATTTCACGCTCTATCCTGCGGGGAAGGTGCTGCTCAGCTGTATCCCCTATCTGCCCGCATCCATCGCGCTGGCCTGGACATATGAAAAGGCCGGGACGATCTGGGCTTCCATCTCGCTGCACGCCATCGTGAACGCCCTGTCGTTCGGGCTTTTGCAGCTGAACTTCTGATCTGGAGGGACTTTATGCCGAAGATCATCCAGCTGGACCGCCACGTCGCCGATCTCATCGCAGCCGGCGAGGTCGTGGAGCGTCCGGCGTCCGCCGTCAAGGAGCTGGTCGAAAATTCCATTGACGCGGGCTCGAAAAACATTACAATAGAATTACAAAACGGCGGCATGACCTTCCTGCGCATTACCGACGACGGCTGCGGCATGGCGCCGGACGACGCGCGCACGGCCTTCCTGCGCCACGCGACGAGCAAGATCCGCAAAAAAGAGGATCTTGCCTGCATCGGCACGCTGGGCTTCCGCGGCGAAGCGCTGGCTGCCATCTCCTCGGTCTCGAAGATCGATCTTCTGACCCGCGCGCAGGACGCGGAGACCGGTGTCCGCCTGCATCTCGAAGCCGGGCAGGTCCTCTCGGAGGAACCGGCGGGCTGCCCGTGCGGGACGACCATCCTCGTGCGCGAGCTGTTTTATAATACGCCCGCACGTATGAAATTCATGAAATCCGACACCGCGGAAGCGTCCGCCGCCGTCTCCGTCGTGCAGCAGCAGGCGCTGGCGCACCCGGAGATCTCCTTCCGCTTTTTAAAGGACGGGCAGGAGCAGCTGCACACCGACGGCCAGGGCGACCGCATGGCCGCTATCTATGCCATCTATGGCCGCGAGCTTGCCAACAACATGCTCCCCGTGGACGGCCGCTGGGAAAAGCTCCATGTGCGCGGCTTCGTCACCAAGCCGACCGCCACGCGCGGCAACCGTGCCTGGCAGAGCTTCTTCGTCAATAACCGCTATATCAGATCCCGCCTGCTCTCCGCCGCCGTGGAGGAAGCGTACCGCAACCAGATCATGGTCGGCCGCTTCCCGGCCTGCGTGCTGGAGATCGATATGCCCGTGCAGGCTGTGGACGTGAATGTCCATCCGGCCAAGACGGAGGTCAAATTCCTGTCCGAGAAGGAGGTCTTTGACGCCGTCCATTACGCAGTCCTCTCCACGCTCTCCAAAGCGCCGGGCAGGCCCGAATGGAAAGCGCCGGAGCGGCAGGCCGCGCCTGTGCCGCCCGCAAAGCCCGCGGCCATCCAGCCGCCGAAACCCACGTTCTATCAGACCATGCAGGCCGCGGAATATCGCCGGCAGGTCGCGCAGACGAAGCCAGCCAGCCCGGCCCAGCCCGTTCTGGCGTCTCCGGTGCAGATCCCGAAGTCAGAACCCGCGCCCCAGCAGAGCTTCGAGCTGCCGAAGCCTGCGCCGGAGCCGGTGCCTGCACCTGCTGCTAAGCCGGAGCCGCAGCCCGCGCCGGAAAAAGCACCGCAGACGCCCGCGCAGCAGGCGCTTCCGGTTCCTGAGCAGCCGTTCCGCATCATCGGCGAAGCGCTGCACACCTACATCATCGTCGAGCAGGGCGAAGCCGTTTTGTTCATCGACAAGCACGCCGCGCACGAGCGGATCCGCTTTGAAGCCCTCAAAAAGGAGCATCACCCCGTCATGGCGCAGCTGCTGCTCGCGCCGCTCCCGGCGGAGCTGACGCGGGAGGAAGCCGCGGCCGTGCTGGAAAACGCCGCGCTTCTGATGCAGTACGGCTTCGAGGTCGACGATTTTGGCGGCGGCGATCTTCTCATCCGCCAGATCCCGTCCGACGTGGACGCGGAGGACGCAAAGGCGCTTTTGCAGGAGCTGGCCGGGAAGCTGCTCTCCGGCCGGACGCTCGACCCCGAGAGTCTGCGGGATAATCTGCTGCACTCCATCGCCTGCAAATCGGCCATCAAGGCCGGCTGGCAGACCTCCGACGCGGAGCTGCGGCGGCTGGTGCAGGAGGTTTTGTCCCGCGACGATATCAAATACTGCCCGCATGGCCGCCCGGTGTGCGTGACGCTCACGAAGCGGCAGCTGGAAAAGCAGTTCGGACGGGTATAGCGTATGGACAGGATCATCTGCGTCGTCGGCCCGACCGCTTCGGGCAAAACAAAGCTCGCCGTCCAGCTGGCCAAGACCTATGACGGCGAGGTCGTCTCGTGCGATTCCATGCAGATCTACAAGCACATGGACATCGGCACGGCCAAGCCCACGCTGGAGGAAATGGAAGGCGTGCGGCACCATCTTATCGATATCATCGAGCCCGGCGAGGACTTCTCCGTCGGGAAATACGTCCAGTTGGCCGATGCCTGCGTGCAGGATATTCTCTCGCGCGGCAGGACAGTCATCATCGCCGGTGGAACCGGTCTGTATGTCGACAGTCTGATCTCCGGCCGCACGTTCGCGCCCGTCCCGCAGACGGGCAAGCGCGAAGCGCTCGAAGCGCAGATGCGCGAAGCGGGCGGCGAAGCCATGCTGGAAGCGCTGCGCGCCGTCGACCCGGAAGCCGCGCAGCGGCTGCATCCGGCGGACGAAAAGCGAATCATCCGCGCGCTGGAGGTCTATGAAGAGACCGGCAAGACCATCACGCAGCACAATCTTGAGACGCAGGCCATCCCGCCGCGCTACCGGCCGGTCTGGCTCGGGCTCGATTATGCCGACCGTGCGGTCTTGTACCGGCGCATCGACCTGCGGGTCGATCTGATGCTGCAAGCAGGGCTGCTCGATGAGATCCGCGCGCTTCTCGCCCTCAGCGTCAGCCCGGCGGCGACCGCCATGCAGGCCATCGGCTATAAGGAGTTTTTCGGCGCGCTGGACGGCAGCTGCACCTTGGAGGAAGCGGCGGAGCTGTGCAAGCAGCGCTCGCGCAACTACGCCAAGCGGCAGCTCACCTGGTTCCGGCGCAACCCGGAGATCCGCTGGCTGCGGCTGACGGGTCAGGAAGATTTTTCCGCAGTCCTTGCTGCCGCTCGACAGAATATTCCTTTTTCCGCAAGCTGAATATGGTACGATATGGGTATCAGATTATATAAAAAAGGAGCCGATACCCATGCAAAAAACAACAGAGAATTATCAGGATTTATTTTTGAACCAGGCCCGCAGAGACCGCACGCTTCTGACCGTCTTCCTCATGAACGGCTTTCAGATGCGCGGGATCATCACGGGGTTCGATCAGTTTGTCATTCTGCTGCAATCCGATGGACGCCAGCAGATGATCTATAAGCACGCGGTGTCCACCATGACGCCCGCGGCTCCCGTTCACCTGACGCAAGGCTGAGAGTGATACCGCTCCGGCCCCTGCGGGAAGGAGCAGTATGAAACAAGGAAAATCCTATTTTACCATCATCGTATGGATCCTGCTTGCCGCGATCACAGCGTATTTCATCTACAACGTGGCAAGCAGTCTCTACGCGCCGCTAATGACCACCACCGTTACACAGTACGAAGCCGGGGCGGGCTATTACGCCACCGGCTTTGTCGTGCGCGATGAGGAGCTGATCGAGTCGGATTACGGCACGACCGTCCTCGCCTGCGCCGAGGGCGCGCATGTGGCGGCCAACGACATCGTCGCCACCGGCTACCGCTCGGACGACGCCCGGACGCGCCAGACCCGCATTGACGAGCTGACCGACCAGATCCAGCAGCTGCAATACGCGTGGAGTGCCGCGTCAAGCGTCTACGATCAGGCTGTGCTGGACAACAGCATCGCCGGCAGCCTTTCGCAGCTGTCACGGTATCTGGCCCGCCGCGATATGAACTCTGCCGCCGATCTTGCGCCGGAGCTGAAGGGCCTTGTCCTGCGCCGGACGAGCGACGCGGCGGACGGCGATTCCTTACAGACGCGCATTTCCGCCCTACAGGCGGAGCTGGAGACGCTCCAGTCCCAGTCGGCCAGCGATATCAGCCAGATCCGCGCCGGGACAGCCGGCACGTTCTCCGCCGCCGTCGACGGCTATGAATACGTGCTGACCCCGGACAAGCTTTTCCAGATGACCGTCTCCGACTTTGAAGCGGTCGAGCCCGACGAGACGGACAGCACCGCCATCGGCAAGCTCATCACCTCCTCCACGTGGTATTACGCCTGCGTCGTGCCGTCCAGCGAGCTGTCCGGCGTCAGCGAGGGCGACCGCGCCACGCTGACCTTTGCCCGCGATTATTACCAGCCGATCTCCATGACCGTCGCACAGCTGGGCGGCAACGAAGCGGGCTCCCGGCTTCTGATCCTGTCGTCTGACCGTGATCTGCAAAACGTCACGCTTCTGCGGCAGCAGTCAGCCGAGGTGGTCTTTGCTTCGTATTCCGGCCTGCGCGTGCCGAAATCGGCCGTCCGTGTCGAAAACGGTCAGACCGGGGTATATATTCTGGAGGGCACGCTCGCCAAATGGAAGCCGATCACCATTCTCCACGACACCGGTGAAAGCTACGTCGTGGAGAAGGATACCAGCTCGACCAACAATCTCTGGCCGGGCGATGAGCTGATCATTAACGCAAAAAATCTATACGATGGAAAGGTCGTCAGTTGATATGTCTACAATTGCTGAAAATATCGCAAACATCCGCACCCAGATGGCCGAAGCCGCAAAAAAGGCCGGCCGCGATCCGTCTGAGATCCTGCTCTGCGCCGCGACGAAGATGAACGACGCCGACCGCGTCAAGGAAGCGGTCGCGGCGGGCATCGACTGCTGCGGCGAAAACCGCGTGCAGGAGATCCAGGCCAAGCGCCCTCTCGGCGCATACGAGGGTAAGCCCCTGCACTTTATTGGCCGTTTGCAGACCAACAAGGTCAAATATCTGGTCGGCGTGGTCGATCTCATTGAATCCGTCGACCGGATGGAGCTGCTCGAATGCATCGAAAAGCAGGCCGCGAAGGTCGGCGTCGTGCAGAACATTCTGCTCGAGGTCAACATCGGCGGCGAAGAGAGTAAATCCGGCTTTACCACCGAGGAAGCCGCCGCGCTTGCCGCGCACATGGCGGATTTCCCGCATGTTGCGCTGAAGGGCCTGATGGCGATTCCTCCGGTCAGTGAATTTCCAGGTGAAAATTGCAGATATTTTGCCGAAATGCGCAATCTTTTTGTTGACATAAAGGCAAAAAAATACGATAATGTGTCCATGGAATGCCTATCGATGGGCATGAGCGACGATTATACCGACGCGATCGCCGAAGGCTCGACCATGGTGCGCATCGGCACCGCGATTTTCGGCAAGCGGAATTATAATATTTAAAACTAGAGAATCACGATTCTGGAGGATACACTACAATGGGATTTATGGATGATCTGAAGAAGCTGACGAAGCCGTATACCGAGGACGACGACGATTTCGATGAATTTGACGACGACGCCCGTCCCAGCCGGCCCAACCGCTCGTCGGCCGCGCCGAAGCCCTCGTACAGCAGCTTCGATCTCGACAGCGACGATTCCACCTCTTCCGGCAGCACCGGACGCCGCACGCTTGGCGGTACCGGCACCTCCGGCAGCAAGGTTGTCAACATTCACACTACCGCCCAGATGCAGGTCGTGCTCGTCAAGCCCGACCGCTTCGATAACGTCTCCGACATCGCCGAGCATCTGCGCAGCAAGCATGCCGTGGTTCTGAATCTGGAATCCACGAATAAGGATGTAGCAAGACGCCTGGTCGATTTCCTGTCCGGCTGCGCCTACGCGCTCGACGGCAAGATCAAAAAAATCGCCATCAGCACGTACATCATCACGCCGTATAACGTGGATATTGTCGGCGATCTGATCGACGAGCTGGAGAACAACGGCGTCTATCTTTAATCCATTCTGACTGTTCAGGGAGGGAGGTCGCTTCCATGTTTACACCGCAGGAAATTCAGGAGCAAACCTTTTCCAAGGCCGTCTTCGGCGGCTATGATATGCAGCAGGTCGATGATTTTCTCGAGCCGCTGACGGAGGATTATATTACCCTTTACAAGGAAAATTCCGTGCTCAAGGCCAAGATGAAGATTCTGGTCGAAAAGCTGGAGGAATACCGCGCGCAGGAGATGCAGCAGTCCTCTGCCGTGGCCGACGCGCAGGCGAAAAGCGCGCAGATGATCAAGGAAGCGCAGGCCAAGTGCGCCGCTATGCTGCAAAACGCAGAGGTGAACGCACAGTCCAATGCGCAGGTCAACGCCGCAAACGTCCAGCTGGCGCAGCTCAACCAGCAGATCCACGCCGAGCAGGAGCGGCTGAACTACGCGAAAGAAACCGCGCTCAGCTTCATCTCCGTCATCGAGCGCGACGTGCAGGGCCATCTGGGCCTGCTTGAGACGCTCAAGACGCGTGATCTGACCAAGGAAGAGACGCCGGCCGGCCAGCAGCCCGCGGCACAGCCCCAGCCCGCGCATGAAAAGCCCTACGACTGGCAGGCCGACAAGCAGCCCCAGCCGCAGCCCGAACCGCAGCCGCAGAGCGACAGCGCGCAGGAGATCGCGTCCGAAATTTCGGACAATCTCGAAAAGCTGATCGGCAGCGCCCCGGAGGTACAGACTGTCTCTGCGCCCGCACCGGCCAAGCCCGCGTCCCGCCCGATGCACCCCGAAAGCGCAACGATCAAGTTTGAAGACCTCAAATTTGGCCGCAACTACGACCCGACCGCGAATAAATAACATCCGGCGTTTGATTTGCGTCCGGTTTACAGCACGAAAAAATCCTGCCGCACATTGCGGCAGGATTTTTTATCTTTGTTCGTTATTTCTTCAGTGCAAGTGCCTGCTTGACCTTGGCGACGATGCCGTCGGCGTTGACGCCGTAGGCGTCGAGCACAGCCGGGGCCTTGCCGCTGCGGCCAAATTCGTCGTTGACGCCGTGGCGGACAACGGGAACGGGATAGGTCTCGCCCAGGTATTCGGCGACGGCTGCACCCAGACCGCCGAGAACGTTGGCTTCTTCGGTGGTGACGATAGCGCCGGTCTCTTCCGCGGCCTTCAGAACCAGCTCAGTGTCGAGCGGTTTGATGGTGTGCATGTCGATGACGCGGGCGGAAACGCCCTCGGCGGCCAGCTTGTCAGCGGCGGCGAGCGCCATCTGCACGTTCATGCCGACGGCGATGATGGTCACGTCAGAGCCATCGCGGAGCGTGACGCCCTTGCCCAGCTCAAAGCTGTAGCCGGGAATGGAATCGGTGACGGTCTCCACGGCCAGACGGCCCAGACGCATGTAGGCCGGACCCTCGTAGTTGACGAGCGCTTCCACGGCCAGACGCATCTCATTGCCGTCGCACGGGCACAGAACCATCATGCCGGGGATGGCGCGCATGATGGCGAAATCCTCGATGCACTGATGGGTCGCGCCGTCCTCGCCGACGGACAGACCGCCGTGGCTGCCGACGACTTTGACGTTCAGGTGCGGATACGCAACGGAGTTGCGCACCTGCTCCCACGCGCGGCCTGCGGCGAACATGGCGAACGTATTGACAAACGGCTTGAAGCCGCAAAGGCTCATGCCGGCGGCAACGCCGACCATATCGGCCTCGGCGATGCCCATGTCAAAAAACCGCTCCGGGCAGGCTTCTTTGAAGAACTTGGTCATGGTAGCGCCGGCAAGATCGGCGTCAAAGCAGACCAGCTCCGGATATTTCTCAGCCAGCGCGGCCAGCGCGCGGCCATATGCTTCACGGGTTGCGATTTTCTCAGCCATGATTTAACCCTCCAGTTCCTTGATCTGCGCTTCCAGCTCCGCCTTGGCGGTCGCCCACTGCTCATCGTTGGGCGCCTTGCCGTGCCAGCCGGCGTTGTTTTCCATGAAGCTGACGCCCTTGCCCTTGATGGTCTTGGCGAGGATCATGGTGGGCTGACCCTTGGTCTGCTCGGCTTCCTTGTAGGCTCTTTCGATGTCGGCGAAGTCATGACCGTCGCACTTGACGACGTGCCAGCCGAAGGCTTCGAACTTCTTGTCCAGCGGCTCGGTGGGCATGACGTCCTTCGTCGCGCCGTCGATCTGCAGACCGTTGACGTCGACGCAGGCGCAGAGATTATCGAGATGGTACTTGTTGGCGGCCATCATGGCTTCCCAGACCTGACCCTCGGCGAGCTCGCCGTCGCCCAGAATGGCGTAGACGCGGTAATCCTTCTTCGCGGCCTTGCCGGCCAGCGCCATGCCGACGGCAACAGAGATGCCCTGGCCCAGAGAGCCGGTGGACATGTCAACGCCGGGCACGTATTTCATTTCCACGTGGCCGGACATATGGCCGTCAATACGGCGGAACATCTTGAGATCCTCGACCGGGAAGAAGCCGCGCAGCGCCAGCGTCGGATAGACGGCGGGCGAGCAGTGACCCTTGGACATGACGAACCGGTCACGGTCGGGGTCGTGCGGGTTCTTGGGGTCAATGTGCATTTCAGCAAAATACAGGTACGTCAGCACGTCCATGCAGCTCAGCGAGCCGCCCGGATGGCCGGAAGCTGCGTCGTGCACCATCTGCACGCCGTACAGGCGCGCCTTGGCTGCCGTCAGCTTCAGCTGCTTCAGTTCGGATTGTTCCATACAGATTCCTTCCTTTGTTCATAGAGTGAAGCTTCTCCTGCGTTTGTGTTGGGTCTGGTTGCATTCGCGGGAGAATGCAGGTTGCTTCTTGTTGCATTCCATCCTATATCATACAGTATCCGCCGTCATTTTTCCAGTGGTAATTCGCACAAAAAACAAAAGTTTTGCGCTGCCGCAAGGAAGCAGAACCGCGCCGCCAATTATTTGGCGGCGCGGAGCGTTCAGTTTTTCAGACTCTGCATCGGGGCCGGGATGCGGCCGCCGCGCGAAATGAAGGCGGAAGCAGACTGGGTGTGCACCGGCATGATGGGCGCCGCGCCGAGCAGTCCGCCGAACGAGACCTCGTCCCCGACTGTCTTGCCGGGTGCGGGAATGACGCGCACAGCTGTCGTCTTGGAGTTGACCATGCCGACAGCGGCTTCGTCCGCGATGATGGCGGAGATGGTCTCCGCGCTCGTGTCGCCCGGGACGGCGATCATATCAAGACCCACCGAGCATACGCACGTCATGGCTTCGAGCTTGTCGAGCGTCAGAACGCCGCTTCTCGCTGCGGCGATCATGCCCTCGTCCTCCGAGACCGGGATAAACGCGCCGGACAGTCCGCCGACGGAGCTGGACGCCATCAGGCCGCCCTTTTTGACTGCGTCGTTGAGCAGCGCGAGCGCCGCTGTCGTTCCATGCGTGCCGCAGGTCTCAAGCCCCATTTCCTCCAGGATCTGCGCGACGCTGTCGCCCACGGCGGGCGTCGGCGCAAGCGACAGATCGACTACGCCGAACGGCACGCCCAGCCGCCGGGACGCTTCCTGCGCGACGAGCTGGCCCACGCGCGTGATGCGGAAGGCTGTTTTTTTGATGCACTCGGCGACCTCGTCGAACGGCCGGCCCTTGACGGATTGCAGCGCGTGATACACAACGCCCGGGCCGGAGACGCCGACGCTCACCACAGCATCCGCTTCGCCGACGCCGTGGAACGCGCCCGCCATGAACGGGTTATCCTCCACCGCGTTGCAGAACACGACGAGCTTCGCGCAGCCAAGGCCGTCCTGCGCCTTTGTCAATTCTGCGGTCTTTTTGATCGCCTGCCCCATGAGACGCACGGCGTCCATGTTGATGCCGGCCTTGGTCGTGGCGACGTTGACGCTGGAGCAGACCAGCTCCGTCTCCGCCAGTGCCTGCGGGATGGCGGCAATCAGCCGCCGGTCGCCGGATGCAAGCCCCTTGTGGACAAGCGCGGAAAAGCCGCCGATAAAATCGACGCCGCAGGTCTTGGCCGCGCGATCCATGGCACGGGCGAAGGGCACGAAGTCCTCCGTTTCGCATGCGGCGGCCACGAGGGCGATCGGCGTGACGGAAATGCGCTTGTTGACGATCGGGATGCCAAGCTCGCGCTCGATCTGGCAGCCGGTCTGCACAAGATACTCTGCCTGCTGGCAGATTTTGTCATAGATCTTCTGCGCGCAGGCGTCCGGGTTCGGGTCGGCGCAGTCCAGAAGAGAAATGCCCATCGTGATGGTGCGGATATCAAGATGCTGGTGGTCGATCATGTCGACGGTGGACATGATATCGGTATGATTCAGCATGGCGCGTCCTCCCGGCTCAGATGGTGTGCATGGCAGTGAAGATATCCTGCCGCTGCATGCGGATAGAGACACCCATGGTCTTGCCCTTTTCGGTGACGCGCTTCTGAACGGCGTCAAATTCCGGCGAGCCCTGCGTCCACGCGACGAGCATGATCATGGTGAACGTTCCCTCCATGATGGTCTGGCTGATTTCCACCACGCTGATGTGCAGCTCAGCCAGCAGCGTGCAGACCTCTGCAATGATCCCGACCCGATCCGGGCCGACGACGGTGATAATGGCTTTCATATATGCTCCTCCGTTTTCAAGATAGACAGACATGGAAAAAGGGGCCGTTCGGCCCCTTTCATACTGTTAAAAAACTATGAAAAGCAGCTGGATGACAGAGCAGCAGGGGAAGAGTGAAGGGGGCAAAGAGCCCCCTTCGCGTTCAATCAACCAGTTTTTCGAACTTTGAAAAAGTTCGAAAAACTGTCTCAGCGGGGCGAAAAGACTTTTTCGACACGCTGAAAGGGGCCGTTCGGCCCCTTTCAAGCTCCATTCGCAATTCGATCAGAACTTCGTGTGCTCTGCCAGCCAGCTCTTCAGCTCGCTGATGGGAACGCGGACCTGCTCCATGGAGTCGCGCTCACGGATGGTGACGGCGTTGTCGGCCGGCGTCTTGTCGTCGCCGACGGTCGCAAAGTCGACCGTGATGCAGTACGGCGTGCCGATCTCATCCTCGCGGCGATAGCGCTTGCCGATGGAGCCGGTGTCGTCGTAGTCCAGCATGAAGTCGCTGCACAGATCCTGATAGATCTTGCGGGCCGGCTCCGCCAGCTTCTTGGAGAGCGGCAGGATGGCAGCCTTGTACGGCGCGAGCGCCGGATGCAGGTGCAGAACGACGCGCACGTCGTTCTTGGCTTCGTCGATGACCTCTTCGTCATACGCTTCACACAGGAACGCCAGCGCCACACGGTCACAGCCGAGCGACGGCTCGATGACGTAGGGAATATAGTGCTCGTTCTGTTCCTGATCGAAGTAGGTCAGATCCTTGCCGGATGCCTCCTGATGGCGCTTGAGGTCATAGTCGGTACGGTCGGCAATGCCCCACAGCTCGCCCCAGTCGGTGAACGGGAACGCGTATTCGATGTCGGTCGTGGCGCGGGAATAGAACGCCAGCTCTGCCGGCTCATGGTCGCGCAGGCGCAGGTTCTCCTCGTGAATGCCAAGGCTCTTGAGCCAGTTCACGCAGTAATCCTTCCAGTAGGCGAACCATTCGAGGTCTGTGCCGGGCTTGCAGAAGAACTCGCACTCCATCTGCTCGAACTCACGCGTGCGGAAGGTGAAGTTGCCCGGGGTGATCTCGTTGCGGAACGCCTTGCCGACCTGGCAGACGCCGAAGGGCAGCTTGCGGCGGGTGGTGCGCTGGATATTTGCGAAGTTTACAAAGATGCCCTGCGCCGTCTCGGGGCGCAGATAGCAGGTCGAGGAGGAATCCTCGGTGACGCCGATGGCGGTCTTGAACATGAGGTTGAATTTGCGGATGGGGGTGAAGTCATGCTTGCCGCAGACGGGGCAGACGATGTCCTCATGCTCGGCAATGAACTTGTCCATCTCGTCGAAGCTCATGGCATCGACGTTGACCTCGTGATGCTCTTCACCGATCAGCTTGTCCGCGCGGTGCCGGGCCTTGCAGGCCTTACAGTCGAGCAGCGGGTCGGAGAAGCTGGAGACGTGGCCGGTCGTAATCCACGTCTGCGGGTTCATGATAATGGCCGCGTCGAGACCGACGTTGTACGGGCTTTCCTGCACGAATTTCTTGAGCCACGCCTTTTTGACGTTGTTTTTGAACTCAACGCCGAGAGGGCCGTAGTCCCAGCTGTTTGCCAGACCGCCGTAGATTTCGCTGCCGGCAAAGACAAAGCCGCGGTTTTTACACAGGGCAATGATCTTGTCCATGGACTTTTCACTGTTTTTCATCATTCTTCTCGTCCTCCTGACGTATATCCTCTAGGATTTTATCCTCTTATTATAATGAAATACGCTGCAAAGTCAACCGCGGTGGCAAAATTTGAAGGCCCTGTTTTGTTTTTGCGGAAAATGTGCTATACTTACGTGGATAAAATTTTCCCGGAAAGGATCCAAAGCATTGAAAACGATCGGAAGAGTGATTGTATCAGCGGTTTTTCTGGTCTTGACCGGCCTGATGATCGCCGCGGCCAAGGCTGCGCCGGCGGCCGTCTTTGCGTTTTACCCAGCCTTTTCCCGCTGGGCGCTGTCTGCCATTTCGTCTGTGACGGGGCTGGTGCCGATCGCACTGTGGGAGGTGCTGGCGGGGGTGCTGGCACTGTGGTTTTTCTATACGCTCATCCGCGTGTTTACAAAGCGGCGGAGCCTGCTGCGCTGGCTGTCCGGCGTGCTTCTGGGCGTGAGCGCGGGCGTGTTTTTCTTCGTGGGGCTGTGGGGACTGAACCACTATGGCCCGTCTGTCGGGGACAGGCTTGGTCTGGACGTGCGCGAATACAGCAAGCAGGAGCTGGTCGCCGCCACGGCCTATTATGCCGCGCAGGCGAACGAATACGCGGCGAAAGTCGAGCGGGACGCCGACGGCCGGACGGTCTATCCGGACTTTTCTGCATTGGCCGCGCAGGCCGGCGCGGGCTATGACGCGCTGGCGCAGCAGTCGGATGCGTTTACCGGCAATCTGGGCTCTGTCAAGCCGCTGGCAGCATGGCAGCTGTTCAGCCGGACCGGCACGACCGGTATTTTTGTCTGCCTGACCGCCGAAGCCTGCGTCAACCCGGACACGTATACGGCATGGATCCCCTTTACCATGTGCCACGAGCTTGCCCACCGGCAGGCGATCGCCGCCGAGGACGAAGCGAACTTCTGCGCGTATCTGGCCTGCATGGCTTCCGGCAGCGACGATTTTGGCTATTCGGGCGCTTTCGGCGCGTATATTTATTGCCATAACGCCCTTTCCGCCGTCGACCGGCAGGCGGCCAGCGAGATCTGGGGCATGCTCTCCGACAGCGTCGTTGCAGACGTCCGCGCGGCAAACGAGCATTACGCCCAGTACGAGGGCAAGGTGCAGGACGCCGCGCAGAAGGTCAACGACACCTATCTGAAGGCCTTCTCCGAGGATTCCGGCGTCCAGAGCTACGGCGAAGCCGCCGACCTGCTGATCGCGTGGTATCTGAAAAATAATGCTTGACAAACGGTGGGGAATTGCGTATAATATCCCTGCTGATGGACAGTTAGCTCAGCTGGTATGAGCACATGCTTGACGTGCATGGGGTCACAGGTTCGAGTCCTGTACTGTCCACCATTAAGCTGTACCCAAAAAGATGCCGCTGCGAAAAGCCCAGAAGTTTCAACGACTTCCGGGCTTTTTTGCGCCCATTTTTAGAAGCGTGACAAAAAGATGCCAAAATGGGCTTTGGCAAATTCGATGGACCTGTACCTTTACCCAAGGCTTTTTGAGCCGCTTTTCCGAGAATTTTCCGGGGAAGCGGCTCTTTTTTGCCCTCGGCAAAACGTAGAATTTGGGAAGTTTTTTTGTTGGTGTTGCTGGATGGACATTCCGAGTGTATGTGCCATTGTGTTGACACGGGCAAAGCCCAAAATACACTAGGGTGTATCTGAAAAGTCAAAAATAGCGAAACGTACAAGAAAAGGACACAAACAAGTGGTAAGACAAGGGCAGAAAGAAGTGACAAACATGAAAGCCCGTCGTTATGAACTTACCGATAAGGAATGGGAACTGATCCGGCCACTTATCCCGATCTCGCATACCGGTCGCCCGCAGAAGGATACTCGCGCGCATCTTAATGGTATCCTATGGCTTGCCCGCAGTGGTGCGCGCTGGAGCGATCTCCCGGCGAGATTCGGCCCACATCAGACTGTGTACAGCTGCTTCTGCCGCTGGCGGGACGATGGGATCCTGAAAAAGATCTTCGAGCTCTGCGCGGCCCTGGGCACTGGCGCGGAGCTGAGCCTGGATTCAACATCGATCAAAGCATCCGTGCAGGCAGGCCGTGGAATAAGAAAGCGAGCAAAATCAAACATCAAGCAGCATCGGCAAAACACGCGGAGGCCTGAACACGAAAATCCATGCCATCGTCGGAAAAGATCTGCGGCCTGTGGCTTTTTTGCTGTCTGCCGGAAATGTTGATGACTGCACAGAGGCAGTTCCTCTGCTGAACCTGCTTCCTGATCTGAAGAACTGTAATATTCTTGCCGATAAAGCCTATGCACAAAAGAGATCAGGACCTATCTGCATGACCAGCCCGCCAATTATACGATCCCGCCGAAAGTGAACACAAAGCAACCGTGGCTGTTTGATAAAGAGACGTATAAACGGCGGAATGTGATAGAGCGTTTCTTCAATCGTCTCAAGAAATCTCGCCGTGCTGAGACGCGCTATGACAAGCGTGACGACTCCTTCCTCGCTTTTGTTATGGTCGCCGCGAGCTGCGTCGCTTTCGGCATTTTGCACATCTAAGGAAGCTCTAATTGAATCATCGGCTGTGGACGGCGAAAGACTTTTCGTCAAGACAAGGTTTGAAAAATGGCGGAATACTTTATGTATTGCCCATTTTTCGAACCGCAGGATTGGCGGAAAAGATCCGTCGTCTGCAGTCAGAGATTTATTCAGAAGTTCCCTAATCGCCGTTTTCAGATACACCCTAAGTCACCGCCCCATTCCCGGTGCTTCTGCCAATGGATGTGCGTACAGACAGGCGCTAGGGCTCCCTGCGCTGCTCCAGCTTCAGATTTTCCAGTGCCAGCAAGCATTCCATATTCCCCTTTGACGCCAGCAAGCTAAAATCATCGTCATATACGTTTCTCAACACCTTCAAAATACGATACTTGGTGGTGTTTATATGCACACCAAGCAGCTCGCTCGTTTTTGTAATGCTGCGGAGCGCAAGAAACAGGCGAGTGGTATCCAAATATATCTGCTTCGCGTTTGCATCAACGTAAAAGTCGAGGTAGCTGTTGATCATCTTTAATTTCATCGTCGTTGGGGCAATGTTGAGTAAATTCAAAACCGGCAATTCTCCCATTGTAAACACGCCATAGATAAGGAGCGGTTCCATCTGCTCAATCACATACTTGGACAGCTTTGTGATGCTGTCGTGTCGAACGGAATAGTCAGAAAACACCAGGCATATCGGTCGATGCTCCTCGATGACTTTTCGGCAAAACCCGAATACGCTGTCGGCGTGCGTCCCGGAATCCTGCCAAAGGCCGATTGCATAGCTTGCACTGCGATTATAATTGTAAACAAAATAATCCCTATTTCTGCTATTAAGAAAACGCGTGAGATTTGGCAGCTTTATATAGAAGAGATAAAAGCGGTCGGTCTCGGACATCTCAGATTCATCAATTTCGCACGTGACCTGCTCCTGTTTTTCAGAGTCAAGAAGGCGAAGCAGATACGCTGCGATCTCAAGAAACACTGCGCTGACGTCTTTTGCGGCAGATGCCGGGTTCAGAAACAGCGCAATATACGAGCTTATTCCAAAGACGCAGACGATATGCGTCGCTTCGTTTACATAAGGATAAACGGGCGTGTACGGAATATAGTTTTTCCCAAAATAAAGCGATTGGATTTTTGAGAGTATTTTTGCGTTCACGATATGAGCAGAGATATAATGGGCGTCTCCGCCATTGATCAGGACTGGACATGAGAACATGCACTCCATGTCGATCCCGAGCCGTAGAAGATTCCTGTCTGTCTTGTATTGATCCAGCATGGTAAGTATATGAAAAAGCTGGCGCTGTGGTGCCTCCTGCTGTAGCGAGAACGCATGCAAGTAAAACTCTTTTGTGATCTCGTTGTAGCGGCAATCTTCATCCAGGATAATGACTGGGAAATCATACTGGTTGCCAAACTCGATAATTTCAGGATCGACCATCTTGTTAAGATGAAGGCTAGGCATAATCCCGATACCGGAACAACCGTGCTCAATCATAGCTTTAATCAGATTGATCCGCGCATTCTTATTATGCTTTGAACTCCAGAAGGAGGTCAAAAAAAAGATATCAGGCAATAAATATTTCTCTACCTCTGGCCACGGATGCTCTAAAACATCGATCCTGTCAATTTTACGATGAACCCCATTTTTCCCAGCAGCTAGGAAGCTATGCGCCAAAGACGGAATCTTCAGAAGACTGGAAACAGTTGCATTTTCTTTCCTCACAATAATTTATCTCTTCTCCCAAATTATTCTTAAAACCACAAGTTTCTATTGCATTTTTATTAGTTTTTTTAAGTATATCACACGAGCGTTCGCTTTTTCAAGTACTTTCCGCCGAAAATTTTTTGTTTGTATCCGACAAAATTATTTACATAATTTATCTGCAAGAAATGATGAATATCTTATTCAACTTGTGTAAGATGCTAGTGTAATCTATTTGAGGAGGGAAACTCATGTACCAATATGAATTAGTAAAAGCCGCAACAAAACTGCTTCGCGACAACATGGGCCTGAAAAAAGGCGAGACCGTCTGCATTACTGCAGACACCGAGTCTCACATGGACGTTGTCGAGGCAACTGCTCAGGCTGCCTACGCTCTGGGTGGAAAACCCATGGTGATCACCTTTGCCGCACCGCGTGGAGTCGGCAAAGCCGCTGACCCGGATCTGCCGATGGCTTCTCTGACTGCCGCGCTGAAGGAAACAGACATTTGGATCGAGTACAACTATGAATGGTTGCTGTATTCCTCCGCATTTGACGCAGCTGTCGCCGCCAACGCGAAGCTCCGTTACATCTGCTTGGTCGGCATGACCGCAGATCTGCTGATTCGAAACATTGGCCGTGTACGCAACAAGGAGCTCGGCGTCTTCCTCCGCAAGGCCGAAGAGATCACAAAGAACGCCAAGTGTATGCGTATTACCACGCCGGCTGGCACAGATCTGAGCTTTGAAAATATGCCCGGTCGTGACTTCTATACCTCCGACGGCACCGTAGGTCCTAGCGAGTGGAAGATGATGGGCGGACAGATCAGTTGGTCCCCCAAATTTGAAACGATCAACGGAACCTTGGTGTTCGACGGTTCGATGGATCCTCCGAGCGGCCTGCTTCGTGATAAGATCGTCTGCACGATTGTCAACGGCGAGGTAACCAAAATTGAAGGCGGTGCAGACGCGACCGCGCTGAAGGAATACCTCAGCAGCTTCAATGATCCGCAGATGTTCCGGTTGGCACACGCTTCCTACGGCTTCGGTCCCGGTGCAAAGCTGACAGGTAATGTTGTAGAAGATGAACGTGTATGGGGCAGCACTGAATGGGGCATCGGCAACGTTGGTCCGCAGCTTGTATCCGATATTCCCGGTGGCATCGCCGGCGCTTCCCACACTGATGGCATTTGCATGTCGTCCACAGTTTATCTGGATGGTGAGTTGTTCCTGAAGGATGGCGAAGTGGTCGGCCCAACTCCGGAAGTTGTTGAGCTTGCTAGAGTTGCCAGAGAGTTGGAGTACTAATTTCTCCTTCTATATGTGATCAGTAAAACACCAGCATCCCCCTTGCCCCTAAGCAGGGGAGATGCTGGTGTTATCCATAAACTCAATTCCATTGCGTCGTGAAGAAAGGAGAAAAAATGTTTAATCTAC
Organism: uncultured Oscillospiraceae bacterium; assembly: GCA_934655875.1. Lineage (GTDB taxonomy): Bacteria > Bacillota > Clostridia > Oscillospirales > Oscillospiraceae > CAG-170. The sequence continues at coordinate 86,010 of CAKUHB010000007.1, forward strand.
CCCTTGACACAACGATCGTTCTGCTGGTGATTGTTGGACTGATTATTGGAAACTGCATTGGCATAGCAACACAGCTGAAAAATCTTCCGAAGGAGGACGGCGACAAATGAGTGGTGCTCTTATCAGCGGCCTTTTCCTCTTTGGCTTTTTACTGGTCCTTCTTTTCCTTGGCTTGATTTTCAGAATGAGAGCCAATACGTCCCGCGGCTTTTTGACTGGTGGCGCACAGATCGGCCCCATTTTGGCAGCAGGCATGTTCGCCGCAACTTTTCTCTCCAGCTCTTCAAGTGTAGGCTTTACAGGTTTCCTGTATGCTGCCGGCTGGAGTGGTTTCACCTCTATTCTCGGCACTGCGCTTTCGTTAGTGATTGTTGGCTGTTTCCTAGTCCGGAAGATCAGGATGCATGCGGGCGTTGGTATGGAGACGGTTTCTGACCTTCTGGCTGACCGGTATCAGTCTAAAACCATCCGTGGTCTTTCCGCAGTTGCCATGGTTTTCCTATATGTTATCTTTACCGCAGCCGAGTTAATTGGCCTTGGAAAGACTCTTCAGGTATTTATCGGCTGGGATTACCATGTTGCAGTACTCGTCTCCGCTGCATTTACTGTTGCATTCGTGCTTCTTGGTGGTATGTTTGCCGTTGCAATCAATGACACTATTTGCGGATTCCTTGGAATCGGCGGTTTGATCGTGCTTGCAATTGTCTGTCTTGTAAACCAAGGTGGACTCGGCCAGATGAACCTCAACATGGCTGCACAAGATCCGGCACTGGTCACAACCTTCACAGACGCAAACGGTGTGTTCAGTACGGCTGCTCTGATTGCCTGTATCAGTAATGCTGCGGTCTGGGGCATCGGAAACTCGTCTCATCCTGTTTTCCTTGCACAGACCTTCTCCTCCAAGAGTTCTCGCTCTGTCCTCAAGAGCATGGCAATAAGCTCCGTTGCTATTTTCCTGTTCTATTTCTCCACCATGGTCATGGGCGGAACTTCACGCGTCCTGTTCCCAGGACTCAGCGACACGGATCAGGCGTTCGGCCTTCTCAGCCAGCAGATGCTCGGACCGGTCGGCGCAGCTATCCTTCTGACTGCGGTTGCCGCACTCGTCATTTCTACGATTGACTCCTGTCTGCTAACTGCTGGAGCTGCCTTTGGCAACGACCTGATCGTCAGAACCTTCGGAAAATACGAAGACGACGACAAGAAGCGCCTCTTCATGATTCGTATGGGCGTTGTTTTGGTTGCAGTCGTCGGAACCGCACTTGCGCTCATTTACGGAAACAGCACTGTTATGGTGTTCCAGATGTTCAACTTTGGTGCATCCGGCGCAGTCTTCTGGGTTCCCATTGTCTTTGGTCTCTATTGGAAGCGCGCCAATAAGCAGGGTGCAATTGCTGCTGTTATCGGCGGATTTGTCGCATACTGCATTTGGTTCCTCACTGCTTATAATTCCACTGGGCTGCACCCGGTGCTCCCAGGCTTTATAGTCGCTCTCATCTTGATGGTAGTCGTCAGTCTTTCGACTGCAACGACCGATGAGACTGTGCTGTTGCGTTATTTCCCGCCGAAGCCAGGCAAGTAATGCAACCAGGTCTTTAAATATGTAGCAAAGCCGGGGCTGCTCATCTCGAAATTCGTTGCGGCTCCGGCTTTTTGACCGCACAGCGAAAATGCATTATGATAAAAAAGGAGGACATAATAAAGCTAGCTTTGTGTGTAGCATTTATTATTGATAAATTATGAACTTTACAGCTGTAAAAGAATTGGTTGCTGCCCGCAAAAAAGAGTTAATCCAAAACGTGCTTGACCTCGGTTCAATCCCTGGGGTCAATCCGCGTATGGGCGGCAAAGGCGAGGCAAAGCGTATCGAGTGGTTGAAAAGCTATTTTGATTCAAACAATATTCCTTATCAGGAGTACGACATAGCGGATTCTGCCGTTCCCGAGGGAAAAAGAACCTCGTTGATCGTAAGAATCGAAGGCTCTGAGGACAAGGAAAAAACGCTGTGGTTTATGGCGCATATGGATACCGTGGCGCCGGGTGATTTGAACGATTGGAACACAGATCCGTTCAAGCCGACCATGGTCGGGGATCGGATCTATGGATTGGGCGTTGAAGACAACGGCCAGGCTGTCGTCTGCCTGATGCAAACGTGCTTGATGATGCGGGAAATGGGTCTTGCGCCCAAGTGTAGCGTTGCGTTTTTATTTGCAGCCGATGAGGAAACCGGTAGCCAGTATGGTCTGCATGCGTTGTTTGAGATCCCCGGACTCTTCTCGGAGCGCGATGAGGCTGTGGTTCCTGACGCTGGAAGTCACGACGGCTCATTTATTGAGGTCGCGGAAAAGTCGCAGGTCTGGCTACTGTTTACTGTGCAGGGAAAGCAGGCGCATGGTTCCATGCCGCATCTCGGGATCAATGCCGGCTATATTGGGTCGAAAATGGCCGTTGAGATAGTCGACAAGCTTCGCGTCCAGTTCGCATTCAAGGACGATCTGTTCGATCCTCCGTATTCCACGTTTGAGTATACACAGAAGTTTTCCAATGTAGAGAGCCCAAACGTGTTGCCGGGGCGGGATGTCTTTGCAATGGATCTACGGATCCTGCCGCAATTTACTGTGGATGAGGTTCTCGCATGTGTCAACTCCATCATCAGCAGATATGAATACGAATACAAGGTCCGTATTTCCTATGAGATCACACAGCGCGCTGACGCAGCGCCCGTGACCTCTCCGGACAGCACGGTCGCGTCGACGCTTCAAGCGATCTTAAATCACGCAGGCGTCCACGCCTTCTGCGGGGGCATCGGCGGTGGAACATGCGGCGCGATCCTGCGAAAGCACAATATTCCGACAGTTGTCTGGTCAACACTGGATGAGCTGGCGCACCAGCCGAACGAGTATACCATTATCCCTAATCTAATCCAAGATACCGCAGCTTTCCTGTCTATTATTTCGGCGTACTGCTAAGAAATCACTGAATCAATCATCTGCAGCTGTGTGCGGAGCGTTTTCTCCCACTCTTCGGTTCCAAAAACAGGAATATTTACACGATCCCTCCTGTTTTTGAGCCCCCGACTGACCGAGACTCTCCTTGAGCAGTGCTTTCCAATTGGATCAGGAGTTCACTAATTATTCTTAAATTCGCGAGGGAGCTTTTATGTCCACTGTAAAACCAGACAACGCAATACTTACGAAAAAACCGCTTGTTAAGAAAGCCATCAGCGTGGAGACGTTTGTCTTTCTTATTTTATTTTTTGGCTTTTTGTGCGGAATCGGATCCAAAATGGGTGCTGTCAATCTTATCAGCACCTTGATGAATACCGCTTATGACCTGTTGATCTCAACGGTATTCAAAATTATGGCGATCTCCGTCGTAGCTGGTGCGATCGCGGAGCTTCTCAATGAGTTCGGCGTAACATCTCTCCTGAATCGCATTCTGTCCCCGCTGATCAAGCCTGTTTACGATTTGCCCGGGGCCTCCGTTGTCGGTATCTTCGCCTGCTTTTTCTCGGATAATCCAGCAATACTGACGTTGGCAGACAACAAGGCGTTTAAGCGGTATTTTAAAAAGTATCAGGTTCCCCCGCTCACCAACATCGGGACCAGCTTTGGGATGGGCCTGATCATCATCGCATTTATGGTCGGTGTAAAATCGCCGATCGGAGAGAGCTTTGTTCCGGCTGCAGCAATCGGATTTGTCGGCGCGGTGATCGGTTCCATCGTAAGCACGCGTTTGATGTCGCATTACACAAAAAGGAAATTCGGAGCAGCGGAGCCTGCTGTTGCAGTTGAAGTGCGTTGCGACGATTTTGACCTAGTTCATGAGCGTGTCATTCGCGAAGGCGGGGTCGGCGCACGCGTTCTTTCGTCCTTGCTGGAGGGTGGAAAGTCCGGCGTCAAGATCGGGTTGGATATCATTCCCGGTGTCCTGATCATCTGTTCTGTTGTAATGCTGCTGACCTTCTCTGAGCCGAGTGGTGGTTATTCTGGTAGCGCATATGAGGGTGTGGCTCTGCTTCCATGGATTGGCAATAAACTCAGCTTTCTTCTGACTCCTCTGTTTGGATTCTCTTCGGCCGAATCGCTTTCCGTGCCGATCATGTCGCTCGGCGCTGCCGGTGCGGCGATCGCCGTTGTTCCGAGGCTGGTGTCTGAAGGGCTGGCCCATGCAAATGATATTGCGGTGTTTACAGCGATTTGCATGTGCTGGAGCGGATATTTAAGCACGCACATCGCCATGCTAGAGGGGCTTGGATTCCGTGAGTTGAGCGGGCGGTCTATCCTCTATCATACAATCGGTGGTGTCGTTGCCGGAATCAGCGCAAACTGGCTTTTCAGGCTCGTTATGCTACTGTGACCGTTTGCTCCTTCTTCTGTCAAAGCCCCCTGTTTTCCCGGTTTGAAAACAGGGGGCTTTGCTGTGTATAGAAACAGGAAAGTCATAGGAGCGGCCGGAGGGCTGTCCCTTTGAATTTCGTTAGGGTGTATCTGAAAACTCCCAACGCACCCGGACAGCGGACCTTTTCACGCTGCGCTGCACCATTTTTCCTTGAAATACGTCAGTATTCCTGCGAAAAAATGTCTTGCTCAGCGCAAAAATTTCTCGCTGCCGGTCACATTGGGAGTTTTCAGATACACCCTAAATACATTCCATATATTTTCTCCGAGGATGAACTTGTACGGTTTTTTCGTCAAGTAGATTGCTGCCACTTTTCTTCTGAGGTTCCTAATCGGCATTTAATTATGCCCGTTTTGTTCCGCATTTTGTACTGCTGTGGTCTTAGACCAGGAGAGGTACTGCGCCTTGAAGTGAGAGACGTTGATCTTGAAAATGGTGTTCTTTTGGTACGGGCCTCGAAGAATGATAATGACCGCTATGTTCCGATGTCTTGTGAACTCGCCGAGGCGTGTAGAAAATATGCCGCGAAGGTGCATTACGGTGGAGCCGCGCATAAGTATTTTTTTCCAGCGCCCAACGGCGGGATAATTCCATCAATGAACATCTACACGAATTTCCACCGCTTCCTGCGCAAAGCAGGAATCTCCTATGGCGGGAAGGGAAAAGGGCCTCGCGTCTATGACTTTCGGCACACATTTGCCGTCCACTGTTTACGACACTTGGTTCTATCGGGTAAAGATAAACTGCCATGACTGGATATTGCTCCCGGACGGAGCCATGCATCCGTTCCAGATCAGCTTCCGAATGAGTGCACGGTCGACCGGCTCCTCACGATAAATTCTAACACTGCGTCTGGTTTGTATGCAATCCTGTAATTCTTTCATAAAGGGCATTCCTCTTTGAACGCGATATATGTGTTTCCTTTCATCCGCTTGAGAACGGATGAAAGGAAACGTTTTGGTTGGCGATTTACTTGCCCATGACCTCATCGACGGGAACATGGTCAATATCAAAGCCAAAATATCTGGGCATCAGCAGCGTCGCGTTCTGCTGCTGCGGCTTGCAGCGCATCGCGATGAGCGCAACCTTCTGTCCGACATAAGACAGCGGGTTCGGAACGGGCTCGCCAGTCTCGACGTCGACCGCAGCAATGATGTCCGGGCTGGTGACATACGGCTCGCCGTCCTTCCAGACGACGTGGTTCTCGTTCTTGAACCAGTACTTGAGCTCCTTATCGCCGCAGTCCACCGTGACCGTGCCCCAGTAATAGCCGACCGCATCATAGTCATCCTTGACGGTGATCGTGCCGCGCCCCAGCTCATAGCCGCCGAATTTCGCCAGCAGCTCTGTGACGACATCCTTGCCGGCCTCCTTTGCCTCGCGCATGCGCTTGCCAGCCTCGTAGCATTCACTGAGCGTACCGGCGATCACGGTATCGCGGGTGTTTTTGCCGTCGAGCGCCATGCCGGCCTGACCGGCCAGACCATAGCCCGCGACGCTGATGAGCTTGCCGATGTGCTCGACCGTGCGGGGATTGTTCGCACGCTTGATAATGCATTCGTTGTCCCACTCGTCGACGGACGCGATCGGCGTCAGGCAGTGGCCATTGTAGTTAAAGGTGATCTGCACGATCTCCGGGATCGCGCGGCCCGTATAGTCGCCATCGACCGTCACGATGCCGAGCTTGGACGCGGCAGCCATCGCCGCGGGGGTATTGGCGCCGGCCAGCTCGATGGGAACGATCACATCGAATTTTTTTCCGGTATATTCCTGAAGTGCGAGGACGGCCTTTGCCATTCTGTCTCCCTCAAGATTCACGCTCGTCTCCGGCGTCATGTCGTAGGAAGCCATTTCCTTGATCGTGGCTTCGTTGTGCGGCGCGATGGAGCCCATCAGGAACGGGCAGCAGCTCATCATATCGTCCGTGATCTCACTGACATCGACCCAGCCGACGCTGCGTCCTGCTTCGATCTCATCCATCAGGGAGCGGATTCCATTCTTCGGCAGACCGCCGCCGCCGGTCGCAAACAGGGTGCAGCCGCGGATAAAGTCTTCGACCTGCTGTCTGTTGGTAAGTTTCATAGTAGCCATTTGTACATCTCCTTTAACGTTGCGTTCATCATAACGGATGTGTTCTTTCAGAACTTGGTCATATTATAAATGCTTTTGAGACGGTTCGCAGTATTTTGTCGCACGTTCATTGTGCGCCCAAAGTAGGCAGCTACACATTTTCACATTTTTGTGTCGAAAAATTTCCGCTCTTTATGTTAGATTTGACAAAGCACACGATTGCCGGCACAGTACTTCCAATATCCTCGCCCCGCAGCCTGCTGCCCGCACTACCGGTAGGTCTGCTTTTGTCAAGAGCAACTTGGTTATACCATGTGCAATGCAGGCAACCATAAAAAAACGAACACCCCGGCAAGAACCCGAGCAGTGATCAACTGAGAATCTGCATCAAGGAAACTACATATGCAGCCACCCATTGAGATTTAACCCCTGCGCAGTGCCATGCACTTTGACGCTGCCGTATTCACCGCCACAGAGGAGCGCGCCGCTGCGCGCATTCACGTTTTGCTGGCAGTCGGCGCGCTGTCACTGCTGGTGAAGGGACGATGGAGTTGTCGTCGTTTGACATTCCGCGCATCCCGGTCACGGCCTTCATCATAAGCCCTGAAGCACAACTGAACCCCCTCCCTTTCGCCAAGAAGCTACTGTCTCGGCCTCAAAGAGTGCGGAATTGCGCGGTACTGTCAAGATTTGGGCCTGTTGACAAAGGTGGCGAATACGTCCGTTCTATGGTAGAATAACCATAAGGAGGGATGTAGCATGATGGGACGCC
>CAKUHB010000008.1 GCA_934655875.1 uncultured Oscillospiraceae bacterium
ATGTTCTTGACCCAGATGGGCTTCTCATACGGCAGCTTGCCGCACTCGAGCAGCGGGAAGATCTCGTGGATGGTGTCATACGCGTCCACGTCGTAGCGCTGGTAGGTCAGATAGTAGGTGCCGAGGATCATATCCTGCGTCGGCACAGTGACCGGCTTGCCGTCCTGCGGACGCAGGAGGTTGTTGGCCGAGAGCATCAGGATACGCGCTTCCGCCTGCGCTTCGGCAGACAGCGGCACGTGAATGGCCATCTGGTCGCCGTCGAAGTCGGCGTTGAACGCGGTGCAGCACAGCGGGTGCAGCTTCAGCGCGCGGCCCTCGACCAAAACCGGCTCGAACGCCTGAATGCCGAGACGGTGCAGCGTCGGCGCACGGTTCAGCATGACCGGACGATCCTTGATGATATCCTCCAGAGCGTCCCAGACCTCGTCCTTGCCCTTGTCGATCATCTTCTTGGCGGACTTGATGTTGTTGGCAAGGCCGTCCTCGACGAGCTTCTTCATGACAAACGGGCGGAACAGCTCGATGGCCATTTCCTTCGGCACGCCGCACTGGTAGAGCTTCAGCTCCGGGCCGACGACGATAACGGAACGGCCGGAATAGTCGACGCGCTTGCCGAGCAGGTTCTGACGGAAGCGGCCCTGCTTGCCCTTGAGCATGTCGCTGAGGGACTTGAGCGCGCGGTTGTTCGCGCCGGTGACGGCGCGGCCGCGGCGGCCATTATCGATGAGGGCGTCAACGGCTTCCTGGAGCATGCGCTTTTCGTTGCGGACGATGATATCCGGCGCCTGCAGCTGGATGAGCCGCTTCAGACGGTTGTTGCGGTTGATGACGCGGCGATAGAGGTCGTTGAGGTCGGAGGTCGCGAAGCGGCCGCCGTCGAGCTGAACCATCGGGCGCAGCTCCGGCGGGATGACAGGCAGAACGTCCATGACCATCCACGTCGGATCGTTGCCGGACATGCGGAACGACTCGACCACCTCAAGGCGCTTGATGATACGCAGCTTCTTCTGGCCGGAGGCGTCCTTCAGCTCAGCTTTGAGCTGCTCGGACAGCTCTTCGAGGTCGATCTGCTGCAAAAGCTCCTTGACCGCTTCCGCGCCCATACCGGCCTTGAAGTCGTCCTCATACTTTTCGCGCATGTCGCGGTATTCTTTTTCAGAGAGGATCTGGTTCTTGGCCAGCGGGCAGTCGCCGGGATCGGTGACGATATAGCTGGCAAAATACAGAACCTTCTCAAGAATGCGGGGGCTGATATCCAGCAGCAGACCCATGCGGGACGGGATGCCCTTGAAATACCAGATGTGGCTGCACGGCGCGGCCAGCTCGATGTGGCCCATGCGCTCGCGGCGAACCTTGGCGCGCGTGACCTCGACGCCGCAGCGGTCGCAGATCTTGCCCTTGTAGCGGATCTTCTTATACTTGCCGCAGTGGCACTCCCAGTCCTTCGTCGGGCCAAAGATGCGCTCGCAGTACAGGCCGTCGCGCTCCGGCTTCAGGGTGCGGTAGTTGATGGTTTCCGGTTTTTTGACCTCTCCGTAGGACCATTCACGGATCTTTTCCGGGGAAGCAATACCGATCTGGATAGCGCTGAATGTTGCATGACTCATTGTATTGCCGCCTCCTTATCAGTCATTCTCCGAATCGTCTTCGGAGTCAGTTGTATAGCTGTCGTTCAGCAGGCCGAAGACGTCGTCCTCGTCCTGGATCTCAAAACCTGCGTCGGCCGCTTCGTCGGCGTCGACGTTCTTGCCGCCGGGCAGATCGTCGTCCATGGTGATCTCATCCTCGGGCAGGGCCTTGCCGCCGGCGCCGTAGATGGAATCATCGTCGTCATCGTCGCGCAGGTCGGCTTCGTTGCCATCCTCGTCGAGGATCTTGACGTCCAGGCACAGAGACTGCAATTCCTTGACAAGAACCTTGAACGACTCGGGCACGCCCGGCGTCGGGACGTTGTGGCCCTTGACGATGGCTTCGTAGGTCTTGACACGGCCGGTCACGTCGTCGGACTTGACCGTCAGGATCTCCTGCAGGGTGTAAGCAGCGCCGTAAGCTTCCAGCGCCCAGACTTCCATTTCGCCGAAGCGCTGGCCGCCGAACTGCGCCTTGCCGCCGAGCGGCTGCTGGGTCACGAGGGAGTACGGACCGGTGGAACGGGCGTGGATCTTATCGTCGACCAGATGGTGCAGCTTCAGGTAGTACGGATAGCCGACCGTGACGCGCTGGTCAAACGGTTCGCCTGTCCGGCCGTCATAGAGAACGGTCTTGCCGTCTTCGGCAACGCCGCCCTGCTTGAGAAGCTCGCGGATCTCTTTTTCGTTTGCGCCGTTGAAGATCGGGGTCGCGACCTTCCAGCCCAGCGCGTGCGCCGCGTAGCCCAGATGAACCTCAAGAACCTGACCGATGTTCATACGGGACGGGACGCCCAGCGGGTTCAGAACGATATCCAGCGGGGTGCCGTCGGGCAGGAAGGGCATATCCTCCTGCGGCAGGATGCGGGAAACGACGCCCTTGTTGCCGTGACGGCCGGCCATCTTATCGCCGACGGAGATCTTACGCTTCTGGGCGATATAGACGCGGACGACCTTGTTGACGCCGGGCGCGAGCTCGTCGCCGTTTTCACGGGTAAAGACCTTGACATCGACGATGATGCCGGCTTCGCCGTGCGGAACCTTCAGAGAGGAGTCACGAACCTCGCGGGCCTTTTCGCCGAAGATGGCGCGCAGCAGGCGTTCCTCGGCCGTCAGCTCGGTCTCGCCCTTCGGGGTGACCTTGCCGACCAGATAGTCGCCGGAGGTGACCTCCGCGCCGATGCGGATGATGCCGTTTTCGTCGAGATCCTTGAGGGTGTCCTCGCCAACGTTCGGGATATCGCGGGTGATCTCTTCCATGCCGAGCTTGGTGTCGCGGGATTCGGTCTCATACTCCTCGATGTGGATGGAGGTGAAGACGTCCTCGCGGACCAGGCGCTCGTTCAGAAGGATGGCGTCCTCGTAGTTGTAGCCTTCCCAGGTCATGAAGCCGATGAGCACGTTCTTGCCGAGCGCGATCTCGCCCTGCGAGCAGGCGGGGCCGTCGGCGATGACCTGACCGGCCTCTACGCGCTCGCCGACCGTGACGATCGGGCGCTGGTTGATGCAGGTGCCCTGGTTGGAGCGGGCGAATTTTGTAAGGGTATAATCGGCGGTGTTGCCGTCGTCATAGCTGACGGAAACATTCGTCGCGGAAACGCGGGTGACGACGCCGGGGCCCTTGGCGGTGATGCAGACCTCGGAGTCGACAGCGCACTTGTGCTCAATGCCGGTGGCGACGATCGGAGCCTCGGTGACCATCAGCGGCACGGCCTGGCGCTGCATGTTCGCGCCCATCAGCGCGCGGTTCGCGTCGTCGTTCTCGAGGAACGGGATGAACGCGGTCGCGATGGAGGTCATCATGTTCGGGGACACGTCGACATAGTCGATGAGCTCGCGCTCGACGGAGATGATCTCGTCGCGGTGGCGGCAGATGACGCGCGCGTTGACAAAGCGGCCCTCCTCGTCCAGAGGTTCGGCAGCCTGCGCAACGTAGTAGTCGTCTTCCACGTCGGCGGTCATGTATTCGACGATGTCCGTGACCTTGCCGGTCGATTTGTCGACCTTGCGGAACGGCGCTTCGATGAAGCCGTATTCGTTGATCTTGGCGTAGGACGCCAGATAGTTGATCAGGCCGATGTTCGGGCCTTCAGGCGTCTCGATCGGGCACATGCGGCCATAGTGGGTATAGTGAATGTCTCGCACGTCGAAGGACGCGCGCTCACGCGACAGACCGCCGGGGCCGAGGGCGGACAGGCGGCGCTTGTGCGTCAGCTCTGCCAGCGGGTTGTTCTGATCCATGAACTGCGACAGCGGGGAGGAGCCGAAGAACTCCTTGATGACCGCCGTGACAGGCCGGATGTTGATGAGGCTCTGCGGCGTGACGACGTCGAGATCCTGCACGGTCATGCGCTCGCGGATGACGCGCTCGAGGCGGGTGAAGCCGACGCGGAACTGGTTCTGCAGCAGCTCGCCCACGCAGCGCAGACGGCGGTTGCCCAGATGGTCAATGTCATCCTTCGTGCCGGCGCCCTGCACCATGCAGCAGAGATAGTTGATGGAAGCAAGGATATCGTCCTTGGTGATGTGCTTCGGAATAAGATCGTCGCGGCGGGCCTCGATGGCCTCCTCCCAGCCGTCGGCGGGAACGGTCTCGAGCATCTCACGCAGAACGCTGAAGGAGACCTTTTCCTTAATGCCGTACTGTGCCGGATCAAAGTCAACGAACTGCGCCATGTCGACCATGCCGTTGGAGAACACGACGACCTCGCGGCCGTTCACGTCGATGACGGCGCGGCTGACGCCGCGGCGGGAGATCTCGTGTGCCTTGTCGCGCGTGACGGTCTCGCCGTTCATGGCGATGATCTCGCCGGTCATCGGGTCAGTGACGGGCTGCGCCAGCACCTGACCGCTCAGGCGGCTCCAGATATCGAGCTTCTTGTTGAACTTGTAGCGGCCGACCTTGCTGACGTCGTAGCGGCGGGCGTCAAAGAACAGAGCGTCCAGATAGCTCTCGGAGCTTTCAACTGTGGGCGGCTCGCCCGGACGCAGGCGGCGGTAAATTTCAAGCAGGGATTCCTCGCGCGTCTTGCACGGATCCTTGTCCATCGTGGCCTTGATGAGCGGATCCTCGCCGAACAGCTCCGTGATCTGGCCGTCGGTCGCGACGCCGAGCGCGCGGATCAGGCACGTGATGGGGAGCTTGCGGTTTTTGTCGATGCGAACCCAGAAGACATTATTATAGTCGGTCTCGTACTCGAGCCATGCGCCGCGGTACGGGATAACGGTCGAGGAATAGATGTGCTGGTCAGCCTTGTCGACCTCGTCGCCGAAGTAGACGCCGGGGCTTCTGACGATCTGGGAGACGATGACGCGCTCTGCGCCGTTGATGACGAAGGTGCCGCCGTTGGTCATGAGCGGGAAATCACCCATGAAGATCTCCTGCTCCTTGATCTCGTCGGTCTCCTTGTTGTGCAGGCGCACGCGAACCTTGATGGGCTTGGCATACGTCGCGTCGCGCTCCTTGCACTCCTCCACGGAGTACTTGGGCGGCTCGTTCATGGAGTAGTCGAGGAAGCTCAGCTCAAGATTGCCCGTGTAGTCGGTAATGGTATCGACATCACGGAACACCTCGCGCAGACCCTCACGGAGGAACCACTCATAGGAATCCTTCTGAATCTTGAGCATATTCGGGAGTTCCAGAATCTGCTCCTGCTTGGCAAAGCTCTTGCGGAGCGTCTTGCCCATCATGACATCCTTTGTGATCGCCATGTAAAGTCATCACAGCCTTTCTGTAGTTGTCTTATGACACGCTCGGTTGCGTTGTTGAAATGTTTCCAATCCTCTTGCATCCGGCCGCTTGCGGTGCTATAATCACCATAGATATTGGTGAAAGCTGCAAATGGCCCTATGCAGGCATTATGGACTTACATTCTACCAGCTTTTGTCCGGAATGTCAATTCATCCGGCGCATTTTTGTGAATTATTTTCCGTTGACAACGGCGCATCCCTGCGGATGCGCCGTGTTTTTTCACTGCCGTGCTGCAAATTACGAATGCTGTGAGGATACCATGGAGATCAAAGAATATAAAGAATACCAGGAAGACGAGATCCAAGCTCTGTATGCCGCCGTCGGCTGGACGGCCTATACGGAGGATCTGCCCGCTCTGAAGCGCGGCTTTCAAAATTCGCTGCTCATTCTGGCGGCATATGAGGATGGAGAGCTGATCGGACTCATCCGGGCCGTCGGCGACGGCGCCACCGTTGTTTTCGTGCAGGACATTCTGGTTGCCCCGCAAAAGCAGCGGTAGGGCGTCGGCACGGCGCTGCTCAAGGCAGTGCTTGACCGCTATGCCGATGTCCGGCAGCTCCTGCTGGCAACGGACGACACGCCCAAAACAATAGCCTTTTACAAATCCCTCGGTTTCTCCGAACTTTCCGAGTTCGGCTGTCTCGGGTTCATGCGGGGCTGATATGTCTCCGACGGCCCTGTCTTTTCTCTCGCAAGAGAAAAGACAGGGGAGAAAAGAGTGCTGGGGCATGCGGGGTGCATGCTGCGGTGCAGTTTAAGCAGGCAACTAATTGTTAGTCTTTGCATTCGCATTCAGTCACCTTACGGGCGCTATGGTACGCGCCGCCCGTTAGGGTTGCATCAGATTTGTTAGTTGCTGCCTTTGAATGGATGCAGTCAATAGAAGGTGCCATCAAAATTTACAGAATGGTACGTATTCGCACTGGCCAAAAACGGCTTTCCCTGGGGGAAGCTGGCACGGCGAAGCCGTGACTGATGAGGGTCTGTAAGCACTAAAATATTTGCTTTGCAGTATCGATAGTGCTCCCCGACCCTCATCCGGCGCTTCGCGCCACCTTCCCCGGAGGGGAAGGCTCTTGGCCCTCCCTCTGGGAGAGCTGTCGCCGCAGGCGCCTGAGAGGGCACTTGGCCGTCACGGTCTACCCTCTCCGTCTTCGCTTCGCTCAGACACCTCTCCCAAGGGGAGAGGCAAGGGATGCGGTGGGGAAGGCTTTTTTCACGCAAAAAACGCCGCCCATGTGGGCGGCGTTTTCAGGTTTTCTTTACTGATCCTTTTCGGGCTCCTCGTCCTCCATGTCGAACTCCAGCTCTTCGCCGCAGTTCGGGCAGGTCGTGGCGCCCTCGTCGAGCATTTCCTCGTCGATGGTGATGACCTCGCCGCAGGTCGGGCATTTGACCTCGTAGAGTGTTTCGCCGCCGAAGTCATATTCGTCCTGTCCGTCGTCCTCGTCGTCGGGGATGTCTTCGTAGTCGTCCTCGTCATAGTAATCGTCATACTCGTCGTCATCGTCGTCCATCAGATAGTCGTCGATGTTGTCGAGATCCTCTTCGATGCAGTCCAGCTCGTCGGAGATGCAGTCCACCACATCCTCCAGATCGGAAACATTCTCTGCCACATCCTGAAGCATATTGATGATCTCGGAAATCAGCTTGCCCTCATTCGATTCGGTGTCGAGCTTCATGCCCTCCATCAAGCCCTTGAGATATGCGGATTTTTCAGAAAGCGTCATCGTAAAATCTCCTTTCCGGCACTTGGCCATGTATTTTTTGACAAATCAGCCCTTGACGCGGCCCAGATATTCGCCCGTGCGGGTGTCGATCTGGATCTTTTCGCCTTCGTTGATGAACAGCGGAACCTTGATCTCTGCGCCGGTCTCAACGGTAGCGGGCTTGGTCACGTTGGTCGCGGTGTCGCCCTTGACACCCGGGTCTGCCTTGGTGACGGTCAGCTCGACGAAGTTCGGGGTCTCAACGCTGAAGATGTTGCCCTTGTAGCTCAGGAGCTTAACAGGGGTGTTTTCCTTGATGAACTTGAAGGAGTCATCGAGCATGTCCTTGCTGACGGGAACCATGTCGTAGGTCTCCTGATCCATGAAGTAGTACAGATCGCCGTCGTTGTAGCTGTATTCATAGTCCTTGCGCTCGATGAACGCTTCTTCGAACTTGGCGGTCGGGTTGAACGAAGTCTCAGTGACGGCGCCGGTCACGACGTTCTTCATCTTGGTGCGGACGAACGCAGCGCCCTTGCCGGGCTTGACATGCTGGAACTCGACGACCTGCATGATCTTGCCGTCCATCTCAAAGGTCTTGCCGTTTCTGAAATCACCGGCGGTAATGGTAGCCATAAATTATTCCTCCAATATGTGTAGTATACACCAACAAATAAAATAGCGCTTTGATTTTACACTACTTTGATTGGCATTTCAAGACATTCTTATAAAATAATCAAATTTTTCGGGCTCTTCGTCAGAATCTCGCAGCCGGTGTCGGTGATGACCGTCACATCCTCGATGCGGACGCCGAACTCGTTTGGCAGATAAATGCCCGGTTCTGCCGAGACGACCGCGCCGGCCGGCATGGGCTTGTCGTTGCGCATGTTGGCGTTCGGCGCTTCATGGATGAGAAGGCCGAGACTGTGGCCGTAGCCGTGGCCGAAGCAGCCTTCGAAGCCCGCGTCGTTGATGACCTTTCTCGCCGCGCCGTCCATCTCCCTGCCGGTCACGCCGGCTTTGGTCGCCGCGATGCCCGCCAGCTGCGCTTCGAGGACGGTATGATAGACCTTATCCATCTTCTCGGAGACATAGCCCAGCGCGATGGTCCGCGTCATGTCGGAGCAGTAGCCGTGGTACAGGCAGCCGAAATCCATGGTCACGAAATCGCCGTATTGCAGCTCGCGCTCGGACGGGACGCCGTGCGGCAGGCTGGTGTTGGGGCCGGAAATGGTGATGGGGTCGAAGGACGGCCCCTCGGAGCCGAATTTATACAGCCGGTAGATGAGCTCCGCGCAGAGCTCCTTCTCCGTCATGCCCGGACGGATAACGTTCAGAAGATCCGCAAAGGTGCGGTCGGTGATCTCCTGCGCCTTTTTCATGTATTCGATCTCCCACGGCTCCTTGGACGCGCGCGGGGCGTTGATCTCGGCGGCATACGGATGGAGAACGACGTTCAGCTTCGTGTTGTAGAGCGTATACTCCTCCACGGTCAGCGTGTCGTCCTCAAAGCCCATGGTCTTGACTGTATTGTCGGCGATGGCTTCGTTGATGAGCTTGGTATAGGGATGCTCTGCATCGGTCATGCGCACGGTGAAGCCGGGCAGGTTCTTCTGTGCCGCTTCGATGTAGCGGAAGTCGGTGAAGTAATAGCTCTGCGATTTACAGATCACGGCGACGCCCTCTGCGATGCAGTATTCCGCGGCGTACATCCGATTATGCTTCGAGGTCAGAAGCAGTGCGTCGACCTCTCCCTTTGCGATCAGATTGCGGTACTTTTCAATGTTTTTCATGATGAATCCTCCATGTTCCAATTGCAATAAACGGCAGCTCCGCCACATGCCGGAGCTTCAGCCAGATGGTGTGATTATGGATCGCCGAAATGAGGATCGACTGCACGCCCGCGCAGTTCGCGCCCAGAACATCCGTATAGATCTGGTCGCCCACCAGCGCGCAGTGCGCCGGATCGAGGGAAAACCGCGTCAGACATTCGCGGATCCCGCGGGAAAACGGCTTTTTCGCATGCGTGATGCAGTCCAGCCCGTATTTTTTACAGAACTCGACCACGCGCGGGCGCCTGCTGTTGGAGACCACGCACAATCGGATGTCCGACGCCTGCATGGCGCGCAGCCAGGCAGCCATCTGCTGCGTGGGCTCGTTTGTCGTATACGGGACGATCGTATTGTCAAAATCCAGCATCAGAAAGGAAATGCCCCGCGCGCGCAGCGCCTCGGCGGTCACGTCTGTCAGATGCGGATAGATCATCCGGGGTAAAAAAGAAAACGGCATAGCTTTTCCTGCAACTTCATATTGATGCTATGATTATAGCACAGGAAAGGCGGCTTGTCCATGATTCTCTATCCATTTCAGCCCGGCCGGGCCGGCGGATACAGCATTGTCGGCTTCGATGAGCAGACCCGGCACCCCCGCGGCGAGCTTCTGCTGCTTTCCGCAGGCGAATCGCCGCCGGAGGAGTTTCAGGGCGGCGCGATCTTTGGGGAGACCGGCGACCCCCGGCAGCTGCTGCCCGCCGCGCTGGCCCCGCCGGATGCGCGCGGGGTCTGGGCGGACACGCAGATCTCCGGCGGAAATCTGGAAGCGTACCTCCGCTCGCTGCTGGCCACCTGGGGCACGCGGCTGTGGGTCTGGCTGGATCCTGTCTGCATGCGCTTTCCCATTCCCTGTCCGGCCGGCGTCGGCGAAGCGCTGACGGTCCCTGCGGTGCAGGCGCTCCGCTCGCAGCATCCGTCCCATTTTTCTCCGGATTTTCTGTGCCGGTACTGCTTCTTCTCCGGCTCTGACGGACGGCCTGCGGTCGTTTTGTTCGACACCGAAGACACCTGCCGCCAGAAGCTCGCCCTCCTGCGCCGTCTCGGCGTGCAGCAGGTATTTGGTTTTCTCCCGCGAGAATAAACCAAGCCCGCTGCGCGGGCAACTTGGCTCTCCCTTTGGGAGAGCTGCCGCCGCAGGCGGCTGAGAGGGCAATTCACCCGGTTACCCTCTCCGTCTTCGCTTCGCTCAGACACCTCTCCCAAGAGGAGAGGCAAGAGGGCGCGCGCGCAAAATCAAACAATGCAAGAACAGGCACAGCAGATCATTCTGCTGTGCCTGTGAACTGCCTTATACGGACCGCGCATGGCAGCAGGTCTGGTTTTTCGGTTATCCGATTCCCAGCATGGCCGTCGCGAATGCGAAGTAGACCAGCAGGGACAAAAAGTCCACGATCGTGGTGATGATCGGCGACGCCATGACAGCCGGGTCAAAGCCAAGCTTTTTGGCCAGCAGCGGCAGCGTCGAGCCGACGATCTTGGCCAGGCACACCGTCACGGCCATAGTGGCGCAGACGACGAAGGCGACCATATAGCTGACGCTCTCGCTCTTGAGAAGCAGCATGTCCACGACGATGATCTTGGCAAAGCACGCGACCGCCAGACACACGCCGCAGAGAACCGACACGCGGATCTCCTTCCACACGACCTTCCCAAGGTCGCGGAACTCGATCTCATTCAGGCTGATGCCGCGGATGATCGACACGCAGGCCTGCGAGCCGGAGTTGCCGCCGGTGTCCATCAGCATCGGGATGAACGCCGTCAGGCACGGCAGGACGGCCAGAGAATCCTCAAACTTTGTGATCACGATGCCCGTCAGCGTTGCCGAGACCATCAGCAGCAGCAGCCACGGGATCCGGTTCTTCCAGATCTCGATCGGCGTGGAGCGCATGTACGGGTGCTCGGACGGCAGCATAGCGGCCATCTTTTCCATATCCTCGGTGGCCTCGTCTTCCATGACGTCCATGGCGTCATCGAAGGTCACGATGCCGACCAGCCGGTCCTCCGTGTCGACGACCGGCAGGGCGAGGAAATTATACTTACTGAACATCTGGGCGACCTGTTCCTTGTCGTCCAGCGTGCCGACGGTGATGACGTGCTCCTGCATGATGGACTCGATCGTCGCGTCGTCGTCCTCGCAGAGAAGCAGATCCTTGACGCTTGTCAGACCAATCAGCTTGTGCCCGCGGGTCACGTAGCAGGTGTAGATGGTCTCCTTGTCGATGCCCGTGCGGCGGATGCGGAGGATGGCTTCCTCGACCGTCATGTTCGGGCGCAGGGACACGTATTCAGTGGTCATGATCGAGCCGGCGGAATCCTCCGGGTAGCGCAGGATCTCATTGATCTGCTTGCGCATATCCGGCTCGGCCTGCGATAGGATGCGCTGCACGACATTCGCGGGCATTTCCTCGACGATATCGACGGCGTCGTCGACGTACAGCTCGTCGATGACCTCCTTCAGTTCGGAATCGGAGAAGCCGCGGATCAGCAGCTCCTGCGCTTCCGGCTCCATCTCAACGAACGTCTCCGCGGCCAGCTCCTTCGGCAGAAGCCGGAACAGCAGCGGCAGACGTGCCTGATCAAGCTCGTCAAAAATCGCAGCGATGTCGGCGGGATTCATGGTGCTGAGAATGTCGCGCAGAGAATGGTATTTCTTCTCGTCGAGCAGCATGGTCAGCGTCTTTTGCAGCGAAAAATTGTTTTCTGCCATGTCTTTTCCCTCCTGTTATTGTAGTTGGTATTATTTGGGAATAACACCGTTTAGGAAGTAAAGACACAACGCAGGCACATCAAGCGATGACTGCGCCTGGATGCAGACGGTTTTCAGCGTCTGCCGCCGGGCAAGCTCCGGACGCACAAGGGCGGCTGGGGCGATACAGTACTTCGGCCTGCAGATGTGCCGCTACTACTTCCTGCGTCCATGGATGCTTCCCCCTTTATCGTTTCATATTTGCCGGGCAGCACTATTCTGCCCAACTTATATATCATAAGAAGTTTTTTTCACTTTGTCAACCGAAAACCGGTCGCAAAACGGTGGAATTTTGCCGGTTCATATGCTATGATGGACAAAATCAGACAAGGAGCGCACACACATGGCAACGCAGAAGCTTTATTATCTCGACGCCCACCAGAAGACTTTCACGGCTACCGTCTTATCCTGTGTCCCCGGAAAGCACGGCTACGACGTTATGCTCGACCGCACCTGCTTTTATCCCGAGGGCGGCGGCCAGCCGGGCGACACCGGCCATCTTTCCGGCGTTCGCGTGACCGACACGCATGAGCGCGGCGACGAGATCGTACACTACTGTGACGCCCCGTTCGCCGTGGGCGAAACCGTCGAGGGCGCGATTGATTATGACCGCCGGTTCTCGTTCATGCAGCTGCATTCCGGCGAGCACATCCTTTCCGGCATCGTCCACCGGCGCTTCGGCTATGAGAACGTCGGCTTCCACATGGGCGCTGACTTCGTGACCATCGATTTTTCCGGCATGCTCACGCCGGAGGATCTGGCTGCCGTCGAAGCGGAAGCAAACGAGTGGATCTGGAAGAACATTCCCATTCAGATCACATACCCATCGCCGGACGAGCTGGCAGCCATCCCCTATCGCAGCAAAAAGGAGCTGACCGGTCAGGTGCGCATCGTGACGATCCCGGACGTGGATATCTGCGCGTGCTGCGGCACGCACGTGTCAAACACGGGCGAGATTGGCCTTGTCAAGATTTTCTCCTGCGTCAAGTTCCACGACGGCGTCCGGCTGGAGATCCTGTGCGGGCGGCGGGCGCTGCAATACATGAGCGCGCTCGTCGAGCAGAACCGCCGCGTGTCCGGCCTTCTCTCGGCAAAGCCCTTGCAGACCGCCGACGCGGCTGCGCGGCTGCTTGAAACGGAAGCGGCGCTCAAGCTCCGCGCCGCGCAGCTGGAGGAGCAGGTCTTCGCGCAGAAGGCGCAGGCGCTTGCCGGCGTGGGAAATGTACTGCTGTTTGAGCCGCCCATGACGCCTGACAGCGTCCGGCGGCTGACGGATCTCGTCATGACTGCCTGCGGCGGCCGCGCGGCTGTGTTCGCCGGGTCTGACGCGGAAGGATATAAATACGCCATCGGCGAAGCGGACGGCGATCTGCGCCAGCTGGTCAGGGAACTGAACGCGGAGCTGCACGGCCGCGGCGGCGGCAAGCCGTTTTTCGCGCAGGGCAGCGTCGCCGCTTCCCGCGCCGGGATCGAAGCCTTTTTCGCCGCACGCTGAGAGAAACGAGAGGTATCTGCCATGCTCCAGGATCTGTACCCGCATATCTATCACAACGAAATCTCATGGAAGCAGCCGGAGCCGGAGGACTATGCGCTCATCTTCACGCCTGACCGCACGGTCTATTGCTGCGTGCAGAACGGCGAGCTGACGCTGCCGCGCATCCGGGACATCGGCACGTTTGATGCGGCCGCGGCGCAGTACGCGTTCTGCATCGACCGCACCGCCTATTATCTCGTCGGCGCGCATCCGGAAGCGGCGGAGCCGTTCTCCTATCTGCCGTCGGCGCAGCTGCGCGCCATGACGGCACACACCAGCACCGCCCTCTTTGCCGCAGCCGCGGGCGAGAGCCTGTTCCGCTGGTATTCCTCCCAGCAGTTCTGCGGACGGTGCGGCAGGCGGATGGAAAAGAGCACGGTCGAGCGCGCGATGGTCTGCCCGGCCTGCGGCAATACGGTCTATCCCAAGATCTGCCCGGCCGTCATCGCCGCCGTCCATGACGGCGACCGCCTGCTTCTGACCCGCTACCGCGGGCGGGCGTTCAAAAAATACGCCCTCATCGCCGGCTTCAACGAGATCGGCGAGTCGATCGAGGATACTGTCCGCCGCGAGGTGCTGGAAGAGGCCGGCGTGCATGTCAAAAATCTCCGCTTCTACAAATCGCAGCCCTGGGTCTTCACCGACACGCTGCTCATGGGCTTTTTCTGCGAGCTGGACGGCAGCGATAAGATCACCATGCAGGAATCCGAGCTTTCCGAGGCCGGATGGTTCCACCGCAGCACGCTGCCGGAGGATTATTCGCATATCAGCCTGACCGGCGAAATGATCGACCAGTTCCGGCTGGGAAATTTCTGACGCGCCCCTTTTCTTTTTTCCTCCCATCGTGTATGATATACAAAACCACCTATGGAGGCTCCCTTTATGGACGAACTCGACCCCCGCACCGGCGCGCAGCAGGCGCCGGAGCAGAAGAAGCCCGCCGCCCGCGGCTTTGACAGCCGCCGCAAGGTCATGTATGCTGCCTGCGGCGCATATCTTCTCTATCTCGCCAGCCGGATGGCGCGGGAATACCCCGCTCTCGCAGCCGAGGGCGTCTGGACAAGCGGGCGCATCATTGATCTGGTCGGCGCGATCCTCTTTGCGCTGATCGGCGCAGCGCTGCTTGTCATCGTCGCCGTCCATGTTGTCCGCGAATGGAAGCAGCCCCCACAGAACCAACAGAACGGAGACGACAGCAATGAATGATATGACGCTTTTTCTCGACCTGATCCTGCTCGCCAGCGGCGGCTACTGCATGTATACGTGGGTGCGCCTGCTCGTCTCGGGTCATCTGTTCCAGAACGGCCTGCTCATCCCCAAGGAGAAAAAGATCTCCGACTGCACGGACGAAGCGGAATATATCCGTGCCATCCGTCCCTCGCTCGGCGCTGTGTCCATCGTGACGTTCCTGTACGGCATTTTCATGACCATCAACGACCGGATGGAGCAGCCGCTTCTTCCCTATCCGTGGTCGTTCGCCCTGCTGGCCGTCGTGCTGGCCGCGCTCGTCTGGTACGCAATCTGCAACAGCCGCGCCAACCGGGAGTATTTCGGCCTGTGAGGAAGATACAAAATACGGACGGTTCTGCTGAGCCGTCCGTATTTTTGCGCGTGTCGGGCTTGTAAAAGCTGGTTCCATGTGGTAAACTAAATCGGTTCGAAGCATGAAAACTGACAGATTTGGAGGGGCACCCATGTAACTGCAACGGAAACCTGCATCATAAAGAAACAATATTGGAGGAAGATACATGGCATCCCTGAAAGAAGAAATCTCCCGGCGCAGGACGTTTGCAATCATCTCGCACCCGGACGCCGGTAAAACAACACTGACCGAAAAATTCCTGCTCTACGGCGGGGCCATCGCGCAGGCGGGCGCAGTCAAGGGCAAGAAAAACTCCCGCGCCGCCGTGTCGGACTGGATGGAGATTGAAAAGCAGCGCGGCATTTCCGTCACCTCGTCCGTCATGCAGTTCCAGTACGAGGGCTTCTGCATCAACATTCTGGACACACCGGGCCATCAGGACTTTTCCGAAGACACCTACCGTACGCTTATGGCGGCGGACTCCGCCGTCATGGTCATCGACGGCGCAAAGGGCGTCGAGCCGCAGACCAGAAAGCTCTTCAAGGTCTGCGCCATGCGCCATATCCCGATCTTTACGTTCATCAACAAAATGGACCGCGAATCGCGCGACCCGTTTGAGCTGCTCGACGAGCTGGAAAACGAGCTTGGCATCGAGACCTACGCCTGCAACTGGCCCATGGGCTCCGGCCGTGAGTTCCAGGGCGTCTACGACCGCCGGTCTAGCCAGTTGATTTTCTTCTCCGGTGTGTCCGGCAAGAAGCGCGCGGACAAAATGGAAATTGACCTCTATGACCCGCAGGTCGCGGAGCTCATCGGCGAGCGCCGCCACCAGCAGCTGATCGACGACGTGGAGCTGCTCGGTGCAGGACGGGAATTTGATCTGGACGAGGTGCGCGCGGGCCGCCTGTCCCCGGTGTTCTTCGGCTCCGCGCTGACGAACTTCGGCGTCGAGCCGTTCCTCGAGGAGTTTCTGCGCATGACGCCCAGCCCCCTCCCGCGTGAAGCCGACTGCGGCGTGATCGATACGTTCAGCCCGGATTTTTCCGCGTTCGTCTTCAAAATTCAGGCGAACATGAATAAAGCCCACCGCGACCGGCTGGCCTTTATGCGCATCTGCTCCGGCCAGTTCCAGCGCGACGCGGAATATTACCACGTGCAGACCGGCAAGAAAATGCGCCTGTCGCAGCCGCAGCAGCTGATGGCGTCCGAGCGTGAGATCGTCGACGAAGCCTATGCCGGTGATATCATCGGCGTATTCGACCCCGGCATCTTCTCCATCGGCGACACCATCACCGTCCCGGGCAAGAAATTCAAATTTGGCGGCATCCCGACCTTCGCGCCGGAGCATTTCGCGCGCGTCAGCGCCAAGGACTCCATGAAGCGCAAGCAGTTCCTCAAGGGGACCGAACAGATCGCGCAGGAGGGCGCCATCCAGATCTTCAAGGTGCCGAACTCCGGCATGGAGGAGGTCATCGTCGGCGTCGTCGGCACATTGCAGTTTGACGTGTTCCAGTACCGCATGAAATCGGAATACGGCGTTGAGCTCCGCATGCAGCAGCTGCCGTATGAGCAGCTCCGGTTCATCACCAAAGCGCCGGTCACCGATCTCAAGGATCTGTACCTGTCCACCGACGCGGAGCTGCTGGAGGATTACCGCGGCCGCAGTCTTCTCGTCTTCGCTTCGCAGTGGTCGATCAATTTCATTCTCAAGCGCAACCCCGGTCTCGAGCTGTCCGAGACAGCGCAATAAGAACTGTTCCAAAAAGCACACGCTGCGGCGTGTGCTTTTGTTTTTCCCGCTTGCAGACGGCAGCGTGCGGTGGTATACTGACCGGGATTTGTTTAGAAAGAAGGAATGCGTATGCCAGGACTGGGTACGATCGTCAATGTCGCGGCCATTCTGCTCGGAGGGCTCGCCGGTATGCTTGGCGGGAAGCTGATCCCGGAGCGATACCAGAAAACGCTTCTGAGCGCCATGGGCGTAAGCGTTCTGTTTGTGGGTCTCAGCGGCACGCTCTCGCAGATGCTGTATGCCGAGGGCGGCGTTCTTCACACGCAGGGCACGATGATGCTCATTCTCAGCCTGGCCGTGGGCGCGATCCTCGGCGAGCTGCTCGACCTTGAGGATCGGATGGAGCGCTTCGGGGCCTGGCTGCGGGAGAGATCCGGCAGTCAATCGGACAACGGCTTTATAAACGGCTTTGTGACCGCCTCGCTCACCGTCTGCATCGGCGCCATGGCGATTGTCGGCGCGATCCAGGACGGCATTTCCGGCGACCACGCCACGCTGTTTGCCAAGTCGATCCTCGACTTTGTCATCGTCATGGTCATGGCTGCGTCCATGGGCAAGGGCTGCATGTTCTCCGCTATCCCTGTCGGCATTCTGCAGGGCGGCGTGACGCTCCTCGCGCAGCTCATCCGTCCGGTCTTTACCGCGCAGGCGCTGGCCAATCTGTCTCTGACCGGGTCGGTGCTGGTGTTCTGTGTCGGTCTCAACCTCGTCTGGGGCAAGCGCATCCGCGTGGCAAATCTCCTGCCCGCTCTTATCGTCAGCGTCGTCTGGTCATTTTTCTGAATCAGAAATATAAAAAGGGCTTCCCGGCCGGGAAGCCCTTTTTTATCAGGATTCAGGATTTATGCTGCGGTCTGTGCAGCGCAGTAGCGGTGCAGGATGGCTGCAAACTGGCAGCGGGTCGCGGTGCCTGCGGGCATCAGCTTGCCGTCGGTGCCGTTCAGATAGTTCTGGCCGACTGCCCACTGAAGAGCAGGGACAGCATAGGCGCTGATGGCGTCCTTGTCCGCAAAGCTGGACAGGTTCTCCGCCAGCGTGACAGCGGACAGGCCGTTGTACTGTGCATATTTGAACAGGAACTGCGCCAGCTGCTCACGGGTGACTGCCTTGTTCGGGTCAAAGGTCGTCTCGGACGTGCCGCTCGCGACGTTGTTCTCTGCCGCCCAGATGACGGCGTTCTCATAATAGCTGCCGGCGGCAACATCGGTGAAGGCGCTCTTGCCGCTCACTTCGGGGCTGCCTGCCATGCGGTACAGGGTCGTGACGACCATGGCGCGGGTCGTGGAGCCGGCGGGATTGAAGGTCGTGTCGGACGTGCCGGTCATCAGCTTGTTCTCGACGACGTAGGCGACGTCAGCCTGGAACCAGTCGGTGGACTTGACATCGGCAAAGCCGGTCGTTTTCTCGGGCTTGGTCTCGTCCGCGGGCTTCTCCTCGGCAGGCTTCTCTTCGGCCTTGGCAGCGGAGACGACGATCAGCTCCGTGACGCCGGACGGCATCCGCTTACCGGCAGCCTTTTCCTCGGCATAATCCGCTTCGGTCGTGCCGCAGACAAAGCGCAGGCCGGCTTCCTTGGCGGTCTTGGCAATGTCGGCAACGGTGCCGTCAGCCGCAGCGCCGACGCCCCAGCTCAGAGCGATGGCAGCCGGAACTTCCTCAGCCTTGCCGTCCTTGATGTAATACTTGCCCTCGGTGATGTCCTTGTAGGTCGGGGCATACTTGGTGTACGGGCCGTCGTCGCAGACGAAGGACAGGCTGTCGCCGTCGGCGAAGGTCACGTCCGCGTCGGTCAGCAGGGTATCGAGCGTGACATATTCGGTCGCGACGACAGCCTGCTCGCCCTTTTTGAAGTACTGATAGCCATAGCCGTCAGCCTTGGTCTCTGCGAGCTTCTTGAGTTCTTCTGCGGTGTAGCTCTTGGCGAGGGTCTTTTCGCCCGCTTCGCCTGCCTGCGTGTAAACGCTCAGCACCGTGTCGGCTGCGCTTGCCGTGACGGCAAGACCGGCAAAGACGGTCACGAGCATCGCAAGCACGAGCAACATGGATACAAGTTTCTTCATAATGATCTTCCTTTCAGTGTTTGTTGGTTTTTCTATCTCCAAAAGGCTCACGCCTTCTGAATGCAATCGGAAAGCAGCCGCAGCATGTGCGCAAGCTCCGCGCGCGTGGCGGCGTCCTTCGGCGCGGCCAGGCAGGCATAGCTGTCGCACACGCCATAGCCGAACGCTTCCTGCACACCGCTCTGCGCCCATGCGCTGCATTCGGCGACATAGACGGACGCCGCATCGTCCCGCGCCGCCGCGCCCATGGTTTTGGCGAAGCGCGCAAGCAGGACAGCCGCCTGTTCCTTCGTCACGGCCTTGTCAGGGGCGAAGGTCGTCCGGCTCGTGCCGGTCACGACTCCGTTCTGCTGGCCCCAGACGGCAGCCGCGCGGTACCACTCCGCCCGCAGGTCGGTGAAGCCGCCGTTCCCGGCCGCCGCGGGGCTGCCCGCCATGCGCCACAGGACGGTCACGAGCATCGCCCGCGTCAGGGTTTTCTCCGGCGAGAACACAGTCTTCCCTGTGCCGGTCATGAGCCCGGCATCCGTGCAGAACTGCACATCGTCCAGACACGCCGCTTCCGTCCTCACGTCGGCAAAGGTGCTCCTGGAAATGAGCTTCACGCCGGACTGCTGCGAGACTTTCTCCAGTGCGTCAAGCCCGCTCGTCTGCGCAGCCGTCTTGTCGCTGTTGCCGCTGTGGCCGGAGGCGTACAGGCTGCAATCCGTGAGCGAGATCTGCCCCATGATCGCCTGCACGGACTTTTCCGCTTCCACGCGCACGGTGCAGCCGGTCATCTCGACGGTATCCGCCGACAAGACCGCCACATGGTCGCTGTCCGTGCGCCCACTGAAGACGGTATTGGTCATCGTGACGGACGCGCCGTTCGCGCAGAACGCGCCGCCGTCAAAGCCGAGCTTGTCGGACTTGAAGAGCGAAAGCGTGCAGCTCTCAAGGCTGATTTTGCTCTTTTCCGCGCCCATAAAGGCTGCGTTGTTGACCAGCGCCTGCAATTCCAGACTGCCGGGGCCGCGGATG
Source organism: uncultured Oscillospiraceae bacterium (assembly GCA_934655875.1). Lineage (GTDB taxonomy): Bacteria > Bacillota > Clostridia > Oscillospirales > Oscillospiraceae > CAG-170. The sequence goes on from CAKUHB010000008.1 coordinate 19,658, forward strand.
GTCAGATCGCCGCCCGCCGTGACGGTCGGGCAGGCGTTATTGGTCGTGTCGCCGGTGCCGAGCAGCTGGTTTCTGCCGCGCAGCGTCAGCGTATTGCCGCCCGCGAGCCGCAGGAGCGTCCGGTCGCCCGTGATGCGCACATCCTGCAAGGTGAGCGAAGTATTTTTCCCGACCGTGAGCGTAAGGTTTTCAAACATGCCGCTGCCGGAATCCGTCCCGATCAGCGTCACGTCCAGTCCGTCCGCAATGCGGATCTCGCCGCTGGCAAGCCACGGAATAAAGTACGTGCCGGACCTTGTGACCGCGCCGTTGGAGACGAGCGTCTGGCGGTAGGCCGCGGTGATGGTCATATCGCGACCCGTCGGCGTGAACTTCGGCCACGCGGCGGTATAGCCGTCGATCTGCGGCAGCTCCGGTGTCTGAACGGTCGTGTCGCCCCGCTTCCCGGTCACGGTCCCGACGGTCTCGCCGTTGGCAAGGAAGGTGATCGTAAAGCTTTCCGGCAGCTCCGCGTCCTGCGGGGCAGGTTTGTCTTCGTAGGCGGGGCAGGTCTCCTGCGTCTCGCGCTGTGTGACCTTTCCGGTTCTGCCGAGCTGCGGCAGGCCGGAGTCTGCCGCCGTGCAGCCGCCCCAGATGAGGTTCTGCGCGTTGCCGGCGATCGAGCCGGTCGCGGCCTTCGCGTCGGTGCTGGCCGAGGAAACGGCGCCTCCATTCCGGCAGGCGAGGATCGCCGTCTTGTTCCGCGCCGTCGTATACCCGGCAAGGCCGCCCGTGTAGCGGTCTGCGCCGGAGACCGCGCCATAGTTGGCGCATTTCGTCATGACGCCTGCAAGCCGCCCGGCGATGCCGCCCGTGCCGTAAGCGCCGGAGCCGGTGCCGGTCACTGCGCCGAAGCTGGCGCAGCCGGTGATGGTGTCCGTCGCCGAATAGCACAGACCCACAATCCCGCCGACGCCGGAAAGACCGCGGACTGCGCCGTAATTGAATCAATCCGTCAGCGCCGTCCCGTCGCAGATATAGGCAGCGACGCCGCCCGCGTGCGTGCCCGCGGCTGTCACGTCCACGTAGCAGCTCACGCTGCTGATCTTACAGTTTTTCGCATAGGCGATCAGGCCCGCCGCGTAGGACGCGCGCGCCTGCCCGGCGGCGCTGCCGCAGATGGTGAGATTTTTGATCTCCGCGCCCGTGCAGCAGCCGAAGAGCGCGGCGTAGCTGCCCTCGTTATACGCTTCCATGGCAAAGATCGTATGTCCCTGCCCGTCGAACGTGCCGGAGAACGGCTTTTGCAGGCTCGCGCCGATGGCCGTCCACGTGCAGCTGCCGCTTGCACCGTCGATGGATGCAAGAGAAATGTCCGCGCCCAGCTGCACCGTCACGCCCGAGAAGCTGACGCCCTGCTCATTGACGAGCTTCGCAAGGCCCGCGAGCTGCGCTGCAGTGGTAAGTGTGTAGGTCTTTTCCGCGCCGGTATACCAGCTCGTATCAGCATAGGAGGGCCAGCTTTTGCGCCGCGTGGCGCGCACGGCGCTGATCGTGACGGCGCCGTCGCCGGTCACAGTATAGGTGCCGTCCGCGTTTTTCTCCGCGCCGGTCACGGTGAACTGATAGCCCTCGCGGTACTCCAGCGCGCCGTCGGCGGGAATGGCGTCCGGATACGAATGCGTCCGGAGCGTGATGACGTTGCCCTCCAGCACGGTGTCGCCCGTGTGAAGCGCTTCCTGCTCCACGTATTCCATGCCGTCCTTCGTCAGCTTGTAGCCGGTTCTGGCCGCGGCGAGATAGCACGCGTCCGACTCGGTGACGGTGACAGCCGCAGTTTTGACTTTCTGGAAGCTTGCCTCCAGCTCGGTGCCGCCGGTCACGGTATAGTAATCGCCGAGGATCTGCACACCGTTTGCCAGAAAGCACGTCAGACGGTAGCCCGCGTCCGGCTGCGCCGTCAGCGTGACGGACGTTCCGTAGCGCACAGTGCCGGTCTGGCTGACAGTGAACGCGCCGTTAGCCGCCGTCTTCTGCGTCAGCTGGCAGGGATCTGCCCGGCTCCCGGTCTCAAACCACAGAACCGGATATCCGCCGTTTTTCCCGGCAGTATCAGCCGCGAAAACAGCGCCGTTGGTGTTGAGCGCCGCGATCACTGTCCCGGATTGCAAAGTCTTCTGGCCGACGGCCGTGACCGAGACGGAAATTTTCCGGCTCGTACCTTTATAATAGCCGCCGGAGACCGGATCGTCGTCGCTGCCGGCAAGATACCAGCAGCCATCGACTGTATAGCTGCCTGAGTCATGACCGCCGATGCCGCGGCCATACTGCACGCCATTCGTGTCGATCGTACCGGCGCTGTAGCAGTTATAGACGTCCATGCCTTCGTTCGAGCCGAGGATGCCGCCCGCCGGGCAGGCGTAGGTCGTGGAGATGCGGCCGGTATTGTAGCAGCCGCGGATGGTTCCATCGCCCCACGCGGAGCCGACGATGCCGCCGACGCCCTTGGAGTCGGTGTTGCGGACGTCCGCGCGGTTGCCGCAGTTTTCGATGATCACGCCGTCGGACGTCTCGCCGACGCGGCCGACGATGCCGCCGACCATGCGGCGGCCGTAGATCGAGCCGGAGCCAAGCACGAGATTGCGCACAGCGGGCTGCCAGCCGTTTTCAAATTCCGCTTCCGATTTTTCGCCGCTTACGCCGTTCGTGTAATCGGCATTGCCGCCGAGGAAGCCCACGACACCGATCGCCATGCTGTACGGGAAGCCCTTGGCGGCATAGCGGTCGCAGTAGAGATTGTAAATCGTATGTCCCTGTCCGTCAAGCACGCCGTTGAAGCGCGTATCGAGCGTCATGCAGTCGCCCGCGGCTTCGGCGGGCTTCATGGGGAATTTGCCGCCGATGGGCGTCCAGTTGGGGCCTGTCCAGCTGCCGTCGGCGTTTTTTCTGCCGCCCATGTCAAGATCGGCAGTCAGATAGATGGTCTTGTACGCAAAATCCACGCCGCCGGTATAGACGGTATCGGACACATTGCCGCCGCCCGCGCCGACAAGCAGAACGTTATCGACCTTTTTGCTGACGAGATAAGCTTTATTGCCGACGATGGCTTTCGCTGCCGGATCGGCCATGCCGTTGACCAGTGCGGCCAGACCCGCGAGCTTGGCAGGCGTGTCGATCTCATATTCCGTCTTCTCCGGGTCGTACCAGGAAATATCTACCGTGCCGTCCCACGTGCCGGACGCCGCCTGTACCTCAAGCGGCAGCAGGCAGAAGAGCATTGCCGTGCACAGAAGCAGCGATAGGAGCTTTTTCATGCTTATTCCCCCGTTTTCGGATTCTCTACGATGTAATACGTGCCGGTCTCCTGATCGTAATAGACCTTGCCCATCTCCGTCAGATCGCCTTCGATCGTCTTCGCGTCGTCCTGCGATTCGGTCAGATCGTCTTGCTCGAAGGAGATGGCCGGCTCCGTGGATGCGGTCTTATCCGTTGTTCCGGCGGAAATATCCACGTTCCAGTTGATGATGAGCGCCAGCATGATCCCGACGGCCAGCACCAGCATGGCGTCCGCCAGATTACTGACCGAGTCCATGGGGTTGACTGGCGGGTCGGACTGCCGCGACCGGAGAGACTTGCTGGAAAGCCTTGTCATACGGCAGCTCCCTTCTTCGTCAGCTCCAGAACCTCGGTGCAGAGCGCTTCGAGAAGCGACCCGTATTCCCGGTACCACCGGCGTCGGATGCTGGAGACCACGATGGCGAACGCCGCGGCCACAAGACCCGCGATCGTCGTGTCAAACGCCGTCAGAAGCGATGTGGAGAGCGTGTAGGTGTCGCCCTGCCCCAGCGCGATGATACCGGGGCCGAGCGGAATGAGCGTACCGAGAAGGCCCAGCATCGGGGCAAGACGCGCCAGCAGCTCACTGAGCTTGACAATATTGTCATACCGGTCCTGCTCGCGCTCGAGCAGCTCGACGGCCAGCGCTTCGCGCGTGGCATCGGTAAAGTCCGGGTGGCGAAGCAGCTCACCAAGCGCGTCCTTCTGCCGCCGCAGCAGGCCGCTCTGCTCGATGACGGCTTCGCGGTCGTCCGCCGTGCGCAGCTGCTCCATGAGCGCGGGCAGCGCGACCTTCAGGTGCCGCCGCTCCGTGCAGTATTCGGAGATCAGCCAGCCGACCAATGCGACGGCCGCCAGCAGAAACAGCACCAGCAGCACCACGACCGGCACCTCGAGCGCGCCGGAAACCGCGCGCAGAATATCATGAATGCGGAAGGGCTCCTCCGCAGCAGTTGGATTGACAGCAGCAAGCAGCATGTTTTTCTCCTTCTTGGTTTATCGTAATTTTCTGTATCGGATGCAGCCGTAGGCAAAGCCGAGAAGCAGGCTCAGCGCCAGCGCCGCATAGACGGGCCAGGTGCGCTGCGACGCCTTTTCCGGCAGGATGAGCTGGACGCTTCCGTCCTGCATGCCCTCGCCGGCAGTCGTGCCGTTTTCTCCTGTCGAGACTGCACCGCCCGCGAGCACGTAGACGCTCTGCGCTTCGACCGGCTCGGTGACGGTTTGTGTCTCCGCTTCGTCCGGCTGCGGCAGGTTGAGATTCCCGGCTGCGGTCTCGCCGCCCGGCTCCGTGCCCGTTCCCGCCGTGCTTCCTGTGCCGGAAGCGCCGCCGGAGCCGACATGCACATTGACGCTCACGCTCGATTCCCCGAAGGAGGCCGTGATGACGGCGTCGCCCTCGGCGTTCACGTGCAGCTTCCCGTACTGGTCGACCGAGACGACCGACGGGTCGCTCGACGCGTATTGCAGGTGCTCCTGCACGTAGCCGGTCAGCGCGTCGTCCTCGGCGTCGGCCGTCACATGCAGGGCATGGTCACTGCCGACGACAAGGTCGAGATTGCTCTCCTCGCTGGACAGAACCGGCGTACCGGAGAACGTAACGAGAATTTTATAGACATATTTGGCCGCCGAGCTGGTCGCGGCTTCCTCCGGGCTGGACTGCCCGAAAAACAGATGGAAGCGATTCCCGGTCGAAAACAGACTCTCATCCACGTAGCTCTCAAAGTCATAGCCGGAGGTATCCCACTCGGTGTAATCCTCCAGTGCGAGCATCGGCTCGACCTGATATGCGCCGACCCACAGATCGTCGCCGCCGTCCCACGCGTAGAGCGTGCCCGTCTCCGGATCTGCCGCCAGATTCGGGAAATAATAGCGCGGCTGGTCAAGAAGGGCATATTTCGTGAACGAGCGGTACGCGCCGTTGGAGTGATCCTTCGTAAAAAAATCGATGGACGCGATGGAGTTGACGTCCACGCCCGCGTATTCCAGCAGATCGCGGATATAAAACCCGCGCGCAAAGACCAGATACGTCCGCCCGCCGCCGTTGGAGTAGGAATAAAACTCCTCGTGCGTGTCGAGCGCGCCGCCGTACCAGTCGTCCAGCTCCTGCCATGAAAAGCACGCCTTTTCGACGTATTCCTCCTCGCTCCAGCCGAAATAGCCGATGCAGACCGAGATGGAGTCCGTCACGGCGTCAGCCAGAACGGGAAACGTCAGCGCCGTGCACAGCAGAAGCAGCAGCGCCAGTCTTGTCAGAAGTTTTTTCATTGCGTATCCTTCAGCGTGGAGTTGGCCAGCATTTCGCGCGCCGCGTCCTCGCTCAGATCATAGTCCCAGAAGAGCTTGAACATCTCCTGTGTCTTTTCTACCATATCATAGTCATAATACTGCGGATACAGAAGATTTCCCAGCCACCATACGCCGAGCAGCATGTTGAGACTCGGCGGATTGGACAGCCAGTTATACGGCAGGGACGGGATCTCATAATACCGCCCGTCCGCGATCGCGCGCAGGGGCTGCCACGCCGCGTCGTCGGCGACAGTCGAATAGATGCTGCCCGCCGTGAAGAGAATAACGTCCGGGTCAAAGCGGTAAAGCTGCTCGAGATTGATGGGATTGCCGCCGCCGCGGTTGCTCACGTCTTCGACGATGGCCGCGTTTTCGATGCCCATGAGATCAAGCACCTGCGCCTGAATGGATCCCTTCGCGTTCGTATTGAGACCCGACGAGCCGGAGGTATACAGGACGGAGATGCGCTCCGTATCCTGGATCTTCGCCGCGTTTTCCTCCGCCATCGAGACGGTCTGCTCCACGAATGCGGCCAGTTCCTCGCCGCGCGCTTCCTTGCCGCTCAGGATCTGCCCGAGCGTGCGGTAGGCCGCGGCCATATGCGGCAGATCCGCTTCAATGAAGATGACCGGCATGCCGATCTGCCGCTGCAAGGCGTCCAGATCCGCCGCCATATTGTCCTTTTTGTCGCCCAGATCGATGACGACCTGCGCGCCGGACGAGAGGATGGATTCGAGGTTCAGCGTCGACTTGCTGCCGTACATCTGCCCCGTTGTGGGCAGATCGATCAGGCGCGGGTCGAGATACCGGTACTGGCTGGAGGACGGCGTGGCGTTGATCGTCATCAGATACTCCGGCGCGATGGTCGCAAGGAACATGGACGCCACAGCGCCGCTGGGCGCCACGCGCGTGAGCGTCTGCGGGATCTCGACCGTCCGGCCAAGGGAGTCCGTAAACGAAACGGTCGGCTCTGCCGGTTCCGCCGTCTGCTGCTGCGCGCAGCCGGACAGGCCGCTGCACAGCAGCGCAAGCACCAGCAGAAGCGCTGAAATTCTTTTCACAGGCATGGTGATTCTCCTGAAAGTATAACAGATTGCAGGGACAAGCTTGCGTTCATTTTTCACTCGCATTATACCAGCCGCGCGGTGCGATTGCAACGGGATGTTTTACAATTCCAAACAATTGCGTATCCGTTTCGCGATCGCCGAACACGCAGAAACGCCGCCGGGTTTGCCCGGCGGCGTTTCTGAACACGCGGCGTTTTGTTTCGGGTCAGAGATGTCAGAAAGGATGACCAGAGAAATAGGGGGAACGAACAAGCTCGCACAAAACCCGCGTATCCGCAGCCGTCCGTCTCAGCTGCTGTGGTTGTATGATACCAGAATCTTTTGACCCGCGCAAGCTTTTATTTCGATATTATCGGATTGTATTATCATAATATCGAAATATATTTTGCTGCCGCTCGTTAGGATAGCGTCAGATTTACTGGTCGTTGCCTTTGAATAATCGCAGTCAATAGAAGGTGCTATCAGAATTAGCTAAATTATACGTATTCGCATCGGCCAAACGGCTTCCCCCAGGGGAAGGCTTTGGGGCCGCAAAAAGCTCCCCTTTCGGGGAGCTTTTCGTGCTTTTATCGTTTTTCCGTCAGCACGCCGCGCAGGTCGTAGATCGCGTGGCGTGGACATTTGACGGCGCACTGGCCGCAGGACAGGCAGATGGATTCATCGATCTGCGAGAGGTTGTCCGTCACGGTGATCGCGCCGGCCGGGCAGAGCTTCTGACAGATACCGCAGCCGATGCAGCTGACCTCGCACATCTTCCGCGCGTCCTTGCCGGGATCGCGGTTGGAGCACTTGACGACGACCGGGTTCGCGCATTCGTGGATACGGATGAGCTCCCGCGGGCATTCGCGCACGCACTTGCCGCAGGCGATGCACTTGTCCTCGTTGACCTCGGCCACACCATATTCGTTGAGCGCGATCGCTTCGAATTTACAGACATTCACGCACAGCTCACAGCCGACGCAGCCGTACTGGCAGTCCGCCGTTGCGCGGCAGCCGCCGTTGCAGGCGACAAAGGCAGCCTTATAAGGAAAGCGTTTTTTGATGGCCATCGTTTACTTCCCCTTTCTTTCATACGGCGTATTCGCGAGCGGCAGCTTCGTGCGGCGCTTGCCGTCATAGCGGAAATAGGCGTCAGCAATGGCAGGTGCGGTGGGGATCGACGTAATTTCGCCGATGCCGATGGCGCCGCATGCCACATCAAGGCCCGGCTTATCGACCACGATCGGGACGATCTGCGGGATCTCATGCGCGCGGAACAGGCCAAGCTCGCCGTATTTTTCGATCGGCTTGCAGTTTTCGTCGATCGGATACTGCTCGCGCAGGGCATAGCCCATGCTCATGACGACGCCGCCCTCGATCTGTCCCTCGCAGGAGCGCGGGTTGACCGCTTTGCCGACGTCGTGCGCGGCGACGAGCTGTTCGATCCTGCCGGTTTTTTTGTTGATGACGCACATCTGCGTCGCATAGCCATAGGCCACGTGCGACACCGGATGCGGCACGTTCGCGCCGAGCTTATCAGTCTTGGCAAGGTATTCGCCGTAGAACTCCTGCCCGGCAAGATCGGCAAGCTCGTGCCCCTCGAGCGCCGCGCAGAGCTTTTCGCATGCGCGGCGGCAAGCCTCGCCGGTGACGAGCGTCTGGCGCGAGCCGGAGGTATCGCCGGAGTCCGGCGCGATCCACGTGTTCGAACGCTCATAGACGATCTGGTCGCGGCGCAGCGGCGTGTTGGTCATGATCATCTGCACCAGAACGGTCCCGAGTCCCTGTCCGATGCAGGAAGCGCCGGAATAGATATGCAGCTTCCCGTCGTTCTCGACGATCAGCTTGCAGCGGCCCCAGTCGGGGATACCGACGCCGACGCCCGCGTTTTTCATCGCGCAGGCGATGCCAACGGGCTTGCCCGCCTTCATGGCGGCATCATAATACGGCTTGACCGCTTCAAGTGTCTCGACAAGGCCGGTCTCGCTGCCGACGATCTGGCCGTTCGGCAGCTCCTGTCCGGGCCGGATGGCGTTGCGGTAGCGGATCTCCCACGGGGTAATGCCGATCTTGTCGGCCATTTCGTCCAGAAGCGTCTCGGTGGCGAAGCATGTCTGCGTGACGCCGAAGCCGCGGAACGCGCCCGCGGGCGGGTTATTGGTATAATAGGCCGTGCCCTCGATCTCAAAGTTCTGATAGTTATACGGGCCTGCCGCGTGCGTGCATGCACGCTCGAGCACCGGGCCGCCCAGAGACGCGAACGCGCCGGTATCGGAGTAGACCTTCGCCTTGACGCCCTGAATGATGCCGTTTTCGTCGCAGCCCATTGTGAAGTCCATCCAGAACGGGTGGCGCTTCGGGTGGATGAGCAGGGACTCGGGCCGGGTCAGCTTGACCTTGACGGTTTTGCCGGTCAGGTACGTGATGAGCGCGGCGTGGTGCTGCACGCTCATATCCTCTTTGCCGCCGAAGCCGCCGCCAACCAGCTGGTTCTGCACGCGGACCTTGTCCGAGCCGAGCAGGAGCTTGCACTCGTGCAGCGTCGTGTGGGACGACTGGTCGGCGGAAAGCACCATGACATAGCCGTCCTTATCCATGTAAGAGACCGCGCACTCGGGTTCCAGGAACGCATGCTCCGTCCACGGGGTCTCAAAGTGCTGCGAGATGACGTATTTGGAATTTCTGATCGCCGTATCCGCGTCGCCGCGGGCGATGTGCTTATACGTCTGCACGTTGGTCTCTTCCTCGTCAAAAACCAGCGGCGCGCCATCGGCCCATGCTTCGGGCGGGTTATGGACGGCGGGCAGCGGCTCGTAGGTGACCTTGACGAGCTTTTTGGCCTTCTCCAGGATCTCCGGCGTTTCCGCCACGACAAGGGCGATCGCGTCGCCCAGATAATGCGTCAGACCGCCGATGGGGATGAGTGAATACTGGTCATGCTTCAGATGGCCGACCTTATTTTCGCCCGGGATATCCGCCGCCGTGATGACGCGCACGACGCCGGGCAGCGCCGACGCCTTCGACGTGTCGATGGCCAGCACCCTTGCGCGCGGATACTGGCTGCGGACGGCAGAGCCGTAGCACATGTCGGGCAGATACCAGTCGTCGGGATATTTGCCGTAGCCGAGGACCTTTTCCTCGACGTCGATGCGGTGGACGCTGGAGCCAAGCTTCCAGTCGTTCTCAGAAGGCTCCGGGATGACGCCTTCACGGCGGCACCTGGCCGCGAGGCGCACGGCGTCGATGATCTTGACGTAGCCCGTGCAGCGGCAGTAATTGTTGCGCAGCGCATAGCGGATCTCGTCGTCCGTCGGGTCGGGATTCTTATCGAGCAGCGCCTTGGTGCACATCACCATGCCCGGGATGCAGAAGCCGCACTGGACAGCTCCAGCTTCGCCGTAGGCGTAGGTATAGAGCTTCTTTTCCTCGTCCGTCAGACCTTCGACGGTGATGACGTGCTTACCCGCCAGCGAATCGGTAAACGGCGTGCAGGCGCGGATGGTCTCGCCGTCAATGATGACCGTGCAGGCGCCGCAGGCGCCCTCCGAACAGCCGTCCTTCACGCTCGTCAGGTGCAGCGTATCGCGCAGATAGCGCAGAAGCCGCTGGTTTTTCTCGACCGAAACTTCCGCTCCGTTTACAAAAAATACAGCCATGGCAAAAACTCCTTCTGGTTCGAATTTCGGCTTTCACGTCACAGCTGCGCTGTTCTCGGCACAAGGCCACCGTAATTCCGAAGTTTTTCCGGCCCGGGTCAAATCGGGCAAGTTGGCTAAAAATCTTTTTTCATTATACAACAATTTTTTGCAGTTCGCAAGAAATGTCAGAAGTGAACGTTATTTTATTTATAAATAACGCTTATGGTCTCCGGCATGCCGGTACCCGCCGCGCAGGACATCCCCGCGGCTTCAGAGCAGGCAGAGATGATAGCCGTCCACCTCAAGGCCGAGATCCATAAACAGCTTCTCGACCTGTCCGCGCGCCTCCGGCTCCGTGCGCCAGCCAAGTCCGCAGTCGCTCGTGATCTCGCGCGGCACGGGGATGATCCGGCCGGGGACACCGTTCTGCTGGCAGGCCTTTTCTGCCGCCATGGCGGCGCTTGTGGTATAAAATGTGACGATCAGCCACTGTTTTTTCTCTCGTATCATTCCGCGATCTCCCGTACCGCGGCGATCGCCGCGTCCACGTCCTGTTCCGTATTATAATAGCCGAAGCTGAAGCGCACCGCGCCCTGCTCCACGGTGCCGAGCGCCGCATGCATCCGCGGCGCGCAGTGCGCGCCCGCGCGGACGGCAATTTCATAATTCTCTGCCAACACGTCCGCGACCTTGGACGATTCCTCGTCCCGGATGTTGAGCGCCAGCACCGGCGCGCGGTTCCAGGTCGAAAAATCGCCGTAGACCGTCACGCCGTCAAGCCCCTGCACGCCCTCGTAAAACCGGCGCAGCAGCGAAAGCTCGTGCGCGCGGATCTGCTCCATGCCGGTCTCGCGCAGGAATGCCATGGCCGCGAGCAGGCCCGCGATGCCGTGGCCGTTGCGCGTGCCGGCTTCGAGTCTGGTCGGATACTGCGGCGGCTGGGTCTTCCGGAACGTCTGCACGCCCGTCCCGCCGACGCACCACGGCGCGATCTCCACGCCCTCCGCCACGCACAGCCCGCCGGTGCCCTGCGGCCCCATCAGGCTCTTGTGGCCGGTAAAGCAGAGGACGCTGATGTGCATGCGCTGCATGTCGATCGGGAAAACGCCCGCCGTCTGCGACGCGTCCACCACGAACAGAAGCCCGTGCGCGGCGCAGAACGCACCGATCCTCTCCAGATCCAGGAGGTTCCCCGTCAGGTTCGAGCCTGCCGTACACACGACGGCCCTCGTATTTTTTTGCAGCAGCCGCTCAAAATCGGCATAGTCGATGCATCCCCGCCGGTCGGCCGGCAGGAAGCTGACCGAAACGCCCCGCTCCATCTGCCGGTACAATGGCCGCAGGACGGAGTTATGCTCCAGATCCGTGGACAGAACATGGTCGCCCGCAGAAAACAGGCCGGAGATCGCAATGTTGAGCGCCTCGGTCGAGTTCGCCGTAAAGCAGACGTGATCCGCCCGCGCGCAGCCGAACAGCGCCGCCGCAGCTTCCCGCGCGGCATAGATCGTTCTGGACGCCGTCAGCGCGCCCTCATGCGCGCTGCGGCCGCTGTTGCCCATGGACTGCATGGCCGATACAACGGCTTCGATCACGCACGGCGGCTTATGCAGCGTCGTGGCGGCGTTGTCCAGATAGATCATGGTTGCTTTCCCCCGGTTCGTGTTTGTTCTTAAATATTATAAACGCAAAAAAGCCGGACTGCAACGCAGTCCGGCCACGTTTCGTTCGGCAATCCCGAAAACGCATCCCGAAAAATACAGTCTCTGCCTCACGGCTCAAAGCTTTCCATCCGTCTGGGACGCCTTGCGCAGGGAGTAGTCCGCGATGATGAAAAACAGAATGACAAACGCATAGAAGAGGGCCGCCGCCCACGGTGCAGCCACCGCAAGACAGAAGTCCCAGAACCCGTGCAGCGCCATCGGCGCCAGCACGGCAGCAGCCTGCATCCACCGGCTGCACCGCAGCTGCCCGCAGCTCTCCGCCTGCTTCGCGCGGCTGAGAAACAGCCCCATGCACACGGCGAAGAAAAAGTGTCCCGGCACCGACAAGATTGCGCGGGAGACCGCCGTCCGCAGATCGGACTGCATCACATACAATACGTTCTCTACCGCCGCAAAGCCCAGCGACGAAGACACTGCATAGACGACGGCGTCAAACCGGTAATCGAACGCCGGATCGCGCCACGCCGCCAGCCGCACCGGCAGGAACTTGCCAAGCTCCTCGCTGCCGGCAACGATCAGAAAATTCTGCACCAGCAGATACGCCGCGGACGCGCGCGGCACAGCGCGGCCAAGCAAATACAGAAGTCCGACCTCGACCAGCGCCGCCGGTACGGCGGCCAGCGCCCCAAGCCCGATCAGCTTCCCCAGCAGCCGCCGCGGCTCCTTTTCGATGCGGTCGAGCCGGTAGACGCGGATAAACAGCAGCACCGCCGGCACCAGCGCTGCGAGCGACAAATAATAATGCAACCTCGTTCCTCCGCCCTCACATCAGCGGGGCAAACATGCGCAGAAGCGCGCGGATGATCCTCTGGTGCAGGTAGATATGCCGGCACTGGTCGTTGGTGATCTCCCGGCACTGGGGGAACGTCCCTTCAAAATCCTGCTGCACCTGTGCGTTTGCCGCCGTGTCATAGAGATAGACGGCGTCCTCGAAATGCAGATACAGACTGCGGAAGTCCAGATTGACCGTGCCGACGACAGCCTGCTTCGTATCGGCCAGATAGACCTTGGAATGGATGAAGCCGGGCGTATACTCAAAAATCCGGACGCCTGCGCCGGTCAGCTCCTCATAATTTGCGCGCGTGACCGCGTGCACGTACCACTTGTCGGGCGTTCCCGGCGTGATGATGCGCACGTCGACGCCCGTCTTGGCCGCAACGCAGAGCGCCGCCGTCATCTTGTCGTCCAGAATGAGGTACGGCGTCATGATCCATACCCGCTCCTGCGCGGAGGAAATGACCGACTGCAAAATGGTCGCACCGACGTCCTCATTGTCAAGGGGACTGTCGGCAAACGGCTGCAAAAAGCCCGTCGCGCCATGCTTGTCCGGATAGTCCACGCGGAACTGCGCCGCGTCCTCCTGCGAGCGGTCGACATAGCCCCAGAGCGACAGGAACATGACCGTCATCGACCAGACGGCCTTGCCGCGCACGAGAATGCCGCAGTCCTTCCAGTGGCCGAAGCGCTCGTATTCGTTGATATACTCGTCCGCGAGATTGACGCCGCCCGTGAACGCAGCCTTGCCGTCGATGATCATGAGCTTGCGGTGGTCGCGGTTATTGAGCCGCGCGGACAGGATCGGGATATAGGGGTTGAACGCGTGCGCGCGGATGCCCATTTCGCGCAGCTTTTTGGCATAGCCCATCGGCAGGCGCGTGATGCAGCCGAAATCGTCATAGACCACGCGCACGTCGACGCCGGCCGCCGCCTTTTCCTTCAGGATCTCCAGGATCGCGTCCCACATTTTCCCCTGCGCGATGATGAAAAACTCAATAAAGATATAGTGCTCCGCCTTCCGCAGCTCGTCCAGCATGGCGGCATAGCAGTCCTCGCCGCTGGAAAAATAGTCCGCGTCCGCGTCGTCATAAATGGGATAGCCCGAGGCCGAGAGCAGATAGCGCGCCTGGTTGAACGCCGGCGTCCCGGCAGCCGCCAGCTCCCACAGAGGGCCTTCGTCCTGATGCAGCTGCTGCATGGTCACCGCTTCGATCGACTGCATCTTCCGGTGCTCGTAGCTGGAGATCTTGTTGCCGCCGAAGAGCAGATAGATGGTCAGTCCCGCCACCGGGAAGGCGAGGATCAGCACGATCCACGCGATCTTATAGCTGGGATTCACGCCGCAGGAGATAATATAGATGACGACCACCCAGCTGAGGAGATTCATCGCAATGCGGATCCAATAGAAATCGTCCCGCAGATACGTGGCCATCACGATCAGGAACACGATCTGGAGCAGAATACCGGCCGACACCGCCACGACGCGCTGGAACACCAGCTTTGACAGGTTCCGCATGGAGAGACCCCCTTTTTTACACAATTTCCAGTTCTAACACTATACCATGTCCACGTCCCGACCGCAAGTCAAACCCTCAGCGTGTCGAAAAAGACTTTTCGCCCCGCTGAGACAGTTTTTCGAACTTTGAAAAAGTTCGAAAAACTGGTTGATTGAACGCGAAGGGGGCTCTTTGCCCCCTTCACTCTTCCCCTGCTGCTCTGTCATCCAACTGCTTTCCGTAGTTTTTTGACAGTCTCCCTTCCATTATTTAAAAACTTTTGTTTGAAAATGTAGTTGTAGTCCGCCGCAGTTTATGGTATAATAGCAGGACGAATTTAACCGCAGGAGAACACCATGGAAAACTATATCCGCGTGCAGGGCGCACGCGTCAACAACCTCAAGAATATCTCCGTCGACATCCCGCGCGACAAGCTTGTCGTGCTGACCGGCCTGTCCGGCTCCGGCAAGTCATCGCTGGCGTTCGACACGATCTTTGCCGAGGGGCAGCGGCGCTATGTCGAGTCCCTGTCCAGCTACGCGCGCATGTTCCTCGGGCAGATGGACAAGCCGGACGTCGACTCGATCGACGGCCTGTCCCCCGCCATCTCCATCGACCAGAAGACCACCAGCCGCAATCCCCGTTCCACCGTCGGCACGGTCACGGAGATCTATGACTATCTGCGTCTTTTATGGGCCCGGTGCGGCACACCGCACTGCCCGAAATGCGGCCGCGAGATCCGCCGCCAGACCGTTGACCAGATCGTCGACCAGATCATGCAGCTGCCGGAGCGCACGAAATTTCAGATCCTCGCGCCCGTCGTGCGCGGCAAAAAGGGCGAGCATCAGAAGGTCTTTGACGACGCCCGCCGCGGCGGCTATGCCCGCGTGCGCGTGGACGGCAGTCTCTATGATCTGACCGAGGAGATCCAGCTCGACAAAAACAAAAAGCACCACATCGAGGTCGTGATCGACCGGCTGATGATGAAGCCCGATCTCGCCCGCCGTCTGACCGACTCGGTCGAGACCGCGTCCAACCTCTCCGGCGGACTTGTCATCCTCAACGAGATCGACGGCGACAAGGACACGCTCTTTTCCCAGAACTACGCCTGCGAGGTCTGCGGCATCTCCATGCCGGAATTATCCCCGCGCATGTTCTCGTTCAATAACCCCTACGGGGCCTGCCCCGTCTGCGCCGGTCTCGGCACGCAGCAGGTGGCCGATCCCATGCTCATCATCCCCGACCGCTCCAAGTCCATCCTGCAGGGCGCCATCCAGGCCTCCGGCTGGAACAACGTGCGGGACGATTCCATCGCCCGGATGTATTTTGAGGCGCTGGCGAAAAAATATCACTTCTCGCTGAACGACCCCATCGAAGCGCTGCCGCAGAAGGCGCTGGACGTCATCCTCTACGGCACCGGCCCGGAGAAGCTCACCATCTATTATGAACGCGCCAACGGCCGCGGCACCATCGAGCGGCCGTTTGAGGGCGTGGTCAACAACGTCTCGCGCAGACTCACCGAGACACAGTCCGACGCCATGCGCAAGGAGCTGGAGGAGTGCATGTCCGAGCGGCCCTGCCCCAAGTGCCGCGGCAGGCGCTTATCCGATATCAGCCTTGCCGTCACGGTCGGCGGCATGAACATCATGGACTTCTGCGCGCTGCCGATCGTTGAAGAGCTGAAATTCATCGACAATCTGAAGCTGACCGGCTCCATGGCCGTCATCGCCGAGCAGATCGTGCGGGAGATCCGTTCCCGGCTGTCGTTTTTGCAGGCGGTGGGCCTCAGCTATCTGACGCTCTCGCGCGCCGCGGCCACGCTCTCCGGCGGCGAGAGCCAGCGCATCCGGCTGGCCACGCAGATCGGCTCGAGCCTCATCGGCGTTCTGTATATCCTCGATGAGCCGTCCATCGGCCTGCATCAGCGCGACAACGATAAGCTCCTCGACACGCTGCGCCGCCTGCGCGACATCGGCAACTCCGTCCTTGTCGTTGAGCACGACGAGGATACCATGCGCGCCGCCGACTTCATCGTCGATGTCGGCCCCGGTGCAGGCGTCCATGGCGGCGAGATCATCGCCGCCGGCACCATCGACGATATCATCGCCGCCCCGCGCTCCATCACCGGCCAGTATCTGTCCGGCGCAAAAAAGATCCCGCTGCCCGAGAAGCGGCGGGAGGGCAACGGCAAGTTCCTGAAAATTTTCGGCGCGGCGGAAAATAACCTGCGGCACATCGACGCAGAATTTCCGCTCGGCACGTTCATCGCCGTGACCGGCGTGTCCGGCTCCGGCAAATCGAGCCTTGTCAACGAAATCCTGTATAAAAAGCTCGCGGGCAGCCTGAACCGCGCGCGCACGCGCCCGGGAAAATTTGACCGCATCGAGGGTTTGGAGCATCTCGACAAGGTCGTCGGCATCGACCAGAGCCCCATCGGGCGCATGCCGAGCTCCAACCCCGCGACGTATACGGGCGTCTTCAACGACATCCGCGATCTGTTCGCTTCCACCGCCGACGCACGCACGCGCGGCTACGGTCCGGGGCGCTTCTCCTTCAACACAAAGGGCGGCCGCTGCGAAGCGTGCTGCGGCAACGGCCTTGTGAAGATCGAGATGCACTTCCTCGCGGACGTGTTCGTCCCCTGCGAGGTCTGCCACGGCAAGCGCTACAACCGCGAGACGCTGGAGGTCCTCTACAAGGGCAAGAACATCGCGGACGTGCTCGACATGACCGCGGAGGAAGCGCTGGCGTTCTTTGACAATCTGCCGCGTATCCGCAATAAGATCGCCACGCTTGTCGACGTCGGCCTTGGCTACATCAAGCTCGGCCAGAGCGCCACAACGCTCTCCGGCGGCGAAGCGCAGCGCGTGAAGCTGGCGACAGAGCTGTCGAAGCGCGCAACGGGCCGCACGTTCTACATCCTCGACGAGCCGACCACGGGTCTTCATATGGCGGATGTCCACAAGCTCATTGAGGTTTTGCAGCGGCTGGTGGACGCGGGCAACACCGTCCTTGTCATCGAGCACAATCTCGACGTCATCAAGGTCGCCGATCATATCATCGATCTTGGCCCCGAGGGCGGCTCCGGCGGCGGCACCATCGTCGCCACCGGCACGCCGGAGCAGATCGCAGCCTGCCCGGAGAGCTTCACGGGGCAGTATCTCAAAAAAATGCTGAAATAAGCCGCCGCAACCGCATTTTGCGCGATAGTTGGTGGCCGCAACCGGGTGTTTCTGCAATACTGAAGCCATCCCAAACACAGAAAGGATGGATTGTCTTATGCAAATCACATTGATTTTGGTTCTAGTCAACATCTGTATATTCGGCGCGTTTGTATTCCTGTTCATACTGCTGATCCGGGCGCTGCTCAAATACCTGCGCTCCGGCGAGGTGCGGAAGGAAAAGACCGAAACGAGAAAAACGCTCGGCGAAGCCTTGAAAGCACACCGCACAGCCTGTAAAATGACACAGGAGTTTGTCGCCGAGGCCATCGGCGTCAGCCGGCAGGCCGTCAGCAAATGGGAATCCGGCGCATCCGACCCCTCCACATCAAACCTGCTCGCCCTCGCAAAGCTCTATGGCGTTCCGGCAGAAGAGCTTTTGCGGGAAGCGACGGGGAAATGAAGGCTTCTGCACCCCTTGCCTCTCCCGTTGGGAGAGGTGTCTGAGCGGAGCGAAGACGGAGAGGGTAAACCGTGACTGCCAAAGCCCTCTCAGTCACCTCCGGTGACAGCTCTTCCAGAAGGAGAGCCAAGTGGCCTGTGCGAATACGTACCATTCGGCAAGTTTTGAAAGCACCTTCTATTGACCGCACTGATTCAAAGGCGGTAGCCATCAAATCTGATGCCCACACCAACGGGCGGCGCGTACTATAGCGCCCGTAAGGTGGCCGGATGCGAATGTAAAGATGTTCAAATTAGTTCCTCACCTGAATCGCACTGCGGTACAAGCCCCGCGTCCCAATCACTCTTTTCTCTCCATTCTTTTCTCTTGCGAGAGAAAAGAATGGGCCGCCGGAGGTATACCCAGCCTGCATACATGCACCCACACCCAAAAAGGAGGAAACACCCCATGTCCATTCATGAAGGCCACCGCGAGCGGATGCGGAAACAATTGAAGACGAGCGGCATGGATTCTCTTTCGGATGTACAGGTGCTGGAGATGCTGCTCTATTACGCCGCGCCGCGCGGCGATACGAACCCGGCGGCACATGCGCTTCTGAAGCGCTTCGGCACGCTCGACGGTGTTTTTTCCGCGCCGGAGACGGAGCTCCGGAAAATTGACGGCGTGGGCGAAGCTGCCGCGCAGCTGCTCCTGCTCGTGCCGCAGGTCGCGCGCCGGTGCCTGATGAGCCGCAGCATGCAGATCCAGGTGCTCGACACCACCTCCAAATGCGGGCAGTACCTGCTGCCGTTCTTCCACGGCGAGCGCGAGGAGGTCGTGTATCTGCTGTGTCTCGACGCCAAATGCAAGGCGCTCGACTGCGTGCTCATTCACCGCGGCGGCGTCAACGTCGCGTCCATCGCCGCGCGCAAGGTCGTCAAGGCGGCGCTGGACTCCAACGCGACCTCCGTCGTGCTCGCGCACAACCACCCCAGTGGGCTGGCTCTGCCAAGTCAGGAGGATAAACAGACCACGATGGTCCTGAAGGCGGCACTGGACGCAGTCGGCGTCGTGCTGGCCGATCATATCATTGTCGCCGACGACGATTTCGTCTCCATGCGCGACGACGGCATTCTGGAGGAAAGCTATGGACTTTAAGCTGCATTCACAATTCAAGCCCACCGGCGACCAGCCGCAGGCCATCGAGAAGCTGACGCAGGGGCTTCAGATGGGTCTGAGCGATCAGGTGCTGCTCGGCGTCACCGGCTCCGGCAAGACGTTCACCATGGCAAATATCATCGCCAACCTCAACCGGCCCACGCTGGTGCTTGCGCACAACAAGACGCTTGCCGCCCAGCTCTGCTCGGAGTTCCGCGAGTTTTTCCCGGAAAACGCCGTGGAATATTTCATTTCTTACTACGATTATTACCAGCCCGAGGCCTATATCGCCCAGACGGATACGTATATCGAAAAGGATTCCGCCATCAATGACGAGATCGAGCGCCTGCGCCACAGCGCGACCAGCGCCCTGTCTGAGCGGCGGGACGTGATCGTGGTCTCCTCCGTCTCCTGCATCTACGGTCTGGGCGACCCGATCGACTATAAAAACATGGTCATCTCCCTGCGCCCCGGCATGGAATACGACCGGGACGACCTGATGCGCAAGCTGACTGAAATCCGCTATGAGCGCAACGACATTAACTTCTCCCGCAACGCCTACCGCGTGCGCGGCGACACGCTGGAGGTCTATCCCGCCTACTGGGCGGGCCGCGCCATCCGCATCGAGTTCTTCGGCGACGAGATCGACCGCATTTCCGAGATCAACGCCACCACCGGCATGCCGGAGCGCATTCTCAGCCACGTCGCCATCTATCCGGCCTCGCACTACGTCGCATCCAAGGAAAAAATGGCCCGCGCCATGCGGGACATCGAAGCGGAAATGTGGGAGCGTGTGCGCTTCTTTGAGGAGCACGACAAGCTGCTCGAAGCGCAGCGCATCCGGCAGCGGACGCAGTACGATTTGGAAATGATGCAGGAGATTGGCTTCTGCACCGGCATTGAGAACTATTCCCGCGTCATCGCAGGCCGCGCCCCCGGCACGCCGCCGACGACGCTGCTGGATTATTTCCCTGACGATTTCATTCTGTTCGTCGACGAGAGCCACGTCACGCTCCCGCAGGTGCGCGCCATGTACAACGGCGACCACGCCCGCAAGAAGAGCCTTGTGGACTTCGGCTTCCGCCTGCCCTCGGCCTACGACAACCGCCCGCTCACCTTCGACGAATTTACAGACCGTATCCATCAGGCCATCTATGTCTCCGCCACGCCCGCGGAGTATGAGCGCAGCCGCGCCGGTCAGATTGCTGAGCAGGTGATAAGGCCCACCGGTCTTCTCGACCCGGAGGTCTTCGTCCGCCCCATCGAGGGGCAGATCGACGATCTGATCGGCGAGATCAACGCCACGACGGACAAGGGTGAGCGCACGCTCGTCACCACGCTGACCAAAAAAATGGCCGAGGACTTAACCAAATACCTGACCGAAAACGGCATCCGCGTGCGCTATATGCATTCGGATATTGGAGCCATGGAGCGCATGGAGATCATCCGCGACCTGCGCATGGCAAAATTCGACGTGCTGGTCGGCATCAACCTGCTGCGCGAGGGTCTTGACCTGCCCGAGGTATCGCTCATCGCCATTCTGGACGCCGATAAAGAGGGGTTCCTCCGCTCGGAGACGAGTCTCATCCAGACCATCGGCCGCGCCGCCAGAAACGCGCAGGGCCGCGTCCTTCTCTACGCGGACAAGATCACGCCCGCCATGCGCGCGGCCATGGACGAGACGGCGCGCCGCCGCCAGATCCAGGACGACTATAACAGGGCGCACGGCATCGTGCCGAAGACCATCGTCAAATCCATCCGCGATCTCATCGAGATCTCCGCTTCGCCCGCGCAGGAACACAAGGGCAAGAGCGGCGTGAAGATGACGCGGCAGGAGCTCTCACGCGAGATCGAGAAGCTCGAAGCGCAGATGCGCAAAGCCGCGCACATGATGGAATACGAATACGCCGCCGTCCTCCGCGACGAGATCATCCGCCTGCGGAGCGAAGCCGAAAAAAAGAACTGACATAATAATGGAGAGCGTACTATGGAATACCGCACACTGCCGCACGGCGGCGAACGCATCAGCGTCCTCGGCATGGGCTCCTCTGTCATCGGCGCGCAGCCGGAGGAGGAGATCATCCGGACTGTCCGCGCTGCCTATGACGCGGGCATCAACTACTTCGACATGGCAGGCGGCCACGCCGCCATCTTCCCGGCCTATGGCAAGGCGCTGCACAGCATCCGGGACAAGGTCTATTTACCGGTGCACTTCGGCGCGGACTATACCTCCGGCGAATACGGCTGGACGACCGATCTGGACGAGATCCGCGCCTCGGTCGACTGGCAGCTGAAGCATCTGCAGACGGACTACATTGACTTTGGCTTCATCCACTGCATTGATGAAGCGCATGACCTGCAGACGTACCTCAAAAACGGCGTTCTGGACGAGATCCAGCGGCTGAAGGCGCAGGGCGTCGTGCGCCATATCGGCCTGTCCTCGCATACGCCCGCGCTCGTGCAGCAGGTACTCGATCTCGGCATTGTGGATATGGTCATGTTCAGCATCAATCCGATCTACGATTACGGCAAGGGCGATTTCGGCATCGGCGAGAATGCCGAGCGGCAGGCGCTCTACCGCCGCTGCCAGCAGGAGGGCGTCGGCATTTCCGTCATGAAGCCGTTCTGCGGCGGTCAGCTGCTCGACGCGGCCAAATCCCCCTTCGGCGTCGCGCTCAGCAAGGCGCAGTGCATCCAGTATGCGCTTGATAAGCCCGGCGTCATCACCGTCCTGCCCGGCTACGGCAGCGAGCAGGAGCTGCGGGAGGTTCTGGAGTATTTCTCCGCCGATGCCGACGCACGCGACTATGCCTGCATCAGCGGCTTCGCGCCCGCCTCCGCCATGGGCAGCTGCGTCTACTGCCGCCACTGCCACCCGTGTCCCGCAGGGCTGGATATCGCACTCATCAACAAGTATTACGATCTGGCCCAGCTCGGCGATAAGCTGGCGAAGGAGCATTATCTGACGCTTGAAAAGACCGCCGGCGACTGCATCGGCTGCGGCCACTGTGACAGCCGCTGTCCCTTCCACGTTGCCCAGAGCGAGCGCATGCAGACCATCCGCGCCTATTTCGGCGTGTGAGCAGTCATTTCCATCCGGTATGTGTAAGAAAACCGTAAAAAACCGGCAAAGTTTGTGAAAAGCGTCAATCGACAAATTGTCCGTTTGATGCTATGCTTTGGACAACCAAATATTGCAGTTAAAGGATAGAGGTGCGGAAGTCAAGAGTATCCGGAGTGCAAGGCCGTCGCAGGGCCGTTGCTTCGGAGAAAGGGGCTGCCGCCGAAGGAAAGCAGGCGAAGCTTTTCTGGGCATGCGGAGAACATCCGCCTGACTGTCGCATTTGCGGAGAGCTATGAATTAATTGCGGATTCCTGCCAGATTCTTTTCATCGGAGGATGGGCAGAATACCGGATGACGGACGCGGCAAATGCATCATGCATATGCCGCGTTTTTTGTCCTCAGATTGCAGTAAATGGCGAATTACAGCGTCGTTTGACAAGGGCACACATGCCCGCAGGACGTTCTGACACGTCTTTCGCGGCGTTATCGTCCTTGACATACGTCGGTATGCCTGCGTCCTCTGCCTTGCGAAAAACGCGCCAGAACGCCCGGCGGGTCTGCGAGTTTTCCCGGAGCATGGACGGCGGCTGACAAGGCAGACGAGGCAGATGGGCTGGCCTGACATCATACCGTCAGGTCTGCCGCGGCTCATACCTTTTAGCCGCGGCTGCCGCCCATCAACGAGAATAACGAAATCAGGCGTCGTTCAGGCCCGGGAAAACCATGCGTGCCCTTGTCAAGCGACGCTAACAAAAGGAGACTGCATTATGACTTCCAACCCCATCTTCCGCGGCGTTGCAACCGCCCTCATCACCCCGCTGAACGCCAGCGGCGTCGACTATCCGGCGCTTGGCCGTCTCATCGACTGGCAGATCGATGAGGGCGTGAACGCCCTCGTCATCGCCGGCACCACCGGCGAAGGCTCCACGCTGACCGACGAGGAGCACCGCGAGGTTCTGCGCTACAGCGCAGAGCGCGCAGCTGGCCGCGTCCCCATCATCGCCGGTACCGGCTCGAACGACACGGCCTACGCCATCAGCCTGACGAAGTACGCCTGCGAGGTCGGCTGCGACGCCATGCTCGTCGTGACCCCTTACTACAACAAGGCCACGCAGAACGGCCTTGTCCAGATGTATACCGCCATCGCCGACGCTTCGACGAAGCCCATCATCGTCTACAACGTCCCGTCCCGCACGGGCGTCAATATCCAGCCCGCCACCTATCAGAAGCTCGCGCAGCACCCGAGGATCGCCGGGATCAAGGAAGCCAACGGCGACATTTCCAGCATCGTGACCACGGCGTCTCTCGTGGGCGATTCGCTCAGCATCTACTCCGGCAACGACGATCAGATCGTCCCCATCCTCTCCATGGGCGGCAGCGGCGTCATTTCCGTTCTGTCAAACGTCCTGCCCCGCAAGACCGTGGAGATCTGCACCCGGTTCTGGAATGGCGATATCGCCGGAAGCGCCGCGCTGCAATGCGAGCTTCTGCCGCTCATCCACGCTCTGTTCTCCGAGGTCAACCCCATCCCGGTCAAGGCCGCGATGGCCGCGCTCGGCTTCTGCGAGGATTATCTGCGCCTGCCGCTGACGACGATGGAGCCTGCACACCGCGAGGTGCTCCTGTCGTGCATGCGCGCACAGGGACTGAACGTATAAGGAGGAAGATGGCATGCAGATCATTGTACACGGCGCGACCGGCCGCATGGGGCAGCTCATCTGCGCGGCTGCCGGAAACGAGGTCGCCGCGCGTATCAGCCCGGACTATCCTGCAAACGAAAACGGCTGCTGGCAGACGCTCTCTGATTATCAGGGGCCTGCCGACTGCGTGGTCGATTTCTCCCACCACAGCGCCACCGGCGCGTTGGTCGAGTATTGTCTGGCGCGGAAGCTTCCCCTTCTCATCGCCACGACCGGCCAGACGGAACCCGAGCGCGCGCAGATTCAGGCGGCTGCCGCCGAGATCCCGGTCTTCTTCGCTTCAAACTGCTCGCTCGGCATTGCGGTCCTTGCCGATCTTGCCCGCCGCGCGGCAGCGATGTTCCCGGACGCGGACATTGAGATCGTCGAAATGCACCACAACCAGAAGCTCGATGTTCCCAGCGGCACGGCACTGACGCTGGCAGACAGCATCGCTTCCGTTCGCCCGGACGCGGAATTTGTCATCGGCCGCCATGAAAACGGCAAGCGGGAAAAGAAGCAGATTGGCATTCACTCGCTGCGGCTCGGCAATCTGCCCGGCACGCATGAAATTCTCATCGCCACCGGCTCTGAGGTGCTGACGCTCCGCCATGAAGCAAAAGACCGTGCACTCTTCGCCGACGGCGCGATGCAGGCCGTCCGCTTCCTCGTCGGAAAGCCGGCGGGACTTTATACCATGCAGGATCTCATCGGTCAGG
Organism: uncultured Oscillospiraceae bacterium; assembly: GCA_934655875.1. Taxonomy (GTDB): domain Bacteria; phylum Bacillota; class Clostridia; order Oscillospirales; family Oscillospiraceae; genus CAG-170. Next base: position 44,163 of record CAKUHB010000008.1, read on the forward strand.
AGGACGCACAATGAACGCACAGGAGATCATCCAGTATATCGCACAGGCCGAAAAAAAGACGCCTGTAAAGCTCTATATCAAGGAAACCGCACCGATTGATTACGGCTCCGCGAAGGTCTTCGGCACAGGCGACAGGATCGTCTTCGGCGATTGGCGCGAGCTTGGCCCGATCCTCGAAGCCAACCGGGAAAAGATCGCCGATATCGTCATTGAAAACGACTGCCGCAACAGTGCCATCCCCATGCTCGATCTCAAGGACATCCCCGCCCGCATCGAGCCGGGTGCGATCATCCGCGAGCAGGTCACGATCGGCAAGGGCGCGGTCATCATGATGGGCGCGGTCATCAACATCGGCGCCGTCATCGGCGAGGGCAGCATGATCGACATGGGCGCGATCCTCGGCGGCCGCGCAACGGTCGGCAAAAACTGCCACGTGGGCGCGGGCGCAGTGCTGGCCGGTGTCATTGAACCGGCATCTGCCAAACCCGTCGTCATTGACGACGGCGTGCTCATCGGCGCGAACGCCGTCGTGATCGAGGGCGTACATGTCGGTGAAAACGCGGTCGTCGCAGCCGGAGCCGTCGTCGTGGACGATGTCCCGGCCAATATGGTCGTCGCCGGATGCCCGGCGCGCGTCATCAAGGAAAAGGACGGCAAGACCACCATGAAAACAGCGCTGGAGCCAGCGCTGCGGACGATCTGATACTTGGAGGTACCGGTATGCTTCCCTTTACGCTTTCTCAGGCGCAGACCTGGCGCGAAACATATCCCACGCCCTTTTATATCTATGACGAAGCCGGCATCCGCCGCTGCGTGCAGGAGCTGTACCGGGCGTTTTCGTGGAATCCCGGCTTTTGTGAGTATTTTGCCGTCAAGGCAACGCCCACACCGGCGATCCTGCGGCTTTTGGCAGAGCTTGGCTGCGGCGCGGACTGCGCGTCGGTGCCGGAGCTGATGCTGGCCGAGCGCTCCGGCATGACGGGACATCGGATCATCCTCTCCTCCAACGAGACGCTGCCGCAGGAATACCGTGCGGCGGCCGCCGTCGGCGCGATCATCAATCTGGACGATCTGACGCAGATCGGGCACATGGAGCACGCCATCGGCATTCCCGATACCGTCTGCTGCCGCTATAACCCCGGCAAATTCCAGATCACGAACGACATTATGGGGCACCTGTACGACTCCAAATTCGGCATGACGAAACAGCAGCTGCTGGATGCGTATGCCATTCTGAAGGAAAAGGGCGTACAGCATTTCGGCCTGCACTGCATGGCCGCCAGCTGCTCGCTGGAAAACGGATATTATCCGGCGCTCGCGCGCGAGCTGTTCTGGCTGGTGCGCGAGATCCGCGATACCGTCGGCGTTACGATCGAATTTGTCGATCTGTCCGGCGGCGTGGGTATTCCCTACCGGCCGGAGGAAACGGCGGTCGACATTCTCGCCATCGGCGAGGGCGTCCGGCAGGCGTATGAAGAAATTCTGACGCCCGCGGGCATTTCGGTGCGCCTTTGCACCGAGATGGGCCGCTATATGACAGGCCCGTATGGCCATCTGGTCACCACCGTGGTCGGCAAAAAGCACATTTACAAGGAATATATCGGCGTGGACGCCACGGCCTGCGATCTCATGCGCCCGGCCATGTACGGCGCATATCACCCGGTCACGGTCCTCGGCAAGGAGAACGCCCCGGCAGAGCTGACCGTCGACGTCGTCGGCTCGCTGTGCGAAAACAACGACAAATTTACCGTCGACCGTCCGCTTCCCGCCGTAGAAGAGGGAGATATGCTCGTTATCTCGTGCGCCGGTGCGCACGGACACGCCATGGGCTATAATTACAATGGCAAGCTGCGCTGCGCGGAGCTGCTTCTGAAAGAGGACGGCAGCGTGCAGTGCATCCGCCGGGCGGAGACGTATGCCGATTATCTGGCGACGCTCGATGTCGACGAAGCCTTCACGCAGGCAAAGGGGATGCTGTGATGCAGCTGAATGAAGCCGTCTACGGCGCAAAGCGCAGCGCCATCCGCGAATTTTCCAAGTTTGCCAACAAGATGCCCGGCTGCATCGCCCTGACGCTCGGCGAGCCGGATTTCGCCACGCCGCAGCCCGTCTGCGACGCCGTGCCGGAGGCGCTGGCCGCCGGGCAGACACATTATATCGACAATAACGGCACCTACGCCCTGCGCGAAGCCGTTGCCCGCTTTGAGCGCGAAAAAAACGGCATGGACTATACGCCGGACGAGGTCATTTTGACCGCCGGTGCGACGGAAGCGCTGTTTGTCGCCCTGTTCGGGATCCTGAATCCGGGCGACGAGGTCATCGTCCCGACGCCTGCGTTCGTTCTGTATGAGCAGATCATCGGCCTGTGCCGCGGGGTCTTTGTCCCGTATGACACCGCGCCGGACGGCTTCCAGCTGGACGCCGATCGGCTGCGCGCCCTCATCACGCCGCGTACCAAGGCCATCGTCCTGAACTCTCCCAACAATCCGACCGGCTGCGTGTACAATGAAAGCAGTCTGCAAGCCGTCCATGACGCCGTACAGGGCCGGGGGATCTTCGTCATCTGCGACGATGTGTACCGGCAGCTGAATTATTCCGGCGGCTATCACAGCTTCGCGGAGTTCCGCGGCCTGCGGCAGCAGATCCTGCTCGTGCAGAGCTTTTCCAAGCCGTATGCCATGACCGGCTGGCGGATGGGGTATCTGCTGTCCGACGCTTCCGTCAAGGAGCGGCTGGAGCTTCTGCATCAGTTCATGGTCGTCTCCACGCCCGCGCCGTTCCAGACCGCCTGCATCCGCGCGCTTGGCTGCGACGTCACGCCGATGCTTGAGACCTACCGCGCGCGCCGCAGCTATGTCTTGCAGCGTCTGCGGGACATGCAGCTTCCGGTCTGCACGCCGGACGGCGCGTTCTACGTCTTCCCGTCCATTCAGGAATTTGGGCTTCCCTCGGCGGAGTTCTGCACGCGCATGATCCGCGAAGCCGGGCTTGCCGCCACGCCGGGCAGCTGCTTCGGCGCGGAGGGCTATATCCGCCTGACGTATTGCTACGGAAACGAGCAGCTGCACGAGGGACTTGACCGGCTGGAGCGGTTCGTCCGCGCGCTGCGCGCGGAGGGAGGCTCCAGATGACGGACTTTCTCTCCGAAGCCGCTTCCCTGCAAAGCTTCCTGCAAGCCGTCCGGCAGACGCTGCACCGCGCGCCGGAGCTCGGCAATCAGGAAATCAAAACCTCGGCCTATCTCAAAAGCATCCTTGAGCCGCTGGGCTTGACGGTTGAAAATCCGTTCGGAACAGCGCTCTGCGCGACGCTCCATGGCGCAAAGCCCGGCAGGACTGCCGCCCTGCGCGCCGATATGGACGCGCTCGCCGTCACCGAAGCGACCGGCGCAGAATTTTCCTCCCAGACGCCCGGCGTCATGCACGCCTGCGGGCATGATATCCATATGACGGCCGCCGTCGGCGCGGCCATGCTCCTCGCGGCGCACCGCGAGACGCTCTGCGGCTCCATCCGGTTTTTATTCCAGCCGGACGAAGAGGGCTGCGGCGGCGCGCAGCGCTTCGTGGACGCGGGATGCCTGCGCGGCGTGGACGCCGTGTTCGGCGCGCACGTCTCGCCGGAGCTGCCGCTCGGGTGTGTCGGGATCCGGTATGGCAAATTCTACGCCGCGTCCGACACGTTTTCCATCACCGTCCGCGGCAAAAGCGCCCACGGCGCGGAGCCGGAAAAGGGCATTGACGCCCTGCAGGCCGCGGCGCAGCTTGCCCTCCGGCTCGTCTCGCTCCGAACTGCGCTGAACGGCGAGCGCTGCGCCGTCACCGTCGGCACGCTGCAAGCCGGGACGGCCATCAACGTCGTGGCCGATATCGCGCAGCTGACCGGCATTCTCCGCACGCTCGGCCCGGATAGCCGCGCGCGCATGCGCAGGCTGGTCACCGATGCGGCGGCAGAGACCGCCGCGCAGACCGGCACGCAGATCGATGTGCAGCTGCACGAGAGCTATCCCGGCATTGTGAATGACGACGGCGCTTCGCGGCTGGTTCACGACACTGCTGTGCAGCTGCTGGGCAAACCGAATATCGCCGTTTTACAGCAACCCACGCTCATGACCGAGGATTTTGGATATTATCTGTCCGCCGCGCGCGGCTGCTTCTATCACGTCGGCGCAGGCTGCGCCGCGCCGCTCCACTCCCCGCAGTTTTTACCGGATATCCGCGCTGCCGTCACCGCGGCGGCGCTGCACGCCGCCGTGCTCGAACGCGCGCTGGCAGAATAGAACGAAAGACAGGAGTTTGATTATGGGTCCTATTGTTGTGAAGTTCGGCGGCAGCTCGCTGGCTACTGCCGGACAGTTTGAAAAGGTCGCAGCCATCATCCGCGAAAATCCCGCCCGCCGCTATGTCGTTGCGTCCGCGCCCGGCAAGCGCTGCTCCGACGATACCAAGGTCACGGATCTGCTCTACCGCTGCTATGACGCCGCCTGCGCGGGCGAGGACTTTCTGCCCACGCTGACGCAGATCCGGCAGCGCTTTGAAGATATCATCGCCCAGCTGCACTTACAGGCCGATCTGGCCGCCGACTTTGACGCCATCGCCGCACACCTGCGCACTGCGCCGCAGCGCGACTATATGGCAAGCCGCGGCGAATACCTCAACTCCAAGCTGCTGGCCGCGTATCTCGGCGTTCCGTTCGTCGATGCGGCGCAGATGGTTCTGTTCCATGCAGACGGCAGCTTCGATGCCGAAGCCACCAACACGGCCATCGGCCACGCGCTCGTCAATGTAGAGCGTGCTGTCATCCCCGGCTTCTACGGCGCGCTGCCCGACGGCACGATCCACACCTTCTCCCGCGGAGGCTCCGACGTGACGGGTTCCATTGTTGCGCGTGCGGTCGGCGCGGAGCTGTATGAAAACTGGACGGACGTCTCCGGCGTGCTGGCCGCCGATCCGCGCATCGTGGAAAATCCGCATATCATCGACTATATCACCTACCGCGAGCTGCGCGAGCTCTCCTATATGGGCGCGTCTGTCCTGCACGAGGACGCGGTCTTCCCCGTCCGGCAGGCCAATATTCCCATCAACATCCGCAACACCAACCGTCCCGCCGACCCCGGCACCTTCATCGTCCCCACGCTCCCGTCGAACGCGCACAAGCGCAAGGTCACGGGCATCGCCGGACACAAGGGCTTCAGCAGCGTCTATGTGGAGAAGTCCATGATGAACGGCGAGATCGGCTTCGTGGCAAAGCTTCTTGAGATCTTCGCCAGCCACGGCATTTCGTTCGAGCACTGCCCGTCCGGCATCGATACGGTCTCCATCATCGTCTCCACCGCGGCGCTCGCACCTGCGCGGGAGGAAGTTCTGCACGAGATCGAAACGCAGCTGCACCCCGACCATGTGAGCGTCGAGGACGGGCTGGCCCTCATCGCCGTCGTCGGTCAGGGCATGATCTACGCCAAGGGCACCGCCGCGCGCATCTTCCGCGTCATTGCCGACGCCAATATCAACATCCGCATGATCGACCAGGGCTCCAGCGAGCTGAACATCATCATCGCCGTCAGGGAAACCGACTACGAGCTTGCCATCCGCAGCCTGTACCACGCCGTTGAGCGCGTGATGTGATAATAGCGCATAAAAAAGCTCTGCCGTATGGCAGAGCTTTTTGTTTTGCATTTACGCATCTTCCCGCAGGCGGCTTTTGATGACGGCGGCGGCGTAGTACATGGTCTCGTACTTGAGATACTGGTCGGCGTTCGCGTCCCAGAGGATACGCAGGCGCGGGGCAAACTCCTCGTCGCCGTGCCAGAATTGCAGGGCGATCCGGAGATCCTCGAAAAACGGCAGAGAAAATGCAAGATCCGCGCCCTCCATCACCTGCCCGCCAAGGCGGATGCAGGCCGCCCGGAACAGCTCCGGCTGCCGGTCAAACAGCAGCTCCAGCGCGTCCGCCTTTTCCGACTCCAGCAGTCCCCGGTGCACCTGATGGCCAAATTCCAGCGTGGTTTTCCACGTCCCGGCCGCGCGCCGGCCGGGCTTTGCGTCGCACAGCAGGTCAAAGATCGTCAATGTCTCGTCAAAGCTGTCCGCGCTGCGCCAGTCGTCCTTGACCCAGCGTTCAATGTGCCCGCTCGCGCGGCTGACGCGGTACGGCTCTGATAAAAGCGTCAGATAGAGATACACCGCGTCCGCCCGCAGCTCGTGCCGCCGGATGACCTCACAAAGATCGCGCGCGCAGAACAGCGCCCGCGCCTGCGCGGCCTGGATCTCATAATTATTCCTGCGTTCCATGCAAATGCCCCCGCTTTTTCTTTTGGTTCTATTTTAACATGTCCCTACATAAAACGGAAGCTCTTTCCGATCAGGCTCAGGATAAACGCCTGAAATGCGTCCGGGCTGGCGAACTGCCGCGCGCTGCCGCCCGGGATCTCATGGCAGGAGACCAGCTTCTCCTGCTCGTCGATCCAGACCTGCACGGCCAATGTCTGATTCTCCTGCATCCTACTGCACCCCCGTGATGATCTGCTGCCAGACCTCCGCGGTCTGCCCCTGCGACAGGCGCAGGGAATAGGCATACTGCCCATCCGTCCAGACGGCCAGCGTATACGCGTCCTGCGCATCGCCGCGCAGCTGGACATCGAGATCGCCGACCGTCAGCTGCTGTGTTGCGGGATACTCGGTATAATCCCCGGAGTTTTCGTCCGTGCCCGGCGATTTGCGGAGCTCTGCCGTCTGGTCACCCGCTTCATAGGTGATCTGCGCCATCTGGCCCCAGTAGCTTGTATAGTATACAGTTTCCGGCTTAAAGGGCAGGTCTGCCGCTTCCGATACCGGGAAGCCGACCGCGTTCGTCAGCGCCTGCGCAGATGCGACCTCCTCCATTCCGTTTGCGATCATCACGCCCTGCTCCGGCTGCTTCTGCGCCGGATCGCCGTTCAGAAGCTTCGGCACCGTCAGCGCGCCCAGAAGAAGGACGGCAAAGCACGCCGCGGCCAGCGCCCAGCGCCTTACGGCAGACGGCCTTCTGGCCGCGCCGGAAACGCGGGTCAGGATGCGTGCGCGCATGGCGTCGGTCACTTCGATCTTGTCCATCAGCTCGTCATACTTCAAAGTCATACGCCTCCTTCAGGATCGTTTTCAGCTGCTCGCGCCCGCGGTGCAGGTCGGAGCGGACGGTCGCTTCCTTCCGCTGCAAAACGGACGCGATCTGCTTCGTGCTCAGGCCCTCGTAATAGAACAGGTGCACAGCTTCGCGGCAGCTCTCCGGCAGCTGCCGGACCGCGTCCCATACGAACGACAGATCCTCGCGCCCCTCCGCTGTCAGCTCCTCGTTCAGCTCGTCCGTCTGGCGGAGCTTATTATAATTCAGCCGGTTCTTGCTGAGATTGGCCGCCACGCGCAGAAGCCACGCCTTTTCATGCTCCCGGCTCAGAAAGACGGGCGCGGTCTTCAGAAACTGAATGAGCGTATCCTGCAGGACCTCCTCGGCGTCCTCCATATTGTGAAGATAGGAATACGCATAGCGTAAAAGGCTGTTGCCGTACCGGTCCAGAAGCTGCTCGGCGCGGGCATTTACCTCCGTGCGGCTGCGCATCGGTTCTGCCGGTGTTTCGCTCCCGGCAAAGAGCCGCATTGCCGCGCGCCACAGCATCCCGGCCAGTCCTGCCGGGTACAATTGAATACATTGTTCCATCCTGTTCTCCTCATCAAGGCCGTGCAGACGTGTCTGCACGGCCTGTTGTCTGTTACCCGATCTGGGATACCAGCTCCGCCATAGCGTCGGCAGAAATGCCTGCCTCCATGGATACAGCGTAAGTATAGCCGCCGTCCTGCCAGATTGCAAGCTTCACCTGGCCGTCCACAGATTTCATCGTGACGGTCACATCGCCGACGGCGACGTCCTGCTCGTCGTAGGCGTTATAGTCGCCGCTGATGTCCTCGGTACCGGGTGCCTTGCGCACGCGGGCGATCTCCGTTTCGCCGTCCGCGTAGATGACTTCCAGCCTCGTCTCGCCGTCCGAGTCCAGAACACGGAACGACGTTTCACTGCAGCCGTCGATCGCGTCGGGGATCGTGCAGTCGAAGCCGGCTGCATTCTCGGCTTCGTCCAGCGAAGCATACTCCGTCCACGGGTTCGGGATCTGTGTGTTGTCGGTCTGCGTCTGTTCTGCGGCAGGCGTTTCGTCCGCGCGGTCCGTCTTTGCGGCGGTGCTGCACGCGGCAAGGCTCAGAAGCATGGCTGCGGTCAATACAAATGCGAATACCTTTTTCATAACTTTGGTTCCTCCTGAAATTGCTTTGGTAATTTTCTGACGGCTCATTTGCCGTTCTGCCCTGTATACAGCTGGGGCAGGCTGAATGTTGCAGAAAAAGAAAAATTTTTTTACAGGCAGTTCTGCAGGATGCAGAGGATCGTCTGCGCGTGTTTGCATTCCTCTTCGGCCATTTTCAGGAGCATGCACCGGTGCGTCCCGGCCGATCCGGCGAGCGCCTCATAGGCCTCGTGTGCGGCATGCTCCTCGGTATAGCGCTGGCGGAGCGTCTCATTGATGCAGGTGACGCAGGGCGGCTCCGGTTTGGCCGGGCAGGCCTTTTTGCCGGTCTGCAGGAAATAGACGGCGGCGAGCTTTTTCGCGTGGCAGGTCTCCTGCCGCGAAAGCTCCCGCAGCATCGCCTGCGCCCGGCCCTTCATCCGGCAGGCAAGATGGGCGTAGAGCGCGCTGTCCGCGCGCTCGCCCGCGATCAGCTCCAGAAGCTTCTCCGGCGTCAGCGCCGTCTGGCCGGTCTCGCCGGTCGTCGTCATATCGGCAGCCGGGACGGCCTGCGCGTTCATCACGCGGCTCCATACCCGCTGCGTCTGTTTTTCCGTAAGTGGCTGCATGCAGCTTCCCTCCTTCGCCCCATTGTATGCCGCAGGCGCGCCGTTTGTCTCCGCTGGCGCGTCTGTTGTGTGCATGCACAAAAAATCCCACGCAAAAGTGTTGATTTTACACGAGATTCTTGCAGAAAAACCTTGTATTTCCGGCATCCCTGTGCTAAAATTCTTTTTTGTGAGATTTTTCAGGCCAAGAAGGAAGGGGCGCCAAGTATGACGCAGGATAAAATTCGTAATATTGCAATCATCGCACACGTTGACCACGGCAAGACCACGCTGGTCGACCAGATGCTGAAGCAGGGCGGCGTTTACCGCGAGAATCAGGCCGTTGTCGACCGGGTCATGGACTCCGGCGATCTCGAGCGTGAGCGCGGCATCACCATCCTGGCAAAGAACACGGCCGTTCACTATAAGGGCTACAAGATCAACATTGTCGACACGCCGGGCCACGCCGACTTCTCCGGCGAGGTCGAGCGTATCCTCAAGATGGTCGACGGCGTTCTGCTGCTGGTCGACGCAGCCGAAGGCCCCATGCCGCAGACGCGCTTCGTTCTGCAGAAGGCGCTGGAGCTCGGGCACAAGGTCATCGTCGTCGTCAACAAGATCGACCGGCCGGATGCGCGCATCCACGAGGTCATGGACGAGGTCCTCGAACTGCTGCTTGACCTCAACGCCACAGAGGAGCAGTTCGACTCCCCCACCATCTTCTGTTCCGCGCGCGAGGGCACGTCGTCCTATGGCCCGGACGAGAAGGGCACCGATCTGACCCCGCTGTTCGAGACCATCGTCAACTACATTGACCCGCCCACGGGCGACCCCAACGGCCCTTTGCAGGTGCTGGTCTCCTCTATCGACTACAACGAGTTCGTCGGCCGTATGGGCATCGGCCGCATCGAGCGCGGCACGATCCACCAGAATCAGGAAGTCATCGTCTGCGACTATCATAACCCCGAGCTCAAGAAGAAGGAAAAGGTCGTCGCCCTGTATGAGTTCACCGGCCTTGGCCGCAGCCCCATTCAGGAGGCTTCGGCGGGCGAGATCGTCGCCTTCTCCGGCATTTCCGACATCACCATCGGCCGCACGCTCTGCGACCTTGAGACCGTCGAGCCGCTGCCGTTCGTCAAGATCTCCGACCCGACCATCGAAATGACGTTCTCCGTCAACGATTCTCCGTTCGCGGGCCGCGAGGGCAAGTACGTCACGTCGCGCAACCTGCGTGACCGCCTGCAAAGAGAGCTTCTGAAGGACGTTTCCCTGCACGTGACCGAGATGGGCACCGACGCCTTCAACGTCGCGGGCCGCGGCGAGATGCATCTGTCCATCCTCATCGAGACCATGCGCCGCGAGGGCTATGAGTTCCAGGTCTCCACGCCGCACGTTCTGAACAAGACCATCGACGGCAAGCTCTGCGAGCCGATCGAGCGCATGATCGCGGACGTGCCGGAGACCTCCGTCGGCTCCGTCATCGACAAGATCTCCCAGCGCAAGGGCGATCTCGTGTCCATGACGCCGGTCGGCAGCCGCATGCGGCTGGAGTTCCTTGTCCCGACGCGCGGCCTGTTCGGCTACCGCAATGAGTTTTTGACCGACACCCGCGGCGAGGGCATCATGGCTTCGACACTTGACAGCTACGCGCCCGTCAAGGGTGAGATCGCGCGCCGTCTGACCGGCTCGCTCGTCGCGTTCGAGACCGGCGAGTCCACCGCCTACGGCATCGGCGGCGTACAGGATCGCGGCTCCATGTTCATCGGGCCGGGCGTGGAGGTCTACGCCGGTATGATCGTCGGCCAGTGCAACCGCAACGAGGACATGACCGTCAACGTCTGCAAGAAAAAGCAGCTGACGAACATGCGCGCCGCCGGCTCCGACGCGGCCATCCGGCTCGTCCCGCCGACCGTCCTCTCGCTCGAGCAGTGCATGGAATACCTCGCTGACGACGAGCTGCTGGAGGTCACGCCGAAGAACCTCCGTATGCGCAAGCGCCAGCTCGACCACGCAGCAAGAATGCGCACGCTCATGAAATCCAGACAGTAAAAAAGATCCTGCCGCGGCCAAACATTGGCCGCGGCAGTTTTTATCCCTGTTTGTTTTTTACGGCTTGTCCGGCCAAAGGCGCTCTTCGTAGACGCCTGCGGACTTGAGCGCGCAGATCGCTTCCTTTACCGACGACAGATCCTCGCGGTACGTGACGCCGTGCCAGACCTCCTCGCACGGCAGCACCTGTACGCTGGCCGTCCCCTCCTGCAGCTGCTGGTTGACGACCACCGGCAGATAAAACTCGCTCTTCAGCGGGTTCTGCGCGACATCCGTCCGGAAGAACGCAGGCATCCGCGTCCAAATCTCGGTCACCATCTGCTCCGTGAAGCCCCAGATGTTCATGGATACGATCGCATCGCCGGGCAGGGCAGTATAGTGCTCGCCATCCTCGGTGAAGGCGATCTCATCTCCGCGCTGGACGATCTTCGTCCGCTCGGTAATGCCGGTCAGAAGGCCATTCTGCACCTCGCATACGCCGCGCGCCACAGAGCCGAACTTCGTCACGGTGTTTTTTACGCGATAGCCGACCATCGCATAGCGGTGCGGGTCGTCATTACCGCTCAAAAAGTCATAGATCTCCTGAAAGGCCATGCGGCCATAGAAATCGTCGGAGTTGATGACAGCGAACGGCCCATGCAGCACGTTCCGGCAGCAGGCGACGGCCTGCGCCGTGCCCCAGGGCTTGACGCGCCCCCCCGGCACCTCGCAGCCGTCCGGGATGTCCGTCAGCTCCTGATAAACATACGAAACGTTGAAAAACTGCTCCATGCGATTGCCGATCCGCTCATGGAACAGGGCGTCATGCTCGCGCTTGATGATAAAGACCAGATCGCGGAAGCCCGCGCGGCGTGCGTCATACATGGAAAAATCGATGATGCTGTGGCCCTCTTTGTCCACCGGCTCCATCTGCTTCAGTCCGCCGAAGCGGCTTCCCATCCCGGCCGCCATAATGACCAGCGCGGGCGATTGTCTGTGCATAAAACTGCCTCCTTCTGTTATCTCCGTTATCATAAAAACTCAATTTTCTGTGCCGGGACATCCACCTGCGCCATAACGCCGAACGGCACGATGCAGCGCGGCAGCGCGTGGCCGACCGAAAGTCCGCACACGACCGGCAGCTCCGGGTCGCCAATCACCTGCGGCAGAAGCGCTTCGTATTCCTCCTGCCAGACGCCGTCCATCGGCTTTCCGACCAGCACGCCGCTGACCGCCGCAAAGACCCCGGCCTGCTTCAGATATTCCAGCGCCCTGCGGTACTTTGCGGGTTCCATCTGCTCCTCGCTTGATTCCAGCAGCAGGATCTTTCCCTGCCATTCCGCCGCGGACGGGAACAGGCCGTATTTCCGGCAGATCTCCGGCATGTCCGCGTAGCGCGTCGGGTCGAACATGTCAAAGATACTGTCGATGCAGCCGCCGAGGATCTCGCCCCGGAACTGCCCGCTGCCCTGCAGCAGACGGAAGCTGCCCGCCTCTTCGTGCGCGCGCAGCGGGATACCGAGCTGCGACGCGTCATAGGACTTCCGGCTCTCGTACCAGACCCCGCTCGGGCGGATGCAGCGGATGCAGCCGCTCGTGAGAAGCTCCTCAAAATACTGCCGGGTATAGGGCAGCATTTCTTTGTCCAATTCACAGATATCCGGCAGGAACGCCTGCCCGTAGAATGTCGGCAGGCCGACCTTATGGAGCATGAAATGGTCGATCGTCGTGTCGGAAAAGCCGAGGAAGGGCTTCTGCGTCACGGCCTTCTGCAGCGCGTCCTGTTCAAACAGATACGGCGCGAGGCGGTAGGTGTCGTCGCCGCCGATGGCGCAGAGGATCAGATCGATCTCCGGGTCGCGGAAGGCCTGCAGCAGGTCCTCCGCCCGCCACTCCGGGTGCCGGCGCAGGGCGTCCAGCCCGTCGCGGGCATGCGGCAGGAACTTGACCCGCAGGCCGTAGGCCTGCAGGCGCGAAAGGCCGAGCGCTGCCTCGTGCTGCATAAACGGCTCACCCAGGAGCCCTCTCGACAGGCTGACGATGCCGACGGTCCGGATCATACCGCATCCCTCCGTTTCTTTTTCCATGTATATGGTATCGGTTCGACCGCCGGATTGCAAGACCTTTTTTGTCCGGATAAGGAAACATCCTGGCAGATCGCGGTGCTTGCACCGGCGGCGGGAATATGATAGACTATGGGAAACTCTAGCTGCCATGGGAGGTGAGGTCTGTGCAGCTTTCTCAGTTTATCGCCGGTCTCAGCCCGGTCTCGGCGATCATTCTTGCCGTCGCGCTGATGCTGTTCTCCGGCTTTCTCATGACGCGGCTCACAAAGCTTCTCCGCCTGCCGAACGTGACCGCCTACATTCTCGCGGGCATTCTGATCGGGCCGTATGTCCTGGATCTCGTCCCGCAGTCGATCATTGACGGCACGGATTTTCTGTCCGATATCGCGCTGGCGTTCATCGCCTTCTCCACCGGCGAATTTTTCAAGCTCTCCACGCTAAAAAAGAACGGCCTCGCCGTCGTCTGGGTCACAGTTTTAGAGGCCGTGCTGGCCTCGGTCTTCGTGTTCGTCCTGACGTTTTTCGTTCTGCGGCTCGATCTGGCCTTTTCGATCGTCCTCGCGGCGCTGGCCTCGGCCACGGCGCCGGCTTCCACCATGATGACCATCCGGCAGACCGGCGCGAAGGGCGATTTTGTCGACACGCTTCTGCAGGTCGTCGCGCTGGACGACGTGGTCGGACTGGTTCTGTATTCCGTCGCCATCTCCATTGCGCTGGCTTCAGCGGCGGGCGGAAGCGGGTTTTCCCTGCGGACGCTGGCGGAGCCGGTGATTCTCAACCTGCTGGTGCTTGCGCTCGGCGGGCTGTTCGGTCTTTTCATGAAGCTCCTTATGCCGCAGAAGCGCTCGACCGACAATAAGCTCATCATCTCCATCGCGCTTCTGTTCACGTTCTGCGGCGCGTGCACGCTGCTGGACGTTTCACCGCTGCTCGGCTGCATGATGATGGGTACGGTCTACACGAATATCGCGGAGGACGACAAGCTCTTCAAGCAGCTCAATTATTTCAGTCCGCCGATCCTGCTTCTGTTCTTTGTCCGCTCCGGCATGTCGTTCCGGCTGGACGCGCTGTTTTCCGCCGCCGGGAATCTTGACGGCGTACCGCTGCTCGTCATCGGCGTCGGGTATTTCTTCGTCCGCATTCTCGGCAAATACGCGGGCGCGTGGCTGGGCTGCCGGCTCGTCGGCAAGCCGCCGCTGGTGCGCAATTATCTCGGTCTTGCCCTCATCCCGCAGGCGGGCGTCGCCATCGGCTTGGCCGCGCTCGGCGCGCGGACGCTCGGCGGCGTCATGGGCAGCGACCTGCAGACCGTCATCCTCGCGTCGAGCGTCCTGTATGAGCTGATCGGGCCGGGCTGCGCAAAGCTCGCGCTGTACCTGTCCGGATCGTACTCCACAAAGCTCGAGGACGTCGCCGTTGTGGAGGAAGTCACGCAGACCGGCGATCGCAAATCCGACGTGCAGCTGCTCATCGAGCGGATCCAGAAGATCCAGCAGGAGCTGCCCGCGCACGAAGCCGCCATGGACGAGGACGAGGCCGCCTTCACCGAAGCCGCCGAAGAGCAGCTCGCCCAGACGCAGGCGCAGCGCAGATTTTTCTATCTCAGGAGGTAATGCATATGAAACAGGACTGGATTGCATCGCTTTTGGGCGCGTGGAGCGCCGGGCTTACCATCGGGTCGATCCTTCTGCGGCTGGCGCTGAGCATGGCGCTGTCCGCCATCATCGGCTGTGAGCGCTCCAGCAAGCGCCATTCGGCCGGTCTTCGCACGTTCATCCTCGTGAGCCTTGCCGGGACGGCCACCATGCTTGCCGACCAGTTTCTCATGCAGACGGCAGGCGTCACGCTGCCGATTCTGTCCGCTGCGGCTGTGATCGGCATTACGACGATCAGCGGCAACTCCATTCTTTTCAGCTCCAAAAACCAGATCAAGGGACTGACCACGTCCGTCGGCCTGTGGTGCTGCGGCATCGTGGGGCTTTGTCTCGGCGCGGGACTGTATACGCTGGCGCTTTTACTGTTCCTGGCGCTTCTTTGCAGCATGTCCGGCCTGCCGGCGCTCGAAACGCACCTCAAGGATCGCTCCAACCACTTCGAGGTGCATCTGGAGCTCAAGAACAAGGGCGATCTGCCGGATTTCATCTCGACCGTCCGCGCGCTCGGCATTCGCATCGATGATCTGGAGTCCAATCCCGCATACCTCAACTCCGGCCTGAGCGTGTTTACCGTTTCGTTCACCGTGGACAGCGCCGAGCTGAAGCAGTATAAAAAGCACGGCGAGATCATCGAAGCGCTGCGCTCGCTCGATTATGTCTATTATATCGAAGAAATGAACTGACGCGCCCCGTTTTTTCTACATCCCCCGCGGACTCCGTCTGTCTGCGGGGATTGTTTTTTGTCCGCTCCTGTGCTACACTAGTACGGTCGCGCGCGGACAGCGCCGTGAAAGGGAGGAGAACCACATGCAAAAAGGAGAACACAAAAGAAGTACATTTTCCGGGAAGATCGGATTTGTTCTGTCTGCGGCCGGCGCGTCGGTCGGCCTTGGCAACATCTGGCGCTTCCCGTATCTGGCCGCGAAATACGGCGGCGGCATTTTCCTGCTCGTCTACATCATTCTGGCTCTGACCTTCGGCTATACCATGATCGTGGCGGAGACCTCGCTCGGCCGGATGACCGGCAAAAGCCCGGTCGGCGCGTTCGCCGCGTTCGGCAAGTCCGGCTGGCTGCGCTTCGGCGGCTGGATCAACGCGATCATCCCCATCCTGATCGTGCCGTATTACTCGGTCATCGGCGGCTGGGTCATCAAATACCTGTTCGGCTACGTGACCGGCAACGGCAGCCAGCTGGCCGCCGACGGCTATTTCGGCGATTTCATTTCCAACGGCGTGTCCACGGAGCTCTGCTTCGTGATCTTCGCCCTTCTGACGCTCGTCATCATCTTTGCCGGCGTCCAGAACGGCATTGAGCGCGTGTCGAAATTCATGATGCCGATTCTTGTCGTTTTGTCCATCATTATCGCGGTCTATTCCGTCACGCGCCCGGGCGCGCTGGAGGGCGTCAAGTATTTCCTCGTGCCGAATCTGGAGAATTTCTCGTGGATGACCGTCGTGGCCGCCATGGGGCAGATGTTCTATTCGCTGTCCATCGCGATGGGCATTCTCATCACCTTCGGCTCTTACATGAAAAAGGACATTTCCATCGAAGCGTCCACGCGCAATGTGGAGATTTTCGATACCGCCATCGCCATTATGGCAGGGCTTATGATCATTCCCGCCGTGTTCGCTTTCTCCGGCGGCGATCCGGGCGCGCTGAATGCCGGTCCGTCCCTCATGTTCATCACCATCCCCAAGGTCTTTGACTCCATGGGCCTTGGCACCGCCATCGGCATTCTGTTCTTCGTTCTGGTGCTGTTCGCCGCTCTGACCAGCTCCATCGCGCTGACCGAGAGCGCCGTCTCGACCTTCCAGGACGAGCTTGGCTGGGGCCGGCACAAGTCCACCGTCATCGTCGGCATCGTCATGCTGGCGCTCGGCACGCTGTCCTCGCTGGGCTATGGGCCGCTTGCAGGCGTGACGCTCATCGGGATGCAGTTCCTTGATTTCTTTGATTTTTTGACGAACTCCGTCATGATGCCGGTCGCAGCCATCGCCATCTGCCTGCTCGTCTCCCGCGTTGTCGGCGTCGACCGCGTGGAGCAGGAGGTCTTGCTCGGCGAGAGCACATTCCGCCGCAAAAAGGTCTTCAACACCATGATCCGGTTCCTCTGCCCGTTCTTCGCGGCGATCATCCTGATCAGCTCCGTCGCCAATGCTTTCGGTTGGATCTCCATGTAAAAAAACGCTTTCTCCGCAGCGCCCTGTGCGCTGCGGAGTTTTTTTGCCCAAATGCGCAAAACGGGCGATGTTTATGATATAGTGAAGGAAATCCGGTGCGGAGGTAAGGGCTATGCGGCAGAAAAAGCAGATCTCTCTCAAATGGGGCGTCATGATCATCATTCTCACCTGCTGGGTCTTGCCGATCCTCATGATCGTGGCGACGTCAGGCGTGCTTCTGTCGCGCAGCTATGAAAAGAATCTGCGCTCCGGCATGCAGGTCAGCGTCGATCACGCCATGGAGCAGACCGTCCTGCGCTGGTCGGCTGCGCTGGAATCCTCCAAGGCCGTCAGCTACGGCGGCGAGATCCGCAGCGCCTACCGCGATTACGTCCGCACCGAGGACCGGCAGGCGCTCTATAAAGCCGTTTCCTCCTATTTTTCACAGAATTTTGCCCGTGACGAAAATTTCAAGGCCGTCTTTCTGACGTTCTACGACCATCCGGAGAGCCTGTACTACTACATGGCCTCCTACCGCACCACGAGTTACCGGCTCGTGCGCGACTACCGCGAATCCGTCCGCCCGGCCGTTCTGGAGAGCCTGTCGGAGGTCGACACCGGCATTTATTTCCTCCAGCAGGACGGCGAGGTCTATATGGCCCGCAACCTGCTGGACGGCCAGTTCCAGCCCTATGCCGCCCTTGTCATGCAGTGCGACATGGACACGCTCTGCCGCGCCTTCACTGCTATCACCAGCGTCTCGCGCGCCGATATCACGCTCGACACGATCGACTGGCCGCTTCTTGACACGCAGCCCGATCCGCTGCCCGGCGAACGGGAGATTTCCGTCTCGCGCACTGCGGAGTTTGCCGGCCACACGCTCACCGTCGAGGTCGCAGCCACGCGGCACGATCTGTGGAGCTCGATGCCGGGGCTCCGCACGGCGGTCGCGCTGCTGCTCCTGCTGGGGATCCCGCTGCTGCTGCTTGTCATCTGGCTGTTTTATCACTTCATTACCGTCCCCATGGCGCAGATGACGGACGCCGCCGCCCGCGTCCAGAGCGGTGAGCGCGGCTATCAGATCGCAGCCCGCGCCAACAGCACGGAGTTCCAGAAGATCTTCGACCAGTTCAACCGCATGTCCATGGAGCTCCAGCGTCAGTTTGAGCGGCTCTACCGCGAGCAGCAGGCCCTGCAGCAGGCGCGCATCAAGGCGCTGCAATCGCAGATCAACCCGCACTTTCTCAATAACACGCTCGAGATCATCAACTGGGAAGCACGTCTGGCCGAAAACGAGCAGGTCTGCAAGATGGTCGACGCCCTGTCCACCATGCTCGACGGCGCGCTTGGCCGCGACGGGCAGGGCATGATCCCGCTGCGCGAGGAGCTGGGCTATCTCGACGCGTATCTCTATATCATCCGCGAGCGGCTCGGCGAGCGGCTTCTGGTGGAAAAGGAGCTGGACGAGACGCTGCTGCCCGTCCTCATTCCGCGGCTCATTTTGCAGCCCATCGTGGAAAACGCGGTCGAGCATGATATCGTCCCGCACCGCGGCGGACGGCTGACGCTGCGCGCGCTCCGGCAGGACGGAAAGCTGCTGCTCGAAGCGGAACACGACGGCACCATCCGCGCCGAGGACGCCGAAAAGCTCGATCAGCTCCTCCACTCCGACGTGACGCCCGCGTCCCGCCGCAGCATGGGTCTCCGGAACGTGCGCGACCGGCTCCGCCTGCTCTACGGCGACGAAGCGGCCATCTCCATTTTCCAATCTGCGCCGGGCGTGATTCTTGCCCAAATTTCGCTCCCGCTTTGACGCTGTTTGTGGTGATTGCGCCAAACTGCACAACAACGGGCAAGAAACAGCAACTGCAACTCTTATACAAAATCACGAAGTATTCTATAATAGGGACCGTGACATCGGTAAAATGTCACAATAAAATGAATTGAGAGGAAGAACCATTCATGAAAAAGATTCTTGCATTGCTTCTCGCTCTTGCTCTGGTCCTGAGCTTCGCCGCCTGCTCCAGCAGCAAGCCCGCAGACACACCCGCACCGGCCGATCCCGCCGCCGACGCACAGACCCCCGCGGATACCGAAACCGAAACCGAAGCGCCTGCCGCTCCCGTCACGCTGAACATTGTGACCTCCTACGGCGGCGACGACGGCAACCGCGCCAACTTTGAAAACGCCGTTGCCAGCTATGAAGCCGAGACCGGCAACACCGTCAACGACGGCTCCGCCACCTCCAACGAGGAGTGGAAGGCCAAGGTCCTGACCGACTTTGAGACCGGCTCCGAGCCGGACGTCCTGTTCTTCTTCACGAACGCGGACGCAGAGCCCTTCATCAGCGCCAATAAGGTCGTCTCCATCGACGAGATCCGCGCAGAATATCCCGACTACGCGGCCAACATGAAGGACAGCATGATGGCCACCGCCGCCGACGGCAAGCATTACGCCGTCCCGTCCTCCGGCTTCTGGGAGAACATGTTTGTCAACAAGTCCGTGCTTGACACCTGCGGCGTCGCCGTTCCCGGCCCCGACTACACGTGGGAGCAGTTCCTGACGGACTGCCAGACCATTCTCGACAACGGCTTCACCCCCATTGCCTGCTCCCTCGTCGAGGTTCCGCATTACTGGTTCGAGTTCGCCGTCATGAATAACGGCACGGTCGACAACCAGCTCGATATCCCGACCGTCACTGACGGCAAGCTGGACGCCGCCGGCGAAAAGTGGGTCGCCGCTCTGAACGACATCAAGGATCTCTATGAGCGCGGCTTCTTCCCGCAGAACACCCTGACCGCTTCCGATGCCGAGACCGTCGCCATGTTCGGCGAGGGCGAGGCTGCCTTCCTCATTGACGGCTCCTGGAAGGTCGGCTATTTCACCGAGAACCATGCCGACACGCTGGAGGATTACCAGATCGCCTACGTCCCCGGCAAGGGCGAGCGTAAGGCTTCCGAAGCCATCGGCGGCATCTCCATGGGCTACTTCATCACCCGCAAGGCATGGGACGATCCCGCCAAGCGTGACGCCGCCGTCAAGTTCGTCGAGCACCTGACCTCCGACGAGGTTCTCAGCACCTTCGTCACCACCGAAGTCACAGCTCTGGTCAACGGTGCCAAGCCGTCCGGCCTGAACGCCCTGCAGCAGTCCGCAGCTGACGCCAACGCCAACATCACGGCCGTCGTCGGCGCCGTGCAGGACACCATCACCGGCGAAGCCAAGGCCGATCTGTTCGGCAACATCCAGAACGTTGTCACCGGCAAGATGAGCGCGGAAGACGCCGTTCTCTCCGCCCTCGCACTGAACTGATTCCTTACGCAAATGGCAGGGCTGCGGCGCAGCAGCCCTGCCATTTTCCTGAAAACGCCCCTGAATCCCCAAAAAGAGGTTGGTGAAGCCAAGTGCTTTCTACGATATATAAACGCAAAGCGCCGCTGCTCGTGTTCCTGCTCCCGGCATTTCTGTTTCTGGCGGTCTATCTCTACTACCCGTTCATCCAGAATATCATCAATACCTTCCTGAATATCGGCGGTCTTGGCCGCGCGGCGGAGGGCGTGAACGAGCCGTGGTATGAAAACTACGCGCGGCTGTTTACCGACCCGAACATGCGCACGGCGCTTAAGAATACAGCGCTGATGATCGTCTGCACGGTCATCTTTCAGGTCGGCATCGCGCTCATCCTCGCGCTGCTCGTCGACACGATCCGCGTCGGCCAGCAGGTCTTCCGCACCATCTACTTTTTCCCGATCGTCATTTCCGCGACGGCGCTCGGTCTCATGTTCAATCTGATCTTCCTCTACAAGGGCGGCATGGTCAATCAGGTGCTGCTTGCCCTCGGAAAGCTGCCGAGCGAGGTAAAGCCCAACGGCAAGCTGATCGTCGAATGGCTCGACTGGAAGGATCAGGCGCATTATCTGTTCACGATGTTCATGCCCGTCATGTGGCAGTACGTCGGCTTTTACTTCGTCATCATCATCACAGGTCTCAACAATATCCCGCAGGAGCTTTACGAGGCCGCCGCGCTCGACGGCGCATCCGGCTGGAAAAAGACGCGCTTCATTACGCTCCCCATGCTCCGCAACGTGCTGTGCACCTGTGTTGTGCTCGCCATTACCGGCGCTTTGAAGGTCTTTGACCTCCCGTGGGTCATGTTCGGCGCAGGCATGCCGGAAAACAAGGGCTGGCTGACCGGCACGTATATGTATGACCAGACCTTCAACCGCATGAATGTCGACTACGGCTCCACCATCGCGGTGCTGATCGTTGTGCTCGGCGTCGTGCTCTCCAATATTGCAAACCGCGTCTTCCGCCAGTCGGACGACGTTTAAGGAGGACGGAAATATGCAGTCGAGAAAAGCTTCGCTCTCCAAACTATTTACCTATCTCGTCCTCTGTCTGTGGGGACTCACCACGGTATATCCCTTCCTCTGGGTCATTCTCAATTCCTTCCGCAAAAAGGGACTGATCCTCAGCGACTCGTTCTCCCTTCCGCTTGGAGACGCCTTCACGTGGGAGAATTACCTGACCGCATGGCAGCGGTCGGACTTCAAAAACGCCTATCTCAACAGCTTCCTCATCTCCGGCACCGTCACGGTCTTCGTCGTGCTGCTGGCCGGGCTTGCGGCCTACGGCCTTGTGCGCTACCGCTTCCGGCTGCGGAGGCTCTGTCAGGGGCTCATTATGGCGGGCATGATGTTCCCCGTCTTTTCCACGATCATCCCGGTCTTCCGGCTGGAGGTCATGATGGGCATTGCCGGTACCGGCAACCGCTGGCTGAGTCTGCTGTCCGTCATCCTGCCACAGATCGCGGGCAATCTCTGCTTTGCCATCGTCGTACTGTCCGGGTTTATCCAGTCCGTGCCGATCGAGCTGGAGGAGAGCGCGTATCTTGACGGATGCAGCGTTTTTCAGATCTACTTTCACATCATCATCCCGGCAGCAAAATCCTCGTTTGCGACCGTCGCCATCTTTGCCTTCCTCTGGAGCTATAATGACCTGTTTACCCAGTCGTTCTTCCTGCGCTACCCGCAGGAGCGCGCTATCACGGGGCTTCTCAACGAGATCAGCTCGCAGGCCGGCGTCAACTACGGTCTCATGGCTTCGTCGGTCGTGTTGGTCGTTATCCCGGTGCTCATCGTCTATGTGCTGCTGCAAAAAAATATCATCAAGGGTCTGACCGCCGGCGCCATCAAGGGCTGAGCGCGTCAAAAGGAGTTATCATGCTGCACCTGAATCTCATCAACGTCAAAACGCCCGAAGAAGCAGGCCGGGCTGCTGCCGATCTGTTTGAGGATCTCATCCGCGCCAAGCCCGCCTGTGTTCTGGGTCTTGCCACCGGCTCCACGCCGCTGCCCCTGTACCGCGAGCTGATCGCCCGGGAAAAGGCCGGAAAGATCGACTTTTCCCGCGTCCGCTCGGCAAATCTGGATGAATACAAGGGTCTTGCGCCCGACCATCCGCAGAGCTACCGCCGCTTCATGCAGGAGAACCTATTCGATCATATCTCCATCAAGCCCGAGAACACCATCGTACCAGACGGCCTTGCCGCGGATATCCCCGCGATGTGCCTTGGTTATGAGCGCAGAATCGAGGACTGGGGCGGCATCGACATTCAGCTGCTCGGTCTCGGCCACGACGGCCACATCGGCTTCAACGAGCCCTGCGACCACTTCCCCATCATGACGCATGAGGTGCAGCTGACCGAAATGACGCGCAAGGCCAATCAGCGCTTTTTCTCCTCCCTCGACGAGGTGCCGGCCGCCGCGCTCACCATGGGCATCGGCACCGTCATGGCCGCAAGGAAGATCGTCATGATCATCACCGGCGCGGACAAGGCAGACATTCTCCATAAGGTCTTCTATGGCCCGGTCAAGCCGGAGGTGCCCGGCTCGATTTTGCAGTTCCACCCCGACGTCACAGTCATCTGCGACGAAGCAGCCGCCTCCCGGCTGTCCGTGTAAACATCATCCATTCCGGAGGAGACAACATATGCTCTTCAAAAACGCAAATCTGTTTCTTGACGGCCGGTTCCGGCACGGCAGCTTCCGGGTGGAGGACGGCCGCTTTGCCGAGATCCTGACCGATACGCCCGCGGAGGACGGCATCGACCTGCAAGGTCAGTACGTCATCCCCGGTCTTGTCGATGTGCATACCCACGGCAATTCCGGTGCGGATTTCTCGGACGGCGACTATGACGGTCTTGTCCGCATGGCGCGCTATCTTGCCGCAAACGGCGTGACGAGCTTCGCACCGGCGTCCATGACGCTTCCGTATGACGTGCTGGGTGCTGCGTACAAAACGGCAGTCCGGCTGAAACAGGAGCAGCCATCCGGCTGCGCGCGTCTGATGGGCATTCAGATGGAGGGGCCGTTCTTCTCCGAGAAGAAAAAGGGCGCGCAGAACGCAGCCTATCTGAAGCTGCCGGACTTCGCCGCGTTCAAGGAGCTCTATGACATCTCCGAAGGGCTCCTCCGCATTGCGGACGTTGCGGCAGAGCTGCCCGGCGCGGTGGCGTTTACCAGACAGGCTGCAAAGCTCTGCACCGTCTCCGTCGCGCACACCGACTGCACCTACGAGGAAGCCGCCGCCGTTTTTGACGCCGGCGCGCGCCATCTGACGCACCTGTATAACGCCATGCCCGGCATCCACCACCGCCATTCCGGCCCAATCGGCGCCGCTTCGGAACGTGAAGCTGTTGTTGCGGAGCTGATCTGCGACGGCCATCACGTGCATCCCAGCGCGGTGCGCATGGCGTTCAGGCTGTTTCCGGGGCGCATCTGCCTCATTTCCGACGCGCTGCGCTGCTGCGGCATGCCGGACGGACAGTACACCCTCGGCGGACAGGACGTGTGGCTGCAAAATGGCGCTGCACACCTTGCCGACGGCACGCTGGCCGGTTCCGCGGCAAATCTCTATGACTGCATGAGAAAGGCCGTGGAATTTGGCATTCCAAAGGAGCAGGCGATCTTGTCCGCGACGCTCCTCCCGGCACGTGAGATCGGGCGAGAGAACGAAACAGGCTCGATCGCGGTCGGAAAACTGGCGGATTTTATCGTCTGCGGCGACCGGCTGAACCGGAATGCCGTCTGGCTCGGCGGCGAGCCGCTGACTTGACAACGCCGCAAAAGCATGGTATATATCACCAAAAAGACGCCGGTGCGTGACCCGCACCGGCGCAGAACAGAGGAAAGAAAAAGAAGATGTACAAAGTCGTCTTGATCGACGATGAGGATATCATCGTCGAGGGCATGTGCCGCATGGTCAAATGGGCGGACTACGGCTGCGGCGTCATCGGCACAGCCTATGATGCCGCCAGCGGCTCCGCGCTCATCCGCCAGCTGCACCCGGATATTGTCTTCACCGACATCAAAATGCCCGGCCCGGACGGTCTGACGATGCTCGCCGGACTGCGGAGCGAGTTCCCGGACACCCAGATCACGGTCCTGACCGGCTACCGTGATTTTTCCTATGCCCAGCAGGCCATCCGGCTGGGCGTCACACGCTTTCTGCTGAAGCCCTCCAAAATGGATGAGCTGCACGAAGCGCTCGCCGCCATGACGGCCAAGCTCCGCCAGCAAACCGGCACGCCGGAGCCGGCAGCGCCCGCGCAGCCGGAACCCGAACCCGAACAGCCCGCCAGCTTCCTCGTCAAGCAGGCGCTCGCGTTTCTGGAACAGCAATATGCCCGCAAGCTCACCCTACAGGAGGTCGCCGACGAATGCTACGTCTCCCAGTGGCACCTGTCCAAGCTTCTCAACAAGCACACGGGGAAAAACTTCTACGACCTTCTCAACACCATCCGCATCCAGAAGGCCAAGGAGCTGCTGGCCGACCCAAGCCTGAAGATCGGCGACATTGCCGAGCTTGTCGGCTACTCCGATAACGGTCACTTCGCCCGCACCTTCAAAAAGCTCGAAGGCGTCAGCGCCAACGAATACCGCAACCGTCTGCAATAATTCATTTCTCAACCGCGCAAGGCCGCCCCGGTGGGGCGGCCTTGTTGTTTTTATAGCTTCAGCAGCTCGCGCCATGCGCGGATATAGCCCTCGGCTGCGGACAGCTCGTCCGCTTCCGCAGCCATGCGCAGAAGCGGCTCCGTGCCGGAGAAGCGGCAGATGACCCAGCTGCCGTCTGCAAAATAGACCTTGCAGCCGTCCTCGCGGCTGACATGATCGATCGCGGCCGAAAATTCCGGCAGGGCTTTCTGTTCAAACAGCAGTTCTTTCAGCTCCTCCTTCCGCTTCGGCGTCATGCGGAAATCCGCTTCCGCCCAGCTGGGGTCGCCGTACTGCGCCGTGATCTCGGCAAACAGCTCCGAGACCGTCTTGCCCGTCACCGCGAGCATCTCTGCAAGCAGCGCCGCGGCATAGATCCCGTCCTTGCCGGAGATATGGCCGCGCACGGCCATGCCGCCGGAGGATTCCCCGCCGATGATGGCGTCCGTCTCGGTCATTTTGGCCGAGACCCACTTGAAGCCGACCGGAACCTCATAGCATGTCTGCCAAAGCCCCTTTGCCACGCGGTCGAGAAGATGCGTGGTGGAGTTGTTGCGCACGCACGGCCCCTTCCAGCCGCGGTAGCGCACCAGATAATAGTCCAGCAGGACAAGCAGCTTATTGGGATGGATAAAGTTTCCCTTCTCATCGATGACGCCGAGCCGGTCTGCGTCGCCGTCGGTCGCAATGCCAAGGCCGCAGTGCCGGTCGACGACCACCTGCGACAGCGGGCGGAGCGTATCGACGTTCGGCGCGGGCAGCTTGCCGCCGAAGAGCGTGTCATGCCGGTCATGGATGACCTCCAGCTCGCACCGGCAGGTCATGAGGATCATCTGCAAGCCCGTCTGGCTGACGCCATACATGGGATCGAGCGCAATACGGAGTCCCGCGCGCTTGATGGCGTCCACATCGACGGCTGCAAGAATGCTGTCCAGATATTCATTCATGGTGTTGCCCTCGATGATGCGCCCGGCGGCAAGCGCTTCGTCATAGTCGACGCTCTTCACATCTGCCGGTGTCAGAAGGCTGATCTCCCGCTCAATGTCCTGCGTGACCTCCGCGTCCGCATCGCGACCGCCGGCGGTGAAGACCTTGATGCCGTTATAGATCGCCGGGTTGTGGCTGGCCGTGACGGCGATGCCATACGGCATGTGGTGCGTCTTGACCGTGAACATGATCAGCGGCGTCGGCGACGACCGGTTGACGACGAACGGCCGGAAGCCATAGCCCGCCAGAACCTCCGCCGCCCAGTGGGCAGACTCCTTGGATAAAAACCGGCGGTCATAGCCCACACAGATCTCCGCCCCGGCATAGCCCTCCTTCAGCATCCGATTGCACAGCCCCGCCATAAGCAGGCGGATATTCTCCCGCGTAAACTCATCCGCAATGACGGCGCGCCAGCCGCCGGTTCCGAATTTAATCATGGTTCTCATCCTCCTTATCCCATCACAACTTCCGCATGGCACTCCGCACCCGCCGGCAGAACCGGCAGCCGGCTGACCGGTCTTCCGTCCGCGAGGATCGACCGCACGCTCTTCTCTGCGCCGTCCGGGTTTGCAACATGAATGTGATACGTCGCGCCGCGCCAGCGCCGCGTGACGGTAAACTCCTTCCAGTCCGCCGGAATGCACGGGTCGACCGTCAGCCCGTCAAATTCCGGCCGCACGCCCAGAAGATACTGCGTTGCGGCGTAATATGCCCAGCCGGACGAGCCGGTCATGAACGGGTGTCTGGCCCGGCCGAAGGCGGTGTGATCCCGGCCGACAATGAACTGACAATAGGTATAGGGCTCCGCTTCGCGCACCTCGATCCTGTCGTTTTGCAGCGCCGGGCAGAGCGCGTTGTAGAATTTCATCGCCCGGCTGCCGCGGCCGAGAATCGCTTCGGCGCACCACGCCCACGGGTTCGGATGGCTGAAGATCGCTCCGTTTTCCTTCAGGCCCGGATACACGCGGGTCACGAAGCCGATGCTGTCGTCGATCTTCGTATAGCTCGGGGCGTTCAGAAGAAGACCGTAGGGCGTGTAGAGATACTCGTCGACACTGTCCATGGCGGCAAGTCCGTGCTCGCGCGACGCCACGCCGGACAGGACGGCCCAGGTGTTGCTCTCCATGTGCACGCGCCCCTCTTCGTCCTGCTGCGTGCCGATCTTCCGGCCGTCTGCGGTAATGCCGCGGATATACCAGCTGCCGTCCCACAGGACTTTTTCGCAGCGCTCCCGCACCTGCACTGCCATGGCTTCATAGTGCGCGGCGTCCGCGTCTTCGCCCAGATAGCGCGCCAGCTCCACAAATTTCCCGAGCGCCCAGTGGTGCAGGAAGCTGACCATGGCGCTCTCGCCGCCGCCGAGATTCAGGCAGTCGTTCCAGTCCGCGCGCAGGCCCTTGCAGATGCCGTTCTGGCCGACCTCGCGGGCAGAGAACTCCAGAATTTTTTTCAGGTGCTCGTAGACCGTTCCCTCGCCGCCGTCGGCATAGGTCACGACTTCGTCCAGGAAGCTCTGCTCGCCGGTCTCCTTCACATACTGCACGACCGAAGCTACCAGCCACAGCGCGTCGTCCGCACAAGCGTCCTTCAGCCCGTGGACGATCTGGCTTTTCTCGGGTGTCGGAATGACCGTCGGCGATCTGAAGGACGGCTTCGGCTGCTCCGGCTCGAACCAGCGCGGCTCAAACAGGTGCAGGCCATACCCGCTGCTCGTCAGCGCGCGCAGCAGCTCCACAAGACGGCTGCGGCACTTCTCGGGGTTCGCGTGCGGCGTCATCATGGCGTCCTGCGCCGTATCGCGGTAGCCAAGCCCGACGCGCCCGCCGACCTCGATGAAGGAGGTGAAGCGGGAGAACATCACGTTGATCTCGCTCTGGTAGAGGTTCCAGATGTTCAGCTCTGTGTTCATGCCCTCGTTCGGCGTCGAGACCTGCATCGCGCGCAGCTTCCTGTCCCAGAACGCAGCGAGCCGTGCAAAGTCCTTCTCCACGCGCGCACGCGTGTAGGTTTCCCGCATTCTTGCGCCTACGTCGGCATTGCCCTCGCCAAGCAGGAACAAAAGCTTCGCCGTTTCGCCCGGCTGCAGGTGCAGCCGCTTCATGAGGACCGCGCAGTGGTTGCCTCCCTGCTCAAACGAGCCGGTGCATGCGCCGCGCTCCACCGCGATGGGATCGCGCTCCGTCCGGTACGGGCCGATAAAACGATCGCGCAGGCATTCAAAGCCATCCGGCACAAAATCCGACGCAAAGAACTGATAGCTGTCCTGCTCATAGTGCAGCTCGTATTCGATCATATCCCGCGCATAGCGGCTGCCCGCGGCATACAGGCTCATCTGGAAATTGCGGTTGTCCATGTCGATCTGGTGGAAGCTGAACTCGGCATAGGAAAAGACGGAGAGCCTGCGCGGCTTCGCGCTGTCATTGCGCAGCAGCACGTCCCAGATCTCGACCGGGTCGTCCATCGCGACGAACAGCGTCTGCTCGGCGTGGATAGCACCGTATTCGCAGAGATAGCGGACATAGCCAAGGCCGTGGCGGCAGGTATATTTCGCCTTGTCCTTCCCGGTCGGCTGCCACGAGATCGTCCAGAACTCTCCGGTCTCGTCGTCCCGAAGATACACATAGTGCCCCGGCCCGTCCATCGGGACGCCGTTCGGGCGGAAGCGCGTGATGCGGTGATACTCCGAAGAGCCGCACAGCAGATATCCGCCCGCCGTGTGGTTGAAGACACCGTACATGTCCTTCTGCCCGATGTAATTTGTCCACGAAACCGGCAGATCGATCCGGTCGATCACATATTCCCGGTTCTTATTGTCAAAATGTCCATATTGCATTGGAACATCCCACCTCATTTTAGATATATTTTGATTATACCGGCTTCCGACCAAAATATATAGAGCTGGAAATGCGCCTTTTTGCCGCTCGTTGCGCAGCAAAAAATCCGAACGCAGCTGCGTTCGGATTTTTTGACAGTTCATTCATTGCGATTCCGCAAACGACTTTTGATAAACCGGTAATACCCGTTTCCAGAACACCAGTCCGCCTGCAAAAAGCAGTACGCCAAACAGGCATCTTGCCGCCCATTCCGGGCAGAGACGGGCGATCCCGTTCATATCCCCGCCGCCGAAAAAGCCGCACAGGATACTCAAATACAGCGGGTCGAGCAGCAGAAAGGCGATCGTTATGTAGTATAGCATGGCGCGAAGCAGCTTGCTTCCGGCGCGGCAGATGCTTTTTGCAAGTGCTGCCAGCAGATATCCCGCGCAGATGGTCGCCAGCGCGCCCACGAGACAGAAAACGCCGAGCTGCGCGTCCGTCATGCGTTCGGCGCAGACGTCGATCTGCACACCAAGCCCCATGAAGTTGATCTGCCTAAAGACACCGGTAAGCAGGGCATACAGCAGGTGTGCGCCCTCGTGGACGAGATAGTAGGCGGCAAGCGCCGCCAGGATCCCGATGTATTGCCGTATCCGTTTTGACATGACAGTTCCCCCCCTGAAATCTTCCGCGTGCTGCTTTGGCTCAGTCCGTTCCGGCCGCGGACGGTTCCCCGGGCAGGCGGGAAAACTCTTCATTATAGACCAGCCCGCCATCCGCATAGAACCAGACAAGGCTGGCCGTGCTGCCGTCGGCAAAGGAAAAGTCCGCGGTCAACTCGCTGCTGCCGTCCCCGTCAAGATCCGTAAAGTCGCAGCCCGTCAGCGCATCCTTCGCGCCGGAAAGCGGAACCGGGAACCGGGCAACGGCCAGAAGCTGTCCGCCGGACGCGGCATCCCACAGGCAGATCTCTTCGTCGGTAACGGCGGCATACGCTTCCTGCGCTTGCCCGCGCAGAAGAAGCGTTCCGGCAGGAAGCCGCAGCTCCGGCTGTGAAAGCTGCTGCACCGACAAATACCGGTAGCCGCCGTCATAGAACGCGACGGTATAGGTCTTGCGCGTGCTTCCGTCCAGAAGCGCCGTCAGGGCAACTGTATTGCCGTCGAATGTCTTGCTTTCCAGCTGCACATCGACATTTCCGCCAAATGCGCCCGCCATCGGCGTGACGATAGCGCCGCGTCCGGCGTCATAGAGCGGACATTCGGCACTGTCGAAGCAGTAGCCCTCCAGATAGCGCTCCAATACCTTGCAGATCGTATCGGCAGAAAAGACGTAGCTGCCGTCCTCTGCATTGTAACAGACACTCAGCTCCTCCGGCTCCGCCCATGCCAGAAACAGCAGATACAGCTGCTGCGAGCGAAGCTCGCGCGGACTGTCAAAGGTAAAGCCAAAGCCGCTCAGCGCAAGCTCCGGCAGGCGGATGAGCGTGTCCGCCGCATATTCGTCGGTAATGTCCGCCGGATCCAGCGTCCATTCCGGCTCCTTCTGCGCGTCCGGCGCCGCGGGCGCTTCCGATTCCGGCTGCTGCGTTTGCTCCGGCTGCTCCAGTGCGTCCGTCTGTTTTGTCACGGGCTGTCTGCTGCACGCGGTCAGCGTCAGCAGCAAAATCAGGGCAGCGCCCAAAATGAACAGGTTCTTTTTCATGATGTTCCTTTCCTGTATTTTCTGTTACTTTTTTCTGTTGGATCGGTTGATCTTTGCGATCTCCCTGAATTTTGTGCGTTTGGCTTCCAGATACCGGCTGTTGTTCGCTGCATAGCTGTTTTCGGTCTTCAGCTTCCGATAGGATGCCAGACGCGCGGCGTCCAGTGTGCCGTCCGCGATCGCCCGCAGGACGGCGCACCCCGGCTCCGCAGTGTGGGTGCAGTCAGCATATCTGCACCCGCAGGCCAATGCTTCAAGCTCCGCGAACGTCGTATCGATGCCGTCGCCGCTGTCCCACATCCCAAGCTCGCGCATGCCCGGCGTGTCAATGACAAACGCGCCGTTCGGCAGCGCGATCAGCTCCCGGTGGGTGGTCGTATGCCGGCCCTTGTCGTCATTTCCGATCGCGCGGGTGGCAATGCGGTCTTCTCCTGCAAGCTTATTGATGAGCGTGGACTTGCCGACGCCGGAGGAGCCGATAAAGGCCACGGTCCTGCCCGGCAGAATATACCGGAGAACCGCGTCATAGTCCCCCTCCAGCGAGCAGACCGTCAGCACATCCACGCCCGGCGCGGCAGCCTGCACCTCGGCGACTTTACTCTTTACATCGGGACAGAGATCCGATTTTGTCAGAACCACCACAGGCGCCGCGCCGCTGTCATAGGTCACGGACAGATACCGCTCCAGCCGCCGAATCCGGAAGTTGTTGTTCAGTGACATACAGATAAACGCGGTATCGATATTGGCGGCGACAACCTGCTCCTGCTTCGCCGTGCCCGCCGCTTTTCGGATAAAGCAGCTTTTTCGCGGAAATAATCCCGTGATCACGGCGTTGCCGCCGTCCTCCGGCCATGCGGCAATGACATAATCCCCGACTGCGGGATAGTCGGAGACCGTCTGCGTCTCGTACCGGTATTTACCGGAGACTGTGGCTGTCTTTATCCCGGCTTCACTCTGGAGCTTATAACTGCCTTTTTCCTGCGAGATCACTCTCGCCCGCAATTCGTTCATGATTCTGTCTCCATACTCAAGTATGCGCTGTCTTCATTTTAACTCTTCTGCGGCACCATTTTTCAGCGCAAGGATGTTCTCTTGCAGGCACCGCAAAAACCGCCCGGCGTGCGCGCCGTCCATCTGCGTGTGATGGAACTGGAACGACAGCTTCAGCGTCGTTTTGAAAAGCCCCTTATGGTATCTGCCCCAGATGAGAAAGGGATTGTTGAAAATGCCGCTGTTCATGCCGACAGCCCCGTCGATCTCGGTATCCACGATGGCCGAGGTGCCGATGACCATGCTGTCGGTCAGATCGTGATTTTCGCAGCGTTCCGCAACTGCGCGCGTCAGGCGCAGGTAGTCGGCATTGAACTGTGCAAGGCTGCTTGAGAACGGCACGTCGCACGAGCTGACCTCGCCGTTCTTGTTCTTCACGATAGTGTTGACCGCGATGCTGTCATATTGAAGAAGCTCGTGCCCCACAGGCAGCAGATAAAACGCCTTGCATTCGCTGGCTGCCCTGCCGATGCACCAGCAGAGCAGCATGTTGAATTTCAGCCCGCGCCTGCGGCTGAACCGGAGCAGCGGCGTGACGTCCAGCGTCTTGAAAAACGTCACCATCGGGTTCGGCGCACGCATCCAGAGGTCAAATGCCGCGGCACGCGCCGTCGTTTTGGGGTTAATCGCAATCGGTTTCATGCTGCGTCTCCGATTCAGAACAGCTGCCCCGGCAGCTTCCGCTTTTCCTTCTTCGGGAAGGTCGCTTCGAACCGTTCAAAGCCCTCGGGATCCTTCTCGCAGACAAAATATCCCTCCGGATCTTTGTACGTGCCGGAAACGCCGTCGAGGAAGCCGGGCGTCAGCTCTTTGATGAGGAAATAGTCAGCGTCGGGATCGTCCGCATAGCGCACGCCCTTCGTCCTGGCCGGGACAAAGCCGGATTTGCCGTAAAACAGAATATTGCCGGTGATAGCCAGCGCGCCCGCGCCCAGCTCTCTGGCTCGTTCCATGGAATCGTCCAGCAGCAGCTTTCCATAGCCCTGCCGCTTGTATGCGGGCGCAATGCCGATGGGGCCGAAAGTCATGATGGGCAGCTTGCGCCCGTCGCCGCAGTCAATTTCCGACCGCACATAGATGACCTGCCCGATCAGCTCGCCGTTCAGCTCCATGACGAGATCCAGCTCCGGCACGAACGCCGGGTCATCCCGGTAGCAGTGCAGCACATAATGCTCCAGACAGCCGGGACGGTAGACATTCCAGAATGCTTCGCGGGTCAGGTTCTCAACCGCTCTGTAATCGTCTTTCGTTTCAAGACGGATGGTTATTTTCTTATCTGACATGATTTTATTCTCCTTTACTTGCGTCAGTTGACAAGGGCAGACACGGTTTTTCACAGGGCAAAACAGCGTCTGGCTTCGTTATCCTCGTCGATGGGCGACAGCCCATCTTCCTCGTCTGCCTTGCCGGCCGCCGTTTATCCTCTGTGAAAAACTCCAACGGACTTGCCGACCGGTCTGGAGCGTCGCCTGCAAGGCAGAGGACGCAGGCATGCTGACGCATGTCAAGGACGATAACGCAGCAGACGGCGGTCCAGTCCGGTCCGCAAGCGTGTGTGCCCTTGTCAGCTGACGCTTGGTTTTGAGCAAAACAAATGGATCCCCAGTGCCGCGTTGAAGCCCGTCGCGGCGAACACACTGAAGCGCTCCACAACGCCGAAGAAATCGGCCGGCACAAGCTTCATTCCCACGGCACCGGTGAGCATCATACCGAGGGCGATCGCTGCACATACGCCGTAGGAGCGGCAGGCCCGGTCCTTTGCGCCGGCAATGATAATCACGGTCAGCGACACGATGGACAACAGCACGACCGCCGCGGTGACGATCATGTGCATGACGTCCTGAAACGCCCCCGCGTAGCCGCTGCTGGAAAGCGGGAACATCCGATAGCCGACGGCGGAGATCCACTCCATGGCGGCAAACAGATACATGCCCGCGCGCAGCGTCCGGGTCTTCTGTCCCTGGATGCCGATGCAGACGATGGTGACGCAGGCCACCTCGCACACATTATAAAGGGCGCTGAGCTGGTTCCACAGTGCCAGCGACGGTGCGTCCGCGGCGCTCAGGTCGCTGACCGCCTGTGCCATCCAGTCATAGCCCGGATAGGTCAGCGGCGCAAACACGACTGCCGCCGTGTACGAAAGAAAACTGACAATGCCGAGAAGCCCCAGCTTCTGTATCAAAGATTTTTCCATGCATCTCCTCCTCAAAAAGACGCAGTACCGACCACAGAAGCTGCGGTCAGCACTGCGTCTTTGCGTCTGGCTGATCAATACTGCCTATTTGGTTAGTTCCGTGCGTTGATGATGTGCCCCTGCACGCCGCTCACCGCCTCATGGATTCCCGCCATGCACCATGCGAAAAAAGAGCCGCACATGCTTTTGCAGCTTCTCCAGACATTCGCTTTCCCGCTCCGGCTGACGGTCGCAGATCCCGATGAGCGTCAGAACCGGCGAGACATACAGCATCGCCAGCGTATCCGGATCCTCTGCCGTAATTTCTCCGGCAGCGATCAGGGCGCGGAAGATCCCGGCGTGATACTCCAGGACGCGTTCCACATACCGCCCGGAATAGAGCGCCGCCAGCTCCGGCGAGCGAAACTGCTCAATGGTCATCATGCGGCGGAAGCGGCTGATGGTGTCATTATGGAGGGAGTATTCGAAGATCTGCCGCACCTTTTCAAAAAGGATCTCATCGGTGATCTTCGTAAATGCGGGGACATCCTGCGCCGCGTTCTGCACATGAATGCTGATCTTATCGGTATCCGTCTCGTACTGCGCCGCTGTGGATTCCACGATGGCATCGAAAATCGCCTGCTTGCTCGGGAAATGATTATAGAGCGATGGCGCCTTGATGCCCACCGCCCTTGCGATCTGGTCAACGCTGACAGGATCATAGCCCCGCGCGGAAAACAGCTCCAGGGCCTTGTCGAGAATCTTCTGCTTCGTGTCTTCCTGTTTCATCATCGCGCCTTGCTAACGAATATTAGTTAGTTTTATTATAGCCGCTTTTCCAAAAAAGTCAAGCCGTGACGCGCTGTGCGATCCACATTTTTTCGGATTCCCTGCCATGTTTTCCGGTATCAGCCCCGGCTCCGTATCGCCGGCAGCAGCGTATTTTCAAGAAAGGCGAGCCGGTCGCGCACCGACGGCTGAAAGCAGGCGGAGACCGCGGCCACGATCCGCTCGCCCGGGGCAACGTAGATCACATTGCCGCTGTCGCCGATCGCGGCGAAGCTGCCGCTCTCCGGGTGCACGATCCACCAGAGATAGCCGTAGGACATTCCGCTGAAAGCGCCGCTTTCGATCACCCGCGGAGCGAGCATTTCGCGAAGCCATGCAGGAGAAACGATCTGCCGTCCGTTCCATGTGCCGTCCTGCAGGCAGAGCTGGCCGAGCTTCGCCATGTCGGCGGCGCTCATGCACAGGCCGTAGCCGGGCGCAGCGATCCCCTGTGGGTCAGCAAGCCATATCGTTTTCTTTGGCTGCCTGTCGACGATAAAGCGCTTATGTTCTTCTGCCGTTTTCGCATAAAAGCTCTCGTGCTCCGCGATCCCCAAAGGACGGAACAGAGTTTCATTTGCAAAGTCCACGGGTTTCCTCCCCGTGGCTTTCGAAAGGATCCCGGAGAGGATATGCAGGCAGACCGTCCGATAGTCAAATGCATCGGTGCTGCCGCGCCGTCCGCCGAGAAAATCAAGCGAAGCTTCCGTCCAGTTCCCGCTGCTGCAAACCTTTGTCCACGGGTCGCCATGCCCCTTATAGGGCGCGCGCATGGTCAGAAGCTGCCGGATCGTCACGTCGAAGATCGTTCTTTCGCCGCGCTTGACCGGATACGCCGGGAAATAGGACAGTACCTTGTCCTCCACGCTGCCAATCATGTGATGGTCGATCGCAATGCCAATCAGCAGCGCCATGACGCTTTTCGTGGCGGACGCGATGTGGACGCAGTCCGTCCGCCGGTAGCCGTTCCATTCTGCGGCATAGATCTCATGTCCGCCCCGGAGCACGCAGAGCTGGCAGAGATTCGGCTGGGATTTTTGGATATCAGAATACAGGTCCTGAAGCTCCATTCCTGCTGCCCTCCTTCAAAAAATATACGGAAGCAGTCTGTATGTCCTGCGCTTATAGGCTTCATACTCCGCACCAAACTGCGCTTGCAGTGCTTTTTCCTCCACACGGATCCTTGCGCTGTAGCAAATCAGGCAGCAGAAAAGGACAAGGCAGACAGCGGCAATATTCCGGAATGCCAAAGCGACGCCCAGCAGGCTCAGAATGCTTCCCGAATAGGCCGGATGACGAACCATATGATATAGCCCGGATGTGACCAGATGCTGCCCGGCTACAGTCTGCACATGAAGGGTAAATGCCCTTTTCAGGGTCAGCACGGCGCTGAGCCGAATTGCGATCCCCACCGCAGCAAGCACAGTTCCAATATCCGCGGCGAACGGCGGGAACACCAGCTGCCGCATCAACGCCGGCGCCGCCCGGCTGACAGAGCAGACGCTGATCAGCAGACATACGGCAAAGTTGCCGTACAGCAGCCATTTTGTGCCGTGGTCACGCTTTGCCGTCTGCGCGTGGGGATTGCGCTGTCTCGTGTAAAAGAAAACGAACAGCTCGGAAAGCAGCAGACATGCAAAGACAATATGAAAGGCATAATATTCCCACGGGGAGCGAAATTTTGTCGGATCTCCCATGCTTCTTGCTTCCTTTCTCTCAAAACAGAGGGATCTCGCCGTCAAACTGCTCTGCTTTCTCCAAAAGCGGCCCCTTTGCGCCCATGGTAAAGGCAATATCGCTGCTGCGGATCGACAGGAGCCGCATTCCCGGCTCCAAGTGCAGAGCTATCCTCATTTCTTCCGTCAGCATGATCTCGCCGGACGCTGAAATGGTTGTCCAGCAGTATGACCGGCCCTTGTACGGAAGGAATGCCCCGGCAGGCGCAGCATAGTTCAGAAGCGCCGGTGTTTCGGTCAGGATATGCCCCAGCTTTGACGGCAGGAGCAGCCCTTTCCGCGTCACGCAGAAGCCGCCTGTGATTTTGCTCCCCGTAAACAGATAGACCTTTCCTTCCGAAGCAATGCAGTATTCGTCCACGGCCTGCGGCGGGAGCTGCACCTGTCCGTCGGGGCGGATCAGCGATTCTCCGAAAATAAATTTTCCGCCCTTGTTCATCTGCGGCATCAGAACGCGACCTTTCCGCTTTCGCGAAGGATCCGCACAAGCTCCATCGTCACGATCTTCAGCACCGCGCCGCCGGACATGACGTAGAACCAGACCTCGCGCGCCTGCTGCGTCTTTGCGATCGGCGTGGCGATAGCGGCGGCGATGATCAGCAGCGCACCGGCGCAGCCGACGATGGTCGGCACGCTGACGAGTGGGAACAGGCCCGGCGCGCAGCTGCCGTCAATGGCATGCTGTATGGTCTTGTCCAGCCCGTCCCGCGCCGCCGCGAAGCAGCAGATCACAAGGCCAAAGGCCAGCAGGATCATGCTCCTGCATCCCCAGAATTGAATATCTGCGCGGTGAAAAACAGAATACCCGATAAATCCGAGCAGCGCAAGGATCATCAGCGTCGTCGCAGTTGTGACGGCGTTTCCAAAATAGAGCTTCATGCCTGCCCACCTCCTGCGCTGTGCCGCTCCTCCGGCTTTTTGCTTTTCCGCTCCTTCGTGCCGCTTTTGACGATAAAAAGCACTTCAAGCGCGCCCATTACCACCCAGGGTGCGGCGCCGCGGATAAAATCCAGAACTGCATTCATAGTTCAAACCCTCCCAGCGATCCGGGCGCACGGCGTCTTCGCGTCCGGCTGCCCGATCTCAACGATAAAATTTCTCGCATTGATGATGCTCTCGTTCCTGCACTTGGGGCAAAACAGGGGGAAGGCTTTCAGCTCCGTCTGCCGTAAAATTTGCAGGCGCGTTTTTTCTCCGCACTGCGGGCATAAGATCCATCGCTTTTCTTCTGCTTGCTGCATGCGCTCCCATCCTTTCTGTGATCGGGCTCCGCTCTGGCGATATCCTGCACAAGCGGTCTTCCGTCTCCTCGCCCATTAAAGTAACCATTCGGTAACTCGTAGTATAGTTACCGAATGGTCGCTTGTCAAGGTCTTTTTTAAGATTTTAGAAAACGCAGAACACGGGGCGCATCAGCGGAACGATTGGATCGACACCGTGAGATGTGCCGCGCCGAATATGACCATCAGGATCACAGCCGGAAGGTTATGCAGCCAGATGGCGGCGCACAGGAAATACAGCACGGGAAACACCGCCAGCGGCATCGGGACAAGGAGAAACGGGCGGTTCAGAAGCGCGATCTCCCGTCCGCCTGCAAAATAGCGGATCCATACGGCATAGTACAAAATCAGGAAAAGTGCCGCAAGGAGCAGCCATACGCTCCGCGCGCTGACCGGTTCCCGGCTCACCAGAAGTGTGACCGCAAGCAGATAGGCGATGCGGCTGCCCTGCTCGACGCGCTCGATCCAATGCGTAATCTCTGCCGTTTGTTCCGGCTTCCCGGCCGGAGGAAAGGCAGCATATGCGAGATTGATCAGCATGGGCAGCGCGAAGAGCACAAGCCCGAGCCATGAGAATGACACCTTCAAATTCATAAAACGACACCGGCTTTCACAGCAAATTCCGGCAGCTTCGCGGGCTTTCCATAAATGACGATCAGCGCGCGGAACTCCCGGCGGAACGCTTCGCGAAGCTCTGTCTCCGTCAGATGCAGATGGTCGGTATTCGCAAGAATGGCCAGCCCGTAGGTAAAGTAGATCATGTCCTGATGAAAGCGGCGCGCAACATCCTCCGCATATCCAAATTCCTCGACGATCACGCCGATGACCTCCTGCGTCAGAATGTCGCTCTGATACGGCCCCAGCTGTTCCCCATCCAGATAGAGCCAGCGGAACAGCTGCTTTTCCTCGGCCGCAAATCTGACGAAGCCCATCCCGTAGCTGCTGTAGCTGCTGTCATTTCCCTCATGGACGCGCAGCGAGTCCTGCACGCGCTTTGTGTGCATCTGAATGGCACGCTCGGTCAGGGCGGCTTTCAGTTCCTCCATGTTCCGAAACGAAAAGTAGATCGGCTGCGTGGAGCAGCCCAGCTTTTTCGCGACACTGCGGGCATTGACAGCAGCATACCCGCCATCGCGCAGCACCTCGACCGCAGCGTCGATGATCTGCGCTTTCGAAATTTTCCTTACTGCCGGCATAATGATCCCCTTTTTTAAATAACGCTTCGTTATATATAACACATCGTTATTATACATTGCCGGATGTCCATTGTCAAGCGCTCCCCATTGAAACCGGGACAAAGCGCTGCCGGCTCAAAACAGATCGCCCGCAGGCAGCAGACCTGCGGGCGTTGTTTTTTTACTTTGCTCGTTTTTTGAGATAGACCGCCGCAACGATCAGGCATTCAAGGCAATACGCAGCAGCGAAAACACGATGGCGAGCAGCGGATGACTGCCGCGCTGTCTGAAGATCCTCCTTCGTGCAGACGGTGATCGGCAGGATTGTCCCGTCCCCAGCGGCTGACTGTCTTATCAGAAACATGCAGCCGTTCTGCCAGCTCCTTCTGCGTCATCCCATTGGCTTTTCGCAAAGCGGCGATAAAGCCGCCGATGGTTTTCTTTTCCATATCGTATTCTCCTATTGCCAGTTGGTTTGCGTTCTGTGTCCTTATTCTAAGATTTCGGCAGTGAGAATACAACCCAATCACCGCTGAATCACGCTCGGAATCCGATGAATCCATGCAGCAAACGCAAAAAGAAGGCCTGAAATCATATGATTTCAGGCCTTCTTAGCTGTTCGTTTCAAACACTATGGAGCAGCTGTTAAATCTGAAAAACAAAATCACAATCCAGCGAAAGCGATTGTGATTTTGAGAGGAGGAGTGACGGAACAAGTGAAAGATGACTTTTTGATGCGAAGCATAAAAAAGTCGTCGTGAACTTGTGCAGTCCACGACGACGTGGTCCGAGTGACTGGATTCGAACCAGCGGCCTCTTGAACCCCATTCAAGCGCGATACCAAACTTCGCCACACCCGGATAGCTATTGAATTAGCTTATGTATCATAGCATATCCGGATTTGTTTTGCAAGAGCTTTTTTATTTTTTTGTCACCCGAGCGTGCCGGTCGGGGCGACGCCGATCGCATATTCCACAGCGATCGCCACGAGGACGACGAGGAGCGAGATGATGAACCCGTGCAGCATCGGCTTTGCGCCGGAGCGGCAGAGCTCCCTGAAATTCGTGTTCAGGCCGATCGCTGCAAGCGCCGCGACCATCAGGAACTTGCTCGCGCTTTTCAGACCCGCGGCCAGCGCCGCCGGGATCACGCCAAGGCTGCAAAGCGCAGACATGGCAAGGAAGCCCAGAATGAACCACGGGAAGACCGCCTTCATATTGACGCGCACGGCGGCGTCAGCACCGGCAGCGGCTTCCTGTTTTCTTTTATGCACGCCGATGGCCGCAAAGGCGAGCACCGCGGGGATGATGGCGAGCGTGCGCGTCAGCTTGACCATGGTCGCAAAATCGCCTGCGGCTTCACTGAACGCATAACCGGTGGCGACGACGCTGGAGGTATCATTGACCGCCGTTCCGGCCCAAAGGCCGAACGCCGCGTCCGACAGCCCCAGCCAGCGGCCAAGCAGCGGGAAGACGAGGATCATGACCATATCAAACAGGAAGGTCGCCGACATGCCGTAGGCGATGTCCAGATCCGTCGCGTCGATGACCGGCGCGATGGCCGCGATGGCCGAACCACCGCAGATACCCGTACCGGCGTTAATGAGACTGCTCGTCTTCCAGTTCAGGCCCAGCGCCTTTCCGATCAGCGCGCCAAGGCCGAAGCACGTCGCGAGCGTGAACACCATGACCGTCAGCGAGAAGCGGCCGACCGTCAGGACAGTGCGGATATTGAGACTCGCGCCCAGCAGGATGATCGCAAATTTCAGAATTTTTTTGGAGGTGAAGCGGATGCCGGGCTTCGTCGCCGCGTTGGGCGGATAAAATCGGTTGACCAGCATGCCGATAAAAAGCGCAATGACCGACGCGCCGATCAGATGCAGACCCGCGGCGTTTTCCAGCCGCTCGAGCAGTCTGGCGATGGCCGCGATCACAAGCGCGAGCGCGCAGCCGGGAAGATACCGTTTGACTGTTTTCATGAGGAACTCCTTTTGTCTCTTTTTTCATCCGCGCGCCGTCTGCCAGCGCGCAAAAACGCCCGAAGGTCCGGTCGGCCCTTCGGGCGTTCGTTCTGTAGTTTGCTTTATGCCAGCAGCTTGGCCGCAGCGGCGGCGAGCTTTTCCAGCTGCGCGGCAGCCGTTTCCGCGTTTGCGGTCACGGCGGTCAGATAGGCTTTGATCTTCGGCTCCGTTCCGGACGGGCGGATGATGACCTTGTCGCCGCCCGGCAGACGGTATTCCAGTACGTTCGCCTTCGGCAGGCCGGTCCCTTCCGCGGCATAGTCGGTATAGCCCTCGACCGGCAGACCGGCGATCTCGTGCAGCGGCGCGCGGCGCAGTCCCTGCATGAGCGCCGCCATCTTCTCCATGCCGGTCTCACCGGCAAAGGTGAAGCTCTTCTGCGTGCAGCTGTAGAAGCCGTATTCCCGGTACAGCGCGTCGATCGCGTCGCCGAGCGTCATGCCCTGCCGCGCGTACCACGCGGCGGCTTCGCAGATGAGGAGCACGGCGTTGACCGCGTCCTTGTCGCGCACGTGCGGGCCGGAGAGATAGCCGTAGCTCTCTTCAAAGCCGAAAATATACCGCTCCGGATGCCCGGCTGCTTCCAGCAGGGCGATCTGTTCGCCGATATACTTGAAGCCGGTCAGAACGCGGCGCAGCTCGACGCCGTATTTTTTCGCGACCGCCGTGACCATATCGGTCGAGACGATCGTCGTGACGGCGACCGGATTTTCCGGCATGGTGCCGTTCGCGATGCGGCTGCGGCAGATAAAGTCAAGGAGAATCACGCCCATCTCGTTGCCGGTGATGAGCCGGTAACCGCCCTTGCCGTCCGGCACGGCGGTGCCGCAGCGGTCACAGTCCGGGTCGGTGCCGATGAGGATATCGGGATGCACACGGTCACAGTATTGCAGGCCAAGCTCCATCGCCTGCCGGATCTCGGGGTTCGGATACGGGCAGGTCGGGAAATGGCCGTCCGGCTGCTCCTGCTCCTTGACGATGGTCATGTTCTGGATCCCGAGCTTTGCCGTCAGCTTTTTGACGCATTCCAGTCCCGCGCCGTTGAGCGGCGTATAGACGAGCTTCAGATCTGCGATCCCCGCGCCGTCGCCGACGCGCTGGGCATAGACCGCGTCGACAAACGCGTCCAGGACCTCATCCGGGATATACCGGATCGTGCCTGCGGCGAGGGCTGCGTCAAAATCGGCGGCCTTCGCGCCCGTAAAATAATCCATGCCGTCCAGCAGCTCGACCACGCGCTTTGCCGCTTCGGGCGTCATCTGGCAGCCGTCGGGGCCATAGACCTTATAGCCGTTGTATTCCGCCGGATTGTGGCTGGCCGTCACGCAGACGCCAAGCCCGCAATGCAGATGGCGCACCGCAAAGCTCAGCGCCGGAACCGGCTCCAGCCGGGGATAGAGATAGGCCGTAATGCCGTTCGCGGCAAACACCGCCGCCGCCTCGCGCGCAAAGACATCGCTCTTGATGCGGCTGTCGTGGCCGATGGCGACCGTCTTTGGCAGATCGGTCTCGTTCAGATACGCCGCGACCGCCTGCGTGGCGCGGCGGATGACGTAGAGATTCATCCGGTTCGTTCCCGCGCCGAGCACGCCGCGCAGTCCGGCCGTGCCGAACTCCAGATCGCGGTAAAAGGCATCGGTGATCTTCTCCTCGTCGCCCTGCATTGCGGCAAGCTCCTGCCGCAGCTCGGGCTCCAGCTTCTGCTGCGCGCACCACTGGGCATAGCGTGTATTGGCAAGTTCCATGGCTCCATTCCTCCTGTTTTCATTCGGATCGGACATCCGGTTTGTTCTCTCTTATTATACCACAGGATTTCCAGTTTCCGCAACCGCCGGTAAGGCCTGTTCAGGGCAAATTCTCCGCCAGCAGCTGCTCGCCCGCCTGAAACGACGGCGGCATGTCCGCGCCCAGCTGCAATAGCGGCAGATACCAGCTCTCATAACCGGGCGGCATCATATCCGTGTACCACGCTTCGCTGCAATCGCCGTCTCTGACGTCCGACCAATCTGTGCCCCACGGGCGCAGATAGATCCGGTAGCTAAACCAGCCCGCTCCATCCGCCGCGTCGCCCGCCGTTCCGGAAATGCAGATCATATGCGAGAACGCGCTCACATCCGAGATCGCCGGGTCGCAGGACCAGTCGCCCGATGAGAGCTTATAGCCCAAAAACGTCCCGCTCTTACTTTCCATGCAGCCCGCGTCCGTGATGCCCGCCACAAAGCCGACCTTCACCGTCCCGAGCGCTTCGCCCGGCGCGTTGTCCGTATCCCAGAGCCGGAGACTGCCGGTGTCGCCGCGGCCGGCCGTCATGTGCGCGCAGACATCCCAGCTGCTGTCCTGCCAGCCGGCAAGATCCTCGCTCGTCTGCGTCACTGCGTACCAGCCATACCAGTCGCCGTACCAATAGCTCCACGGGTCATCGCTTGTATCCGGTTCTGCGGCTGCCGCCGCTTCCGGCTCCGCAGCTGCTTCTTCCTCCGCAGCCGCTTCCGGCGGCTGGTACAGATCCTCGCGCACAAAGCGCATCCAGATCTCCGAGCCGAACAGCTGCGCGGTGATGACGCCGTCCAGCAGCTCTGCTTCGCTGCGCTGGCGGCCGCTTTTCAGCGTCAGATGGCCGCCGCTCTGCGTCCAGCGGAGCGCGGTACGCCCGCCATCCAGCCAGAGAAAGCCTTCGCCGCCGCTGTTTAGTTCCAGACGGCAGCTGTCCGCGTCATAGACCGTGTCGACCGGCACCCAGTCCGCGTCTGCGAGCTTCACGCTCTCTGCAAGATAGTCTCCGGCAGCTGTGCCGGTGCCGGCCTTGGCCGAACAGGCGCAGAGCGCCAGAAAAACGAGTGCAAGCAGCCCAAGCGTCCACCTTTTCATTCCGTCCCCGCCTTTCCCGCGGCTCCGCGTTTCTATCTATACCATAATTATAAAAGAATGGTCTTCAGCTCCTCCGGCGTTTCGGCCAGCAGATCTGCGCCGGCCGACGTCAGCTCCTCCCGGCTGCCATAGCCGTACAGAACGCCGACGGTCTGCACGCCAGCCGCATGGCCGCCCAGCACATCATAGTTCCGGTCGCCGACCAGCACCGCGCCTGCGCCGTCCGGGCATCCGGCAGACCGGAGCGCGCGGCGCGCCACATTGACCTTCTTTCCGGCTTCCGGGTCGTCCAGCTGGCCGCCGCAGACGTCGGTGAAATACTGCATCAGATCAAAATGCGTCAGCACGCGCCGCGCCACCTCCTCCAGCTTGGAGGTCGCGATGAACAGCTTTTTCCCATGCCCGACCAGCGTCTTCAGGCAGTCGTCAATGCCGGGGTACGGTTCGTTTTCCAGCCAGCCGGTCTGCCGGTAATACTTCCGGAACTGCTCGATCGCAGCCGGGACCTGCTCCGGCGGGAAATAGAGCGCGAATGACTCGACCAGCGGCGGGCCGACGAAAAAGGACAGCGTCTGCGCGTCCTCCACATGCACGCCGAACGCGTCCAGCGCGTACTGCGCCGCATGCATAATGCCCGGCCCGGAGTCCGTCAGCGTACCGTCCAGATCAAATAGAATCACATCCCAGCCCATTCTGCCTCCTGCGCCCATTCTGCGCCAAACGAAAAGT
The DNA here is from genome assembly GCA_934655875.1 of uncultured Oscillospiraceae bacterium. Lineage (GTDB taxonomy): Bacteria > Bacillota > Clostridia > Oscillospirales > Oscillospiraceae > CAG-170. Next base: position 88,291 of record CAKUHB010000008.1, read on the forward strand.
TTTTATTATTATAAAAAACCGCGCGCATACTTGTCAAGTCGGCGCACAGACGCAAAACGCCGCCCCGCGGATCAAACCGCGGGACGGCGTTTTGCATATGGTTGGGATGGATTGGGAAGGGAATCGTTTTACTCAATGGCGATCGTGGTCGTCTTCGGCAGGCGCTTCTGCTCGGCCTTCGGGACGGACAGCTGCAGGATGCCGTTTTCAAACTTCGCCGAGATCTCGGACGGCTGCACGTCCTCGCCCACATAGAAGCTGCGGCTCATCGAGCCTGCATAGCGCTCCTGACGGATGTAGCGGCCCTTCTGATCCTTCTCGTCCTTGTCCAGCGATTTGGACGCGGCGATGGTCAGATAACCGTCTTTCAGCTCGACATTGACATCTTCCTTCTTGAAGCCCGGCAGGTCGACGTCCAGCTCATACGAGTTCTCCGTCTCACGCACGTCGGTCTTCATGAGGTTCTTGCTGTGCTTGCCATACAGCGGATCGCGGCCGCGCGGCAGAAGCATGTTCATCTCAAACGGATCATTAAAAAATTCATCAAACAGATTTTCACCAAAAATGCTGGGCACCATAAGTCATACCTCCATTCGTACTGCACACCGGATGCTTTCCATCCGGCGGGACTTGCGTACCCTTGCTGTAATTACGTTTCATCGTTCCGCCGGGCGCTTTCTTTTTTCGCTCTCCCTTAAGAACAGCTTCAGTATAGCACCGTTTTTAGCACTGTCAATAGGTGAGTGCTAATGTTTACAAAGAAAGCAAAGTTTGTTCATAAACGCGTAAAAAACGCAGGCGTCCCGGTCGGGACGCCTGCGTTTTTATGGATCGGGATGGAGGCGCGGATCCTGGGATCCGCGGGATCTTGCTTATTCGGCCAGCTTTTTGCCAAGGCTCTTGCAGCTCTCGACCGCTTCGTCGTCCGGTGCTTCACAGCAGATAACGCTCTCGGCGGCCAGCTTGATGCCGGCATCGGCGCACTCCTGCTCCCAGGTGCGCATCCATTCGCCGTCGCCCCAGCCATACGAGCCGAACAGCGCCACGGCCTTGCCTGCGAGCTTATCCTTGATGGAGGAGAACATCGGTGCAAACTCCGTCTCTTCCAGCTCCTCCGCGCCCATGGCCGGGCAGCCGAGCGCGACGGCTTCCAGTGCGTCCAGACCGCCTGCATCGACCGTATCCGGCGTCAGGAGCGTGCAGTCCGCGCCTGCGGCGCGCATGCCGTCTGCGACTGCGTTTGCCATGGCTTCCGTGTTGCCGGTGCCGCTCCAGTAAATCACTGCTGTCTTTTTCATTGCTTTGCTTCCTTTCTGTTATCCTGCGACCGCAAGCTGATCCAGCCCGGAGCCGGAGCGCCAGAGGTCACAGTAGATCTGCGTACATTTTTTATTGATTTGATAGACGGAAATCTTCTTATAAGCCCGCGCAAGTGTTTATAAAACCTTGTGAAAATGGCTTAAAATCAAGGTTTTCTGCATATCGTCATTTATCTTGCCATATCTCCGTATAAGATGATTTTGTAAGACCGGGCACCATTTTGGCACCACAAATTATAGGAGGACGACATGAAAAACGTACTTTTAGACAAGGGTATTATACTCCCGTCCGGCGAAATCAGCAAGGATAAGGTAAACCTTGTAACCGGAGCAATCACGCAGCCATTCGCAGAAATGGTATGGGTAACGACAGGAGGCGACATGGAAACCGTAAACCGCTTGACCGACGTACTTGTTACCATGAACACCCCCGCCGACCGGGGGAAGCTGTTCAAAATCATAAAAATGCTCTATGGGCTTATGGGCTTGCCCTTTTCCGAGGAAGCCGAGCCTA
>CAKUHB010000009.1 GCA_934655875.1 uncultured Oscillospiraceae bacterium
TTCATAAAAAGACCTCCTTACGCGTTATATGTGCTCGCGGCGGTATTTCCGCCGCGGCCCGTCCAGTTGGTGTGGAAGAACTGCCCTCTGGGGCTGTCCAGCCGCTCATAGGTATGGGCTCCAAAATAATCGCGCTGCGCCTGCAAAAGATTCGCGGGCAGGCGGTCGGTAGTGTAGCCGTCGAAGTAGCTGAGCGCCGCCGTCATTGCGGGAGCCGGGACACCATAAGAAACAGCCGCTGCTGCAACCTTCCGCCATGCGGGAATGAGTTTTTCCATCGTCTCCTTGAAATACGGATCGAGCAGGAGGTTCGACAGCTCCGGATTCTTGTCATACGCTTCCTTGATCTTGCCGAGGAAGACGGAGCGGATGATGCAGCCGCCGCGCCACATGAGGGCGATGCCGCCATAATTGAGGTTCCAACCGTAGCTCTTCGCCGCGGTGCGCATGAGGGTGTAGCCCTGTGCGTAGGAAATGATCTTGGACGCATACAGCGCCTGCCGGATGGCTTCGACCATCTCTGCCTTGTCGCCGGTGAAGGCCGGGATTGTGCGTGCGTATTCCTTTGCCGCTTCCACGCGCTCAGACTTCATCGCGGACAGGCAGCGCGCAAAGACCGCTTCACCGATGAGTGTCAGCGGAACGCCCTCGTCGAGCGCCGCGATGCCCGTCCACTTGCCGGTGCCCTTCTGCCCTGCGGTATCGAGAATTTTTTCCACGATGGGCTGACCGTCGGTGTCCTTGTAGGCCAGAATGTCGCGGGTGATCTCAATTAAGTAGGAATCCAGTTCGGTTTTATTCCATGCGGCGAAAACCTCGTGCATTTCATCGTCCGACATGCCGAGCAGATCGCGCATGAGCTGGTAGGCTTCGCAGATGAGCTGCATATCGCCGTACTCGATGCCGTTGTGAACCATCTTGACGAAGTGCCCCGCGCCGTTTTCGCCGACCCAGTCGCAGCACGGCGAGCCGTCCTCGACCTTCGCGCAGATTGCCTGAAAGATGGGCTTGACGGACTCCCACGCGGCGGGGCTGCCGCCGGGCATCATGCTGGGGCCTTTCAGCGCACCCTCCTCGCCTCCGGACACGCCGGTGCCGATGTAGAGCTTGCCCTTGGATTCGACGTAAGCCGTTCTGCGGATGGTGTCGGGGAAGTGCGAGTTGCCGCCGTCGATGAGGATATCGCCGTCGTCCAGCAGCGGCAGAAGCTGCTCGATCATGTCGTCCACGGCGTTGCCGGCTTTGACCATCATGAAGACCTTGCGTGGTTTTTCCAGATTGTCAACCAGTTCTTCAAGGCTGTGGCAGCCGATGATGTTCTTGCCCGCGGCTCTGCCGGTTACGAATTTGTCCACCTTCTCCGTCGTGCGGTTGAAGACCGCCACGGTGAAGCCTTTGGACTCCATGTTCATGACGAGATTTTCGCCCATGACGGCAAGGCCGATCAGACCAATATCTGCTTTTTTCATCGCTGTACCCTCGCGTTTCCCTTGTAAATATCCCAGACCTGCTTCTCATCGGCAGGCTCGGCGTAGTCGTTAAGGCTCGACGCCGCCAGCACACCGCTCGCCCAGCCGAATTGCAGGCACTGTTCCGGCTCCCAGCCGTTCAGAACGCCATAGAGCAGGCCGCCGGAGAAGCCGTCGCCGCCGCCGATGCGGTCGAGCACCTGAATCTCACGGGGTTCCTCGACGTACCACTTGCCGTCCGCAAGCAAAATTGCGCCCCAGAGGTGCTCGTTCGCCGAAACGACCTGCCGCAGCGTGGTCGCGAACAGCTTCGCGTTCGGATATTTTGCCTGCACCTGCGAGATCATGCCCTTGAACGATTCAATCTTGGAGGACAGATCTTTGCCGCCCGCTTCGGGACCTTTAAAGCCAAGGCAGAGCTGGAAGTCCTCCTCGTTGCCGATGAGCACGTCAGCCAGAGACGCAATCTCGCTGAACGCCTTGGACAGTTCTTCCTCGCGGCCCTTCCAGAACGTCGCGCGGTAGTTGAGGTCGAACGAAACGAGCGTGCCGTACTGCTTCGCGGCTTTTGCCAGCGCAAGGCAGCACTCGGTCGTCTCATGGCTCATGGCCGCAATGAGCCCGGACAGATGCAGGATACCGACGCCCTCCTGCCCGAAGATGCGGTCAACATCAAAATCCTCGATGCAAAGCGTTCTGCCGACCTCGCCCGCACGGTCATTCCAGACGCGCGGCGCTTTCAAGCCAAAACCGGAGTCCGCGATGTTAAACTGATGGCGATAGCCCCACGGCCCGCCCTGCTCCACGTCCAGACCCTCAATGCGGATGTTTCGCGCGCGCAGCTGCCGCTTGATGAAGTCCGCGACGGGGCTTCCCTTGACGAATTTGGTGAGTGCCAGGCACTCCCGCCCAAGGCTCGACGCGACGTTCAGGACGTTGGTTTCCGCGCTCGTCGCCTGCATATAAAACTGATTGCTGTTCTGCACCGCCATGCGGTCGGGCGGCGTAATGCGCACGCCCATGCTCGTCGGGCAGGCAATGGCATATTGATAGATTGCTTTCATATATATTCTCCTTAGAAATTAGAACAACGTAGTCATCGATGGAGTCCCAACACATATCCACCAGTCTTGCCGACGACTACGTTGTTTTCCACACGAATCCCGCCGATTCCCGGAATGTACACGCCGGGCTCAATTGCGATGACCATGCCCTCGCGCAGCACGTCCTGAGAGCCGGGTTCCAGATGCGGGAAACCTTCGCTATGCGCAAACCCGGTACCATGGCCGGCAGGATGTACAAAGTACTGACCGTATCTGCGTTCTTCCAGATATGCACGGCAGGCCGCATCTACTTCGGCGCCACGCACACCGTCTTTCGCCATCGCCAGCCCCGCCTGGAACGCGCCGCTGACGGCATCATATGCCTGCTTCTTTTCACCGCGAAAGCCGCCGACGCAGCCCGTTCGGGTAAGATCTGCCCAATATCCGTCCATGCAGGCACCGATCTCGTACATAGCGACGTCGCCATCCTGCAATACTCTGCCGCAGCTGAGAATACCATCTGCCCAAGCTACCAGAGAACGCTCCGGCCCGGTGCTCAACTGGCCGAATGGACGCGCAGCGCCGCGCGCGCCGCGGTAGCCGCAGGCCAGCTTCGTATAATATGCCTGCGTCTCCGCCAGTACGTCGACCTCGCGGATGCCCGGCGTCTGAAGCAGCGTTTCAAAATAATCCAGCGCCTTTTGCAGTACTTCGTTGACGAGCTCCAACTTCTCCAGATCGCTCTCATTTTTGATGCTCCGGATATCGCGGATCGCATCTTTTACATAGATAAAATCGTCGGTATCAAAGCCCTGCTTCAGAATGTTTCGCGTCGTACTGCCGCAAAGCTGCACCTTATTGGCAACGAACGTCGGCGCCATGACGTCTTCGCCGCCTTCAATCGCGATTTTTGGGTGCACACCAAGCTGATAGCGCGCGGCCAATTCATGGATAACGTTCACAACGTTTTGGATGGGGTCGCCGTCGGAAAGCAGAACATCGCCAAATCCGATCGCATTGGTGATCCCAACCTCTTTCGTATCCTCCAGCTCAACCATGGGGCAAATCACGACGGGTTCGCCCGAAGCAGGAACGAAGAGGAATGCAAAACCGTAGCGGGGCCAATACTGGGTAAAGAGCACAAGATTTTCCGGCAGGCGCAGCAGCGCTGCTGCCGCCTTGTTTTCACGCAGCCAGCTCTGAAACGCGTCAAGATGTTGATACATGGTGTGTCCTCCTGTAAAAGTGTATATTCAGTTTTTAAAAACGCAGCAGCATGGATACATTTAAAGCGACGCCTGCCAACCGCCGTCGACATAGACCGTAAAGCCATCCACGTAATCCGACGCCGGTGACGCAAGGAAAATCACGGTACCGACAATGTCCTCCGGCTTGCCCCAGCGGCCAAGCGGAACCTCTCCGACGACCCAGCTGTTGAACGTCTCGTCCTCTACGAGACATTTCGTCAATTCAGTCTCGATATAACCTGGGCCGACGGCATTGACGTTCAGGCCAAAGCGGCCCCACTCCGTTGCCATTGATTTCGTGAGCATTTTCAGGCCACCCTTTGCCGCGCTGTAATTGGCGATATTTGTGCGTGCCAGCTCCGCATTCAGCGAGGTAACGTTGATGATCTTTCCGTGTTTTCGCGGGATCATATGCTGCGCAACAGCCTGTCCCATCAAAAAGGCGCTCGTCAGGTTCACATCGATCACGCGCTGCCAGTCTGCCGCCGGCATTTCTGCAAGCGGATGTCTGCGATGGATCCCGGCATTGTTGATCAGCACATCAATCGGGCCGATCTCCGACTCGATCTTTTCCACAGCCGCATGCACCTGCGTCTCGTCTGAAACATCGAAGCAAAGGCCATAGGCAGGGAAGCCGTTTGCGCGGCGCTCTGCGACCACCGCGTCCAGTGTTTCCTGATGCGTGCCGTTCAGAACGACGGTCGCACCCGCGCGCAGGCAGGCATCCGCATATGCCAGTCCCAACCCACGACTGGAGCCCGTGATCACAACGATCCTGTTCTCCAGAGAAAATAAGCGATTCAAATACTCGTTCATAAAAATCTCCTAGTCCACCATATATTGCAGCAGCAGCGACTTTTTGATATCCGTGCTGTGATTGTCCAGTTCCTTTACGCAGCGGCCCTGCTTGATAATGTAGATCCGGTCGCAAAGCGCAATCAACTCATCCAACTCATCCGAAATGTAGAGGATCGCAGTGCCCTGCTCCGCAGCCTGCTGCGTGACCAGTTCGTAGATCTCACTCTTTGCGCCGACGTCGACACCTCTGGTCGGCTGATCCAGAATCAAAAGCTTGGGATCGTTCATCAGACACTTACCGATTGCAACTTTTTGCTGATTGCCGCCGGAAAGATCAGAGATTACCTGTTTGGGGCTTGTGCATTTGACAGACATGAAGCGGATCATATCCTGTACCTTGCTGCCAAGCATTTTATAGTTCAGTGCAAATGCTCTTTGAACCTTTCCGAGATATGACAGCCACATGTTTGTGTTGATCCCAAGCTTCAGAACCAGACCCTCCAGCTTTCGATCCTCCTGCACCATGTTGATGCCCATGTGAACGGCCTTCGTTGGGCTGGTGATCTGCACGGTTTTTCCTTCATAGCAAATGCTTCCGGAGCCGACCTTCTCCGCGCCGAAGATCATTTTCGCGATCTCCGAACGCCCGGAACCGACAACGCCCGCCAGACCCACGATCTCTCCTTTGCGAATACAGAGCGAAACGTCATGGATCAGATCCCGCGCCGTTGTCAGACCCTTGCAGTCCAGCAGCACCTCGCGATCCGTTTTCGGCTCACCGATATTTTTCTCAATGGCTGCTTCCCTGCCGATCATCCACTGTACAAGCTGGTTGACCGTGCAATCCTTCGTCTCGGCTGTCGCCACGGTCCGCCCGTCTCGCAGTACGGTCAGCCGGTCCGCGACCTCAAAAACCTCTTCCAGATAATGCGAGATATAGATGATGCTGATACCCTTTTCCCGTAGCATCCGAATGACCTTGAACAGCTGCTGTGTCTCTGTATGAGAAAGGGAAGAGGTCGGCTCATCCATAACGATCACTCTGGAATTGCAGGAGACCGTCCGCGCAATCAGTACCAACTGCTGCTGAGCCGGGCTGAGCGTTGAGACCATCGCCGTCGCTGGAATCTGGAATCCAAGCATCTGCATCAGCTTCTCGGTTTCCTGATACATCTGTTTTCTATCAAGGATCTTCTGCGCACGATCCCGGAACAGCTCGCGTCCCAGATAAATGTTTTCCGCGACATTCCGGCAGCCGACCAGATCGAGTTCCTGATGGATCATCGTAATACCGCAGTTGTACGCATCGCGCGGCGTATGGAAGGACACCGATTTCCCATTGTACCGGATCTCGCCGGCTGTCAGTGAATAGATCCCGTTCAGAATCTTCATCAGCGTCGACTTTCCTGCGCCGTTTGCGCCAAGCAGCGCATGCACTTCTCCCGTACGCAGCTCAAAATTCACTTCGTCGAGCACGCGCACACGGGAAAATTCCTTCACGATGCCGTGCATTTCAAGAATATTTTCACGCAATACAGTCACTCCCTTCTTCCGCGCAGCGGCTTACTCGCGCTTTTTGTTTGCAAAGCTGTCAATGCCGACCGCAACAATCAGGATCACGCCGGTAATGGCATCCTGCCAGAAGCTCGACACGCCGGACAGCTGCAAAATATTCAGGATGATACCCATAATCATTGTGCCGATGATACAGCCGCCGATGGAGCCGACACCGCCATCCAGCGAGGTTCCGCCGACGATGCACGCCGACATGACCTTCAACTCATATCCGTCCATGCCATCGGCTGTACACATCAGGATCCGGAGCGTGTAAACCAGCGCGCCGATCGAAGCGAACAGGCCACTGATCACAAGCGCCAGCGTCTTGATCACATCAACGTTTACGCCGGACAGCCACGCGGCACGCTTGTTGCCGCCGGTCGCATAGATATACTGGCCGAAGCGGGTCTTTCGGAGAATGTACGCCATGACGAGCGCCAGCACGAGCCAGATCAGCGCCGGTACGGGGATCACACCGGCGATCTTTCCCATGCCGATGATATTAAATGCCCTTGGTATGCCGGTGATCGGCTTTGCGCCGGTAATAATGTAGACAAGGCCACGGACAGATGTCTGTGTGCCGAGCGTCGTAACGAACGGGTTGATGCCGATTTTTGTTACCAGGAAGCCGTTGATCAGGCCGATCACGATACCGGTCAGAAGTCCGACCAGAATACCGGGCACAAAGCCGTATTTTACAAACATCATCGTGGACAGGACGCCGGTCAGCGCGCCAGTCGACGAGACAGACATATCAAACGAGCCTGTGACCAATGCGAACACCATGCCGAGCGCCATGATGCCGACAATGGCATTCTGCGCAAGCAGATTCATCAGATTGGACAAAGAGAGGAACAAGGGGTTAATGATTACGCTGACCAGCATCATGGCTGCAAGCACGATCAGCATGGTCAGTTCTTTGGACTTCAAGATTGGATTCTTTTTTCGCTCCACTGTGATCCCAACTTTCTAAATATAGATTTGGCACGGCAGCAAACGGGGGTAATTGCTGCCGTGCCATTTTCATTCATTGCACGTGCAAATCGTCAGGTGACGCTTACCAGGCAACATCGTAATCCTCGCAGTTTTCCGCGGTCACGATCGGAAGATCGATTGCAGTCAATGCTTCAAATTTTGCGTCCGGGTTCGTAAAGTACTCGTAAACGACCTCCGCTGCCTTCTGGCCCTGGATTGCGGGGGACTGGTTTACAGTCGCGTAAATATTGCCCGCCAGGATCCCTTCCTTTACGTAGGACGGGTAATCAAACGCAGTGATCTTGCCGAGCAGCTCTGTGCGTCCGGCTTCGATGCAGGCTTCCGCCACGCCGACGGCATCGTCCGGGCCCTGTGTGATGACAGCGTCGATCTCGCCGGCCTGGAACTTCGTGAGCATGTTCTGCGCGACCTGAATGGCGGTTGCCTTATCCCAGTCGCTGTTCTGTTCGAAAACAACCTCGATCTCGGGATAGTCCTTCAGATACTCATAAAAACCTTCGCTCTCCTGCACTTGCGGGCCGGAGCCGAGCGTACCGAGCAGATATGCGATCTTGCCCTTGCCGCCGGTCAGTTCCACTGCCAGCTGCGCTTCCAGACGACCGGCTTCGACGCAGTCCATGTTGACCTCCGTGATGATGTCAGCACCTTCGCCAAGGGAACGGTTGATGACAACAACGGGAATGTTGGCCTCATTGCATTCCTGCACGACGGGAACCAGAGAGTTGGACTGGGCCGGAACCAGAATAATCAGATCCTTGCCCTGCGTGATGAAGTTTTCAACGATGGTCGTCTGCGTAACAGGGTCATCCTTGCCATCCTGCGTGTCTACGTTGAAGCAGCCGTATGCTTCCAGTGCTTCCACGCACTCGTTCATGATGGCGACCTGGAACGGCGTGCCGAAATTCGCGCAGCAATAGCCGATCTCCCAGACCTTATCGCTGGTGGCTTCAGCGTCGCTGGTGGCTTCGGCGTCGCTGGCAGCCTGTTCCGCTACGTCAGTGGTGTCGGTGGGTGTTGCCGCGGTGTCAGCAGGGGTCTGATCGGGGGTGGCTGCACAACCTGTCAGCAGTGCAAATACGAGGATGAGTGCAAGAGCGAGTGCCAAGATTTTTTTCATTATGTTACATTCCTTTCTCTTTGTGTCATCGTCTTATAGGTTCCTGCTATGTTGCGAAAAACGTTACCAGCCAAACGGTACGCCGCCATGCGGTGTGACCAGAACGTTTAACTCCTTGCGCAGACCGCCGACGCCAGGAACATATAGTCCGGGTTCAATGGCGATCACCATGTTTTCCTTCAGTACATCCTGTGACGAGGGACTGAGCGTGGGGATTGATTCATGATAATTAAATCCCGTTCCGTGTCCCGCCGGATGCAGATAATACTTTCCGTAGCCAGCGTCTTCCATGACCTTGCGTGTCGCGCGGTCGATGTCGCTGCCAGTCGCGCCAGGTCTTGCCGCGGCTACGCCGGCCTCAAAGGCCTGATGGATCAGATCCAGCATCTTCCTGCTTTCCCCTCGAGCGCCGCCGACGACAGCAGAGCGCGTAATGTCCGCCCAGTAGCCATCCACGCAGAGCCCAAGCTCCAGCAGGCAACAGTCGCCATCCTGTAGGACGCGTCTGTCGCTGATAACGCCTTCACACGAGGCCACCTCGCCCTTTTTGCCAGTGCTGAGCTGTGCCCATGCGCGCGCCACGCGTGCACCGCAGAAGCCTGCCGCATTCAGCTGCAGCTGCTTCTCGATCTCCGTCACCACGGCAAGCTCCGTCATGTGCGGCACCTGAATGAGGTCTTCAAACCGATCCATAGCCTGCGCAGCCAGCTCGTTCACGACCTTCAGCTTCTCAATGTCCTGCTCGTTCTTGATCGCCATGATCGGCGGGATCAGATCCCGGACGGTGACGAAATGATTGCTCCCAAAGCCCTCTGTGACCAGACGGTATGTATTGCGCCCGACGAGGGAAACCTTTCCCGAGCAGAAGCACGGCGCGACCATATCGTAATCCAGCTCCAGACCGATTTTCGCGTCCTTTTCCAGACCGTAGGCCTCGGCAAGCTTCCGGAAGACCGCAACGGTCTGCTCATCCGGATCGCCGCTGGCCATATCGACATCGTTATAGGAATAGATGTTTGTCAGCTCCGCAAGCTCGGCGTCCTCGGTCTCCACCAGTGGGACAACCACTGCCGGCTTTCCCGTTTCCGGGATCACCAGATAGGAGTTTGCATTTCTCGGCCAGTACTGGGTGAACAGCGTCATGTTCTCCGGCAGCCGCAGGACAGAAAGCGCAATGCCAGCGCCGCTCATTGCAGCCTGAAATTCTTCAATGTGCTGGTACATATCTGCATCCTTTCTTATTTTTTATTGATCATTCTCACAGTTTTCCGTGAACATGTGCACTTACAGCTCTGCCTGCATGGCCTTGAAGATGTCCTCCATGCGGTTGAGCGTGATGTTGATATCCTCCATCGTGTGCTGCGCACTGAAGCCGTAGTGTGCCGGCGCGGCTGCGCCGCAGTCGTGCATGAACAGGCCGTGCTCGAGCGCCTTCACGAGGAAGCTGTGGGTCATATCCGAACGGTAGCTGTCGCCGGTCTTTCTCCAGTCGTAATCGTCCTCGGGGTTCTGTACGCCAAAGTAAACGCCGAAGCGTGCGCCGATGCCGCTGACGTGGCCGGGGATGCCGTACTGCTGCATCAGCTGATTCATGCCGCCGTAAAGCGCGTCCGCCTTTTCGTTGATCCCGTCATAGAAGCCCGGCTCCATCGCCATCTTCATGCACTCGATCGAAGCCAGAACCGGCATAAGCGCGCCCGTATATGTTCCGCTCATGATGGTCTTGCCAATGGGGTTCAGGACCTGCATAACCTCACGCTTGCCGCAGAGCGCTGCAATCGAGAAGCCGCCGCCGATGGCCTTTGCAAATGTACCGAGATCGGGTGTGACACCGTAATAAGCCTGTGCGCAGCCGGGCGCCATCCGCAGGCCGCAGATGACCTCGTCGAAGATCAGAACGATGCCTTCCTTGGTACACAGATCGCGAACCTTCTCAAGGTATTCTTTTCTTGCCGCGTAGCAGCCGCAGTTATAGCTGATCGGCTCCATCATGACCGCAGCGACCTTGCCTTTATTGGCAGCGACAGCCTTCTCCAGCGCGTCAAAGTCATTGAACGGCACATTGCGGACAACCTCACTGAAGCATTTCGGCATACCGGCGGTATCCGGAATGTTCTCCACGGTGCCGTCCGCATGAATTTCACCGCGGGCCCCGTTGTGGTTGAACCAGATCAGCTCGTGCATGCCATGGAAGTGGCCTTCCATTTTGATGATGATGTCCTTCCCGGTGTAGGCGCGCGCCACACGCTCGGCGGCCATCGTGACCTCAGTGCCGGTGTTGGAAAGGCGGATCATCTCTGCACAGGGAAACATCTTCTGATAGAGCTTTGCCAGCTCTGTGTGATACGGCGTTTCAAAGTTCATGAAGAAGCCGAGATCCATCGCTTTCTCCGCCGCCGCGCGGAGTCTCGGATGGTTGTGGCCGAAGAAAGCCGCACCGGAACCGGTATGGTAGTCGATGTATTCCTTGCCGTTGACGTCGTAGATACGGCTTCCATCGGCATGATCCAGATACAGCGGCTGCTGGATGGTGGAATTGAACCGGCCGCCGGCGCTGCCGCCTCCCACGAAGTATTTCCGTGCTTCCTCATAAACACTCTTTAACTTATCCATTTTACACGCTCCTGCTCCACATTGGAATGGTTTTTGATGTGAAATCTGAGACCTGAAATATCAGGTATCTGATTTCATTATAATCGACTCGCCAAAAATGTCAATTCCTTTCCCGAATTTTCTCGGATTTTGGTTGTTTTAACAAAAATCGCGTAAAGCAATTGTATATATTTCTTGTTTCGCGCTGCAATCTGATATTTTTTGTTTCAGCTATTGCCTATTTGGGTGTTTCCTGTTATAATATATAAAATTAGTTTTATGGTGGGTTGATATGGCTATCAATACGGAAAGTCTTACTGAACAGCTTGCGACGCTGATCCTGGAAATGATCATGCGCAGAGAGCTGGTCGCCGGTGAGCAGATCCCAACGAAAAAAATCGCAGAGGATAACAATGTCAGTGTGACGCCGGTCCGTCTCGCGCTGCGTGAGCTGGCAGACCGCAAGCTCGTTGTAAACAAAGCCCGTGTCGGATATTTTGTGGCGGAATATTCAACGGCCAAGCTGATCGCAATTTCCAACTGCCGCAAGATGTTTGAGCTTTACTGCATGGAGACGTATTTCGATTCTCTGGATCTTGACCGGCTGCACCGGCTCTATGACAGCATTGAGGAGAATTTTGCCGGTCATTTTGATGAGGTTCGTTACCAGAAGGACGATATTGCGCTCCACGAGAGCTTTGTGCTCGCGTCCCACAATGAATTTATCATCACGCAGTATAGCCAGATCAAGGATCTGATCTCCCTGTTCGTGATTTACGACAGCGATAACATGGCGCACAATCATCTTTCGCGCGCAGAGCATCTGCGCCTGCTCAACTATATTTTTGATAAGAAAAAAAATGCGGCAATTTTGGAGTTAAAGAACCATCTTGACCGCACTGACCGCACCTTGCTGGAACTGGATTCAAAAAAAACATAAATGCGTGCGCATTTCGTGCCAACTTGGAGCGCAGCTGCAACCTCCGCATCGAAAGATGCGGAGGTTTTTTGCATCTTCCCCCCTTTGACTGTATTATCTCCGCGGATGGTTTTTGTCAAAATAGCTATTTTTTCGGGGCGGAAATTTATGAAAATGACGATTTCTCTATTATATGTTTATCGGGCTTGCAATCAGAATACATTTGTATTACGATGGTAAATAAAGGAGTGATGCTGTTTGGTGGAACCGCGTTTGGAGATTCCGGCGAAGAAATACACCGGCGAATCCGCAGTGATTTCCATGCGATTGCCGCGGGATATGCTGCTGGAAATCGACACAATCGCAGCCGATACGGGTCGGACAAGAAATGAAGTTTTAACACTCTGCATGGAGTTCGCATTGAACCATCTCGATAAGGAATCGAAATAAGGCCGAAAGAGAGAGAACAGAATGGCGATGATCAAGTGCAAGATGTGCGGCGGGGATTTAAACGTCGAAGAAAACAGCCAGATCGCAGTCTGCGAATACTGCGGGACGCAGCAGACCGTTCCGAAGCAGGATAACGAGAAGAAGCTGACGCTGTTTGCGCGTGCAAACCGGCTGCGCTTTGCCTGCGAATTTGATAAGGCGGCGGGCGTTTATGAGTCCATCGTGGCGGAGTTCCCGGAGGAGGCGGAAGCCTATTGGGGGCTTGTGCTCTGCAAATACGGTATTGAATACGTTGACGATCCGGCGACGGGTAAAAAGGTTCCGACCTGCCACCGGTCGAGCTTTGACAGCGTTCTGGAGGACGCGAACTTTGAGCTGGTCATGGAATACGCCGACGTAGTCACGCGGAAGCTTTACCGCGAGGAAGCCAAGGCCATCGAGGAGCTGCGGCGCAGGATCATCGAGGTCTCCAGCCGTGAAGAGCCGTATGACATTTTCATCTGCTATAAAGAGACGGACGAAAACGGCCAGCGGACACTCGATTCCGTCCTGGCGCAGGATTTATATGACGCGCTGACGGAAAAGGGCTACCGGGTATTTTTCTCCCGCATTACGCTGGAGGACAAGCTCGGGCAGGAATACGAGCCGTATATCTTCGCCGCGCTCAACTCCGCGCGCGTCATGCTGGCCGTCGGGACGGACTATGAGTATTTTAACGCCCCGTGGGTCAAGAACGAGTGGAGCCGGTATTTGCAGCGCATCGCCGCCGGGCAGAAGAAATCGCTCATCCCGTGCTATAAAAATATCGACGCCTACGACATGCCGAAGGAATTTGCAAAGCTGCAGGCACAGGATCTCGGCAAGGTCGGTGCAACGCAGGATCTACTGCGCGGGATCGACAAGCTGCTGGGGAAAACAAGCACTCCCGCGGTTCCGGTGCAGCCCGCTCCGATGCAGGCTGCTGCTGCGCCGAATGTTGATTCGCTTCTTCGCCGCGGCAATCTGTTTCTGGAGGACCGCGACTGGACGAACGCAAAAACCTACTTCGATAAGGTTCTGGATATCGTTCCGGAGTGCGGCGCGGCGTATCTGGGGAAATTTCTTGCTGCAAAGAAGGCAAAAACGGTCGCGTCGTTTGTCCGGCGCTATGTGGAAGACATTGCGGCCCATGCACCGGCGCGCACCCGGCAGGATGCCTGCAAGCCGGACGAGACATTCATCGCTGCCTGTCTCAATAAGTATCAGGTGCCGGAATATCTGGACGCACGCGAAATCCGGTCTCTGCTGCGCTTCGATCTTACGTATCATGCCGGGCTTGCAGACTATTATCACGACTGCTTCCTGCGCGCGGCGCAGATGCTTGGCAGCGAAAAGGACTTTGTCCGTGCTGAAAAGTATGCTGACGCGGATGTGCAGACGCAATGCGAGCTGCTGCGCAGCAAAATCCTGAACGATCTTCATGCCCGGCAGCAGGCCGCGGAGCAGGAGGAAGCCGGCGAAAAGCAGCGCATCACGGAAGCCTATCATACATTTTTAAAGGAAACCGAATCAACGCTCGCCGCACGGCAGAAGGAAGCGCTTGAAAAGAAGAAAGCGCATGACAAGCTCGCGGAACGGCTGCGGTTGGAACGGGAAAAGCACGAAAAAGCGGCAGCAATCGAGCGGGAAAAGCAGGAAAAGCTGAGAAAAATCGCCGAGCAGGAGGCAAAACAAAAGGCCGCAAAGGCCCGGAAGCTCACGATCATCGGCGGCACTGCGGCAGCTGTCATCCTCGCAGCCGTGTTGATCATTACAAAGGTCATGATTCCGTCGCAGAAATATGCCAACGCCGCAGCGCTGCTGGATGCCGGAAACTATGATGACGCCATTTCAGCCTTTGCCGCATTGGGCGAGTATAAGGATTCTGCTGCCATGTGCAGCAGCGCCGCGCACGCAAAAGCCTATGCGGAAGCGGAAACACTGCTGGCCGCCGGAGATTATAAGGGCGCGAGCGCCGCATTCGCTGCATTGCAGGATTATAAGGACGCGGCAAGCCGCGCAGATGCCGCAAGAAGCCAGCAGCTTGAAGCGGAAAACGCACAGGCCTATGCAAATGCGGAAGCACTGCTGGATGCCGGAAACTATGCTGCCGCTGCCAAGGCGTTCCAAGCACTCGGCGACTACAAGGACGCGGCAGAGCGTGCGCAGGACTGCCCGTACATAGAAGCCGAGCAGCTTCTGGCGCAGGGAAAAACCGCAGAAGCCTCCATTGCGTTTGGAAGAATTGCCGGATATAAGGATGCGCTGGAGCGGAGCTTTGCGCTGAGAGCTTCCAGCGATCCTACAATTATTGCGAAGGACGATCATATCGTTGCGCTGAAAGAGGACGGTACTGTAGTCGCCATCGGCAATAACGAGTATGGGCAATGCGATGTTGCCGACTGGACGAATCTTGTGGCAATCGATGCAGGATTCCTCTATACGGTCGGCCTGAAAGCGGATGGGACTGTGCTTGCTGTGGGCTATAACGATGATGGCCGATGCAATGTTTCCGATTGGACGGACATCACAGCGATCCGCGCCGGCAGCTATCACACGGTCGGCCTGAAAACAAATGGAACCGTCGTTGCTGTAGGAGACAACGACTTGGGTCAATGCGATGTTGCCGACTGGACAGATATTACTGCCATCAGTGCCAGAGAGCATCACACGGTCGGTCTCAAGGCAGATGGCACGGTAGTCGCCGTGGGCTATAACAGGTTTGGCCAATGCGATGTTTCCGGCTGGACGGATATCGTGGCGATCAGCACGGGGTATAATCACACGGTCGGCCTGAAAGCAGACGGAACGGTGGTCGCCGCAGGAAATAACGAGGATGGACAATGCGATGTATCTGATTGGACAGATATTGTAGCAATCAAGGCAGCATACAAACACACAGTCGGCTTGAAATCGGACGGAACCGTGGTCGCTGTTGGTTTTAATGAATATGGTCAGTGTGACGTTTCAGATTGGACAGATATGATAGCAATTGATGCAGCAACTTATCACACGGTTGGTCTGAAAGCGGATGGAACCGTCGTTGCCACAGGAAATAATGGCGATGGGCAATGCAATGTCTCCGATTGGACAGATATCGTTGCGGTGAACGCTGGTGGGTGGAATACCGTCGGCCTGAAAGCAGACGGTACCGTGGTCGTTGTTGGCGGTAACGTCGATGACAAGTGCAATGCTTCCGGCTGGACGGATATCAGGCTCCCCAACTGACGAAGAAAGAAGGACGAGAAGATGGCAATTATTAAATGTAAGATGTGCGGCGGGGATATTGAGATCTCTGCGGACAAGACGTTTGGGACGTGCGAATACTGCGGCAGCACGATGACGCTGCCCAAAGTGGACGACGAGCAGCGGGCGGCGGCGTTTAACCGCGGCAATCACTTTAGGCGCAGCGGCGAGTTTGACAAGGCGCTGGCCGTGTATGAGCGAATCGTTGCCGAGGACGACAACGACGCCGAAGCGCACTGGTGCTGCGCGCTGTGCCGGTTCGGCATTGAATATGTGGAGGATCCGGCGACGTATGAATGGCTGCCGACGTGCCACCGCGCGAGCTTCGACAGCTTCTTGGAGGACGTGGACTATCTGGCTGCGGTCGCGCATTCCGACGGCATCACCCGCCGCCAGTACCAGAAGGACGCAGCGAAAATCGCCGAGGTGCAGCGCGGGATTCTCGCCACGTCGCAGAACGAGCAGCCGTTCGACGTCTTCCTCTGCTACAAGGAGACCGGCGAGGACGGCCAGCGCACGCGCGACAGCCTGATGGCGCAGGAGGTCTATTACGAACTGACCGAGCAGGGCTACCGCGTATTCTTCGCGCGCATCACGCTGGAAGATAAAGCGGGCGCGGAATATGAACCGTATATCTTTGCGGCGCTGAACTCCGCGAAGGTCATGGTCGTGATCGGCACGAAGCCGGAGCATTTTAACGCCGTCTGGGTCAAGAACGAATGGAGCCGCTTCCTGTCCATGATGAAAAAGGATCGGAGCAAGCTGCTCCTGCCGTGCTACCGGGACATGGATCCGTATGACCTGCCGGAAGCACTGTCGGTGCTGCAAAGCTATGACATGAGCAAGATCGGCTTCATGCAGGATCTGATCCGCGGCGTCAAAAAGGTGCTCGACGCGGGCAAACCGCAGGAGGCTGCGAAAGAAACGGTCAAGGAGACCGTCGTGGTACATAACGAGGGCGGCAGCAACGTGCAGGCCCTGCTCAAGCGCGGCAACATGGCGCTGGAGGACGGCGAATGGAGCAAGGCAGACGAGTTCTTTGAGCAGGTACTCAATCAGGACGCGGAGTGCGGCGCGGCGTATCTGGGGAAGTTTTTGAGCAGCAGAAAAGCAAAAAGCGTGCAGGCGTATTTGCAGAGCTGTTGCAAAAGAATAGCAAGCAACGCGCCGACCGCACAAAAGAGCAGCGCCTGTGAGGAAGACAGCGCGTTTATCGATGCCTGCGTGAAAAAGTATCAGGTGCCGGACTATTACACCCCGGAGGACATTCACAAGGCGCTTACCCATGACCGGCTCTACTGCGCGGATCGCGCGGCGTATTTCCGCGAAGCGCAGAAGGAGTTCAATCAAGCACTGAGCGCCGACCGGAACTTTGTCCGCGCGGAAAAATTCGCCGACAGCGAAACAAAAGCGCAGTGCGGCACACTGCGCAGCGAGACCATGACTCTCCTGCGTCAGCAGGAGCAGCAGGCAGAGCAGGAAGCGGCTGCGGAAAAGCAGCGCGTTACCGAGGCCTATCACGCGTTCTTGCGCGAGACTGAGCCAAAGCTGGCCGAGAAACAGAAGCAAGGTCTTGCGAAGCAGGAAGAGGATCAAAAACGCAAGGAGGAATTTGAACGCCTGCGCGCGGAACAGAAAAAGCGTGCAGAGGAAGCAGAGAAACTCGCCGCACAGGAAGCAGCGCTAAAGGCTGCAAAGGCAGCAAAGGCGAAAAAGCTTACGCTTATCTGTGCTGCGGTGGCTGCTGCTGTCATTGCGGTGGTGTTGATCGTCACTCAAGTCATCATCCCATCTGCAAACTATTCCAAGGCTGAGAAGCTGCTGACTGCTGGCGATTATGACAGCGCAATCACGGCATTCGCAGCTCTAGGCAATTACAAGGACGCAGCGGAGAAGATTACGCAGGCAAAAGAGCAGAAAGAAAACGAGCGTCTTGCCAAAGAAGCAGCTGAGGAGGAAGCCAGAAACGCGCAGGCATATGCCGATGCAGAAGCGCTGCTGGCAAGCGGGGATTACGACGGTGCTATCGCTGCTTTTACAGATCTGGGCGAGTATCAGGATGCTGCCGACCGGGTAAAGGCCATAGAAGCACAGAAAGCCGAGGAAAAAGCCAAAAAGGTGGAAGCGAAAAATGCGCAGGCATATCAGGAAGCGGTTTCTCTGCTGGAAAGCGGTAATTATTCAAAAGCGTCTGACGCATTTGCTAAACTTGGCAGCTACAAAGATGCGGCTATTCGGCGGAAAGAGTGCCAGTATCAAATGGCCGACCAGCTTCAAAATGATGGCGATACTGCTGCCGCTGCGGTAACGTTTGGGAAAGCCTGTGGATTCAACGACGCAAAAGAGCGTAGTCTGGCACTCTGGAATGTCATTGCCAAAAGAGATGTTATTGCGGCAAGCTGGGGATACACCGTTGGAGTGAAAGCAGATGGGACAGTTGTTGCAACCGGTGAAAATGATGACGGGCAATGCAATGTATCCAAATGGAAAGATATTATCGCCGTAGCAGCTGGATACGGGCACACGGTCGGCTTGAAGGCAGATGGGACCGTGGTCGCTACCGGAAATAATGATGATGGTCAATGCAACGTGTCCGGTTGGAGCAACATTGTCGCAGTTGCAGCAGGATCCAGCCACACAGTTGGTCTGAAAATTGACGGAACTGTTGTTACCGCTGGCAGCACCATATGCGGTGAATCTAATTGGAGCGATATTATTTCTATAGCAGCCAACACCATTGTGACAGTTGGTCTGAAAACAGACGGGACAGTAGTTGACAAACCTTCTTGGTATAGCATTACCGCAGTGGCAGCCGGCGGCGTACACACAGTTGGGCTTAAAATGGACGGAACAGTTATTGCCACTGGCAGCAACGACCATCGGCAATGCAACGTATCTGACTGGAATAATATTATCGCGGTGGCAGCAGGCACCGACCACACTGTTGCAGTGAAATCAAATGGCACTGTTGTTGCCGCCGGTGAGAACGAAGATGGTCAGTGCAATGTATCTGGTTGGAGTAGTATCATTGCCGTGGCAGCAGGGTTCGACCACACTGTTGGCTTGAAGTCAGACGGAACTGTCGTTGCGGCCGGTGATAATTATTACGGTCAATGCAACGTTTCCAACTGGAAGAACATCAAGCTCCCCAATTGATAGAGAAAGAAGGACGAGAAGATGGCAATTATGAAATGTAAGATGTGCGGCGGGGATATTGAGATCTCGGCGGACAAGACCTTCGGAACGTGTGAATACTGCGGCAGCACGATGACGCTGCCGAAGACGGATGACGACCAGCGGCTGAGCTTATTCAACCGCGGCACGCATCTGCGGCGCAACGGTGAATTTGACAAGGCTGCGGCGATCTATGAGCGGCTGATCGGTGAGAACGACGCGGACGCGGAAGCGCACTGGAACCTGCTGCTCTGCCGGTACGGCATCGAGTATGTGCAGGATCCGGCCTCCGGCGAGCGTATCCCGACCTGCCACCGCGCGAGCTTTGACAGCATTCTGAACGATGTGGACTATCAGGCCGCGCTGCAATACTCCGACGGCGTGGCGCGGAGCCTGTATGAAAAGGAAGCGCAGCGCATTGCTGCGCTGCAAAGGGACATTCTGGCGATCTCGCAGAAGGAATCGCCGTTCGACGTGTTCATCTGCTACAAAGAATCCGACGAGAACGGCAGGCGCACGAAGGATTCCGCGCTGGCGCAGGATATTTACTACCAGCTCACCGACGCGGGCTATAAGGTCTTCTTCGCGCGCATCACGCTGGAGGATAAGCTCGGACAGGAATACGAGCCGTATATCTTTGCCGCCCTGCACTCGGCAAAGGTCATGGTTGTGGTCGGCACGAAGCCGGAATACCTGAACGCTGTCTGGGTCAAAAACGAGTGGAGCCGGTATCTCGCGCTCATGCGCACCGACCGCAGCCGCCTGCTCATCCCCTGCTACCGCGATATGGATCCGTATGATATGCCGGAAGAGCTCAGCATGCTGCAAAGTCAGGACATGGGGCGGATCGGGTTCATTCAGGATCTCATCCGCGGCGTCAGAAAAGTCGTAGACGCGGCAAAGCCGCAGCCGGAGCAGCCGTCCGCCGCGGCGGACGCCGGGACGAAGACCGCGCCGCTCCTGCGCCGCGGCACGCTCTTTCTGGAGGACGGCGACTGGGCCAACGCAAACCAGTATTTTGAAAAGGTGCTGGACGCCGCGCCGGAGTGCGCGGAAGCGTATCTCGGAAAATTCCTCGCGCAGAATCACGCAAAGTCCGCCGCGGACTATGCAAACGCCCGTCTTGCGGACATTGTCAGGCACGCGCCGTCCATCAAAAACACGGACGCGTGCGCGGCGGACGGTGCATTTATCTCCGCCTGCACAGAAAAATATCAGGTCGACGGATATCTGAGCAGTCAGGAGATCACCAGAATGCTTTCCGCCTTTGACCGGCAGTATTGCAGTCAGGCGGCCTATTACCGCACCGCGGCGGAGACGGCAAGAAGCGAACTGGACACAGACCGCAATCTGACCCGCGCCCGGCAGTTCGGCTCGGACAAGACCCGCGCCCAATGCCAGAGCATCTGCGACAGCCTGTTCGGCCCGCTGGCGGAAAAGCTCCGCCAGTGCGAAGAGGAAGACGCCCGCCAGGCGCGCAGCATCCGCGAGGACTACGCCGCCTTTCTGAAAAAGGCGGAGGAAAAAGTCACCGCACGCTCCGAGCAGCTGCGGCAGAAAGAAGCACAGGCACAGCTCGAGCAGGAGCGGCAGCAGCGCGAAGCGGAGGAAGCGGAGCGCCAGCGCCGTCTGGAGGAGCTTCACCAGCTGGCAAAGGCCCGCCGGAAACAGACGGCCAAAAAGATCGCCAGGGGCGCGGTCGTTGCCGGGCTGCTGCTGGCCGCGGCTCTCAGCTTTTTGAAGTTTGCGAACCGGAAGTATGATCAGGCGGTGGCGCTCGCCGCGGAGGGCAGCTATGCGCAGGCCGCGGAAGCGTTCGACGAGCTGAAAACCTACAGAGACAGCAAGGAGCAGTTCGCGGAGAACATGCGTCTGGCCGGAGAAGCGTATCTGGCGTCGGGCGAGACGGCGCGCGCCGCCATGTGCTACGCAAAGATCGGCGATCCGGAAAGCATGGAAAAAAGCTATGCGCTGTGGGACACGGTCGCGGTGCGGAAGACGATCTCCGTCGGATATAACTACACCGCCGCGTTGAAAGACGACGGCACGGTCGTATTTACCGACAGGCACGCGTTTGACTCCTCGCCCGCGGGCTGGCACGACATCATCGCGATCGCCTGCGGCGACGACCATCTGCTCGGCCTGCGGGCAGACGGCAGCGTCTGCGCAGCCGGACGGAATACAAAAGGCGAATGCGACGTTTCCGACTGGAAAAACATCGTGGCGATTGCCGCAGGGATGGACTACTCGGTCGGCCTGCGGGCGGACGGAACGGTCGTCACGGCTGGACGGAAGGACAATGGCAACCACAAGACCGGCGACTGGACAGATATCGTAGCGATCGACGCCAAGAGCCTACAGGCCGTCGCCCTGAAAGCGGACGGAACCGTGATCATGACCGGGGATACGGATAGTGAGAAGACGCTGGTGGAAAGCTGGACGGATATCAAGGCGATCTCGGCCGGATGGTTCCACACGGTCGGGATCAAGCAGGACGGAACAGTCGTTGCGGCGGGACATGACACCGATGGTGCCTGCGACGTCGGCAGCTGGAGCAATATCTGCGCAGCGGTCGGCGGCGGAAGCACAAAGTTTGACTACACGATCGGTCTGCGGACGGACGGCACGCTGGTCGTGACGCGTCCGGAAAGCGTGGAAGCCGGCTCCGCACGTGACATTGCCGGCTGGAGCAGCATTGTCGCAGTTGCGACAGGCACAGATACGGAAAAGCTCACCCTTGGTCTGCGGTCGGACGGCACGGTCGTCGCCGTGGGCGATACGGACGGCATTGATCTGAGCGAATGGACAAATATCAAGCTCCCAAACAGATAAGAGAGGAAGAACGCAATGAGCAAATTTGTAATTGAATGCCCCAAATGCGGGAAATACGCCGAAGCCAGCACCGGCCTGTTTGCAAAACGGAGGATCCCCTGCACGTGCGGGCACGCCATCGACGTGCGTACGGAACGGCTCGCGACCCGCGAATGCCCGCACTGCGGCAATACCGTCCTCTATGACCAGTCCAAGGGCGAAAAGGCGCTCTGCCCCGTCTGCCATACGCCGGTCAACACGACGGCCCTTCAGCTCAAGACCGTGGAATTTTCCTGCGCGCAGTGCGGCATCCAGCTGCACGCGAGCAAGGCGGATACGACCTGCATCTGCCCCGTCTGCGGCTGCGAGAACGACGTGGAGCAGCGCGTCACGACCGACCGGATCAAAAAGGACGGTCTTGCCAGCATCATCAAATACGAGGGCGACAACGAGACCTTCGTCTGGAAGCACCCGATCGAGGACTTCAACTTCGGCTCGCAGCTGATCGTCCATGAGAGTCAGGAAGCGATCTTCTTCCGCGACGGGCAGGCACTCGACCTCTTCGGCGCGGGCCGCTACACGCTGCAAACGCAGCAGCTGCCGCTGCTGGAGAAGATCTACAAGCTCCCGACCGACACCGAGGGCACGTTCCATTCCGAGGTCTATTTCATCAACCTCGCCACCCAGATGGGCGTCAAATGGGGCACGGACAGCAAAGTCCGGATGTTTGACCCTGCGTCCCACCTGCCGATCGAGATCGGCGCGTCGGGCGAATTTAATATCCGCGTGACCGACTCGCGCAAGCTTCTTTTGAAGGTCGTCGGCACGACGGGCGGGCTTGGGCAGGAGCAGCTGCTGGGCATCGGGAACGGCAAGGGCTTCTTCCGCTCGATGGTCATGACGCAGGTGAAAAGCTACCTTGCGCAGACGATCAAGGAAAACGCCATCGACATTCTGGAGATCGACGAGCACCTCATGGCGCTCTCCGGCGCGCTGCGCGAGCGGATCAACGCCGCGCTGGATGAATACGGCCTGACGATGCCGGAATTTTACGTCAGCCGTATCGTAACGCCGGACGACGACCCCAATTTCCGCCGCATGAAGGAGCAGCACGCCGAGCAGTATCTGCTCGTCCGGCAGGAGAACATCCGCAAAGCCGAAGCCGAAGCCGCGGCAGGCCGCAAGGCGGTCGAAGCGCAGACGGCTGCCCACCTGAAGATCATCGGCGCGCAGGGCGACGCGGAAGCACTCAAGATCCAGAAGCAGGCCGAAGCCGAAGCCTATCGCATGCAGGCCGAAGCCGAAGCCGCCGAAATGCACATGAAGGGCTACAGCTATCAGCAGGAGTCCGCCCGGCAGGTCGGTCTGGAAGCGATGAAAAATGGCCTTGGCGGCGGCGCGAATGCTGCGGGCGCGCTGGGCGATCTCGCGGGGCTTGGTGTAAGTCTTGGCGCAATGGGCAGTGTCATCGGCATGACGAAGGATGCGCTGAACCCCATGACGCAGGACGCCGCGCAGATGGGCGCGGCCGTCGGTGCAGCCGGCACAGGCGGCTGGGACTGCCCGGCGTGCGGACACAAAAACATCACCACGAACTTCTGCCCCGACTGCGGCGGCAAAAAGCCCGAAGCAAAAACCGGCTGGGACTGCGCACAGTGCGGCACAAAGAACATCCAGAGCAGATTCTGCCCGAACTGCGGCGCAAAGAAGCCGGAGGAGCCGAAGGGCTGGATCTGCCCGGACTGCGGCACGAAAGATATCACGACGAACTTCTGCCCCAACTGCGGCACGAAGAAGCCGGAGGCGCCAAAGGGCTGGATCTGCCCGGACTGCGGCACGAAGGATATCATGACGAACTTCTGCCCGAACTGCGGACGGAAGAAGGAGGAGACATAAATGGCGGCAAAGCTGGAATGTGAAATCTGCGGCGGCAAGCTGATCGGCAAGCCCGGCGGCATCTTCGAGTGCGATTCCTGCGGCATGGAGTATTCCACCGAATGGGCCAAGGCCAAAATTCAGGAAATCAAAGGCACGGTCAAGGTCGAGGGCACGGTCGAGGTCACCGGCAAGGTACAGGTCGAAGGCGGCACAGTGCAGGTCGAGGGCGCGGTGACAAAAGAGAGTCTTCTCAAGCGCGCGGAGATGTGCTGCGCGGAGAAGGACTGGGGCAAAGCAAAGGCGCTGATTGAACAGGTTCTGAATATCGACCCGGAGTGCGGCGAAGCGTATCTGACCTCGGTGATGGTAGAGCGGGTCATGCAGTCAAAAGAAGACCTCCACGCATACTGCACCAACGCCATCCTTCCTCTGCCGCAAGGGAAAAACATGGAGCGCGCACAGCAGTTCCTGCCGGAGCTTTTTGCACAATGGAAAGAAGAAAAAGAGCGCAACTACGCAGCGTATCTTAAGAAATACGAGGAAAGCGGCGCAGCGCAGCTGCGTGCGCGCTATGCAAAGACAGATGGACTGCTGGTCTGTGGGTATCCCGGCCTGCTCGGGATTCGAACAGACGGAACTGTTCTGGTATCGGCAACAGAAACGCGGGAGCCGGACGCCGCCGCGATCCGGCAGTGGGATGAGATCACAACAATTGCTTGCGGCGTGAATCATACAGTTGGCCTTCGGGCAGACGGCACAGTCGTCGCCGTTGGAAAAAATGGTAGCGGCCAGTGCAATGTTGAGAAATGGCGAAACATCACAGCAATTGCTTGCGGCGGGAATCATACAGTTGGCCTTCGGGCAGACGGTACGGTCGTTGCTGTCGGAGCAAATGAAAATGGACAGTGCAATGTCAGGGACTGGCGGGACGTCACAGCAATTGCTTGCGGCGATAGCCATACGGCTGGTCTTCGGGCAGACGGTACGGTCGTTGCAGCCGGATGCAATGAAGAGCAGTGCAATGCCATCAAGGGCTGGCGGGATATTACCGCAATCGCCTGTAGCGGATCCCATACCGTCGGTCTCCGGGCAGACGGCACAGCGGCTGCGACAGACTATCCGAATTGTGAAAACTGGCGCGACGTTGTCTCGCTTGTGTGCAATGGCGAGTATGGTCTGCGGAAGAACGGGACGCTTGCGCCGAGCTGGGGCAATCTGTGCTGCGGCTGGTCGGACATTATCGCCGTTTCGGGTTATGGCAGTCATATCTCCGCGCTGCGCAGCGACGGAACGGTTATATGCGCTGGCGGCGGAGAAAGCCAAAAGTGGACGGATATCGTCAGCATTTGCAGCATCCTCGATAAGGTGTATGGCATACGGAAAGACGGTACCGTCGTGGCGGCTGGCGAATCTCATAGAGATGTTTCCGGCTGGCGCTTATTTAACAGTATTGATACCTTGGAACAGGAGCGCACGAAAGGACTGGCACGTGCCCGGGCCGAACACCTTGCAAAGGAAAAGGCCAAAGCTGATCGCATCGCACAGAAAAAAGCAGAGCTTCAGGCTGAACGGGACGAACTGCAAGCAGAGCTTTCGCAGCTCAAGGGGCTGTTTTCCGGCAAGCGCCGAAAAGAAATTGAACTTCTGCTGACCGTCAACCGGTATGAGCTTCAGGAATTGGAGGAACAGGCATGAAACAGGACAAAGGAAAAACCCAGACGCTTCTGATCCTCGCCATTGTGCTGGCGGCGTATCTGGTGCTGGCATTCGTGATCCCATTTGCAAAGACCGGCGTGTTCTGGCTGGCGCTGGTGTTTACGCTGGCGGCGTTCGGCTTGCAGCTGTATGTGATGAAGCTGTCGTTTACAAAGGGCAAGGACGCGCGAAGCAAGTTCTACGGCTTCCCGATTGCCCGCGTCGGCGCGGTGCACCTGATCGTGCAGCTCGTGCTGAGCTTCCTGTTCATGGCGCTCGCCGCATACTGCCCGGCATGGGTCGCCGCCGTCATCTTTGTGGTGCTGCTGGCCGCCGCTGCCGTCGGCGTTGTTGCGGCAGACGCAATGCGCGACGAGGTCGAGCGGCAGGACGTGCAGCTCAAAACGGACGTGGCCGCCATGCGCACGCTGCAATCGCGCGCGGCAGCGCTGGTTGCCCGCTGCGAGGACGCGGCACTGCGGGCTGACGCGCAGAAGCTTTCGGACGCGTTCCGGTACAGCGATCCCGTGACAAATCCCGCAACGAGCGCCGCAGAGCACGAGCTTTCCGCCTGCATGGACGAGCTGGAGCGCGCCGCGCTTGACGGCGATGTTGAAAACGCAAAGACGCTGATCCGGCGCACCGCCGCCCAGCTCTCAGAGCGCAACCGCCTGTGCAAGCTGAATAAATAACCCCGCGCAGCAAACCGCTCCTGCACCTTTCAAGCATAACCTGCGGCGGGCCTGATATTCCGGGAATATCAGGCCCGCTTTGTGCTTCTTCTCTCCCGTGCCGTGGCAGCCCGCCGAAAAATGTTCAAAAAGCCAGGAAAAAAGCAGCAAAATGCATGTAGTAAACACTTGCTTTGCATAGATATGCATGTTATAGTAGAACCAGATAGCGGAAAAAGGGGAAATATGATACCAATTCTCCCTCTGCTGTCAAAAAAGAAGATGGAGAGAAAGCTATGAAGAGAAGCAAACGTCTACTTTCCCTGCTGCTTTGTATCGTGATGCTCCTCGGCATGCTGCCCGTGTCGGTGCTGGCAGCGGAAAACGAAACGCCGGAGACGCTGAAGCGGTACACCGTGCTCGTGCTGGATACGTCGAACACGGCGAGCTTCACAGCCGACGGTAAGCCGATCTATACGGCGGATACCGCGGTCGAATACGTGAAAAAAGCGGCGAAAAAGTTCATTTCGTCGCTGGTCAACGCGGACGGGAGCAACTACGTCGCCGTTGTCTCCTTTAAGTCGACCGCTTCGGTGGTATCCGGCTTTACGGATGACATACAGGCGCTGCATGAAAAAGTGGAAGCGCTGACGGCCGATGAGGTCATCCGGGATATCTCCGCCGGACTGGAGAGCGCGGACACGCTGATCTCCGCGATTCCGGACGGCGAGAACGTGCGGAAGAATGTCGTGCTGTTCACCACCGGCATGACCAACCACGGCGATTACAGCTATTCCGGCAAGTATGACGATCAGACGGTCGGCAGCTCGTGGTACCGCACCGATACGGGTATCCGTCTGTATGCCTACGCGAACCACGCGATCGCCGCCGCCGAAGCGCTGAAGCAGAAGGCCACGCTCTACACCATCGGCCTTTTCCAGACCATGGACGGCATGCCCGAGCGGGGCAAGGATATTGTCGAGTTCTTCAAGCTGACGACAAAGGATCTGGCCACGTCGGAGGAGTATTACTATCCCGTCGACGATCCGGACGATCTGGAATTTACCTTCGGCGATGTGGCCGGAGATATTGTCAATAAGAAAAAAATCATAACAAGCAAATTCAAGTGGCACGGTTCGATCGCAAGCGGCAGAGATCAGGAGGGCACCTGCTACTACTCGGACGATTACTTCCTGGAGACCTCCACGATTGAAAACACGCACCGCAGAACGATGTCGCTCGCCTTTGTGCTGTCAGGCTTTGCAAGCAAAGACGGCAGCACCGACTGGGATCAGGGTGTGGACGAGAACGGAGTCAGGAACAACGATAAAGACCCGAAATGGAAAAACGCAAAAAATCTGCTGTGTGGGATTGACGGTAGCGAGGACTATCCCGGTCTGGGTTTTGATGAGGAGACCTTCCAGGTCAATGACTTCTGGCTGCGCAAGCCGACCAGAGATTCTATCGGCGTGCTGGCCGCAAATAAGACGCTGCGCGACGGCAGCAGACTCGTCGCTCTGGCGATCCGCGGCGGCGGCTATGAGCAGGAATGGGCCAGCAACTTCACCATCGGTCTCTGGGACGAACACGAGGGCTTCGCCAAGGCGAAGCGGGATACGTTGAGCTTCCTCGACAGCTATCTGACCGAAATGCAGATCACGGGGCCGATCAAGCTCTGGATCGTCGGCTACAGCCGCTCGGGCGTTACCGCCAACATGGTCGGCGGCGCGCTTGACTCGGGATACCAGCTTGCAAACGGCGCGACCGTTGCATTTGACGACCTGTTCGTCTACGCCTTTGAGCCGCCGCAGGGCTCCATGCGGGAGCAGGTGCGCGGAAATTATTCCAACATTCATAACATCGTAAACCCGAACGACCCCGTCGCAATGGTCGCACCGTCGGCGTGGAACTTTGCACGGTACAGCAACGATGCATGGATCCCCAGCGCCGCCGCTACCAAGGACTTTGCAAAATACCAGACCAACATGCTCCTGACGCTTGCCGACTTCGACGGCATGGAGTCGGTCGGTAAATTTTATAAAGTCCGGGAGCGTCTCCCGCTGACCCGCATCAAAGTAGACTGGAGTGCGATCCTGCCGTTCGGAGATCCGTTTATTTCAAGAGAGACTTATTATATTTCGACACACTCCGCACTTTCCACGCTCGTGGGCACTCTGGCAAATGACATTCTGGATTCCCGGGCGACCTATGTCGCAGACTGGCAGGCCGGTGTCCGGACGATCATGTCGCTCGTCGAGGGCGGCGGCATTGCGGATATGTTCGGCGAGAGAATGTCTGCACAGGAGTTTTTCTCTGATTTCTTCAGCAAGCTGACGTTTGAACGCCTTCTGGAGATCCTCGACCCCGCATTCAGTCTGAATCCGTTCTATTCGTTTGCCGAACGTCAGAAGGACATTGAAAGGAATGTCAAGGCGTTCGTAGCGGAAGCACTGTCCAACTATGATTTCCTGGCAACTACCGAATGGATTCTTAATCTGACAGATGCTCTGAGCGATCTGATCACGCGATTCCTGATTTTTGCAGCCAAAGACATCGTTCTGCACCAGAGCACCAGATTGCAGCTGGTCTGGGATCTGATCTACATGATCGTAGAGAAGAGCGCCGCCCAGCCCCATTTCCCGGATATCACGCTTGCTTGGATCATGTCGATGGACTCCTATTACGGCGCGGACGATATCACGAAGTCCAATCAGCTGACGCGCGTCGTACATATCAACTGCCCGGTCGATATCAGCGTCTATGACAGCAGCGGTGCGCTCGTGGCGTCGATCGTCGGCGACGAGCCGCAGACTGTGGACGGCAGCATGATCCCGGCGTTCATCAACACAGACGGCGAGAAGATCGTCATGCTCCCGCCGGATGAGACCTACGAGCTTCATGCCGACGCGACAGCCGACGGCAGCGTGAACCTTGCGATTCAGGAATATTATTTCAGCACCTCCTCCGTCAACCGTCTGCTGGACTATTTCAACATCCCCGTCCAGACGGGCGAGCAGATCAAGGTGCTCCTGCCGGAGCTGACCGAGCAGGAAATGACGTTTGTTTCCCCGAGCGGCTCCTCCGCGCAGTATCAGGTGCTGCATAACGCCGCGGCGCTTGCGCCGTCGGACAGCTATACCGGCGAAGACGCCCAGCGCAGCTATGAGGTCACCGTCACCGTCGACGGTGAAAACGGTATGGTGAACGGCGGCGGCACGTTCGCGCACGGCACCTTTGCGCAGCTGGAAGCCTTCCCGGCCAACGGCGCAGCGTTCCTTGGCTGGTATCTGGGCGAGACGCTCGTCTCGACGGAGCTTACCTACCGGTTTGCTGTGACCGAGGATCTGGCGTTTACCGCGAAGTTTGGTGACGCGGCAGAGCTTTATACGTTACAGGTCTCCGCAGGCATCGGCGGCAGCGTCAAAAATATAACGCTCCACGTCCCGGCGAATGTACGGGTCAACCTCGTCGCCGTCGCGGATGAAGGCTACACGTTCGCTTCGTGGCGAACCGATGCCGGTACGATTGAGAACGCAGGCGAAGCCGACACGTGGTTCACAATGCCGGCGCGCAGCGCGCACGTCTTTGCTTCCTTTACAAAGGACGGCGGCGGCGAACTCCCGAAGCCGCCGGTCACGCCGTCCAGCCCCAGCGGCACGCTGTCGCAGCCGGCGGGTGAGGAAGCCTGCCCCAGTCGGAGCTTTACAGATGTCGATACAAGCCTGTGGTATCACGAAGCGATTGACTATGTGCTGGAAAAAGGCTATATGAACGGAACCGGCCGGACGCTGTTTGAGCCGAACGGCAAGCTTACACGCGCCATGCTCGTGCAGATCCTCTACAATATGGAGGGCAAACCCGCTGTTACCGGGACTGTCAGCTTCAAGGATGTCCCGGACGGTGCCTGGTATCAGGACGCGCTGGCATGGGCCGCCGCGAACGAGATCGTTCTGGGCTACAGCGACGGCACATTCCACCCCGGTGATCCGATCAGCAGAGAGCAGCTTGCCGCGATCCTGTTCCGGTATCACGGCTATAAGGGCAGAGACATCTCGCACAGACAGAGCCTTGCATTCACGGATACAGAAGCCGTCTCGGCATGGGCGCAGGACGCCATGCAGTGGGCGGTCGCAGAAAAGATCGTCAACGGCAAGGGGCAGGGGCTCCTTGACCCGCATGGAAAAACCACCCGCGCACAGGCCGCGCAGATGCTGATGAACTACCAGAAGAGCCTGTAATATCCATAACAGCAGCAAAGCGCCCGGGCACAATGTGCCCGGGCGCTTGTTTGTCAAAGGTTCTCCTGCGTCAGTGCGTCAAGCAGGGTCATGCCGCGACAGACGCTCCCGCGCGGCCGCCAGCATGCGTGTAAACTGCAACTTCTGCTCCATGGCGACCCTCAGAGCGAACACACGTCCGGCTGCCGCCTGCGCTTCGGTGCTAGCAGCTCGGGCTCCATCGCCTGTATCAGATCGGTCAGAAATTCCTTCCGGTCGACCTCCTCGACGAGCAGCATCGGCTTTGCGCCTGCATACGGCAGCTCGCGCGGCGCGTCCGGCATTCTGTCCATGGCTGCCTTTACCGGCTTTACCAGCAGCCGGTCATCGTAGATCCCACCGAAGAGCTTTCCCCGGTAATACAGAAGATACTCCCCCATCATGGGCTGATAGCGCACGCCGTCCAGCCCGGACAGCTGCTCAAGAATAAACTCCAGATACGCCTCCCGTGATGCCATGACTGCTTCCTCCCTCTTCGTTTTTATATTCTGATGTACAGGTGTCCGTCATTTCCGATTCCCGCCCGCTTCTATGATCATCGCTTCCAGCTCCTTTGCGGCGACGCTGAGGGGCTGGTCTTTTCGTTTGACGAGACAGACGCTGCGCAGCGGGAGCGGATCGGCGAGGTCGATCACGCGCACGTTGTCGGACGGACGGATAAAATCCCGCGGGACAATGCCGACGCCAAGGCCGGATTCGACCATCGGCAGGATCTGGTCGGCGGTGAACGCTTCAATATCCGGGCGGAACGGCAGGCCGTGGGCGGCAAAGAAGCCAGTATAGAGCGCATAGGACTGTGTGTCCGCGCCAAGCGTGATGAGCGGATGGCGGCGCAGCTCGTCCAGCGTGACCTTGCGCCCCAGAAGATCCCCGAACGCCGGCGCGCAGACCGCGACCTCCTGGATCTGCCGGATATTGATTTGCACATAGGCAGCCGCGCGCAGCACCGGCGTTGTGACCACGGCAAAATCGGCGGTCGTCCCGCGCAGGGCGGCGATGGCCTGCGGGGTCGAGTAATTGCTGATGCGCAGGCGCACGCCCGGATAGCGCGCGCGGAACGACTCCAATACCGGCAGGAGCAGGCAGCGCAGCGCGCCCTCGCTCGCGGCAAGAAACACCGTGCCGGTCTGCAAAGACCGGCTCTGCGCCAGCTCCGCTTCTCCGGCTTCGAGCTGCTCGACGGCAATTCTGACGTGCCGGTAGAGCTGCTCGCCCTCCGGCGTCAGCTTCATGCCGCGGTTCGTCCGGGAAAAGAGCGTACAGCCCAGCTCTGCTTCGAGATTTTTGATCGAACGCGTCAGGTTCGGCTGATTATTGACCAGCTCTCTTGCCGCCTGCGAGAGATTCCCGCACTTCGCAACATAATAGAAAATCCTGTAATACTCATAATTTACGTCCATGTGTGTCTCCTCCGGTATATCAAACGCATATGCCAACCATATTTATTTCGGATTTTACACATATTTGTATGCGCATTATAATATGGGCGCTTCGGGAAGTCAAGACAGCGTTCAACTGCTTTCCGAAAGAAAGGGAAACCAAAATGGCACTTACAATAGAGGCGCTGGCCGCAGCCGTCATCGATCTTGTCCTGCTTCGCGTCATGCTCCGTCTGGAAAATGAACCGGGCGCAGATCACCCGAAGGAGCGGCGCTGGATGCTGGCCGCGGGCGTTTTACTTCTCGTGGGCTGCATCGCGGAGATCGCACTGCGCGGCGCGCACATCATGCAGATCCTGCTGGGGATCGGCTTCAATCTCGCGTTTGTCACCTACTTTTTCAGCTTCCGCGCCGCTGAACAGGAAGCCTGACCGGCGCACGGAAAGCTCCGGAGAAAAGGAGGATCCATATGAGCAAAAAGCGTAAGATCCTTTCGCTTGTGGTTCTCGGCGTTCTGCTGCTCGCTTCGCTGGCGCTCAGTCTGCTGTGCGGCAGGAGCGGCGCGAAGGAATCGCTGCAAACGATCATGCGGGACGCAGTTCTGCATGAGGACAATAAAATCAGCCTGTTCGGGCTGATGGACGTGAATCCGGCCGTCGTTTCCGGATTGATCGTCACGGGCGTGCTGCTGGTTCTGGCAGCGCTGGCGCGGCTCTTTGTGATCCCGCGATTTCAGTATAAGCCCGGAAAGCTTCAGCTGCTATTAGAGGAGCTTGTGACGTTCTTCCGGAACCTTGCACAGACGAACAGCCCGCACCGCAATGGATTTCTGGGCGCGTATCTGTTCGGCGCGGGCGTCTATGTATTCTTCGGTACGCTCTTTGAGCTGTTCGGCCTGCAGGCCGTGACGACGGCCGGCGGCTCCATTTCCCTTCCCGCGCCGCTGTCGGATATCAACGCAGCCGTCAGTGTCGGCTGCATGTCCTATCTTGTGATCCTTGGCGGCGGCATCGCGGCAAATAAGCTCCGGGGCGCTGCCAACACGCTCAAGGATTTCTCACTTCCCATCTCCATGAGCTTCCGTCTGTTCGGCGCGCTGCTGAGCGGTCTGCTTGTCACGGAGCTTGTTTATTATTCGCTCAGCCTGAGCTTCGTGCTGCCGGTGTTCGTGGGCGTCATGTTCACGCTCCTGCACGCGCTCATCCAGACGTATGTCCTGACGACGCTCGTGTCGATCTTCTACGGTGAGGTCACGGAGCCGCATATCAAAAAAGCCAAGCAGAACGCTTGACAGATGGAGGAACGGAAAAATGAAACTGACTGCAAAACGAATGGTATCCCTGATGCTTGTCATGCTGCTCGTCTGTGCGCTGCTCGCCGTATCGGCCAGCGCGGCAGATACCGCGGACACCGCACCTGCCGCAGAGGCCGCAGCTGCGGCTGAAAACTCGACCGGTGCAAAAGCGATCGCCGCAGCGATCGTTGTCGGTCTTGTTGCAACGGCCGGCGCACTTGGCATGGCCATCGCCATCGGCAAGAGCGCCGAGGGCATGTCCCGCCAGCCGGAGGCCTCCGGCAGCATCCGGTCCTCGATGATGCTGGGTCTGGTCTTTATTGAGACCGCCATCATTTATGCCCTGATCGTCGCCATTCTGATCATCTTCGTGCTGTAAAGGAGAAATAGTATGGGAGTACCGCTGAATATCGACTGGCAGCAGATCCTGCTGCACGCATTTAATCTGATCATCCTGACGGGCGGACTGTATTTCCTTCTGTATCAGCCCGTCACCGCATTTATGAAAAAACGGCAGGACTATTATGCCGGTCTGGAAGCTGACGCACAAGCAAAGCTGCGCGAAGCCGAGCAGAAGGTCCAGCAGGCCGACGCCCGTCTTTCCGGCATGCAGGCAGAAGCGGAGCAGCTGCGCGCGGACGCCATAAAGCAGGCCGACGCGGAAGCCGCCGCCCGTCTTGCAGGCGCGGAAGCGGAAAAGCAGAAGATCCTCGCCGCCGCAAAGGCGCAGGCCGCGCGGGAGAAGGACGCCATGCTGCGCGAAGCCAACGAGCAGATCGGCGCGCTGGTCTCCAACGCGGTCGACAAGCTGGTCTCCGACGCGGACGATCCGTATGCAGACTTTCTGCACGCAGTCAAGCGGGGAGCATAACGCATGAACGAGCAGAAGCTGCAGGCCCGCGTATACAGCCGCACCGCTCCGACCGAGGAGCAGCTTGCGCAGCTGCGCGACTTCCTGCATCAGAAATACCAGCGTCCGGTCAGCCTGCATTGGGAGCGGGACGAGCGGATGAAGGACGGCTTCCGGCTGGAGCTTGGTGAGGGCAATCGCCGCGAGCTGGTCTATGACTGGAGCAGCTCCGGCAAGAGCCGCCAGCTGAAGGATAAGATCGCCGCCGCCATCCGCAGCCGGAGCGACGTCATCCCGCTGCTCCGGAAAACGCTGGAGGAGTTCCGCCCGGAAGCAGCCGCAACCGAGATCGGCACCGTCCTCTCCTACGGCGACGGCATCGCCGAAGTCAGCGGTCTGCCGGGCGCGGAATACGGCGAGATCCTGATTTTTGAAAACGGCGTGTGCGGCATGGTGCTTGATCTGAAGGAGAAAAGCATCGGCTGCGTCGTTTTTGCAGGTGAAGCCGCCGTACAGGCTGGCAGTACCGTTCTGCGCAGCGGCAGATCTGCCGGTATCCCGGTCGGCGACGCGTTTCTCGGCCGCGTGATCGACCCGCTCGGCGCGCCGATCGACGGCAAGGGCGAGATCGCAGAGTCGGACTACTACCCCATCGAATCCCCTGCCCCCGGCATCATCGACCGGCAGCCGGTCGACAAGCCCATGCAGACGGGGCTTCTTGCCATCGATTCTATGTTCCCCATCGGCCGCGGCCAGCGCGAACTTATCATCGGCGACCGGCAGACCGGCAAGACAGCCATTGCGCTCGATACGATCCTCAACCAGAAGGATCAGAACGTCGTGTGCATCTATGTCGCCATCGGCCAGAAGGCGTCCTCCGTTGCGCAGCTCGTGCAGACGCTGCGGGCGCATGACGCGCTGCGCTATACCATCGTTCTGTGCGCGGCGGCCAGCGATTCCGCGCCGTTGCAGTACATCGCGCCCTATGCGGGCTGCGCGATGGGCGAATATTTCATGCATCAGGGCCGCGACGTGCTGATCGTATATGACGATCTTTCCAAGCACGCGGTCGCGTACCGCGCATTGAGCCTGCTTCTAAAGCGTTCCCCAGGCCGTGAAGCCTATCCCGGCGACGTGTTTTACCTGCATTCGCGTCTTCTTGAGCGCGCAGCACATCTGGCCGACCACTTAGGCGGCGGCAGCATGACAGCGCTGCCGATCGTCGAGACGCAGGCAGGCGACGTCTCCGCCTATATTCCGACCAACATCATCTCCATCACGGACGGCCAGATCTTTCTGGAGAGCAGCCTGTTCTTCGCGGGCCAGCGGCCTGCCGTCAACGTCGGTCTGTCTGTGTCCCGTGTCGGCGGGGCGGCGCAGACAAAGGCCATGAAAAAGGCCGCGGGCGCGATCCGTCTGGAGCTGGCGCAGTACCGCGAGATGGAGGTCTTCATGCAGTTCTCCAGCGATCTGGACGACGCGACGCGCCGCCAGCTTGCCTACGGACAAGGCCTCATGCAGCTGCTCCGGCAGGAGCAGTCCCACCCATATTCCCAGCACGCGCAGGTGCTTCTGCTTGTGAGCGCGCTCGGCCATGCCTTTCTGCCCGTGCCGCCTGCGCAGGTGCGCTCCGTCGCGCAGCGGATGCTCTCCTGTCTGGAGCAGGAGCTTTCCGCCCTTTGCAGCCGGATCGACACGACCGGCCAGCTGACAGACCGGGACTGCGCGCAGATCCTTGACGCTGCAAAGCGGTTTGTCTCGCAGCATCTGAACCTGGACGGTGAGCATAAATGAGCGGCACGAAGGAGATCAAGGACCGCATTGAAAGCGTGCGCGACACGCAGAAGATCACGAACGCGATGTATCTGATCGCGTCGACCAAGCTGCGGAAAGCGCGCGCGGAGCTGGATCGGACGCGGCCCTATTTTGACGCGCTGCGCAGCGAGATCAAGCGCGTCTTCCGCACGGTCGAGGGCGTGGAGAGCCGGTATTTCTATCCCGGCGACGACCATCCCCTCAGCGGGACGTATGCCTATCTCGTCATCACCGCGGACAAGGGTCTGGCCGGGATGTACAACCAGAACGTGCTGCGCGAAGCACAGAAGCTCCTCTCCGCGCATGCGGACGCGAAGCTCTTCGTCGTCGGCGAGTATGGGCGGCAGTATTTTGCTCACCACCAGATCCCGGTCGAGCGGAGCTTTCTCTATACCGCGCAGAACCCGACCATGCAGCGCGCCCGTGAGATCAGCAGCACGCTGCTGGAGCTTTACGACAGCGGCGCCGTTCAGAAAATATTTGTCATTTACACCGACATGAAAAACGCCATGACGGAGGAAGCGAAGTCCACGCGGCTTTTGCCCTTCCACCGGCAGACGTTCGCATCCAGGCCGGAGGAAAAGGCGGTCAGAACGCCCTTTACCTTCGCCCCGTCCATTGAAACTGTGCTGGATACGATGATCCCCAGCTATGTATCCGGCTTTATCTACAGCGCGCTGGTCGACAGCTTTTGCAGCGAGCAGAACGCCAGAATGACAGCCATGCGCGCGGCAAACGACAACGCCGAAGCGCTTCTCGCTTCCCTTTCCTCTGCGTATCAGCGCCTGCGGCAGGCGGAGATCACGCAGGAGATCACCGAGATCACAGCAGGCGCGGCCGCCCAGCGGCTCAGCGCGCAGGAGGTGCAGACACTTTGAATACAGGCAGGATTCTGACTGTCGCAGGCCCTGTTGTGGACTGTGGCTTTGAACAGGGGCAGCTGCCCGCCATCCGTGAAGCGCTGCGCGTCACCGTGCACGGCGAGATGCGCGTGATGGAGGTCGTGCAGCAGCTGTCCGCCACGCGCGTGCGGTGCGTGCTGCTGGGCGCGGGCGAGCAGCTCTCGCGCGGCATGCCGGTCGAAGCGACCGGCTCCGGCATTCGTGTGCCGGTCGGCGAAGCGACGCTTGGCCGGATGTTCAACGTCCTGGGCGAGCCGATCGACGGCGAGGGCGCACTGCCGGACAAAACTCCGCAGTGGGAGATCCACCGCAAGGCTCCCGCCTTTGCCGACCAGCGCCCGGCGACCGAGCTGCTGGAGACCGGCATCAAGGTCATTGACCTCCTCGAGCCGTACCCCAAGGGCGGCAAGATCGGTCTGTTCGGCGGCGCGGGCGTCGGCAAGACGGTGCTCATTCAGGAGCTTATCCACAACGTCGCCACAGAGCACGGCGGCTATTCCGTCTTCACCGGCGTCGGCGAGCGCAGCCGCGAGGGCAACGACCTCTGGAACGAGATGCATGAAAGCGGCGTTCTGCAAAAGACAGCGCTGGTCTTCGGCCAGATGAACGAATCGCCCGGCGTGCGTATGCGCGTGGCGCTTTCTGGCCTGACGATGGCGGAATATTTCCGCGACAAGGAAAAAAAGGACGTGCTTCTGTTCATCGATAATATCTTCCGCTTTGTGCAGGCCGGCAGCGAGGTATCGACGCTTCTTGGCCGCATGCCGTCCGCCGTCGGCTATCAGCCGACGCTGGCGGAGGAGATGGGCGCCTTGCAGGAGCGTATCGCATCGACCGCAAACGGCTCCGTCACATCTGTGCAGGCGGTCTATGTCCCGGCGGACGATCTGACTGACCCGGCCCCTGCCACGACCTTCACCCACCTGGACGCGACGACCGTTCTGAGCCGGAAGATCGCCGAGCAGGGCCTGTATCCCGCCGTCGACCCGCTGGCATCGTCGTCCCGCATTCTCGAAGCTTCCATCGTCGGGCAGGAACACTATGAAACGGCCCGGCGCGTACAGGAGATGCTGCAAAAATACAAGGAATTGCAGGACATTATCGCCATTCTCGGCATGGATGAGCTGAGTGAGGAGGACAAGCTGACCGTTGCGCGAGCCAGAAAGATCCAGCGGTTCTTGTCCCAGCCGACGCACGTCGCGGAGAAGTTCACCGGTATTCCGGGCGTTTACGTCCCGCTTGCCGAGACGCTGCGCGGGTTCCAGTCGATCCTGAACGGCGATATGGACGCCTATCCGGAAGCCGCGTTCTATAACGTCGGCACGATCAACGAAGCCGTTCGCAAGGCGGAACGGCTGCAAAAGGAGGACGCGCTGTGAACAGCTTCCGCGTGCATATTCTGGCCGCCAACCACACGTTCTACGACGGCCCGTGTGAGTCTCTGACGATCCCTGCCCCGGATGGCCAATACGGCATCTGGGCCGGGCACGCCAACACGATCTGCGCCACGGTGCCGGGCACGCTGTATCTGCGCGTACCGGGCGGCGAGGAGCAGCTCGCGGCGGTCTCCTCCGGCGTAGTCAAGATCGAGGACAATGATGTGCTCGTGCTGGTCGACTCCGCCGAGCGGCCCGAGGACATCGACCGTCTGCGCGCGCAGCGCACGGCAGACGCCGCGAAGGAAGCGCTTTTGCAGAAGCAGTCCATCCGCGAATACCGTGAAGCACGCCTGATGCTCTCCCGCGCCATCGCGCGGCTGCACGTCAAGTCCCTTTCCGAACAGTAGCTTCGCTTCCTCCGCCGGTGTATGGGTGGTGAACCGGACCGCTTGTGCACCGGCAATCTTATTTTCTGATATATTTATATCATTTTCGGTATATTGAAACAGGAATCGGCATTGTTCTTTTTTCCACGCCTGTGGTAAACTGAAAAAAAGAGAATACCGGGCAGCTCGCGCAAGCCATGCGCTTGCAGGTGGAATGGGGTGAGACGCCCCGCGAGTCGGTCACTGTGATACCTGCTTTGTCAGGATAAGTCAGGTCTTCCGAGAGCTGCCCCGTGCCTTGCCATGACCGGGGCCGAACCGTACAGCGCTTATCAGCAGGATAGGGGCTTTGTTTTCGTGCGGCCGGTGCAGGCAGCACGGTTTTTTGTTTGTACCCGCGGCAGCGGACAGTCCGCGGTGCAATACGGAAGTGTGTGCTTCCGCTTTTCCTCCGGCGGCCCAATCCGCCTTCCCTTCCTGCCGGGCGTCCGGATCTCCTACCGGGCGTCCGGCAATCCTATGCCCCCACCAAACACTCCCGCACCGATCAAACAGCCCCATCCCGAACACACCCGTGTTCGGGATGGATTTGCTCTTGGCAGGTCGTGATATATTAAACACCGCAACAGTTTCTCCCATCTGCGACTATCTGAATAGAAGCATTTACAGCCAAGGAGGATCCGCAGATGGGCGGGCCGTATGGATCGCTCGACCATGTGGAGAAACCGGTTAGGGCGTGTATGGAAGCAGGAGAACTGATGTCCCGCGTGAGCTTATATATGATCGAACAATACGGCTGAGGGGCGCTCTGCGCCGGTTTTGGCACCGGGACGGCGCGCGGCGAATATGAAAACCCCGGCGGCGGATACAGGCTTTGTATCTGCCGCCGGGGTTTTTATGGATTCTTTATTGCAGCTTTTCCTGCACTGCGGCCGGGATGGCGCAGTTGTCCTTCGTCAGGTCGCTGCGGAAGTCGAAGGAGGCGGAGATGGAGATCTGGGTATCGACGATGCTGACCTGTACGCTGCCGCCGACCGAGGCGCGCAGGGCCGTGATTTTCCCATCCTGCACATCCAACTCGATCGTGCCGGGCAGATACTGCACATTGAGCTTCTCCGCGTCCGGCGCGATGGCGATGGCCGCCTGCCGCGTGCGTTCCTCGCTGAGGGTCAGCGTGTAGGTATAGCCGCTCTGGGTCTGCGTGCTGCTCGCTGCGCCCTCCAGGCACGCGCGATAGGCAATGTCCATGAGATCCGCGCAGCGCACGAGCGTCTGCTCGCTGGCCGTCGGCGTTTTGCCGTCCTTCGTCCAGACCTGCTCGCCCACGAAATAGAGCTCCAGCGCGCCCGCACGCAGGCAGCTGACCGTTCTTCCGTCCTGCACGGTGCGGAAGTAGTCGAGCGAGGTATCGAAGATCACGGGGCCGCAGTTGGCGCTGAGCTTTACGCGTGCGGCCAGCGGGTCGCGCTTGCCAAGCTCCGACACAGCGGACAGCACCCGCAGCAGATCCTCGGTCAGCTCCAGCTTCCCCTGATAGCCGCCGTTCGCCATGGCGTCGGTCACGGCCTTGGGGACGCTGTGCACGGTCTGCGCGTCCTCCTCGATCGTCAGCTCGGCCCAGACGGTCATCGACTGGGTCTGGCCGTCGCTTCCCGCGGCTTTTCCGCTGCCGGAAGCTTCGATGGAGCGGATCGCACCGTCCGTCACGTGCATGCACAGGTCGATGCTCTCGACTGCGGTCAGAGAATCGGCGATCGTCGGCGTCAGCAGCGACAACGCCTGCTCCGCGTCCGAACCATAGGCCGTCACGGAATAGACCTCTTCCCCGCTCTCGCGGGCATAGGTCACGTCGGTCGCGTTATACAGCTCGAGAATATGCTCGCCCAGTGTGGAATAATCCGGGAACAGGCCGCTCGTGCGGTACGCGCTGCCGTTTTCGAGATAGATCGAGCCGTCATAATAATACAGCTGCACGCCGTTTTCCTCGATGCAGAGGATCTGCTTGCCGTCGGCCTGCGTGCGGAACAGATGCGCGTCCGTTTGCAGTGTCTCGCTGCCGAGCTCCATCTGTACGGAAGCGCTCATGTCCAGCTCTTTTCTGGCGGACAGATTTTTGAGCAGCAGCAGGGCGTCCACGCTGCTCTTGAGACTGGCGCGGTAGATGAGGATACCCGCCGCAGCCAGAGCCACAACAGCCAGCGCGATGATCCACCAGAGTCTGTGCTTCTTTTTCTTTTCTGCGGACAGCAGCTGCTCCTCCTCGGAAGGCACCTGCCCTGCGCCCTCGGACATGACCGCGTTGTTGGCGTTCTGCTCGGCCTGCATGGCACTGCGCAGCGCCTGCATCTGGCGTCTTCTTGCCTTGCCGAGCTTGTGAATAAGGTGGATGATCAGCAGCACCAGCAGCGCCGCGAGCCCTGCCAGCACGATCCAGAGCCACCAGACCTGGAACGTCGACAGTGCCGCCAGCTGCACCGTCTGTCCTTCCGCCTGGAAGGACAGATAGCTGCCGACCTGCGTGGTCTTGACCTTTTTCCAGACGCCGTTTTCGTTCTGCAAATAGATATCCAGCTTCCCCTTCTGGCCGTCCGGCGCGCGGTAGCGGATGGTATGCGTCTGCGCGCCGTCGTCCGGCAGGCGCAGCTGCCACTGCTCGACAACGGACTTGGCAACATGCGCCGCAGGCGCATGGCCGTCGGAGATATTCTCAAAGTATTTCCGGATCGCTTCCGGGATGCTGGCGGAGATCTCGCCGAATGCGGACGGTGTGATCGCCTGCGGCTGCGCTTGCAGCCGGTCGGTGTCCGTATACGCGCCCTCGGCAAAGAAGACCGGGCGGCCGTCGCCGCGGGCCGCTTCGCTGGTCAGCGCATCCACACAGGTGTGGTATTCCGCCGTGACGGTGGTGTCAAAGCGGATGTTTTGCAGGCTCCGGATATCCCAGACGCCGTACTGGCCGTCCACCGCGGGGATCTCCGGATAGACGGAATCGTCAAGCGAGTCGCCATAGTCCACCGCGACGGTCTTCAGGATCTCGCCGTCTGCCACGAACTGCACCGTAAAGGTCTTGAACGCGTCCGGGAGCGCTTCGTTCTCCAGAAGCGACCGGTAGGAGACCGGCTCCGCCTGCGTGCTGACGCTCACGCCGTCAAGACCCGCCAGCGTGTCAGAGACGAAGCGGTTGTCT
This sequence comes from uncultured Oscillospiraceae bacterium, assembly GCA_934655875.1. Lineage (GTDB taxonomy): Bacteria > Bacillota > Clostridia > Oscillospirales > Oscillospiraceae > CAG-170. The sequence continues at coordinate 41,151 of CAKUHB010000009.1, forward strand.
GCGAATGTCCCGGCATTGCTGCCCGCGATCGCACCGGCGTACTGCTCGCAGTCCGTGATGGTCACGAGCGACGTGCAGCCGGTGACGGTGCTGCCGTCTCCTGTCAGGCTGTCCGTCACGCCGGAGCCGACGATGCCGCCAAGATACCGGCTGCCGGACAGCGCGCACTTGGCATAGCTGTCCTGCACCGCGGCGGCGCAGATCCCGGCAATGCCGCCGACATAGCTGCCGCTCTCACTGTTTACGCTGCCGTAGGCTTCGCAGCTGTCGATCAGGCCCAGATCCATCCGGCCGCAGATCGCCGCCGCGCAGTCCTTTTTGGCCGTGACGCTGCCGGTATTGACGCAGCTCTGCAAAACGGCCTTCAGCTCATACTGCTTGCGCTCCTGCGTGGAAAGGCTTTCGGAGACGTCGCTCTCGGGGTCGACGTCATATTCCAGCGCCATCGCGCCGGCAATGCCGCCGACGTTGCGGTCGGCCTGCACGCTGCCGCTGTTTTTGCAGCCGCGCAGCGCGCCGAGCGTCACCGCGTCCGCCGCATCCTGCGACGTATCCGAGATCACATCCTGATTCTCCACGGCGTCCATGGCATCGAACACCGTCTGGCTGATCTCATCGAGCTTGTCGCTGACGGCTTGCAGATCGCCGGTCAGCGTCGCAGAGAGGTTGGCTGTTTGGGAGCCGATGGCGCGCATCTGTGCGCCCATGCCGCTCAGTGCGGAAGCAAGCTCCGGCAAAGACGCGTCGGCGTTCATTTGCAGCGACGCGCTGATCGCGCCTGCGCCGTCTGTGCCGCCGGACAGCGACACATCCGAGGGATCCACATAGCCGCCCGCACCGACGCCCGCACCAATGCCGTGCGAGGTATCGATCTCGATCGGGTGACTGGAAATGCTGACGCTGCTGTCCGTCCCCGCGCCCGCCGCAACTCCGGCGCCCGCAGTGGCTTCGCCGATCTCCAGCTCTGCGCCGCCCGAAATGCCGCCGTTTGCCAGTGCGCTGCCGTCAATCGTGGCGCTGGCCTTGAGGTTATTGGCCGCGTTCGACGCGCTGTCCAGATACGAGCCCATCCCGGCCAGCTGCGAACCGATGGCGCTGGCCGCGCCGCCGGCGTCTTCGGTTGCCTTGTCGGTCAGCGTTTTGAGCTCCTGCAGCTGCCGCTGGAGCTGATCTTTCGTGCTTTCCGAGACGATGATCGCCACATACGGCTCTGCCTGTCCGGCGATGCCGCCGACGTCCTTGCGGCCGAAGATCGTGCCGGTGTTGGTATTGTTGAGCAGATACCCGCTCGTGCTGCCGGCGATGCCGCCGACGTTATAGCCCACATGCTCATAGCCGACCGTGCCCTCGTTCGTGCAGCCGACGATCATGCCGGTGTTGCTCCCGGCGATGCCGCCGGTGGAGGTCGTCGTGAGAAGGGTCTGGGACTTGTTCAGATTGGCAAGATCGAAGGTCAGATCGATCTGAATGTCGGTCAGGTTCAGCGCGGCGTCCACGCTGTTGGGGTTGACGCTGCCGCTGTTGGTGCAGTGGCGGATCACGCCGCTGTTCCGTCCGGCGATGCCGCCGGTGGCGTTCGTCGCCTGCACCATGCCGGTAAACGTGCTGCTGATGATCTCGCCGGACAGCTCGTTGCAGCCGACAAGACCGCCGATCTGCGCGTCGCCCTGCACCATGCCGGTGAAGCTGCAGCAGACGATGCGGCCGTAGTTTTCGCCTGCAATGCCGCCGCAGACCGTCTGGTCGCCGCCCGCGGCGACAGAGCCTGTCACGTTCAGATTTTCCACCTGCCCGGAGGGCTGGATGGTGCCGAAGAGGCCGGCCGGGCTGTAGCTGCCTGTCAGATCAAAGTCGGAAATGGTATGCCCGCCGCCGTCAAACGTCCCGCCGAAGGACGCCGCAGGCGCGCAGTCCATGCCCGCCAGCGAAATATCCGTCCGCAGCACGACCGTCTTTCCCTGTGACCAGGTATCGAGCGCACAGTTTTTGACAAAGGCTTCAAAATCGCTTGCAGAATCGATATAAACGGTATCCGTGCCGTCCGCCGCGGCGGCGCACAGCACCGACGGCAGGCACAGACACAGAGCCAGAAGCAGCACCAGAAGGCGTCTGGCAAGAAGCGTTCTCTTATTCATCTGCCTGCGCCTCCTTTCCTGCATCCTCTGTATCCGGCGGCGTTTCGGGCGGAGCATCCGGTGCCTCCGGCTCCTCCTCTTCCGTGCCGGAGAGCAGGCTGACGTTGACATCGCCGTCCACGTACGCATGCACAACGCCGTGGATCTGGCCGCGGATCTCGCCGCGGACCATGCCGTCGATGCGGATGCGGCCGCTCGCCTGCCGCTGTGAAACAGCGGTCGGCATGTCGAAGGAGGTCTTATCGATGACCTTCTCGCCCAGCAGCAGGATCTGCGGGAGGATGAACATGACAATGATAATGGTAATGATCGTGCCGCGGCCCAGACTGTCGCCGATTCCGGCGATGGCCGCGTTGGAGGTCATCTGGCCGATCAGGATACCGGCAATGACCATCATAAGGCCCGAGGTGATGATCGTCGGGAATGCGAGGTTCATCGTCTCGATGATCGCGTCCTTCTTTGGCATTTTGTCCTTAAATTCCATGAAGCGGCTGGTCGTCACGATGGCATAGTCGATGTTCGCGCCCATCTGGATGGACGAGACAACCAGATAGCTGAGGAAGAACAGGGGGCTGTTCGTGATGGTGGGAATGCCGTAGTTGATCCAGATACTGCCCTGAATGACGAGGATCAGCAGGACCGGGATACCGGCCGATTTGAACGTGAACAGCAGGACCACAAGGACAATGAGGATGGACAGCACCGACACGACCACGTTGTCGCGCGAGAACGACGCCTTGAAATCCTGCTCGGACGAGGAATCGCCCACGACATACACGTCGCCGTCCGGGTAATAGCTTTTCGTGACGAGCCGGATCTGATCCAAGAACTCATACGTCTCGTCGCCGCCGACCGGCAGATTCAGATAGACCAGCATACGGCTGTAGCTGTCGGACTGCAGCTGCTTTTTCGCGTTCTGGATCTGCGTGTTGGCGTCCTCCAGCGTCTTGGTCATGTCATCGTCCAGAGAGACATAGCCCTGCTGCATCTCGTCGTAGAGGAACGAGAACATATCAATGAGCGGCACGGAATAGTTCGGCAGGCCACCGATGATCTTGCCGTAATTTTCGGTGTCTGCGGCATATGCCGCGTAGAGAAGCTCCGCGACCTCATAGTCGAGGTCGGTCAGCTCGGAGAACTGCCGCGGGTTCAGCGCGTCCGTCAGCATGTAGTCTCCCATGGCCTCCACATTGGAAAGGCCCAGCGTGGAATCGACCTCGTCATAGGTCTCCAGCTCATCCAGAAGCTTCTTTTCCGACGGGTAATCCCCGGACGGGACCACGACGGCCACCATATTGGTCGAGCCGAAGGTCTCGTCGATCAGATTTTCCGCGATCTGCTGGTCGGACTGCTTCGCGGTCTTCAGATAGCTGAAGCCGTAGACATACGGGCAGTTCTGCGCGAAGATCATCGCGACGATGATGACAGCAAGGAAGACCGGCGGGATGATCTTTTTGGTCGCATAGGCGAATCTGCCGACGAAGGGGATTTTCGGGACAAAGTTTTTGTGGCGCGTGGCGTCGATCTTCTTGCCGAACAGCATGAGAAGCCCCGGCATCAGGAAGAAGACGGAAAACAGCGAGAAGAAGATGGACTTGATCAGGCAGATACCGAGGTCAAAGCCCAGCCGGAACTCCATGAACAGCATCGCCACCAGACCGCCGATCGTCGTGAGACTGCTGCCGCAGATCTCCGGCACGGCCTTGCTGAGCGCGACGATGACCGCCTCCCGGATGGGAAGCGTCTCATGCTCCTCCTTATAGCGGTTGCAGAGAATGATCGCATAGTCGACCGACAGCGCCAGCTGCAGAACGATCGTGACGGAGTTCGACACGAACGAAATCGTGCCCAGCAGGAAGTTCGTGCCCATGTTCAGAAGCGCCGCCGCAACGAACGTGATCAGCAGCACCGGCACCTCGGCATACGTCTGCGAGGTCAGAATCAGAACCGACACGACGACGATCGCCACGATGATGACGATGACGCCGATCTCCTGCGCGAGGACCTTGGACGCCGTATCGCCGAAGGTCGCGGAGACGTACATATCATAGTCTGCAAGACGCTCCTCCACCTCGTTCAGGACGGTCTCGCAGCGCTCGTCGTCCTCGGAATAGTCGAAGGTGATATCGTACAGCGCGGAAGCGTTCGTATAGTGCGCATCCGTGTCGTCAAACGTCACGCCCTGCACGCCGTCGATGTCCGCGAGCTGCTCGCGGATCGCTTCCGCTTCATCGTAGGAGACGTTGACGAGCATGATCTGCGCCGTGCCGAACGTCGTAAATTCGTCCTCCATAAGCTGCAGGCCCCGATACGTCTCGGAGTCCTTCGGCAGGTAGGCGGAAAGCTGATTTTCCACCTGCACCCAGTTGCGCGAGAAAACCGAAAAGATCAGCCCAATTGCAACGATCAGGAAGATCAGGTTTCGCTTATCAACGATAAAGCTGGCAAATTTGTACATAAAGCCTTCATTCTGGTTCTTTGCATTCTGGCTCATACGTCACACTCCCGTTGTTCTGCTCCTTAAAAATTCAATCCAGTTTAGCACAAAATTACTTCATTTGGCAATATGCAAACCGCCGAAGTTGACCAAGCAAAATCGTCACTTCTCCCAGCAGATCAACGCCCCGCCGAGCACAAAAACGAGGGCCTTTATGCAAAGCATAAAAGCCCTCTCACCCCACACACTCCGCAGCGAACCGCCCGCTCCAGCCGCTTATGGATCAACTAAAAACAAAATCGCAATCCAGCGTCAGCGATTGCGATTTTGAAGCGAAGAAACGCCCCGTCCGGCTAAGAAGCCTCGCCGCAAGGCGGGGATTCGTGCCGTAAGGGGCGTTTCTGCGCTGTGTTGTGCGAATACGATGATCAATTCCCAAGTTGGCAGCACAAAACTGTGACCCAGCGAAGCGGTCACAGTTTTGAAGCGAGGAGCAGCGGAGCAAGTGAGAGATGACTTTTTATGCAGCGCATAAAAAGTCGTCGCGAACTTGCGCAGTTCGCGACGAGCTGTGTCATGTGAACACTATGGATCAACTATCAGATTTGAAGCACAAACCCGCAATCCAGCGAAGCGATTGCGGGTTTGAACGAAGAAAGACCTTTGCTGTCGAGATGAACGCGCTTGCGCGGTCATCTGACATACAAAGGTCATTTCTGAGTGGTGCCGGTGGCCGGACTCGAACCGGCACGCCATCGCTGGCGGTGGATTTTGAGTCCACTACGTCTACCAATTCCATCACACCGGCGTTGCTGGCAGTTATTATACAGCATGGAACGTGGAAATTCAAGACAAACTTCTCTTGATTATTCCGCTTCTGCCTTCATCTGTTCGTTGAGGTGCTTGCACAGCAGCGCCAGAGACGCGGCCATGTTCTCGTTCTGCACCAGAATATGCTCCGGGACGTTCAGATGCTTCGGAGCAAAGTTCCAGATGGCAAGAATGCCGTTGCTGATGAGAAGATCGCACACGGCCTGCGCCTGCTCGGCGGGAACAGTGATGATGCCGATCTTGATCTTGTCGCGCTGGCAGATCTCGCCCAGCCGCGACAGGTGCATGATGGGCTTGCCGCTCTTGTAAGTGCCGATGAGCGCGTCGTTCTCGTCGAACGCCGCAACGATATTGAGGCCGTATTCCGCGAAGCCGGAATAGCCCAGCAGCGCGCGGCCAAGCTTGCCCGCGCCGATGAGGACGGCGTCGTTGGAGTTGCCGTAGCCGAGGAACTGCTCGATATCCGTGATGAGCGCGGCGCGGTTATAGCCGATCTTCGGTCGGCCGCCGCTCGAGACGAGCGCCAGATCCTTCCGCACCTGCACCTCGCCCATATGCAGACCTGCTGCCAGCGCCGTCGCGGAAATATTCGCGCCGCTGTTTTCCGGCAGTCCCTTGAGATAGGACAGATAGGTCGGCAGACGTTTGAGTGTTGCACGGGAGATTTCTTTTTCCATGGGCTCATGTCCTCTTTCCGATATCGATAATTTGTATCGATATCTTTATACCATAACTGTTTTTCATTTTCAAGCCCTAATTTCTATGTTCTTACTCAGCTGTAGATCTGCCGGGAGATCTCCCGCCGCAAGCGGAGCATAATGCGTTTTTCCAGCCGGGAAATATACGACTGGGAAATCCCCATCAGGTCGGCGACCTCCTTCTGCGTCTTCTCCTGCCGCCCGCCAAGCCCGAAGCGCATGGAGACGATCTGCTTTTCCCGCTCCGGCAGCCGCAGCAGCGCCTGCCGCAGGAGCTGATGGTCCACATCGTCCTCCAGAGGGCGCATGACCACGTCGCTGTCGGTGCCGAGCACATCGGACAGCAGCAGCTCATTGCCGTCCCAGTCCGTATTGATCGGTTCGTCGAGCGAGACCTCCGTCTTCTGATTTGCGATCTTCCGGATGTGCATTAAGATCTCATTTTCAATGCAGCGCGAGGAATACGTCGCCAGCTTGATGTTCCGGTCCGGCCGGAAGGTTCCCACGGCCTTGATGAGACCAATGGTGCCGATGGAGATGAGATCCTCCAGATTGACCCCTGTGTTTTCAAAGCGCCGCGCGATATAAACGACCAGACGCAGATTGTGCTCGATCAGCGTCTGCCGGGCGGCTTCGTCGCCCTCCTGCAATCGCTGCAATGCCTGCCGCTCCTGCTCCTGTGTGAGCGGCGCAGGCAGCACGTCGCTGCCGCCGATGTACATGATTTTTCCCGGCTGCAAAAGCCCCAGCTTCTGTAAGATCTGTTCCAGCTTCAAGATCATCCGTCTCCTCCTGTCAGTGCGTCATAATTTCCACCATCCGAAACGGGCGTCGGGGAAAACGCCGCAAGGCAGCTTCTGCGCCGCCCATTCGCCGCAATTGTCTCGCACCGCAGCGCCAGCAAAAGCCCCGCCTGCGTGCCCACGCTCCGGTAGGAGAGCAGCCGCAGCGGCAGCTGCGGATCCTTTGCATGCAGCCGCAGCATCAGCGCTGCCGGATCCCGCAGCTCCGCCGCGCGGATGGCTTCTCCGGGCAAAAGCACCTGCAAGGCCCCTGCTTCCGCCACGAGAGCACGCTCGCCCGTGACGGGATCGCAGAGCGTGCAGCCGGTGTCCCGCAGCGCGCGGATCGGCACGCTGGCTGCCCCATATGCCAGCCGGAGCGGCACGATCCCTCCGCCGCCGTGGCGCGCCGTACAGGCAAAGACCGTGTAGCACAGCAGATACGCAAGCCCCGCCAGCAGCAGAAGGCCGAGAAGACTCACCGCGTAATATGCTCCGCCCGGCAGAACCAGCACGCCTGTCCCGAAGATCTGCGCCGCAGCCAGCGCCATGCCGCCGAACGCGCACACCGCCGCCAGGAACAAAAGTCCCGCGCGCAGCGTATGCCGTCCGACCCCGTAGGCCAGCAGCAGCATTGCCGCAAGGCTTGCCAGTTTCATGGGCAGCGCCTGCAAAAACGCGAGCCGCGGCGCGAGCGCCGCCGCAGCATACAGGCCTCCGAACGCCGCTGCGAGCGCGAACCGCAGCCGCAGCAGCCGCCCGCCGCCGAGCTTTGCTCCGCAGATGAGCAGCAGATAGTCCACAGCCGCGTTCAGCAAAAACGCTTCATCGGCATATACCGTCATCCGCAGTCCCCCTCGTCCGTTCCGATGGACAAAGCTTACACCCGGCGGGCAGAAAAAAGCGGTCGCAATTCCATGCGGAATTGCGGCCGTTCGTTCGTCAGGTTTTCCTTGCAATGTCAAATCGGCTTCCCCTCACGCAGAATCTGGCGGATGCTCTTTTCCGCCTTGCTGCGCGGGATCATCAGCTCATGCCCGCAGCCGTCGCAGCGCAGGCGGAAATCCATTCCGCTGCGCAGCACGTGCCACTGCTTTGAGCCGCAGGGATGCTCCTTTTTCATGACAAGAATATCGCCGACCTGTACGTCCATACTGCATCTCCTTCTTTCCCCCGTCTGCATATATTGGAGGAGAAACGGGGGAATGATCTATGATTTGTTATCTGCCGGAAGGGCTGCATCCGCAGCCGGAGGGGTATACCAAAGAGGAACTGCGGCTCGCCATGGCGCAGCGCCGCGTTTTGCAGGCCACAGCCGTCCGGTGCGACGAGCGGCACGATCTGCACGTGCAGCTCGGCTGCTGCGAGGGGCTCATCCCGAGAGCGGAGGCCGCGCGCGGCATTACCGGCGGCCAGACGCGGGACATTGCCATTTTATCGCGGGTCGGCCGCCCGGTCTGCTTTCACGTGACCGGCTTTCTTTCGGATGGCCGCGCGGTCTTATCACGCCGCAGTGCACAGGAGCAGGCGCTGGATCACATCCTGCAAAGCTGCCGCCCCGGCGATATTTTGCCCGCGGTCGTGACGGGGCTTGCGCCCTTCGGTGCGTTCTGCGATATCGGCTGCGGCGCGCCGGCGCTTCTCGGGCTGCGGGAGATCTGCGTCAGCCGCATCCAGCATCCGTCCGACTGCCTGCATATCGGCCAGCAGCTCTATGCTGTGCTTCGCTCGCTGGATCCTGTCCGGCGGCGCGTACAGCTGACGCAAAGAGAGCTGCTCGGCACGTGGGAGGAGAACGCCGCGCGCTTCCGTCCCGGCCAGACCGTTGCGGGCGTTGTCCGCGCCCGGCAGCCATATGGCGTTTTTATCTCGCTCACGCCGAACCTCTCGGGTCTGGCCGACCCGGACGATACGCTGCGGCCCGGCCAGCCGGTCTGCGTCTTCATCAAGGCCATCCAGCCCGAAACGCTCAAGATCAAGCTGTGCGTCCTGCATACGCTCGATTCCCTGCCCGCGCAGCCGCTCCGGTACACGAAAACGGAGGGCCATCTCGACACCTGGCGCTACGGAAGCCCGGCGCTGGCAAAGATCCTGACTATTTTTTGATCTCGTCCCAATAGCGCTTGGCCGCCTGCTCGGTCTTATTATCGCCGTATACATAGTACGTCCGGTCTTTGATCGCGTCCGGCAAATACTGCTGCCGGACCCAGTGGCCGGGATAATTGTGCGGATACAGATAGCCCTGCTCGCGCTCAAAGCCCGTGCCGTCCGCGTGGACGTTTTGCAGCTCCCGCGGCACAGGGCCGGTCCGGCCCGCCTTGACGTCTGCCATGGCGGCATCAATCGCCATGCAGCCGGAGTTGGATTTCGGCGCGGTCGCGAGCAGAAGCACCGCGTCTGCCAGCGGCAGCCGCGCTTCCGGCAGGCCGAGCTGCAAGGCGCTGTCGACACAGGCCTTGACAATGGGGATGGCCTGCGGATAGGCAAGGCCGATGTCCTCTGCCGCGGAGCAGAGGATCCGGCGGCAGGCCGACGGCAGGTCGCCCGCTTCGAGAAAGCGCGCCAGATAGTGCACCGCCGCGTCCGGGTCGGAGCCGCGGATGGACTTCATGAGCGCGGAAAGATCGTCATAATGATCGTCTCCGGCCTTGTCGTAGCGCATGGCCGAGCGCTGCGACACCTGCTTCGCGTCCGCCAGCGTCAGGCGCAGGACACCGTTTTCCGGCCTTGTGGCGGCGTAAAGGAACTCGATGGCGTTCAGGGCCTTTCGGATATCGCCGCCGCAGGCCTGCGCGATATGGCCGGTCACACCCGGCTCCGGCAGAATGGTCACGCTGTCGCGTGCTTCGAGGTAATTGAGCGCCCGCTCGACCGCACGCTGCGCTTCTTCCTTCTCCACGGGCTTGAACTCAAAGACCGTCGAGCGCGACAGGATGGCGTTATAGACATAGAAATACGGATTTTCCGTTGTAGATGCGATCAGTGTGATCTTGCCGTTTTCGATGTATTCCAGCAGCGTCTGCTGCTGCTTTTTGTTGAAATACTGGATCTCGTCGAGGTAGAGAAGCACGCCGTTCGGCGCGAGGAACGTGTCGAGTTGGGCGTAGATCTCCTTGATGTCGGCGGAGGACGCCGTGGTCGCGTTGAGCTTGCATAGCTTCCGCTGCGTCTTTTTCGCGATCAGGTTCGCGACCGTCGTCTTGCCCGTGCCGGACGGCCCGTAGAAGATGAGATTCGGCACGCTGCCGGATTCGATGATACGGCGCAGCAGGCCGTTTTCGCCCAGAATATGCTGCTGTCCGCAGACGTCTGAAAGTTCCTGCGGACGAAGCGCATCCGCGAGGGGCTGGTACATTCCGCCCGCCTCCTTTTTGTGTTTTCCTGTATTATACCGGCTGCCGCCGGTAATTACAAGCGGCCTGTTCCCTTTGCCGCGCTTTTATGCTATAATTCGTGTGATCAGGAAGAAAGGAGGCGCACACATGGAAACTGCCGAACGCGTGGAGGGCATTCTTGCCGCTCTGAAGCAGGAATACCCGGATTCGGTCTGCGCGCTGCATTACAAAAAGGACTACGAGCTGATGATCGCGGTGCGGCTGTCTGCGCAGTGCACCGACGCGCGGGTCAATCTGGTGACGCCCGCGCTCTTTGCGCGCTATCCGACGCTGGACGCCTTTGCAGAAGCCGATATTTCGGAGGTAGAGGGCTATGTCCACTCCTGCGGCTTCTACAAGCACAAGGCGGAGGACATCGTCCTCGCCTGTCGGATGCTGCGTGACGACTACGGCGGAAAGGTTCCCGGCACGATGGAGGAGCTTCTGCGCCTGCCCGGCGTGGGCCGGAAGACGGCAAACCTTCTGCTGGGCGATATTTATAAAACGCCCGGCTCCGTCGTCTGTGACACGCACTGCATCCGGATCTGCGGCCTTCTCGGCCTGTCCGAAGGCAAGGATCCGGCGAAGGTCGAGCAGCAGCTGCGAAAGATCCTGCCGCCGGAGGAATCGTCCGATTTCTGCCACCGGATCGTCCTGCACGGGAGAGCTGTGTGCGTGGCGCGGCGGCCGGCATGCGAGCGCTGCTGTCTTGCGCCGTACTGCAAAAGCTTCTCCGGCAGCTGACCGGCGGCAGCGTTCGCCGATTGCAAACGGCGCGCAGATTGCTCAAAAATCCCCGGTGAAGTTTGTAAAAAATGGCGGGCAAAAAAATTTGTAAGTGCATTGCAATTTTTTTGTCCGCCATTTATAATGAAACTACAATCTAAGATTGGTAGCTGTAAGGAAGTGTTTCGCACACGGGCTGCAACTATCACTCGGCTTGCACGGCAGAGTGTTTCAGATGAAGAATCTGAAGCACTTTTGTTATATGCAAATACCCGGTGATCATCACGAAAAGGAGGATTATCCATGTATTTACTCACAAACGGACGCGTCATCACCCGCGATGCGGGCGGCAAGGGCTACTATGAAAAAGGCGCCGTTGCCTACGAGGGCACCAAGATCGTCGAGGTCGGCGAAGAGACCGCGCTGCGCGCAAAGTATCCGCAGGCCGAGATCATCGACGCCAAAGGCGGCGTCATCATGCCGGCCTTCATCAACGCCCACACCCACATCTATTCCGCACTGGCGCGCGGCCTGTCCATCGTCGGCAACAACCCCACGAACTTCTATGAGGTGCTCGACGGCACGTGGTGGGCCATGGACCGCAAGCTGACGCTCGAGGGCTCCCGCGCATCCGCCGACGCACTGTACATCGACTGCATCAAGCAGGGCGTCACCACGATCTTCGATCATCATGCCGCCTACTGTGAGATCCCCGGCTCCCTGTTCCAGATCGGCGAGAGCGCCAAGAAGTTCGGCATCCGCTCCTGCCTGTGCTACGAGGTCTCCGACCGCGACGGCGAAGAGAAGTGCTTACAGGCCATCAAGGAGAACGCCGACTGGATTACCTACTGTCAGGAAAAGAAGGATCCGATGCTCGCCGCCATGTTCGGCGGTCACGCCCTGTTCACCATCTCCGATAAGACGTTTGACCGCATGGTCGAGGCCAACAACGGCCGCACCGGCTATCATATCCACGTCTCCGAGGGCATGAACGACGTCTATGACTCCCTGCAGAACTATGGCCGCCGTCCGGTGCAGCGCCTGCACGACCACGGCATCCTGGGTGACAAGACCATCCTCGGCCACTGCATCCACGTGAACCCGGCAGAGATCGAGCTGATCCAGACCACCAACACCATGGTCGTCAACAACCCCGAGTCCAACATGTCCAACGCCGTCGGCGTCTGCCCGGTGCTGCCGCTGTCCAAGGCGGGCATCCTCCTCGGTCTCGGCACCGACGCATGGACGAACGACATGATTGAGTCGCTCAAGGCCGCGCTCTGCGTCCAGCGTCTGAACGCCTGCCTGCCGAACGTCGCCTGGTGCGAGGTCACGGACATGCTCTTCAAGAACAACGCAAAGATCGGCGCGAAGTATTTCCCGGACGAGCTGGGTGTCCTCAAGGCCGGCGCAGCCGCCGACATCATCGTCATGGACTACAAGCCGTACACCCCGTTCTCCGATGAAAATATCGACGGCCACATCCTCTTCGGCATGACCGGCAAGCTCTGCCGCACGACCATCGCCAATGGCAAGCTCCTCATGAAGGATCGCGAGCTCATTGGCATCGACGAGGAAGCCGAAAACGCCCACATTCTCGAAGCCGCCAAGAAGCTCTGGGGCGCGCTGAACCATCGGGAATATTAAGATATCACCGCTGTCTGCATGGCGGACGGAGCCGTCCGCCATGCAAAAGGCCGCAAATGAAAACAGGAGGAACTTACATGTCTGAAAAAATGTATCCGATCCCGTTCCGGTCTCTGATGAACTGGATCGTTACCGAATATGCCCGCGAGGGTGAGATTTTCGGCGTCCATACCCCATATTACGCCACCGGCAAGACCCTGCCGATCTTCGGCGAGACCATCGAGACCCCGTTCGGCCCGGCCGCCGGCCCCAACAGCCAGCTGGCGCAGAACATCATCGCCGCCTATTTTGCAGGCGCACGCTTCTTCGAGGTCAAGACCGTGCAGAAGATGGACGGCGAAGAGCTGGCCCGCTGCGTGCCGCGTCCGTGCATTCTGGCAAACGACGAGGGCTACAACCAGGAATGGTCGACCGAGCTGGAGGTGCCGCAAGCGCAGAACGAGTATATCAAGGCCTGGTGCGCACTGAAGGTTCTGTCCAAGGTCTATGGCCTTGGCTCGCCGGACGGCTTCGTGTTCAACATGTCCGTCGGCTATGACCTCGAGGGCATCAAGGGCGAAAAGGTCAACAGCTACATCGACAACATGATGGACGCGTCCAATACTGCGCAGTTCCAGGAGTGCCTTGCCGTTCTCACCGAGCTGTTCCCGCAGGAAAAGGACTTCATCGCTTCCATCTCCCCGCGCGTCAGCCGCAGCGTCACCGTTTCCACGCTCCACGGCTGTCCTCCGCAGGAGATTGAGCGCATCGCGTCGTATCTGCTGACCGAGAAGGGTCTGCACACCTTCGTCAAGTGCAATCCGACCATTCTCGGCTACAAGACCGCCCGCACCATCCTCGACTCCATGGGCTATGACTACATCGTCTTTGACGAGCATCACTTCAACGAAGACCTTCAGTGGGTCGACGCCGTGCCGATGTTCGAGCGTTTGCAGGCGCTGGCCGATTCCAAGGGTCTGGAATTTGGTCTCAAGCTCTCCAACACCTTCCCGGTCGACACCACCCGGAACGAGCTGCCCGGCACCGAGATGTACATGTCCGGCCGCAGCCTGTTCCCGCTGACCATTGAAATGTGCAATCGCATCAGCCGCCAGTTTAACGGCAAAATGCGCATCTCCTTTGCCGGCGGCGCAGAGTATTTCAACTGCGACAAGCTGTTCGCGGCTGGCATCTGGCCCATCACCGTGGCTACCACCATTCTCAAGCCCGGCGGATACAACCGTCTGGCCCAGATGGTCGAAAAGACCGAAAAGCTGCCGTATCACGCATTCAGCTGCACGGATTCTGCCGCCATCAGCGACATGTCCACGGCCAGCCACACCGATTTCCACCACCTGAAGCCCATCAAGCCGCTGCCCGCACGCAAGAGTGAGGACAAGGTTCCCCTCATCGACTGCTTCACCGCACCCTGCAAGGGCGGCTGCCCGATTCATCAGGACATTCCGGAGTACATGGAGCTCTGCCGCCGCGGTCTGTTCGGCCCGGCTCTGAAGCTCATCACGGAGAAGAACGCCCTGCCGTTCATCACCGGCACCATCTGCGCGCACCGCTGCCAGAACAAGTGCTCGCGCAACTTCTATGACGAATCCGTCCACATCCGCGACACCAAGCTCATCGCAGCCAACCATGGCTACGAAGCGCTCATGGCCACGCTGAAGCCGACCGCCAAGGTTCCCGGCAAGAAGGCGGCCATCATCGGCGGCGGCCCGACCGGCATTGCGGCGGCCTATTTCCTCGCCCGCGGCGGCGTGGATACCACGATCTTTGAGCGCGAAGAGAAGCTCGGCGGCGTGCCGCGCTACGTCATCCCCGCGTTCCGTATCCCCGATGAAGCCATCGACAAGGATATCTCCATCATGGAGCGTCTCGGCGTCACGGTCAAGTGCGGCGCGCCCGCACCCAGCGTGGAAGAGCTGAAAAAACAGGGCTACACCCACATCCTGATGGCCACCGGCGCATGGCAGGCGGGCGAGCTGGGCATCCCCGGCAACGTCAAGGGCGTCATCGGCTGGATGAAGGAAATGAAGACGCAGGTCAAGCCGTGCCTGGAGGGCCATGTGGTCGTCGTCGGCGCGGGCAACACCGCGATGGACGCCGCCCGCGTCGCCAAGCGCATGGGCGCTGCTTCCTCCGCCCTCGTCTACCGCCGCACGAAGAAGGAAATGCCCGCCGACGAGCATGAGCTGAAGCTCGCCATCGACGAGGGCGTTCAGCTGGTCGAGCTGGCTGCTCCGGTCGAGCAGAAGGACGGCAAGCTGATCTGCAACAAGATGAAGCTCGGCGAGCCTGACACTTCCGGCCGCCGCAGCCCGGTCGCCACCGGCGAAACGTTTGAGATCCCGTGCGATCTCGTCATCTCCGCCATCGGCGAGAAGGTCGACGCGAAGCTCATGGCCGACAACGGCATCGAAATGGGCCGCAAGGGCCCGGCGTTCAAGACCAACGTTGAAAACGTCTGGTCCGCCGGTGACGCGCACAGAGGCCCTGCCACTGTCGTCGAGGGCATTGCCGACGCAGCCGCCTTCGCGGAAGCTGTCATCGGCGAAGCGCACACCTACGAGATCCCCGAGCAGGCCTATCCCACCAAGGCCGACGCCATCGCCAAGAAGGGCATTCTCAAGATGGCGAAGGACGCCTGCTGCGAGGGCAGCCGCTGCCTGAACTGCAACACGGTCTGCGAAAACTGCGCCGATTCCTGCCCGAACCGTGCGAACGTCATCGTGAAGCTGGCTGACGGCCGCCACGAGATCGTCCACGTCGACAAGATGTGCAACGAGTGCGGCAACTGCACGCAGTTCTGCCCGTATGCATCCGAGCCGTGCCACGACAAGTTCACGCTCTTCCAGACCGAAAAGGACATGAACGAGAGCGAGAACAAGGGCGTTCTGTTCCTCGGCGGCGACGCCATCCGCGTCCGTCTGGACGAGGACAAGACCTACGATCTGTCCCAGCCGAACGACCTGCCGAAGGAGATTGAGACCCTGATCCTCACCATCCGCAGCAAGTACGCGTATCTGTACACCGAATAAGACAAAAAGCTGCCCGCCGATTAGATGGTGGTCATAAAACAGTTATGGAGCGTATCGATACCGATACGCTCCATTTCTCATGTTGGGCCTTGGCTCTCCCTCCGGGAGAACTGTCACCGCAGGCGACTGAGAGGGCATTTGCGGTCTTCTTCAGCATTTCCCCTCTCCGTCCTCGCTGCGCTCGGCCACCTCTCCCAAAGGGAGAGGCAAGGGATGTCCGCACGAAATCAAATCATAACAGGAACAGGCACAGCAGATGATCCTGCTGTGCCTGCCAACTGTCCAAATTACGCTTCCATCCGGCTGCGGATGGCCTGGAGGAACTCCAGGCTGGTCACGGCCTGCGCGGGGCCGTCTTCGACAAGACCGACCAGATCCTTCGTCATGATGCCGGCCTTCAGGGTATCCATGCAGGCGGTCTCCAGACGATCTGCAAACTGCTCCAGCTCCGGCAGCTTGTCCAGCTGGCCGCGCTTTCTGAGCGCGCCGGTCCAGGCAAAGATCGTCGCCATCGGGTTGGTCGAGGTCTGTTCGCCCTTGAGGTATTTGTAATAGTGTCGCGTGACGGTGCCGTGCGCGGCCTCATACTCCGTCGTGCCGTCCGGCGCGACGAGCACCGACGTCATCATCGCGAGCGACCCGAACGCCGTGGAGACCATGTCGCTCATCACGTCGCCGTCGTAGTTCTTGCAGGCCCAGATGAAGCCGCCCTCGCTGCGGATGACACGCGCGACCGCGTCGTCGATGAGCGTATAGAAATACGTCAGGCCGAGCGCTTCGAACTGCGCCTTGTAACGCTGCTCGTACTCCTCCTCAAAGATCCGCTTGAACGCGCCGTCATAGACCTTGGCGATGGTATCCTTCGTGGAGAACCAGAGATCCTGCTTTGTGTCGATCGCGTACTGGAAGCAGGCTTTGGCAAACGAGCGGATGCTCGATTCCTTGTTGTGCTCGCCCTGGAAGACGGCCGGGCCGTCGACCTTCTGGACAAGAACGGTCTTCTCCTCACCCGATGCGCCGCGGAACGTCATGGTGCATTCGCCCGGCTCGTTCGTCTCAAAGCTGACCGATTTATAGACATCGCCATAGGCGTGACGGGCAATGGTGATCGGCTTTTTCCAGTTGCGCACGACCGGCTTGATGGAGTCCAGCAGAATGGGCGCGCGGAAGACCGTTCCATCGAGAATGGAGCGGATCGTGCCGTTCGGACTTTTCCACATCTGCGTCAGCTGCGGATACTCGATCATCCGCTGCGCGTTCGGCGTGATCGTCGCGCATTTGACGGCGACGCCATATTTTTTCGTGGCCAAGGCCGCGTCGATTGTGACCTGATCCTCCGTCTCATTGCGGTGCAGCAGGCCCAGATCGTAGTATTCCGTCTTCAGCTCGACGAACGGGCAGATCAGCTCGTCCTTGATCATCTGCCAGAGGACTCTTGTCATTTCGTCGCCGTCCATCTCGACGAGCGGCGTTTTCATTTTGATCTTTTCCATAGCGCTCTCCTTTTATCCGCGGGCTGCGTAATAGTTCATCAGGCAGCCGTCCAGCAAAATCTCCGTTTCGTCCTGCGTCAGGCCCTTGACGTGCAGCAGGATCGGCTGCGTGCTTCCGTCCGCGCGGACGACCGTCGCGTGGAAGTCCTCACAGCCGTCAGACAGCAGGCTGCGCACATTCGGCACGAAGACAAAGTCGCCCGGTGCGTAGTCAAAGGCGGTATCTGCGTCCAGCGTGAACGGCAGCATGCCCCAGTTGATGCAGTTGCTGCGGTAGCGCTTGGTGGCGAACTCATAGCAGATATTCGCAAAGCCGCCCAGCACCTTCTGGCACGAGGCCGCCTGCTCGCGCGCGGAGCCGTCGCCCGGCTTGTTGGCGAACACGCAGGAGCCGAACTGCGTCGTCGGCAGGAGGGCGTCCGCGTCGCCGGCCGCGGCCAGCACCTTCCGCAGCACGTCCGGCGCCGCGCCTGCGCGGCGTCCGGCTTCCACCTCTGCGATCTTCTTTGCGCGCGGCACATAGTCCGGCACGCGGCGCGAGAGCGTGAACTCCGCCAGCCGCAGCGGGTTCGAGCGGTAAGAGGACGTCTCGCCGGACGGGATCAGCTCGTCCGTCGTGGTCACAGGGTCGTGGATGACGGCGGCCAGCTCAAGGAGCAGGTTCTCGCCGAGGGCATACATCTTCGGCCAGTCGGTGATGTTCGGGCCCATGATGAGCTTCGTCTCGGGCTGCGGATGGCCAAAGCCGTTGTAGACGCGGCGGGCATAGACGGTCTCGTCAAACTGATACGGATGGCGCTCCGGCGCATAGTCCAGCTCGTCCGCCGGCGTGATGCGGCCGCCGTTTTTCGCCGTCGCCGCGATGGAGCGCGCGTCCATCAGGCACACGCCTGCGAACTGCCCCTCACCGGGCTTGGAGCCCTCGCGGTTCGGGAAGTTGCGCGTCGTATGGCGCAGGGACAAGCCGTTGTTGGCCGGAACGTCGCCCGCGCCGAAGCATGGACCGCAGAAGCTCGGCTTGATGATCGTGCCGGTCTCCAGCAGCCGCTCCGTCACGCCCATGCGCGTCAGCGCAAGGCTGACCGGCACGGACGTGGGATAGACGTTCATGGTAAAATAGCTGCTGCCGATCGAGCCGCCGTCCATGATCTGCGCAGCTTCGTCAATATTATCGAACATGCCGCCCGCGCAGCCGGCAATGATGCCCTGATCGGCCCAGACCGCGCCGTCATGGATCTTGTCCAGCAGATGCACGTCTGCCTTCGGCCAGCGCTTTTTCGCCTCCGCTTCGACCCCGGCGAGCAGCTCCTCCGCATTCGCCAAAAACTCGCGGATGGTATACGCGTTCGACGGGTGGAACGGCAGGGCGATCATCGGCTCGACCGTGGACAGGTCAAGCTCGATCATGCGGTCATAATATGCGCCATCGAACGGGTGCAGGGGCTTGTAGGCCTCCGGGCGGCCGTGGATCTCAAAGAAGCGCTTCGTCTCCTCGTCCGTCTCCCAGATGGAGGACAGGCAGGTGGTCTCGGTCGTCATGACGTCGATGCCGTTGCGGAAGTCGATCGGAAGGGACGCGATGCCGGGGCCGGCAAACTCCAGCACGCGGTTTTTGACAAAGCCGCTGGCAAACGTCTGCTTGACCAGCGCGATCGCCACGTCATGCGGGCCGACGCCGCGGCGGGGCTTGCCTGTCAGATAGACCAGCACGACCTCGGGCAGATCCGCGTCCCACGTGTGCTTCAGAAGCTGCTTGGCAAGCTCCGGCCCGCCCTCGCCCACGGCCATGGTGCCGAGCGCGCCGTAGCGCGTGTGCGAATCGGAGCCGAGGATCATCGCGCCGCAGGCGGCCATCTGCTCGCGCGCGTAGGAGTGGATGACGCTCTGGTTGGCAGGAACGTAGATGCCGCCGTATTTCTTCGCCGCGGACAGGCCGAAGACGTGGTCGTCCTCGTTGATCGTGCCGCCGACCGCGCAGAGACTGTTATGGCAGTTTGTCAGCGCATACGGGATGGGAAATTCCTTCATGCCGGACGCGCGCGCCTGCTGGATGATGCCGACATAGGTGATATCATGCGACAGCATCGCATCAAACCGGATCTGCAACTTATCCGGGCTTCCGGACTGGTTATGCGCCTGCAGAATGCGGTAGGCCATCGTTCTGGTTCTGCCCGCTTCTTTGGAAATGGGAGCGGTATCGTGCGGCGCGCCGCCGCAGAGAAAAACGCCGTGCTCAGTTGTTTTCATGCTGCACTCTCCTCTCCGGCCATGCGGCCGGAAGCTGTCATAAAGTTGTGTATACTGTACCACAAAATGACGTTTTTGAAAAGTCTTCTTTCAAAAATTCAAAAATTCAGCATTTTTCATAATATGTGCTTTTTCCCGCACGCTTTCTGCAAGTTTCTGTGCGTCATCTTTCATGTTTTCCGCTTGCCGCAGCGCGGTTTTTCATGTATGATACCAGTATAAACATTCAGGAGGGCGTCATGGCGCAGTATTACATGCTCAATAAGCCGCGCGGGCTGCTGACGGCCCGGCGTGACGCGCGGCGGGAAACCGTCATGGTCTGCTTTCCGGAGGCGCTGCGCGAGGTGCTGCACCCCGTCGGACGGCTGGACCGGGACAGTGAAGGGCTGCTTCTGTTCACGGACGACGGCATGCTGGATCACGCGCTGCTGCGGCCGGAGCATCACGTGGAGAAGGAATACGAATACCGCGCCTTCGGCACGCTGGACGAGGACGCGATCGGCCAAATGGAGACGGGCGTACCGATCCTCTCGGGGCGCGAGATCTCCCGCCCAGCGCGCGCGGTGCTCCTCTGCCACACCACCATCGGTGAGAGCGAAGCCTATCTTCCGGAGCGCTTCCGGGAAAAATATCTGAAAAATCCCACGCGGCCCGTCACGGCCGGAAAGCTCTGGATCACGGAGGGACGCAAGCACCAGGTGCGGATGATGGTCAAGGCCGTCGGCGGGCATGTGTTTTATCTCAAGCGGCTGGCCATCGGCCCGCTGCGGCTGGATGAAACGCTTCTGCCCGGGGAATATCGCCCGCTGCGGCCCGCAGAGCTGCAAGCGCTTCTGTCCGCAGCCAGACAGTAAAAAGCACCGGCGTACTGGATCCAGTACGCCGGTGCCTGATTTTTTATCCTTCCGCCTTGGGCGGCTGGCCCTCGCCTGCGGGCTTGCGGCCGCTTCCGGGGCGGCGTCTGCGGCGGCGGGGCTTCGGCGCCTGTCCGTCGGCTGCTTCGGGCTTGTCCGTCCGCTCGGGCTTGTCGGCGGCCGGCTTGCGCTCCTGCGGGGGACGCTCCTTTTTCGGGCGCTCGCGCCGGGGCTGCTCCTGCCGGGGCTGGTCGGGTCTGGCGGGCTTTTCGGCTGCTTGCTCTGCCGGACGCTCGCCGGGAGCCTTCGGCTTTCTGCCGCCGCGGCGGCGGCGACGGTTCGCGCTCTTGGCGGGATCGCCCGCACTCTGCGCCTGCGGCGGCTGCTCGCCGGTCTGCGCTTCCGGCTCGATCACAGCGACTGTGTCCGTATAAATGACCTCCGGCAGCTCCTCAAAGAAAGCCTCCTTTTTGGCCGCGGGACGCGGTCTGGACGAGATGGGTGCAAAATCCTTCGGGATGGGCGGGTCGTTCTTGCGCGCCTTTCCGTTGCGGATGACGTAAATATCCGCATTTTTATAGCTCCCGATCGTCTCCGGGTGATCCTCCATGCGCACCTTGACGCTCTGCCGGAGCAAATTCACCTCAACGACCGTTCCGCGTCCGTCCGGCGTGTCGACGAAGGACTCCGCCTTCGGCGCGGTCTTGATCAGATCCTCATACGCTTCCTGCTCGTATTTCAGGCAGCACATGAGCCTGCCGCAGGTGCCGGATATCTTCGTCGGGTTCAGGCTCAGATTCTGCGTTTTGGCCATCTTGATGGAGACCGGCTGGAAATCGTCGAGAAATTCCTTGCAGCAGAAGGGTCTGCCGCACACGCCGAGACCGCCGACCATCTTGGCCTTGTCCCGCACGCCGATCTGCCGCAGCTCGATCCGGGTGCGGAAAACGGACGCCAGATCCTTGACCAGCTCGCGGAAGTCCACGCGGCCCTCCGCCGTGAAGAAGAACAGGAGCTTGCTGCCGTCAAAGGCACACTCCGCCGAGACGAGCTGCATCTCCAGCCCGTGCGCGGCGATCTTCTGCTGGCAGACCTCAAAGGCACGCTTCTCCTTCTCCTGATTGTCCGCGTTGACGCGCTCATCCTGCGCCGTCGCCACGCGCAGAACCTTGCGCAGCGGCAGAACCAGCTCCCGCTGCGAAACCTCGTGGCAGCCGGACGCACACGTACCAAATTCGTCGCCGCGGGCCGTATCGATGATGACGTGCATCCCGGCGGTGAGCGTCATGCCGTCCGGGTCAAAGAAATAGGACTTTGCATTGTTCCGGAAGCGGATATCCACGACCGTGACCGGCTGCGGCTGGCTGTCCGGCTGCGGCTCGTCTGCGGGCTGCGCGGGTTCAGCTTCCTCCGCCTTTTCGGATGTATCGGGCTGCGGCTGCTGCGGCAGCTCCTCCGGCTGCCGGATCTCTTCGGCGGCCTGCGCTTCCGCTTCCTGTGCAGGCTCCTGCTGCTCCAGAACGGATTCGGGTGTCAATTCTTGCATGGTTCTCTCCAATCTGCCGCACGCGGCGGCAAGGTAAAATCTTGATTCAGCGAAGCTTCATCGCCAGCCAGCCGATCACAGCGCCGGCCGACGCATTCGCGTCCAGACTGTCGATGGCCGTCTGTAGATCGCAGGCCGCCTGTAAAAGCTCCGCGCCGGAGCGGCTGGCCACCATCTGCGCGGCGCTCTGCATCGCGGTATCCAGCCCGCTGCGCTGCTCCATCGCGGCACAGACGCTCTCGCGCAGCTGCCGCAGCACCTGCGTCAGCTGCTCGCGCTTGTATTTTTCCATCGGCAGCAGCGCGCGCAGCAGCGCCATCCGGTCGCGTGCGGCATAGGCCGCCGCAAGTCCGGCCACAGCCGGGTCTTCCTCGGTCTGCAAAAGCGTCAGTGCCTGCCCCAGAAAGCCTCCCGCGCGCAGATAGGCCGCGCGCAGCGTATTTTGCGGTTTCTCCGGACAGCGCGCCTGCAAAAATGCGAGCGCTTCCGGCTCTTCGACCGGCCCCAGCTGCAATTCGGCGCAGCGGCTGCGGATCGTCGGCAGCAGCCGCTCCGCGCTCGTCGTCAGGATCAGAAACGCACCGTAATCCGGCGGCTCCTCCAGGATCTTCAGAAGCGCGTTCTGCGCGCTCTCGTTCATATCCTGCCCGCGCGGAATGATATAAATTTTGCGCAGGCCCTCGTTTGGCCGGATGAACATGTCGCTTCTGGCCGCGCGGATCGGGTCGACAGTCATGGCCTTATGCTCGGTGTCGTCGACGGTGATGATATCGGGATGGATGCCCGCGAGCGCCTTCCGGCAGCCCGAGCAGACGCCGCACGGGACGGTTCTTTTCTCTCCGGTGCACTCCATCGCGGCGCTTAAAAGCCGGGCGAGCGTATGCCGTCCGGAGCCTTCCGGCCCGCAGATCAGGTAACTGTGCGCCACACGGCCGCTGGCAAACGCACCGGTCAGCCGCCGCTTGATCGCGTCGTTGCCCAGAAATCCGGTAAAATCCATGCTCTGCGTTCCTTTCCCGGCCAATACTTCGCCTGATAGTATAGTATAACAGATTTTTTCCCATTCCGCCACACTTTTTTCAAAAACCGCCGTCCATGCATCGGCAGCCAAAAATGACCTCCGTGCGCCGGAGCGCACGGAGGTCAAACAGGGAAAGGGTTCCCGGAGGAAAGCACAGTTCAGCGGTTCATAGCGGCAAAATATACCGCGCCGACCGCCTGCCCGAACTGGGCGACCGTATGGACAGGATCATGCTCCAGATCCAGCATCAGCGGTGTATAGGCCAGACTGCTGTCCGCCGCATACAGCTCCACCGGCGACTGCGAATGGACGCCCTGCTCCATCAGACGGAAGCAGTGCTCCTTCTTTACGAACCGTCCGAACAGCACACGGCTCTTGGCTGCCGGAGCCAGAATATCCTCCGCAACGTACCACGCGGCATAAAGGCAGCGTCCGATCTCCCGGAAGATCTGCTCCATCTGCGGCTGCCCTTCGCACGCCCTGGTCATCAGATACTCCAGAAGCGCCTTTCGCATATCCTTCGGCTGCATGACCACGAACAGGCCGGCATCCGTCTGCGTCAGATACCCTTCGTCAAAGAGCGCCTGATATGCTTCCGGTGCGGCTTCCGGCAGAAGACGGGCCGCAAAACGGTAAGCGCCATACTGGCTCGTATATTTTTGCAGTGTTCCGCTCAGGCCGGTATTGAAATTCCGGACGCTGCGGACATCGCGCGTATCATATCGTCTGGAGGGATACGCGCCGAGATCAATGATGCAGTTATAGATCTCCAGCGGGATCTGCGGTATCTCTCCGGTCTCATCGATCCAGCCGCTGCCAAGCTCTGTTCCGAGCGTATGGGCGAAGGCTCCGCTACGAACCTTCTCGCGGTGCGCAGGCTCCCACGCCCACTCAACTGCGGCTGTAAAGGCCGCCAGCGAACCGTCATTCCCGATATGGACATGCCCGGATTCCTTGCAGAACGCCTTCAGTTGCGGCCCAAGCTGCCGGAGCTTTGCAAACTCCTGTTCATAGTCGACAGCTGCATCCCGGATCCCCTTCGTCTTGAGCGTTTCGCCGCCGACGATCATATCGTCGATGACAACATCCGGGAAGCTCACGCCGATCCCGTCGAGCAGCTTCAGCTGCACAAGCGTCTCCAGCTGCTCCAGAAGCGGCTGCATCTGCTCGACCGGCGCATCCTTTTCCAGCAGCTTTGCAAGCAGCGACTGCTGCTCCGGTGTCTGTGCGTCCGGAAGACTCAGCGCCGCCCGGATGATCCTGACCAGCAGCAGAACCGGAGCCGTCAGCTGCGCGCACGTTGTAAATGCCGCCGGGTTCCAGTCAAACTCCTTCACGGCGCAGATTCTTCCGTTTTTTGCGCCTACAAGCTTAATATCCGTGCCGCCGATGTCGACGCCGCAGTACAGTCCCGTCTGTGCAGACACGACCGCCCTGCAAAAGACCTCCGCGGCATCCGCCTTTTGCGGCTGTTCAGCCTTGGCCGGCGCGTGTGCTTCATGGGAAATGGCAAAGCGAAATGGCGCTTTTCCCACCGCAGCATTGACGCGATCCGTCACATTCAGGCATTTTCCGTAGCCGGTTCGCTCCGCACGCGGCGTATCGATCATAAAATCGCGGTTCAGATCCCGCAGCAGGCGCTGCGCCTGCCTGTCGTCATCGCCGACGCTCAGCTGCATGCTCGCGCCGCCAAGTGTGCAGATCACATTATAGATCCGCGCATAGACATAGTCCTGCAAAAATGCGAACGCCTGCGTATCCGCTTCATCGATCACCGGTGTCCGAATCTCAAACTGCTTTTCTCCGCCGAGCGTCAGATGGAGCGTGCAGCGGATCACGCACGGCTCACCGGAAAAGCACTGCATGACCTCATCCATGTACACGCTTTCATCCCGGTTGGCACGATCTAAAAACTCCTGAAGCATGTGTTTTTTCATGTATATTCTCCGATTTTCTTCCATTTTCAGGGTCAAATTTGTATAGCAATGGCCGGTGTCCCATTCTGCGACACCGGCCATCTGTCTCCGGTCTGTCCGGCTGCGCTGCATTAGTCGCGATACTTTGCAGCGTAGCTCATAATCAGTTCCTCGCTAAATTCCGACTTCTCCAGCACGCCTGTCAGCTTGCCTTCATTCAGCACCGCGATCCTGTCGCAGACGCCGATCAGCTCCGGCAGCTCACTGGAAACCATCAGGATCGAGAGACCGCTTTCCACCAGCCTGTTCAGGATCTCATAGATCTCGTGCTTCGCACCGACGTCAACGCCGCGTGTCGGTTCGTCGATCAGCAGGATCTTGCAGTTGGATGCGATCCATCTTGCGACGACGACCTTCTGCTGGTTGCCGCCCGACATGTTGTTTGTCACGATCTTCGGATTGCCCGGGCGGATGTGCAGCTCGTCAATGTATTTCTGCGTCTCCTTCAGGCAGGCCGCCGGTGAGATCCTGCCGAACTTGTTCATATATTGGGAAAGTGCCGGCAGTGTCAGGTTGAAAATCATATTCTGCTTGAGAAGCAGTCCCTGCGTCTTCCGTTCCTCCGGTACGATCCCGAGCCCGCTGTCCAGCGCCTGCCGGACATTTTTAAAGTGAACCGGCTTGCCGTACAGCTCGATCTCGCCGGAATCGATCGGGTCTGCCGCAATGATCGCACGGAGCGTCTCCGTCCGGCCCGCGCCGGCCAATCCTGCCAGGCCCAGAATTTCTCCTCTGTGGAGCTCCAGGGAGACATGATCCAGCGCGCCCTTCCGGCAGAGATCCGTCACCTTCAGGACCGTCTCGCCGATCTTACTGCTGCGCTTCGGGTATATATCGCCAACCTCTCTGCCGACCATTTTGTTGATCAGCAGATCAATGTTGTAATCTTCTACGTTTCCGTTTTCGACCAGGCAGCCGTCACGCATGATCGTGACCGTCGTGCACAGCTCGAAAATCTCTTTCATTCTGTGGGAGATGTAAATAAAGCCAATGCCCTCGCCTGCCAGCTGATGCACGAGCCGGAAAAGGCCCTCCAGCTCGCTCTCCGCCAGAACAGCCGTCGGCTCGTCCAGCACGACGATCTTCGCATTTCGGGAAAGTGCCTTTGCAATTTCGACCATCTGGCGCTTCGCCACGCTCAGATTGAGCAGGCGGTCGGTCGCCTTGACCGGCAGATCCAGCCGGTCGAGCAGCGCCTGCGCGTCCTGATCCATTTTCTTGTAATCGATCTTACCAAACCGGTTTACCGGCATCCTGCCGTGGAAGATATTCTCCGCGACCGTAAAATGCGGCAGCAGCATCATTTCCTGATAGATGACGGCCACACCCTTTTTGATCATCAGAGCCGGATTCGGCGATTCGATCTTTTCATCGTCGATCCAGATCTCTCCCTGATCCAGCGTATATGCGCCGGAGAGAATTTTGATCAGCGTCGATTTACCGGCGCCGTTCTCGCCGACAAGCGCACGAATTTCTCCACGCTCCAGTGTGATGGAAACATCGTCCAATGATTTGACGCCGGGAAATTCTTTTGTAATATGGTTCATCCTAAGCATGGTCTATTCCATCACTTTCTTCAGTTTCTCCAGACTGACGTCTGGGGCATGGGAAGCCGGGCGTCTGCCCGGACTTCCCATGCGGATACAAAAGGCTATTACCCCTTCAGCAGCTTATTGCAGGCCGGTGCCCAGATACTCGTCGACGTTCTCGGCGCTGACCAGCGTCGGCTGGCACCAGACTTCCTTGTCGACCGCTTCGCCGGTCAGGATGCCGTAAGCAGCGATCACGCCTTCCGGAGCCATCGTCGGGTAGATGATATCGAACGCCATGATGCCGTCCTTGACCATCTGGAACGCAGCTTCTTCGCCGTCCATGCCGCAGACGAGGATGCCTTCGTTGTCGCGGCCGGCTGCCTTCAGCGTCTCGAGCGCGCCATAGGCCATAACATCATTGTGCGCATAGATTGCCTGAATCTCGCCGGTGCCGTACTTCTGGAGCATGTCCTCCATGTAGGTCGCAGCTTCTGCGGAGTTGTAGTTGCAGTCCTTGGCATCGATGATCTTGATGTCCGGATACTTCTCGGCCATGCGCTCCTCAAAGCCATACTGACGGCCGTATGTCGCAGAAGCGCCGTAGGTGCCGCAGCACTCGATGACGTTGCCCTTGCCGCCCAGCATCTCGGCGAGCTTGTCGGCAGCCATCTGGCCCATGAGATAGTTGTCAGCAACGACCTTGCAGGTGACGTCGCACAGGACAGTACGATCCAGCGTGACAACGGGGATCCCTGCGTCCATGGCCGCCTGGCAGGCGTCGGTCAGACCGTCCTCGGTCAGCGGAGAGACCATGATGAGGTCAACACCTGCAGCGATCAGGTCTTCGATGTTGGAGGCCTGCGTCGCAGCGTCGTCATGCGCATCCGTCTGCAGGAACTCAATGTTGGGATAGTGCTCTTTTGCATAGGCAATGTTGTCTTCCATCATGGCGATGGTAAAGGCAACATCGGAGCCACGCTGCGCGTAGCCAATCGTAAACGTGTCCTTGCTCTCAGTCTCCGCATCCTCCGCTGCCGGAGCGTCCGCGGTTTCTTCGGCTTTCGGTTCTTCCGTGTTGGCCGCCGCAGTGTCTTCGGCAGCGGCGGGCTTGCTTGCCGCGCAGGCCGCAAGACCGGCGACCATCAGAACAGCAAGAATAAGCGCGATCAGTTTCTTCATTTTTTTGATTCCTCCATTTTGTTTTTTCTATGTTTCACGCAGTTATGCGGGCATAGACGTCCGGTTATTTTTTTCTCTGAGAGAGGTTGCTGATCAGAACTGCCAGAATGATGATGATACCCTGCACCATATCCTGCATGTAGGAGTTGATGCCGCGCAGATTCATGATATTGGACAGAAGCGTAAGCAGGCATGCGCCGAGCAGCGTGCCGACGATCGAGCCTGCGCCGCCCATCGTGGAGATGCCGCCGATATAGCACATGGAAAGCGCCTTCATTTCGTAGGCCTCACCGGCAGTCGGATCTGCCGAGGTCAGCTTGGACGTCAGCACAAGCGCGGAGATGAACGAAGCAAAGCCGGTCAGCATGAAGCAGATCAACTCGGTCTTATGGGTGTTGATACCGTTCAGGCGGGCTGCTTCGCGGTTATCGCCGATCGCGTAGACATTGCGTCCGAAGCGCGTATAGCGCAGCACATACAGGCAGACAAAGAACAGAACCAGGAACAGAATGACAGAGAAGGGAACAAAGCCGACATAACCCTGGCCGATGAAGGAGATATCCGTACCCGTGGCGCGCCAGTTCTGCGGTGCGCCGTTGGAGATGTACTTCGCCAGACCGCGGAGCGCAGTCATGGAGCCGAGCGTCATAATGAACGGAGCAAGCCGTCCCTTGGTGATGCCAATGCCGTTCAGCAGGCCGACCACGAGCGAGGTGACCGCCGCGATGGGAATGGCAAGGAACGGGCTCATGCCGCCCTTGAGCATCTGCGCGATCATCATGCTGTAGAGCGCGACCTGCGAACCAACGGACAGATCCACGCCGCCGGTCAGGCAGACAAACGTCATGGCAAGCGCAATAATGCCGTTGATGGAAACCTGCCGCATGACATTGATGATGTTGCCGGACGTGGCGAATTTATTGCTTGCGATGCATCCAAGTGCAAATACGATGATCAGCGCCCAGAGGACTCCGAGGGAACCCATTTTCTTCAGAAAGGCGTTGTTTTTTCCCTGTACTTTATTCATTATTCCTTTATTCCTCCGACTTCTTCTGTTGCTTTTTGTTGTTTCTGACTGATATTATACCATGGGACGCCTGGCTTGAAGACTCAGGTTTTCCGCGAAAAGGTGGACAAATCTGACCCATCCCTTTCTCCGGCAGCCATCGTTCTGCCGCCTATCTGTGCAGCAGGACGATGGCAAGCATCCGCATGGGAACGTCCGCATCATTTTCAACGCTGTGGCTGCCGCCGTCCGGGCAATAGTGGACATCCCCGGCATGCAGCTGCTCCATACGGCCGCCGTCGCAGACGCGCGCGCTTCCCTCCAGAATATAATAGAGCTCTGCTTCGCCTGTGTGCGTATGCATCCCAATGCTGTCGCCGGGCGCGAAGGTAAAAATGTCGCAGACCGGCGCAATGCCTTCTGTCTGCTCCAGCGTCAGCAGCTTTTGAATGAAAAGCGTTCCTTTTCCGTTCTGCGCATTTTGCTCTGTACGGACTGGCATCTGTGTTTCATGTACGACCATTTCCGTTCTCCCCCTTCAGAAGCTCGGTGTATTTTTGCCGGTATTCCCTCGGGCACAGACCCGTTTCCATTTTGAATACCCGGCTGAAATATTTGGGATCCCGAAACCCAACGCTGATCGCGATCTCCTCGATGTTGTCATCGGTCGCGATCAGCGCGTGGCGCGCCAGGTTGACCCGGCAGCTGCGAATATAACTCAACGGCGGCATCCCGATCCGCTGGCGGAACGATCTTGTCAGATGCGACGGGGAAACAAATACCGCTGCCGCAAGCTGCTCCACCGTCAGCTCCTCCGGCAGATGATCCCGGATATAGCTCATGCACCGGCCGACAAAATCCAGCCGCAGCCGCTCTGTGTTTTCAAAATAGCGCTGCATTTTGATGTACAGCACCGCAATATACGCCTGTAGGACGCGTTCACAGTCGCTTTGCTGCTGCTTTTCTTCGCGATAGATCTGTTCCATCAGCCAGCGGATCGAGCCGTCGTCGTCGGAGATCTCAAACGACGTTTCCAGCTTGGTCTCGCTCTGCGCCTTGATGCCAAGACACAGGATCTCCTGATGATCCTGCATATCCACGATCTCCTGGTGTACCACCGATCTGGGATATACGATCAGGTTATAAAACCCTTTGCTGAACTTCTTGCCGGGCACATCGATCTGCATTTTGCCGTCAAGAATATAGATCAGCTCCATGTAATTATGGTTGTGCCGGTTCAGATTCCAGACGCAGCTTTTTTCATCCATCCGCTCGCAGAAAACCAGCTTTGCTGTGCTCGTATCCGTTGACTTGAGGTGTTCATAGATCCTCTGAAAGTCCTCATGAAATCCATATAATTCCTTCATCTGCCCTCCTGTTTTTCAGTGCAAATTTGAGTGTTTTATTATGAATCGAATGAGGCTCAATGTCTATGGTTCGGTTTTTCCAATTACGCGGATTCCTCTTCCCTCGACCACACGCTGCATCGCTGCAAGCTCCGTCTTTGTAAACGGCTGTACGTCAGGCGCGATCGGGTACGTTTTTCCCATCAGGCGGTATTTTCCGGGTGCAAGCGGGTTATAGTTCATCAGTTCCATCGGGATATCCGCACGCACGGACGCGACAAACGCCGCAATTGCGTCCAGATTTTCCGCCGTGGCCGTCATCCCTGGAATGAGCGGCGTGCGCACAAGGATCTGTTCACGGCACTGCGCCAGCGTCCGGAAGTTATCAAGGATCACATGATTCTCAACGCCCGTCAGCTGCCTGTGCTGCAAGGGATCCAGACACTTGAGATCCACAATAAACTGATCCACCAGCGGCAGAAACTGCCGCCATACCTCCGGGCTGCAATACATACAGCTCTCCATGCCCGTATGCAGGCCGCGCGCCTTCAGCAGCCGCAGCAGCTCCAGCGCGAACGCCGGCTGAAACGTCGGTTCGCCGCCCGAAAGCGTCACGCCGCCGCCGGAAGCCGTGTAGAAGACCGCGTCCGAGGAAACCTGCTCCGCGATCTCTTCCGCAGACACGCGGCGGCCGTCATAGCAGAGCGCCGTTGTGCTGCAAGTCTCCACGCACTGGCCGCAGCCGGTGCAGCGCGCCGGATCGATCCATGCATCCGCCTGCGCCCGCACTGCGCCGTGCGGGCAGCTCTGCACGCACTGGCCGCAGCCGATACATTTTGCCGGGAAGTGCCAGATCTGCGGGCTTGCGGAAAGTCCCTCCGGGTTGTGACACCACTTGCAGCGCAGCGGGCAGCCCTTCAGAAAAACCGTTGTCCGGATCCCCGGCCCGTCATGGATAGCAAAGGTCTTGACGTCAAAAATCACGCCTTCGGTCATAGCTTCGCGTATGTCGTCCGGGCGATGATCTCATCCTGCAGATCGCGCGCCAGCTCTGTGAAATAAGCGGTATAGCCGGCCACGCGAACGGTGAGGCTCCGATACTGCTCCGGCGTCTTCTGCGCTTGCAGCAGCTCCTCCCGGCGCACAACATTAAACTGCACATGCAGGATATGGAGCGCGACCACAGCTCTGAGCATCGCCGCGAATTTGTCGATATTTTCCTCCGTCTCGAAAAACTCAGGCAGGAATTTCATATTCAGGAGCGTCCCGTTGCTTCCGTTCACGGAGTTGACGGCAGCGACCGACTGCAAAAGCGATGTCGGCCCGGATACATCGCGGCCATACATGGCGGACATGCCGCCATCGGCCAGCGGATCGCCCGCATGCCGGCCATCGGCAGACGCGCCGACGTTTTTGCCCATCGGAATATGCGCCGAGACCGTATAAAGTCCTGCATGATACGCGCCGCCGCGCGCATTGCGGAACAGCTTCAGGTTGTCCGCAAAGTAGCTGATCCACTTGTTGCCGATCTCATCAACCCACTTCACATGGTTCCCGTATTTTTCGACCTTATTGATGCAGGTCTGGCGAAGGATCTCCTGCCCGGCAAAGTCTGTCTGCAATGCGTGCAGCAGCTGCTCTCCGGAAACGGACTTCTGTTCATAGACCAGCTTTTTGATGACCGCCAGACTGTCGGCAATGTTGGCGACCTGGATCACCTGAATGCCGGACAGATTGTAATGCGCGCCGCCCGCCGTCACGTCGACGCCCTTTTCCGCGCAGTCATCGATCACGCAGGACAGCAGCGGCGACGGCAGAAACTCCGCGTGCATTTTATCGACACGGTCGCAGGCCCGGATCATGCGCACCATAAAGTAGTCGATCAGCCGCGCAAGCGCCTGCTCCAGCTCCTCATAGCTCTGATACGTGTCCAGCCCGCCGAAGTCCGGCGCCATCTGACGGCCCGTCAGCATGCACCGGCCATGGTTGATCGTCAGTTCCAGCGCCTTCAGCAGGTTGAACATCGCCGCGTCGCTCCAGCCAAGGTTATTCCCCATCGTCGTCAATTCCACGCAGCCGACGATTGCATAGTTCCGCGCGTCCTTTTCGCTGATTCCCTTCGACATCAGCGCGGGAATGACGCCCTCATCGTTGAAGATCTGCGGCATACCGCTGCCCATGCCGATGACGCGGACGCAGGCCCGCACGAACTGCGGGTCAGAGCCTGCAAAAAGTCTTGCCGACAGATTCGGCTGCGGCAGAAGCAGATGGGACTGCGCCTGCAAGAGCAGATAGCTCAGTTCATTCGACGCATCCCGGCCCTTCTCGTCCTGTCCGCCGATCGCAACATTGAAGCCGATCGGGAAGCCGGCAAAATATTTTGCGCTGCCGGCGCTGCGCATATAGACGATCTGGTTGAACTTTAAAAACAGCGACTCCAGCAGCTCCAGCGCCTGCGCCTGCGTCAGGCCGTTCTCCGCCGCGTCCTTTTGGTAATAGGGATACAAATACTGATCCATCCTGCCAGGAGAAAACGACGAAGCGTTGGACTCCATCTGCAGGCAGACATACAAAAACCACAAGCACTGCACCGCTTCCCGGAAGCTCTGCGGCGCGCGCACGGAAAGCGCCGTGCAGACGTCCGCGATCTGCCGCAGATTCTCCTTTCGCGCAGGCTCCGGCTCGCTCTGCGCCATCTGCTGTGCAAGCGACGCGTAGCGCGCAATAAACCGGCATACCGCGCGAAGGCTGATGACTGTGCTTTCGTAAAAGACGTGCTTCTCCTCCGGCGCAGCCTGCAATCTTCGCTCCATATCGGCCAGAAGACCGGCAGGGCCCTTTTCCAGCCAGAGCTTTGTGTCCGGGCAGATATGTCCCTGCGCATGGTCTGTCTGGTTGATCTTCACGACCTTGCCCATGTCGGAAAGCTCTTCGCCCATGCGCGCACACACGTGATCCTCCAGCGATTTGTCCTTCCAGAACGGGAGGATCTTCTCGCGGAACAGCCGGATATCCTCCGGCCGGATCTGAAACGCGTCCTGCGGACGCCGGTCGATGGTCTCCAGCTCCTTATCGACCCAGGAGATCCCGGCTTCCGGCGACACGACGCCTCCGCGGACGCCTGCCGTCCGGTTGCCGACGATCAGCTCCTCCGGGTCGATCCGGATGGAGATATGATCCAGGGCCCGCTCGAGCGCGTGCGCCCGCTGGAGTGCGCGCGGCGCGTCCGGGTACTCCCGGTAGCTCTGCGTAATGAGCAGCGCCTGCTCCATGCTGACATATCGTTTTTCTTCCAGCATGCGTTTTTTCAGAGCTTCGATTCGCTCCGACTTCGGCAGGGTGCTGATATGTTCAAAATTCTGATTCATGCGAATGTCCTTT
Organism: uncultured Oscillospiraceae bacterium; assembly: GCA_934655875.1. Taxonomy (GTDB): domain Bacteria; phylum Bacillota; class Clostridia; order Oscillospirales; family Oscillospiraceae; genus CAG-170. The sequence continues at coordinate 74,391 of CAKUHB010000009.1, forward strand.
CTCAGCCGCCGATCCTGGCGTCGAGACCATTGTCAAGCAAAAGGCCCTGCAGCTCGGCGACACGCTCCTTTGAAAGCTCATACGGCGGTTCATAGCCGTATTCCGTTCCGATCCGCTCACATTTGGATTTTCCGGCGGAATGGTACGGCAGCAGATCTACGCGACTGACCGACGGCATGTTTTGCTTCAGATAGGCGGCAAGCGCCGCCGCGTTTTCGTCCGAGTCGTTGAACCCCGGGATCACCGGCCAGCGGACGACCATCTCCGGAACGAGCGGCGCCGCTTTGGCTGCATTCTCCAGGATCAGCTCATTGCCGACGCCGGTATATTTCTTATGCAGGGTAGAATCCATATTCTTGAAGTCGAACAGCAGCTGGTCGACCTGCCGGACAATGGGTTCAAATCGCTCCCATTTGCAGAAGCCCGTCGTTTCCACCGCCGTATGAATGCCTGCCGCACGGCACAGTGTGAGGATCGCCGCCGAAAACTCCGGCTGCGCGCTCATTTCTCCGCCGGAGAGCGTAACGCCGCCGCCGGAGTTCCGGTAAAACACCTGATCCCGCTTCACCGCTTCAAATACTTCACCAGCTGTCATCCGTTTGCCGTAGGCCACGCGCGCATCGTAAAGACAGACGTCTACGCATTTCAGGCAGCCTGTGCAGTGCTCCCAGTCGACCCGGTGTTCCCGCAGGAACACCGCGCCGTTCGGGCAAACCTCTGCGCATTTTTTGCAAAATGCGCACTTATCTGCAAACAGGCCGACCTGCGGGCCGGGCCGGTTGGACTCCGGATTGGCGCACCATGCACAGTGCAGCGGGCAGCCCTTCAAAAAGACGACCGTCCGGATGCCGCGCCCATCATGCAGGCTGAAGCGTTCAATGTCAAAGACTGTTCCGCTGATCTCACGCGCTGCGCGCAGCTGTTCGTTTGTATATTCCATGAAACTCTCCAATCGTAGCGTGTTGGATGGGCAGATCAAATGTTGTGCTCCGTTCTGCGCATGTATTCATCCTGCTGTTCCTTTGCCAGCTGAACGAAATAGACCGTCAGTCCGCCGAGTCTGACACGCAGGGACATGTATTTCTCCGGCTCCTGCTGTGCCTTCTTGAGCGTCTCCAGATCGACCTTGGTGATCGTCATGATGTTGCCGCCGAGATCGCGGAACGACTGAATAAAGCTGGAGAGCACGTCCGCACATTCCTGCTTGCTGTGCTTGTTGAAGCTGACGCGCAGGTCGATGGGGCAGCCGTTATTGAGTCTGGAAAGATCCGTTTTGGTCGAAGAAAGCACAACGGCGGTAATGCCCTGCTTGTCTCTGCCGACGGCGGGAGAATAGTTGCTGGAGAACGCTTCGTGCGCCACGCGGCCATCAAACGACGCCCACGCGTGCTTGCCGAAACGCGGATAATTCTCAAAGGTCGCAACGCCGGCTGTGACCAGGATCCAGTCGATCTTGCTGTTCCAGTAATCGGCGCGGTCGCAGAAGTCCTTGAAGAAGCGCTCCAGGATCTCGTCCGCTGCCGGATCGTCGTTGCCATACTTCGGGGTGCGGTTCAGGCAGTACTGCCGCAGATCCTCATGACCCGCCCAGTCATTCTTCAGAATCTCAACAGCTTCGCGCAGCGTGACCTTCTTTTCTTCATAAACCACCCGCTTGATGGCGCTGAGCGAGTCGATGCAGTGGGACACGCCGGTCGCCATCAGGGAATAGAAGCGATATCTCGCGCCGCGGTCTGTCATGTCGCGGTGGTTTTCAATGCAGTCGCAGACCATCGTGGACAGGAAGGGCTCCGGCGCGATTTTGTGCACCTCACTGTAATACCGGAGCTTATTTTGCAGCGCGCCGTCGATGCGGTTCTGAACCTCCGCCCAGTACGCTTCGTAGAACTTGTCGAACGTGTCGAGCTTGTCAAGCGCGTCCTCGCCGAAGTCAATGCCGATCTTCTTGCCGGTGCTCATGGAGCAGCCGCGGTTAAACAGCGCTTCCATGCAGGGCATAAGCTCGATATGTCCGTAGCTGTATTCTGTCTTTCCGTAGATCAGAACCTCCCAGCAGCCGTCGCTGGAATAGTCCCATGCATCCTCCTCCGGGATGCCCAGCCGCTCGATCATGCCCTTGCAGATCACGTCGTCATTGAAAATGACCGGCTGCGCGCCGCCGTCGCAGAGCTCCGCGCTGATAAAGTCGAGCCACTGCTTCGGAGAATCCTTGTGGATACGCGCACTGATCATCGGGCTGATCAGCTCCAGCTCGTTGATGCTCTTGAGCAGCATATAGCTCAGCTCGTTCGTCTTATCCTTGCCGTCCGGGCCAAGGCCGCTGACCGTAGCGCTTTGCAGCCAATGGTTCGCCGACTGGCCGAAGTTATAATCGGCATCGTTTTCCATGTCGAACGTCGTCGTGGGCTCGTTGGGATCGCCGCCCTGCGACCAGTCGCCAAAGGTCAGGTGGTTCTCCATGTATTTTTTCTCGAACTGCATCCGCTCGTTGAACTTGATCCAGAACGACCCGATGAGATCCATGGCCCATTCCTGCGTCATCTGGCCTTTTTTCACGTCCGCTTCATAATACGGCCACAGGTACTGGTCGATCCGGCCGAGCGGCGTATAGGTCAGCGTGCTGTGCAGCAGCATATGCACAAACCAGCAGCTCTGCAGCGCTTCATGGAAGGTCTCGGCCGGGTGCATCGGAACCTTACGGCAGATCCGGCTGATCTCCAGAAGCTCTGCTTTGCGCGTCTCGTCCTGCTCTTCCTCGGCTGCCTTGGCCGTAAGCTCGGCATAGCGGGCCGGTACATTGCAGGCGGCTTCCAGGCAGTAGCGCGCAGATTCCAGGAAATCAATGCCCTCCTGATCGGACGGATCGATGGTCTTCAGCTGCGCGTCAATATCTGCAATAATCCCGTAATAGCCCTTGGAGAGAACCTTCGGATAATACGGCAGATGGTGTCCCCAGACAGATTTGCGATCCAGCGAGATCTTGGCGAAGTATTCCGCTTCCTCGTCCGTCTCATATTTCGGGAACGTATGGCCAAATCCAACGGAGGACATGGTCGTCGTACCCACGATCAGCTCGCCCGCCTTCAGATCGATCGGCATTTCCTTGCAGACCTTTTCAAAAGCCAGCGCCTTACGCATCGTCATCGGCTTTTCCGCCGCGCCGGGCTGGTCGAGGATCGTCAGATCATCGCCCCACCACTTTTTCGGCTCAAAAAAACCACGAAACAGCTGCTCTTTCAGCTGCGACAATCTTTTAGAAAGTTCTTTGCTCATCTTTGTTCCTCCTGTGTAAAAAACCTGTTATTCTGTACGAAATACAAACCTTTGGCACGCCGGTTTTCATTTATATTTTACCATTGTCGAATCACCGAAGAGTACCCATAATCCCGCCCTCAAGGTGGACAAATCGATCATTCCGCCATGGAACGCTGGCGAAAAAAATAAATCTATGTTATCTTCAGCATGCAGAAAGACTCATTGTAAAATACCACAAAAAAGGGGGAAAAAGACCCATGAAGCTATCGTACAAACATACAAAAATATGCTGTTATCTGGCATATTTCACGCAGGCATCCGTAATAACCTTCCTGCCGCTGCTGTTTATGATCTTCTACACAAAATACGGTCTGCCGTATGCGCAGCTTGGACTTTTGGTCACAGTCAATTTCGCCGTACAGATGACTGTGGACGTGACTGCTTTCCGCATGGTCGATCAGATCGGGTACCGGAAGTCTCTGCTGCTGGCCTGCTCGCTGTGTTTTATCGGCTTCACCATGATCAGCGTCCTGCCGAACCTCATGTCCAATACGTTTGCCGCGCTCTGCATTGCGGTCATCACGTATTCTGCCGGCGGCGCGCTCATTGACATTGTTGCCAATCCCCTTCTCAACGCTCTGCCGATCGTCAATCCGGAACGCAAGGCCATGGAGCTGAGCATGCTGCATGCGGTGTTCTGCTGGAGCCAGGTCATTCTGATCGTCGGCACGACGCTTTTGCTGCGCGTACTCGGCAGCGGTCTCTGGTGGATCCCGCCGCTCGTTCTGGCGCTGGTGCCCCTTGTGAATTTCGGTCTTCTTCTGGCCGTTCCGGTTCCTGCCGCTGTTTCCAAGGAGGAGCGGATCACGCTGCGCGGTCTTTTCTCCAGCAAGCTCTTTATTATGATGTGCGTCGGCATGGCCTGCGCGGGCGGCATTGAGCTTGTCATGGCGCAGTGGGCGTCGAGCTTTGCCGAAAGCGCGCTGCATCTGAGCAAGACCGCAGGTGATCTGGTCGGCCCGTGCATGTTTGCCCTGATGATGGGCGTCGGCCGCACCATCTACGGCGTCTGGGGCGATCGGATCAATCTGATCAACGCCATGATCCTCGGCGGCTTTGGCGCTGTCGCCTGCTATCTGATGGTCAGTCTCTCCTATAACCCCATCGTTGATATCGTCGGCTGCGCAATGACTGGTCTTTGCGTCAGCTTCATGTGGCCCGGTATCATGAGTGTCTGTGCGGCGGATCTTCCGACCGGCGGCGCGGGCATGTTTGCCGTGCTTGCAGTCTTCGGCGATTCCGGCGGCAGTCTGGGCCCCGTGATCGCCGGTTGGATCGCGGACCGAAACGGCGGCAATCTGCATACAGGGCTTCTGTTCGGTCTTGTCTATTGCGCGATCGTACTGGTCTTCCTGTTCCACTACAAGCTCCGCTATGCGGGAAAGAAACCCGCTTGAATCCATACAAAAACCGGCAGACATCCGAACGGATGTCTGCCGGTTTTTCAGCATATTGAGTCGATCGCGCAGCGGCCTCGTCTGCTTTCAGCTCTCCATCTGGCGGCCAAGGAAGCCGGCTACGGTCTGCACGAGCTTCTGCTCGCCCTCGCCAAGCTCCGGTGCGCCGTCCTCCAGCAGAAGCAGCACGCAGCCCATCAGATCGCCCTCCGCCGTGATCGGCGCAGCTGCGCCGATGTGGTAGCGGTCGGCGCTGTCCGTCGGATGGAGCGGCAGATCGCCGGTCTGATAGCGGTAGCCGCGCCGCAGCTCCATCAGCTGCTCCAGCTCCTGCGAGCAGCGCTTGTCCAGAAGCTCGCGCTTCTGTGCGCCGTGCACGGCAATGATCGTGTCCCGGTCGCAGATCGCCGCGATGTGTCCGGTGTTCTTCCCGATCGACTCGCAGATCTGCCCCGCAAAATCCCCAAGATCCCCCATCGGCGAATACTTCTTGAAGATCACCTCGCCGTCCTTCTCCGTATAAATCTCCAACGGGTCGCCGTTACTGATAACATGGACACGGAAAACCTTGTCCTCGCGGTTTTTAGCGCTTTGGACGAGTTCTGTTTCGTAGGGGCCGATGCCCTCATCGACCCGCGGGCGGACAGAGTCGTCCGCCCCTACAGATTGTAATTCGATATTTTCCGTGCCTTCGCTAAAATTTGCGGCGTCCTCCGTTTCCGCGGGGAGCGTTCCGCAGCGCAGCAGCGCGTCGATATCGGCTTTGAGCTTAATCTCCAAGTGATCTTCAAAGACGAGGATCTTGTCGATCAGCAGCTCCAGGTCGTTCCGCTCCAGCTTGTCCTTTTCCAGAATGTCGCGGAACACGTCGATGGCGGTCTTGGCCACGCGGTTCACCTGAATGATGGTGTTGCGCTTGTCGCTCAGCAGGTCGATCTGGTGGTGGATGCCGTCGATCTTCTTCTGGAGGTCGGCTTCCATCTCGTCATACAGTGCCTCGATGGAGGCTTCCTGCTCGGGCTTTTTCATGATCTCCCGGATGCGCTGGCGCTTTGTGACCTTCAATTCCTCGGTGAGATCGGCCAGCACCTCGGCGAGATTGTCCGCGGACTGCTCCGTTTCCGCCACCTGCTCGGTCTCGCGCTTCAGCTCCTCGTTGAGCTGTTCGAGCATGGCGGCAGAGCTGTCCGCCAGCTTGCGCACATAGCTTTTCATCAGTTCGTCCAGCTTGTCCACGCGGATATGGTGGCTGGTGCAGCCCTTGAGGCCGCGCCGGTGATACGTCCCGCAGGTGTAGGCGGGGGCGAGGTC
>CAKUHB010000010.1 GCA_934655875.1 uncultured Oscillospiraceae bacterium
ATTCATCATCTGAGAAAACTGCACGATGACGATCCGATGAATATGATCTCCGGCTCGACGGGTTTAAGCGGCGCGGCAGACTCTGCATTTGTTCTGCAAAAGCACTCCCGACTTGCCAATGTCGCTTCTCTGCATTGCACCGGGCGCGACATCCCAGGCAGGACTTTGAAACTCGAATTTGGTGAGGAAGATCACATCTGGAAACTGCTTGAGGACGGCAAAACTTGCAGCGGCGCTTCTAGGATTTCGACGCTTCAACTCGTACATCTTTTCTCTGAATTGCTCCGTGCCGATCCTACATACCTCGGTTCACCATCGGCACTGTCCGCAAAGATCGACCCTGACGGCAGTCTCGGTATCACGCCGAAAAAGGTCACACGGTTGGTGCGGGAAAGCGTTGCGGCTCTAAGAGAAAACGGGATTTTAGCTGAGACGTACCGCAGCAATGGAAAACGGTGGATTTCCCTCAAGCGTGCCGAAAGTGCCGATTTTCTGCCCGTGAAAAAGATCGGCACAATCGACCCTGCGGGCGCGCCGAGCGCCTGCACCGCGCCGTGAGGCGCGTGTCGCCGCTGTGTGCGGCTTTCTGCCCCGACAGCGAGTGTGTGTGCGGCGCAACGGGAAAAGCCAACGTTGCGCCAACGTGCAGGCAACGCCGAAAAGCACAGGTTCAAAACGCAGAGAATCCCCGCCGCGGCGGGAAAAATCCTCCCGTTTGGGAGGAGCCAGCATCGCATTTGGCTAGTCGCCGGAAACCGGCTTCCTGCCAAATGCCTCGAATCGGGCAGAAGCCCACACCCACTACTTCGTCACAAAGTCCGCTGCGCGTGTATCGCCCTGCGGGAGAGGGCATTCCACGCTCCGCTCCCTTGCTCCTCAGTTCCAAACAAAACCCGCTTCGCTGGGCTTTTGTTTGGTAGAGGGAAACGAAAGATACGGAGGAAAGATGAAAAAAGGCAGGCAATTCAGCATCCGAATCTCGGAACAGGATTTAGAGACAATCCGCCGAAAAGCAGCACAAGCCCATATGAGTCAGAGCGATTATGTGACGGCCTGTTGTCTCGGAAAACGCATCGTGATTCTTGACGGACTCAGGGAAGTCCTGCGGCAGCAAAAAGCCATTGGAAACAACCTCAACCAGCTGACTGTGCTGGCGAACATGGGGAAAGTCCAGTTCGCCAATCTGGACTCCGCTGTGCAGGCGTTCGCCAAGATCAACACTGCCCTGCGGGAGTTGCAGGAGGGAGGTGCAGGAAGATCGCAATCGTCCACTTCGTGAACTACAAAAAGGGTACGCAAACGCGCGGCTGCATGAAAAGCGTCATGCGCTACATCTCCCAGCTCAGCAAGACGTTGTGGGAGGGGCAGCCGCTCGTCAGCGGTATTGGCTGTCAACCGGAAACTGCGTTCGACGAATTTTTGAGTACGAAGCTGCTGCACCATAAAGACGGCGGCGTGATGTTCTATCACATGGTGCAAAGCTTCCCGAAAGGTGCGAACATTGATCCTCGCACAGTGCACGAAGCAGCACGCAGATTGGCTGGATATTTTGAGGGCTGTGAAGTTCTGGTCTGCACACACGTTGACCGCGACCACATTCATTCGCACTGTATTATCAACAGCGTGAACTTTGAAACCGGTCGGAAGGTGCACATGGCAGACGAACAGATTCAGGAGCTGCGCATCCGCAATGACCAGATCTGTGAAGAACTGGGACTGCCGAAATTTCAGAGGGATGACCAGCGGCAGTCGCGTGGAATGTCCAATGCAGAATACTACACGGCGTCCAAAGGCGAGAGTTGGAAATTTGAACTGATGCGCGTGATCGACGAGTGTATGCGCTGCGCAGGAAACCGTGAGGAATTTCTGATCTTGCTCCGCTCTGAGGGTTACGACGCCACGTGGACGGACAGCCGCAAGAATATCACCTACACCACACCGGAGGGGCGCAAATGCCGGGACAGCAAATTACATATAGAAAAATACTTAAAAGAAAATATGGAGGCGGAATTTGGATACAGAACGGAGAATGACAACACAAGAAATGTTGGCGCAGCACAGAAAGCTGATGGACGAGGCACAACGGCTGGAACCCAGCGTGATGGTCACGGAGCGGAACTGGAGTGCGCTGCCCGAAATGCAGGACAGGCTGTTTCGGCAGCAGATGCAGTTGGACACCGATCTGAAAATGCTCCTGACGAAGCAGGATGCGCAGGAAGCACTGACCGCGATGCAGATGAGCGCAGCAGAGTTCGAGAGACAGGCTGGGAGCCTGAGCGCGGGGTATTCTTCCGCCTGCAAGGAACTGACCGACACGACACAGAAATCCATGACAATGATTTTGACCGATACGAAGAACCAACTTACGGGTGCAGTTCAGGAAGCGAAGAAGAAAATTCGCCTCTGCGCGTGGATCTCGATTACGGCGGTGTTCTTGTGCGCGGCGCTGTGCGCCTTGGCCGTGCTATGGAACAGATGACGGATGATACGCCGAAGCGCGACGGAACGACCACGCCAACGCACATCGACAGCAAGCGTCGGAGAAAGCTCCGGCAAAAGAAAACCGCCCTCGGTCACGCCGAGGACGATCACGAAGATTGGACAATGGAACAGCACTTATAAAAACAGTCTTCATGCAGGAGGCAGAAAGGAGGCATATGAAAAAGGATTGGGAGATTTACCGGGACACCGGTATTCTCGGCGGATATATGCCGGAGTGTGCAAAACTTCGGAGAACAGAGGACGGTGAAGTCGTAACCGTTTTCCGGGACACAACAACTTGTATGGAAGAAGACTGCATCACAAAACAGCGTGAGATGCTGATCGGCAGCAAACGGTTCTGTATCACGTCTGTATTTCCGGCAGAGTCCTGCGCAACGCCGACGGAAAAACTGCTTGCCTGCATCGACGCGGAGCTGGAAAAGGAAGCGCACAGCGCATAATAATCTGATAGACTTGTGGCAGCCGCTGCGGTATACTTGCCGTACCGTACCGGCTTGCCCCACGGAAAAGGAGGTTATGATGGCAAGTCAGAAGCAACAATATACGATTCTCTACGGGCGGCTCAGTCAGGAGGACGAGCGTGCCGGAGAGTCAAACAGCATCCAGCATCAGCGGGATCTGTTAGAAAAATATGCACGGGATAAAGGCTTTGAAAACACACTTTTCCTTGCAGACGACGGATATTCCGGAACGAATTTTGAGCGTCCGAGCTGGAAAAAGATCGTAGAAATGATCGAAGCCGGCGAGGTTTCCGCCCTGATCGTAAAGGATGCCTCCCGGCTGGGGCGTGAGTACTTACAAGTCGGTTATTACATGGAGATCTATTTCCCGCAAAAAAATGTGCGGTTCATCGCGGTAAACGACGGCGTGGATTCTGCGGTCGAGAGCAGCAACGATTTTAACCCTATCCGCAACTGGGCAAACGAGCTGCACGCAAAGGACACGAGCCGGAAGGTTCGCGCCGTGAAAAAGCTGCAGGCTGAACGCGGCGAATGGCTCGGAGGTCGTCCACCCTACGGCTACCGAAAATCCGAAGCTGTGGAAAACCACTGGTGCTGCACCGCGCCAGCACCATGAAGAAGGTGGAGTACAACTTCAAGTGCTATCCCTACGGCAAGAAGGGCAAAACCGCCTGTACTGCGCACCACATCCGGGAGTGCGAACTCACGCAGATCGTTCTGGATGATCTCTGCCGGGTCACACATTTCGCCCGCATGAAGGAGCGGCAATTCGCAGCGCATATCAACCAAAAGAACAGCGCTGAACTGCGGCGAGAGATGAATCGTGTCCTCCGCGAACTGGACGCAATGAAAAAACGAAGCGCAGAGTTGTCCAAGCTGTTCAAACGCCTCTATGAGGACAATGTTCTCGGGCGCGTGACCGACGAGCAGTACCGGATGCTCTCCGGCGATTACACGGACGAGCAGCACATGCTGGAGGAACAGATCCCGCAGAAAGAGCAGCGCCTTGCGCAGCTTCAGGCTCGCGAAGCGAACGTGGATGCGTTCATTGAAAAGGCAAAACAGTATACAGCGATTGACACGCTGACGCCGGAACTGCTGCGGCTGTTCATCCAGCGCATTGAAGTCGGTGAACGGAAAACAAAATACTCCCGCAATTCCAGCCAGTCTGTCCGCATCATTTACCGGGACATCGGCACAGTAGACAGCGCCATGCAGCCGGACGAGAAGCATCCGAAGCTGCTCCCACCGCTCAGTGAGGTCATTCCGTTCCCGGCATAAGACAGCAAAAAGAATGCGGGAGCGGATAGCTCCGCTCCCTCGCAGGGGGGTGACAGTTTGTGTCCCTATAAAGGGAAATAGAACGACTTCCGGGCTTTTTTGCGTTCATTTTTTCAAGCGTGACAAAAAGATGCCAACTGCCGTGTGGGGCAAATTCGATGGACCTGTACCTTTACCCAAGGCTTTTTGAGCCGCTTTTCCGAAGATTTTTCGGGGAAGCGGCTCTTTTTTGTCCTCGGCAAAGTGTAGAATTTTGACCAGCGTTTTTGTTGGTGTTGCCGAATACCCACTCCAAGTACAGATACCAGCGCGTTAGCCATCTGTGCGGCGTTTCAGACGTTAAAACTGTGGGCAAGCCCCATCCCCCCACTCTAGGACGAAACCACGGCGTATTGGCGACGCTGGGGCGCGAGAAAGCAAAGCACCCGCTGCCAGTGCAGCGGGTGGTCGTTTATCTGTTGGCTCTCAGCAGAGCATCGGTTTTTAATGTCACGCTCATCATGTCCTTATGGGCTTCGCGGGTATCGCGGCAGAGCGGCGACAAGAAAGTCAGCGCATTCTGAATGCGGCTCAGATCAGATGCAGAGAGTGTGTTCTCATGCAGATGGCGCAGCACCCGGCGATAGGATTCGCGGAGCTTTGCATCCACGGACGGCTGGAAGAAATAGTTTGAAATCAGGCCGCCAATCAATGCGGCTTCATTTTCGGTGTACTGCATGGTGATTGCCCTCCTCTACGATGTTCACGCAACAAACGCGGCAATCATACCACAAGATGCAGTACCGGTCTATGCGCATTGTGCCGAAATATTGAATCACAAACCAATACACAAAATGAAGCGGCGTTTCGCTCTCTTATGAAAAGAGGGTTGAAACGCCGCTTTTTTCTTTTCTTAAATTCTGAACCCCAGACGAAGGAGGTCACAAAAATGTCTGTATTCCGTGTTGAAAAGACCAAAGGTTACACGGTCATGTCCAACCACCATCTCCGCAACCATGCGCTGTCCCTCAAGGCAAAGGGTCTGCTCTCGCAGATGCTGTCGCTGCCGGAGGATTGGGATTACACGCTGCAGGGGCTTGCACAGATCAACAAAGAGAGCATCGACGCCATCCGCGAAGCTGTGCGCGAGCTGGAACGTGCCGGTTACATCAAGCGCAGCCGGGAGCGCGACGAGCGTGGCTGCCTGCGCGGAACCGTCTACACGATCTACGAGCAGCCGCACGCGGAGCCAACGCCGGAAGAACCTGCGCAGGCTTTGCCTACATTGGATAACCCAACGTTGGAAAAGCCTATGTTGGAGAAACCTACGTTGGAAAATCCAATGCAATTAATTACTAAAGGAAGAAATAAAGAAAAACAAAATACAGATCAATCAATTACCGATTCGATTCCTTTCCCTTCCGTTTTCCCGGAAACTCCCGTGCAGAAGCGAATGGAAGCGAAGGAGACGTTCGAAAGCTATCGAAATCTGATTTTGGAGAATATCGACTACGACGTTCTGGCAGGCGATCCGCATATTGACCGTGAGCAGCTTGACGAAATCGTCGATCTGGTGCAGGAGACAGTTTGCAGCACCCGCAGCCAAATCCGCATTGCAGGCAATGACTACCCGTCCGAAGTTGTGCGGTCGAAGCTGCTGAAACTGAACAGCGAACATATCCGCTTCGTCATGGATTGCCTGAAGCAGAACACAACGCGGATTCGGAACATCCGGCAATATCTACTTGCTGCGCTGTTCAACGCACCAAGTACGATGAGCAGCTATTACACGGCGTTGGTGGCGCATGATATGGCAGCATAGTGGCATCCGCGAGAATACTCACGGATTTAGCGTTTCAACGTAATGTTCAACCAGCTCTTGACACAATCCAGCCATATGTGGTCGTATTGATGTGTCTCTCCGGCGTTGTGGATCGTTTGCCGGTCGCTTGTTGAAAGCCCGTGTTCTCCCTGCGGGAAAACATGGAGCTCAAACGGAACATGATTCGCTGCAAGTGCTTGCGAATATAGCAGGCTGTTCATCACCGGGACGCATTCATCTTCCGCAGTATGCCATAAAAAGGTTGGCGGCGTATCTGCACGAACGTGCTTCTCACAAGAAAATAGATAAAGGTCCTCTGGTGAACAATGCGCTTTTCCTGTTAACGCAGTCATACTGATCTGGTGCGTCCATTTCGGATCTGCCGTGATCACCGGATAACCCAGGACTGTCGCTTGCACCGGCTTGCTGTTCGGAATTACTGTACGAATCGTGCTGGAATCATATGACGTTGCGTACTGTGCGGCAAGATGCCCACCTGCTGAAAAACCCATAAGCACAATTCGACCTGTGTCACAGTGCCATATATCCGCGTTTTGATTGATCAGTTCTATCAGGGCTGCCGCCTCGCACTGTTGTGCCGGATAGTGATGCGGTGCAACAGAGTACAGAAGGACAAACACGTTGAATCCTTCCGGCAGGAAGTGAAATGCGATCGGCTCGGCCTCCCGCTGACTGCAAAACTCATAGGCCCCGCCGGGGCAAACGATCAGGCAAGGACGCCGCTCATCACCACGTCCCATTTCCGTTAAATTATCCGGAAGATATACCTTAACAAGCGGATCTCCGCTTTGCGTCCCAAGGTTCGGAAAAAATTGCTTTAAATGTAGAAGCTCATATTTCATGCGGCATTCCCTTTATTCACAAATCTGTTTTCCACCCATAAACACCCTGGCAAGGCTCAGCTCCTCGTCGCAAACAACGAAGTCAGCCAGCTTGCCGGATTCGATGGAGCCGATCTCCTTCTCGCGCCCGATTTCCCGCGCGGGAATCAGCGTTGCAGCCAAAATCGCCTGCTCCTTCGGGATGCCAAATTCGACTGCCTTGCGCATACAATCATAGAGATTTGTCGCGGAGCCTGCGAGTGTGCCGTCTGCGAGCTTCGCTACGCCGCCATGCAGGAACACGTCCTGTCCGCCGAGGGTGTACTGCCCGTCCGGCATCCCACAGCAGCGCAGCGCATCGGAAACGAGGCAGATGCGCCCCGGAAACAGCTTGAACGCCATGCGCATCGCGCTCGGATGGATGTGCTGCCCGTCGCAGATCAGCTCCGCGACCGCATTTTCGCGCTCGCTGCCCGCGCCAATGGGGCCGGGCTTGCGGTGGTGGATGCCCGGCATGGCGTTGTAGAGGTGCGTCAGATGGGACGCGCCCGCGTCAAAGACGGCGCTGGCTTCTTCGTAGGTGCAGTCGCTGTGCGCGATGGAGACCGTGCAGAGCTTGGACACTTTTTCGGCAAATTCGACCGCGCCGGGCAGCTCTGCCGCCACATCCGCAATGCGAACAAGCCCTTCGGATGCGTCATAAAGCCGTTTGAACGCGTCAAAATCCGGATCTCTCAGGTACGCGCCGTTCTGCGCGCCCTTTTTCTTCTCGGAGAAAAACGGTCCCTCCATCTGGATGCCCATGAGGCGCGCGCAGCCCTCCGGCTGCTCCTTTTTTAACTGCACAGCTGTCTTGTACGCCGTTTCCAGCACGTCATACGGCAGTGTCATGGACGCGGGCGCGAAGCTGGTCACGCCGTTTTGCGCGAGATAGCGCGCCATTTTGACAAGGCCGTCATAGTCGCCGTCCGAAAAGTCCGCGCCGGAGTTGCCGTGGTTGTGGACGTCCACAAGACCCGGAATGACATACTGGTTTTCCAGATCGATGCCGTCCTCCGCAGGGACGGTGGTCAAAATTTCAGCAAATCTTCCGTTTTCCACGCGGAAGGAGCCATGTTGGAACTGACCGCCCACGAAAATATTGGCATTCTTAAAAAGCATATCATTCCTCCACAAACCTTGCCGCCGCTTCGTCGCAGATAACGGTCACGTCGGGATGGAACTGCAGAATGGAGCCGGGAACCTCGGGCTTGACCGATCCGAAGAAGACCTGATGGAGGATCTCTGCCTTATCTGCACCGGTGACGATCATTAAGATCTTCCGCGCGGACATGACCGTGCCGATGCCCATCGTGATGGCGGAGGTCGGAACATCTTCCAGGGAATCAAAGAAGCGCTTATTCGCCTCGCGCGTCATTTCGGTGAGCTTTACCTCATGCGTCATGACCGGGAAATGGTCGCAGGGTTCGTTAAAGCCGATATGCCCGTCGTGGCCGAGACCGAGCAGCTGAATGTCCACGCCGCCCCAGTCCTCGATCTGATGCTCATAAGCTTCGCACATGGCAGGGATGTCGGCGGCCAAACCGTCCGGGACGATGGTATTTTCGGGCTTGATAGAAATGTGGTCGAACAGATTTTCCTGCATGAAGCGGCGGTAGCTCTGCGGCTGGTTGGGCGCTAACCCTTTGTACTCGTCCAGATTTGCCGAACGCACGCGCGAAAAGTCGATTTTTCCTGCCTGTTCGCGTGCAATCAGCTCGCGGTAGAGGGGCAGCGGCGTCGAGCCGGTAGCAAGCCCTAATACGCACGCTGGTTTTGCCCGGATGAGATCTTCAAACATATCTGCCGCAGCGCGGGCCATTTCCTCGGGTGATCTCACCCGGATCAGATTCAGATGTAACATAAATTGACTCCTTTCCGGTGCGCTCAGCGGATATCCGGCAAGCTGGCCGCCGCCATTGACTGACCGACACGGCGGAAGTTTTCATCCGGCAGCATGACGCGCAGCTTCCGCGAAAGCTCTGGATATTCCTCGTTCAGTACACGCTGGCATTCGGACACGATGCGCTCGCCGCCGATGCCGGAAGCCACGCGTCCGAGGACGAGCAGATTCCGGATGTCATAGAACATCTCATAGAGGCTGAGCGTATGTGCCAGATACACGCCGATGGAATCGAAGATCGCCAGCGCATAGGGATTGCCACCTTCCGCCAACTTCTGCACTTCCTTGAGCTTTTCAGCGGGTGTGAGATGCTCAGACAGCGCAATGCCTGCGGCGGGCGCGAGCTTTGCGGCCGCGTCCTGCGAGAAATATTTGCAGCCGACGCCGAGATCGCCGGACCACTCATCGCGCATGGCGTGTTCATTCAGATCGACCGGCGCAAAGGCCAGCTCATTGAACCAGCCGAGAATATTTCCCTCGGCGTCGACGTAGCCGACGGCCTCGGAAGTGCCCATGGCAAGACCCATGACGCAGCCCGTGCCAAGGCTCATATGGCCTGCCAGTGCAGTCACGTCGCCGTCGTTGGCAACGACGATGGGTACATCGCCGATCTCCTTCGCGGCGCGGTCATAGATCGTTTTGACCTCCTCTCGGCGTTCGCGCGGGACCTTGATAAACAGGGAGGACACCATCGGCGCATTGCCGACGAAGGTACCGGCGGAGGAAACGCCAATGCCGTCGACGCGCGGCATTTTGGAGGCCGCCGTCTTAAAAGCCGTGACAATGCCGTCAAACTGATACTGCGGGTCTGTACTCTGCTTCGGGTGCCAGACAACCTCTTCGGAGTAGACGGTCTTGCCGTCGATGACGGCGGAAACTTTGCGGTCAGAGCCGCCCGCGTCAAAGCCGATGCGGCAGCCGTTCGTGTGACCGCCGACGCGGATGGGCTGCTCGTTGGCGGCGGGGAAATCATCCGCGGAGCAGATAATGACCTCCAGCGGTCGCTCAAACATGTCAAATTCAAAGCCTGCATCAAATTCACGCGCACCGCCGGGGCGGTAAGCGTCGCGGATGTGCGCGGCGATCGTATCGTCGCCCTGAAGATAGATACGGAAGCCGCCGGCCGACCAAAGGAGCATTTTGACGAGCCGCTCTGCAAATCTTATGTTCGCGGCAGCGAAAGCTTCGCCGCGCAGGCGCGTCTCATAGACGGTGATCTTGCCGTGATCGCGTTCGACGGCGATCTTGAACGGGCGATCTGCTTCTTTCAGATACGCCTTTGCCCACACGCCGAAGGGAATGAACCCCGGATCGAGCGCGGGCATATACTTAACAGAGTAATCGATTCCAAGATAGTTCATACTGTGCTCCTTGCCGTTCATGCGCGCGCTTCGATTTCCGTCATCATCTGGTCGAGCTGCATGAGGCAGCGCGGCAGATGGAACGGACCTTTGAATGTGCTGCCCTTGGTGGAGGGCATGGTGGGAAGCCCGTCGCGGCGCAGATAGCCGTACCACTCGCCGTAGGCCGGATCGGAGAAATGCTTTTGGCAGTAATCGAGCGTCTTGAAGAACCAGTCAAGATCCTGCTCGTTTCCAGTGTCGCGGTAGAGCATCATGGAGGAAATGAGGATCTCATTGTGCGGCCACCAGAGTTTCATATCGTGCTCATACGCCTCGGGCGGCAGACCCTTGGCGTCGACGAAGTACAGAAGTCCGCCGTATTCCTCGTCCCAGCCGGCGCGGATGGCATTATCGAAGATGGTCTGTGCCTTTTCGATGAGTTCGGGCTTGCCGAACTGCTTTGCATATTCCAGCAGGAACCAGACGCCCTCGATATCGTGACCGGGATTGACGATGCGGCCGTCGGTAAAGTCAAAACGCGGCGTGCCGTCCGGGGCGACGTTCTCCAGCGTGCAGCCGAGATCAAGCTTGACGAAGTATTTGAAAATTTCGTCAACACACTGCGTCGCGCGTGCGGCGTAAATGTCCCTGCGTTCCGGATCGCAGCGCATCAGGATGAGAGCAACATTGAGATAGATCATCGGAATGCCGAACGCACGGCCGCTGCGCGTCTCGGGAATGGTCTTGGGGGCCATGCCGACCGGGTCTTCCATGCCGTGGTTGAGATCCCAATAAAGATCGGCCATCTGCCGTGCGCGGGCAAGGCGGCCCTCTTCGCCGGTAACGGCGTAATATTCCGCGTTCGCCATCGCGCAGAACGCCTCAGAGAAGCAATACCGGCGCTGCCGCAGCGGCTGACCGTCCTTCGTGACGGTAAAGTACATACGATCGCCCGCAGCGTGGTTGAAGCAGTGACGCTCCATAAAATCAAGGCAGCTGCGGCTGGCGTCGAGCCATTCCTGCTTCGCGCCGTAGACCGTGCACAGATGCGCAAAGATCCAGCCGCACCGACCCTGCATCCAGACGCTCTTATCCGTGGAATAGATTTTACCGGTTCGGTCGAGACAGGTATAGACGCCGCCAAACTCTGGATCTATGCCGTTTTTCAACCAAAAATTTACGCATCGGTCCAGCTCCGCGCGTACCCACGCATGAGCCTCGGCGAATTGCTGTTTTCTCATTTCATTCATGTACAAGCACCTCTTGCTACAGTTCAAAAACGGGTTTGTGGTTTATGCGTTTGCGTAGTTTCGGATAGCTGTTTCGATCATCTGCTGTACGCAGGAAACAGTCTCCATGTCGGATGCGATGAGGTTCGGCAGCGGCGCGCGCACACCGCCGACATCCATGCCCCAACGGTTCAGGATCTCTTTCATGACGGCGTAGAGATTGCCGTGGCAGCTGCACATCTTATAAATGATGCGGCAGCATTCGTTTTGGATCTCGCGGGCTAACTCCATGCGCCCGGTGTGATAGCATTCGAAAATCTTGAGATAGAGCTCGGGCATGACGGCATAGGTGCCGCCGATGCCGCCGGTCGCGCCGATGGCAAGACCAGAGATCAGCTGCTCGTCCGGACCGTTGAATACGACGAGCTCGCGCTCGGTCGCATCAAGCCACATCTGGATATCCTGCGTCGGCATAGACGAGTTTTTAACGCCGATGACGCGCAGATTTTTAGCCATTTCCTGTAAAAGCTGCGTGCTGAGCGCGACACCCGCAAGCTGCGGGATGTTATAGATGATAAAATCCGTGTTTGGCGCAGCCGCAGAGATCGTATTCCAATAGTCCGCGATGGCATACGGCGGCAGATGGAAATAAATCGGCGGGATGGAAGCGATGGCGTCGACGCCGAGGCTTTCGGCGTGCCGTGCCAGCTCGCAGCTGTCGGCGGTGTTGTTACAGGCGACGTGCGCGATGACAACGAGCTTGCCGCCGACGGCGTCCATGACAGCCTCAAGGATGGTCTTGCGCTCTTCCACACTTTGATAGATGCATTCACCAGAGGAACCACCAACATAAAGACCTGTTACGCCTTTGGCGAGCAGGTACTTAGCCAACGACTTTGTTCGAGAAGTTGATACTCTGCCTGTATCATCATAGCAAGCGTAAAACGCAGGGAAGATGCCCTGATATCTTTTTAACTTTTCATCCATTGTGTATTCTCCTTTTAGGCGGTAGCGGGCTCTCATAATGAGAGCCCGCTGAACATTTAAATCGTCAATTCGCAGCGAGTTCACTCATGGTAAATTCTTCATAGTACATATACCGCAAACCATCTGCCCACGAAGTGGTCGGCGATGCTTCATAGATCATTCCAATTCGTCCATCGCCAAGTTCAACTAGACTACTATAAGCAAAGAGTGCACTGGCCTCAGTAACCTGATAGACGTATTCCCAGTCGATAGAGTACTTCGTGCTCCCGTTGTCGTATTGACCATTTTCTTTGATCAAGCCGACATAGATGCGCCCATCTGTTCTGGAGGTGTTATACGCCATTGACAGCAAAACTGCAGGATATGCTTGTCCATCTTTTTTCGAGACAACCGTTCCACTATATGAAAGTGCTGACAACTGGCTGTTCGTACCGGCCAGATTATCGCCAAGTCCCGATGTAACATCAATCCATGTTGCGCCGCCATCAAGACTTGTCGCGGTTTTAATCTTACCCCCGCTGCCGCTGGTATTTCGCATAAAAATCTGCAAATTGCCATTTGGGAGTTCTACAACAACAGATTCATGACCGACTGTTCCAGGAAGGCAGTCACCGTGTGCCCAAGTGTTTCCACCATCATCACTATAAATAACTTCCGTTCGTGCGCCACTTGTCAGCGTACCATTTCCTCCAGTAAGCTGATAGTAGATTGGAACAACCAGTCTGCCAGCATGATCACCATTCTGAATTTGAATGCCATGTCCAGGTCCAGTCAGATAGTACCGAGACTCTTCTCTCTTGACCATGCCAGAAATAATCTTGTCCGTATGCCATGTTTCTCCATCATCGTCTGAATAAACCTGCATGATATAACTGGTATTGTAAACTTGCAGTTCAGAGTCTTCATAGAAAATTTTCATCGGCACAGACTGCGAAGCTGCCTGTGTGTCCGAGCTGCGCTGCGTAACATGCAAAAGCTGACCGTCCTTGTACAGTTCATAATTTTCACCGAGACTGTATTCTGAAAGCTCACCAAGCGACAAATTGCTATCATCAACTGTCGTTCCGTCGGAAGAATACTCCGTCGGTGTACCCAGCAAATGATAAACGTTATATCTGCCATCCGCGTTCTTCTCGCCATAAATATCAGCAGCGTAGTTAAAGCGACTGCGAACGGTGTTCATATTAACATTTCCAGACTTCACGTTTTGATCGGAGAGCAGGAAATATTTATGCCCCGCAATGGTGCAGAAGCCGTCACCGAATGGCATACTCCGAGCGACACCACCATGCGCTTGTCCACAAGCATCGATATTAAGTGATTGGAAACCGCCGCCGTTCCAAGCAAAGGCGTCTATCAACAGCAAAATTCTGTCTGTATACTCAGTATCTTCTACGATGACTCCATCAATAAAGGAGGCTGAGCCTTGTTTGTATCCGTATTCATCTGCATAGTCACTCATATGCAGACAATCTGGCGTAATCGCATCTTCCCAACCATCATTCGCTGTATAGCTGAGTGCCTGATGCTTGATTCTAAGTGCAGAGTCAATATTCTCTGCTGAATCGCCAGTGCTGCCATAGTTTGTATCGGAACCAGCAACTAAGGTTCCCTTTGAAGAGTACAGCAAATACGGAATTCTGAAGAATGTCGAGCTTGTAGCATCGCCCTCGTAAAAAACATTCCTGGACGTTGGCCTTGTCAGCTCAAGAAGCAGTTCGTCAGAAAGTGCCGACGTGAAGACATAGATATAATCAATTGTACCTGTGTATGGATAACTGCTGGAACTAATCAGCCGATCCATTTTCCCAATATAACCAGTCGTCAAGTTCGGAATATCGCCTAGCCATTGGTAATCATCACCTGTTTTGGCTGTCGTTCCGCCTTTTTGACCATTTGCAAATAACTTGTAACCTACGCCGCTTTCTGCCTTGAACGCAACGATATTGTCTTCATAACCGAACGTAGTGCAGTAAGCAGAATATTTAGGAGAATCAGAATTTCTAAATTCAAATCCAACACGGTTGCCCGATTGATACAAGTGAAAATGTGCATCGTTTTTGCTTGTATCGCTGACACTCAGAAGTGAACCAGGTCCATTTGTCGTGTTTTTGTACTTCACCAATATGGTAATGTTATCAGCGCTATTTAGAGTCTCAAGAACGTCATCACTAAGTTGGACTGCATCATCGTCACTCTGAATGTTCAAGTCATGCTTTGAGAATACCAAGGGATTACCAATAGGCCATTCTGCTCCGGAGATTGCCGCCGCTTCTTGCTGTGACATAAATTCTGGAAGAAACGCAACAAAAGAAATATCTCCTACAAAATTTGCATTATTACTCGAGTTTGCCAACGCGCCAGATGTACCACCAATATTCAAAAACTGAATATCATTAACCTCTGCATTATAATTGAACCACGAGGCGAAATTCGGAAACTGTGTAGTGGTACTCCCATCAAAGCTTGTTACAGATTTTGCTTGTGTATTTGTAAGGTCGCTAGCATCTACACTGTAAACAAAGGTATGCCAGCCAGACCCGGTAGTTGTTCCACGGAGATTTGCGACCATTCCACCTGGGAAATCAATTCGTTGCATTTTCATCCCTGAAACATTATTAACCATAACCGCGCCATATTTGTCCTTCTCTGTGGAGCTTCCCGCCGCAAATAGGACTTGATTTGTAGATGCCGTACTTCTATATCGAACAATAACTGTTCCTTGAGTGCTGGCTTTTAAGCGCGAAATATCCTGTTCTGTTCCCGAAACGATACGGCTTCCGTCAAATGAAGTATCGCCGTCAAAATTATAATAGAAGCCGGTTTTACTTGCTCTTGATAAGACTTCTATTATGCTGCTGCCATTTGTGCTGGAAGCGAATACCGAAAGCGGGAACATAGTCAAAAGGAGACACGATACAAGAAATGCGCTAAATAGACGTTTCAAAGTATGTTTCATTTGTTTTCCCTCTTTCTTTAATAACTCTGTACATATTTGTTTGATGAACAGAACTTGCTTATAATTTTTATAAAGAAAATGGAACTATCCTGTGATTTCAGAAACCTTAACTTTGCGGTCTTCACGAAGCGACTTTGTGGCCGCGTCTGCAGAAGCAATTGCTGCGCGTGCAGCTTCACCGGTCAGGAGCGGACGGAACTCGTCAGTAACCGGATCGCCATGCATAATGCCATTGAAGAACTTCATTTCATTCTTCATGATTCCGTGCAGCCACAGCGGCGGCTTTTTGCCCGGATGACCGTACTGGATTGCACCATCCATTTCTGTGCTGTGATAAATCTGAGTCCTCTGATCGTCTTCTTCCTGGGTCTCATGAACCAGATAATGCTCTTCTTCACCATCTGCAGTTTTAACCGTCATGCCGACATTGCACATATCAATTTTAATGTAGCCTTTTGTACCCTGAATCAGCACATAATGCTCCGGATAGTGGAAGGCAGAGCCGTATTCCACAACAGCGTAGGTGCCGTTTCCAAATTCCAGCAAGAGGAACAGCATATCGTCCTCGTCGCCAAACTGCTCGCCCTTATGCGCAACATTGCCGCCAGTCATGGTAACCTCTGTTGCCGGTCCCATCAGGAACTGAATGCAGTCCAGCTCGTGGATGTGGTGATAAAGGTGACCACCGGATTTTGCGCGGATCTTCTTCCAGCTGATGGACGGCTGCGGCTCTTCCCAGCCATTACGCGCAGAGTGGCAATAGAGAACACGACCGATTTTTCCCTCCGCAATCAGATGCTTTGTATGGCGTACCGCGCGGAAGAAGTTCATGACATGGCCTGCCATGAAGATCACACCGTTTTCTTTGCAGGTGCGTACCATTTCGTCGCAGTCCGCATAGCAAAGCGCGATCGGCTTTTCACAGAAGACGTGCTTTTTATGACGTGCTGCGGTCAAAACCGGCTCTTTGTGCAGATAGTTCGGCGAAGCTACCAACACAGCGTCGACATCATCACGCGAGCAGAGCTTATCCAAATCCGTTTCGACATCGCAGCCAAGCTCTTTTGCCACAGTCTCAGCATTTTCGGGGTCATAAACTGCAACAATTTTTGCCCCCTCCTGCTCTTTCATAATACGACCAAGTTCGGCACCGAAATACCCCGTACCGACAATTGCATATCCAATCGTTTTCATAACAATATCTCCTTTTATTTGATAGAGCCCTGTGCCAAACCGCCAGCAATGCGCTTCTGGATCAGCATGAAGAAAATTACAGAAGGAATTACGACAAGTGCGGATGCAGCCATCATAACGCCCCAGTCCAGCACCTCTTGACCCATGAGTGATTTCAGTCCAACCGCAACGGTCATTTTGTCGCGGCTGTTGATCAAAATAAGTGAGAACAGGAACTCATTCCATACGTTGATAAATGTATAAATTGCCACGGCAACTACACCGGGTGCGACAATCGGCAAGACAACGCGACTAAATACTTGAAGCTTGTTCGCACCATCCATATATGCGGCTTCTTCAATTTCAAGCGGGACTGTTTGAAAGAAGCCTACCAAAAGCCAAATCGCATATGGGACAGAAATCGAAAGATACACAATAATCAGTCCAACGCGGCTGTTCACCAGCCCTGCTTTGCCCATAATGATCGAATATGGAATCGCGAGCAAGATGGGCGGGAACATATACGTCGTGATCAGGACTCTCGTCATGATCTTTCCAAATCTCGGGAAGAACCGGACAACACCATATGCACCAAGCGCAGAAATCAGAATAGCAATGATTGTTGTGCTTCCGGCAACAACAACACTGTTCATAATATTTGTGCCGAACTTTAGCTGCTCAAAAACAATTTTATAATACTCCAGCGAAAAGACCTGAGGGAAAATCGCAGTGGGATTCGCTGTCAGTTCGCCCTTGCTCTTTACAGAAGATACTAATATCCAAAACAGCGGAAACGCTGCCAAAAGCGCAAGAATTGTCAGATAGGTATAGGAGATCGTGTCGCCTAAGATACCGCGTCTAAAATGTTTACGCTTGTGCATCACTTCTCCTCCTCCCACTTGTTCAAAAGCCTAAAGTACTGTGCACACACAATCAGCAGGAAGAGCAGCAACAGTACGGTAACTGCTGAAGATCGTCCAAGCTGCTTCAATCCCCAGCCAATGTTATATGCATAAATCGGAACGGTCAGTGTTTTATTTGCCGGACCGCCGCCGGTGATCAAGTAAATGATATCGAAGCTATTGAAAATCCAAATCGTGCGAAGCACGACCAACAATCCAACAACAGTACGAATATGCGGAATTGTAATGTGCCAGAAAGACTGGAATGTATTTGCACCATCAATTTGAGCTGCTTCATACTGATCTTTTGGTACGGTTTGCAGCGCTGACAGGATGTTGACCATGATCAGCGGCGAGCCGAACCAGATATTGATGAACACCAACGTTGCAAACGCCAGATTTCCAGTCAAAAATTCCGGCGCGGTTGAGCATAGTCCGAGCTTGATCAGAAGATTCGGCAAAAAACCGTAAACGCCGTTCAAAATCCACTTCCAGGAAAACGCCAAAACGATTGATGGAATCGCCCAAGGAATAATCAGGATTGTACGATAAATACTAGAGCCTTTTTTGATTCGGTTCAACGCCAATGCGCCGGTAAAACCGACTATTAACTGCCCCAGCAGAGAGAAAAAGGTCCATTTCAGGTCGTTCCAAAAGGCCGTCCAGAAATCCGGATCAGTCAACGTTTTAATATAATTATCAAAGCCGAGGAATCGATAAGTAGGCTTAATGAGATTTTTGTTTGTCAGACTATAGAAGATACTGGAAGTAACGGGATATAGCAGGAGTAAAATAACCACGGTGAGCGCGGGAAGAATAAACAGCCAACTGCTTGCTTTTGATGATAGCGTGCGCCTTCTTTTCACAATTTTGCAGACCTCCTTTGCTGCGCTAGAGATAAAGGAGGCGGGGGAAGCCCCCGCCTCCTGGGTCACCCCAATAAAATCTTATTCTGCTGCTTCAAACAACTCATTCAACTGTTTGTTGGCGGCTGCCGCTGCGTCCTCAACAGATGTGCCGTTCAGGACGATGTCCTGGAACATATTCTCGACGACACGCTGGTTTGCAAGGATGCCAGCCTCGACGCAGGGACCATATTCCATGCCAATATAAGTGCCGTGGCTCAGAGCATCGCTAATCACACGCATTTCGGCTTCATACTTCTGAATCGTCGGATCCGCAAGGAACGTCGGATCATTTGTGATTTCCTTCAGAGCAGGAAGCATACCAACCGGAACAGAGTGCAGGAACGGGACATAAGTTTCCGGCTCATAGAAAGACTCGATGAATGCCTTGCAGATTTCAGGATGCTTAGAGTTCTTCCAAACAACCATCGGCATATTATTGACGATGTACTGCGGCTGCTCGCCTTCGTTGCGGGTGGGAATCGGTGCGCAGCTGATGGAATCCATCAGATCGGGGCGGTTTGCCTCAACGCCGCTGATATGGAAACCGGAGTTGAAGTCAAATGCGTTTTTGCCCTGATAATAGAGCGTCGCCTGATCGAGCGTGTTGTAGTTGATCGAGTCTGCCGGAGAATTTGTCTTATACATATCCGTCCAGAACTTGATGCCTTCAACAATATCCGGATCGGTCAGGTTTGCTTTGCGGTCTTCTGTCAGAAGGGACTTGCCGCAGCTGCCAGCCCAGACATCCAAGAAGCACGTTGCATACATATCGTTCGTGCCCATCGGAACAGAGCAGCCGTAAACTTCGCCATTCTCGCCCTGCGTGATCGCCGTCGCTGCCGCATTGAACTCGTCCCAAGTCGTGGGAACATCAAGATTGTACTTTTCCAGCAGATCCTTGCGGTACCACATCACAAATGCATGAGAGTAGATCGGCACCGCATAGCAGCTGCCATCATAGGTCATTTCCTGAATCGGAGATTCATAGAAACGGTCGCGGCCAATTTCGTCGATCATATCATCCAGCGGAATGATCGCGTCGGCGTTGATCATTTCGACAACCTGACCGGCCTGCGCGGTACTCATGTCGGGAACGTTGCCCGAGGCAAGGCCAGTCGTCCACTTGGTGTAGAAGTCTGCCCAGGAGTAAGTTTCAATGTTGATTTTCACTTTGGGATGCTCTGCCATAAATGCATCGGCTGCCGCCTGAATCCGCTCAAGTCTTGGGCCCTGCGTGAACGAGTGCCAGAACGTGATCTCACCCTCCAGCTCATCCGCTGTTTCAACAGTCTCTGCCGTGTCAGCTGGTGTGGATTCTTCCTTCACAGTGGCCTGCGGGGCGTCCTGAGCCGTTTCAGCTGGAGGCGTCGTAGTGCTCTTTTCTGAGCTACAGGCGGCAAGGCAGCCAAGCAGCATCAGGGATGCCAGAAGAAGCGCTAAGTATTTTTTCATAATAATCCCCTTCCTGTTTCACGTATTTTTGGTGGTTTTGCTATGGCTTCATTATAGAAAATAATTTTTATTTTGTGTAGAGGATGGAACGATCAATCATAGCATTATTCGATCATAATTTGGGTGATTCTTTCCTTGTGCGCACTGCCTGCCCTCGCGAGATCCGGCGATATTGATGCGGTGAAACGCCGAACACTTGCCTGAATGTGCGCGAAAAATAGTTTGCGTCGCTGAATCCGACCTGATATCCGATCTCAGCGATCTCCCGATCGCTGGTCAGCAGCATTCTAGCCGCAGACGTCATGCGCAATTCTCGAATATAATCGCTTGGTGATTTCCCGGTATGTGCCTTAAAAAGCCTTCTAAACGATGTCTGGCTGACCTGCGCCATTTCGCTGAGTGATTGTATCGTGAACGATTCATTCAGGTGCGGTGTCAGATAGTCCACGACGACTTGAATTCGCGGATCTCTGTTGATGTTCTGTGTCTTGGCGTTTCTTCTGCGGATCGCCTCAAGACTATGCGCATCCGGCACATCATGCTCAGACGGGGCTTCTGCTTCACCCTCTGCATTGGCGCGCTGGGTCAGGTAAGCGAGAATCAATTCCAGATTTCCGCGGATCCGAAACAGCCTGCTTGGATTCTGACTGGTTGCGCCTTGATAGATTTCCTGAAAATACGTCAGAACGCCCTCCTGTGCATTTTTCGTAATGGTCGGGATATGAAAGTACTCACCGAGAAAGTCGCTGTTGTTTAATCGTGCCGTGACGCAGAAACGAATAGAATAGAACTCAATATTATCACTCAGCGCCCAGCACGACATGACCGCCCCTTCCGGTATGTAAGCGATCTCATTTTTGTGTACGATAATCTCCTCTCCGTTGATTTTGAATACAGCTTCACCTCTGGTAATAAAGCGGAGTAAGCAATAGGGGATATAATCCTCAGGAAAAAACCATCCGGAGTGAAAGGTGTACTTATCAACGTACAAAAAGTTGAAGCGCATCGCCGAATACAACGATTGCGGAATGGTCGTCTGCACTATGATTCCTCCAAACCAGTCAATAACGCCTTGTTTATGGTTGAAAAATGCTAGTAATGATGTATGTATTACTTTAAAGTTCTCTGAAAATCTGCTAGGATGAAGAAAAAAGAAATTAGGAGCTCGTCTCGAGCTTGTTTCGGTACCATTGTACAAGAATATCTAGGGAGGTCTATCTTGTGGATTTACAAACGGTTATGTTGCAGGAAGCGCGTAAGGCTTATCCGAGCCACGAAGAAGTTGACCAGTGGGCAGATCGTCTCTTGAAGCAGTCAGATGCGGTAGCAATTCATGCAGAGTTTGTGGATTACTGTCCAATCACGGTTCCCTTTGGAAACTCCCCCAATACGTTGGTAAATAAGTATGTTAAATTTATGGCAAGCGACGGACGGAAGACCTTTTACGGCTATTGGCAGCCTGCGATCCGGACGCCTGCACCCTTGTTGATTAATCTTCCGGGCTATGGATCATCTATCAGTATGCATCCGCAGCTGGCCGATCAGGGCTTTCATATTCTGCATATCTCCCCGTTGGGATATACTGAGCCAGACCGAATTCAACCGGAAATGCAGCTCCCCGATGGGAACTGGCCGGTTCTTGACCACACCGCCCGCGGTCTTAAGGGGGGATATGAGGATTGGCTGTCGGATTGCCTTTTAGCAATTCGATGGGCACTGCAGCAGCCGGGAGTACTTCCGCAGATGTCTCTATTCGGGACGAGCCAGGGAGGCGGCGGGTCTCTGTTGCTTGCCTCAATTCTCGGTGAAAAGGTCAGATGTGTTTGTGCTGATCTCCCCTTTTTGACCGATTTTCCGGTTACTGAATTAGAAGGACCGGCATACAGCATTCTAAAACCAGCCTATGAAGAAACGGATCATGCGCAATTCTGGAATCGACTTGGATATATTGATACGCTTTCACATGCACATCGAATCCATGTTCCGGTCATGCTTTCTGCTGGAGGCTTAGATCATACCTGCCCGCCAAAGACAATCGAGCATCTTTTCTCCAAGCTTGACTGCACAAAGCAGTATACGCTTTCAAAAAAAGTAGTTCATACGCACTCGCGCGAAAGCATGGTGCTGTTTTCCGCATGGCTGCACTTATACGCTTAAGGCGCTGCTGAGGCATTGATTCTTTCCGAATCTACGCAAGGATCAATTATTGATGACGATTGGCCAGTGCCCGCATAATTTTCTCTTTGTTCCGCGCAGATGCTTCCGGGTTTTTACTGCAATACTCATGATACAGAATGTCCAGAACATAAAACTGCGCGATCTTTGCGGCAACCGAGCCTTGCTGCAGGGGGGATTCGTTCGAACCGCATTGCAGCACAATATCCGATTTTTCCGCCCCGGGAGATTTGCAGAATCTCGTCAGCATAATAATTGTTGCACCGTTCTGCTTTGCTTGAGATAAAATATCCTCCATCTCAGTCGTCGCGCCGGAATAAGAAATAAAGAACAGAACGTCTTTCGCAGTCATGGTTGCCGCGGCAGAAATCTGCAAATGAGAATCATAAATGCTGAAGAACTTCGAGCTGACCGTGGAAAACAGATGCGCTGCTTCCTCCGCCATCAACATGGAGCCGCCCTGTCCCATGCAGTAGACGATCTCTGCCTGACTGAGCACCTCTACTGCGCGGATCACTTGCTCCTTTTTCAGCAATTCAGCAGTTTGCTTCAATGCGGCAGAGTATTCACCGTATAGCATTCCACCTACGTTTTGGTGCGCAGTGGAGTCTGTCGTAGTTTCAGACTCTTGGCTGTCTGAAAAGGGTTCATAGCTCGGGTGGCTTAATTTCACAAGCTCAATTTTCAATGCCGTGTATCCGCGCGAGTGAAACCGTTTGCAGAAGCGGGTAATTGTAGCTTCTCCGACGTGACACGCCTCCGCAAGCTCGCTGATCGACATCATCTGCACTTCATCCGTATGATCCAGAATGTATTCCGCGATCCGCTTTTCAGAAGTTGTAAGTTCGTAGTAGACGCTACTCATTTCGCTCAGAATATCCATATGTTTGCTCCATTTCGTCGTTCTATTGCCTTGAAATCATCCTTCATGCGCAAGGATAATTTCCATATCTATATGCTACACCACACGAGGAAGTAATTTCAACCATCATATTAAATGAAAATTTCTTTCATTTTTTATGAAAATAAACGAGGTATGATTCATGATTTATGACACGCTTGCCAATGCCCATCTGTACCAGGGAATCAGTGATCGGCTCAAAAAGGGCTTGGATTTTCTGATCCATTCCAATTTTGCGTCGTTGCCCGATGGGCGTTATGAAATCGACGGCGATGATGTTTTTGCAAACATCGCACATGGAAGGACCGCGCAAAATACGCCAAATGCAGAAGCGCATGACGTATATATCGACATCCAATTTCTGATTGAAGGACACGAACTGATTGGAGTCGCGCAACGAGAAACCTTAACGGAAGTTGAGGCGCATCCTGAGCGCGACATCTGGTTTTACACTGGGAAATATGAGTATTTGTCTTTGGGCGATAATCGCTTTATTATTCTATGGCCACATGATGCCCATGCGCCCAATCACGCTGTCGACGGCATCCCCGTTGCGACAAGAAAGTGCGTAGTAAAAGTACGAGTTTAATATAGTGTACAAGTGCGCACCTAACTGCGTTATTTTCCCCTTTCCATAAAAGGAAACACCGCAAGATGAATCTTATGTATCATCTTGCGGTGTTCCTGTTATGAAACTAAGTTAATGAGTGTTTCAAACAAATAGCTGTAAAAAAGCACACTGTTCCCCCATATACTAGTGTGGTCCAAAGACTTTTTATCCGCATTATTGAAGAACAGCTTACCTCATACTTTCATTTGCTGAATTGCTTTTGCGGCAAGTTGTAAAAAACTCGGCCATCGAGATTCCAAGCACCCTGCAAATTTGCTCAATGGTATCTACGGAGAGCTGGCTGCCTCTGCAGCGAGAGACGCGAAGCGTCGTGTAGGGGATGTTTCCGCTTTGGCATAGCTGGTATAATGTCATGTTTCTCTCATGCAGTAATTCATCCAATCGTGCGTGCGTATTCAATGTCCTTTCACTCCTATCAAAAAAAGCAGGATAAACTTTTGATGATAGTATCATATCACAAACGTTGTCCAATAAACAGGACTTATAAAACTCGCCCTACAATTCGGAACTCCAGTTCCAGTGACGCTGGTTTCGGTGCATATGCCTTGTTATAAGACACCAGCACCGGCTGCATCCGCCGCACACCGTTGCTGTCAAGGTAGGTTTCCAGATCGTCCGGTTCCTGTTCGGCGTATGCCTTAATGTAGCCGCGTAACTCATATCGCGCTGTGAGAGGTTCACATCGTAGCCGTAACACTCGACCAGACACCGGCGCGGGCCGACGGCCAGCACATGGCACGGCACACGGCTGCCCGGCTGGTGGAGCGGCTGCGTGGAGAAGAAATAGCGCTGGGATGCCAGCGCCAGACGGCGGGAGGCGATGGCGAAGCCTGCTTCACGATCCACATGCGTAATGACAAAATCGATCTGAGCGCCCGGCATGTTCCGTAAGACGAACGCCGGGCGTTCTTCATTTTCCGGCCACATTTCCGTTTCCGGGATCAGGATGCGGGCACGGAACGGCACGATGACCGCACAGTACATCCGCTTCGTTTCCGTCTGACCGGTCTGTGCGCTGCGGACGGTCATGGAATGCGGATCGACGCCGATGATCGTGCCGCGCATGACGCTTCGGCTGCGGAAAGAGGCATAGATCGTGTTCCACTCCTGCCGCTGCTCCGGCGAGAGATCCTGATCGAGCGCACGGAAGTCCAGATCATAGAAGGACTTCTTCTCCGGTTCACTTGGGTCTGGCGATTCTTCCGCAGCGCTCGATTCTTCTTCGCCGTATGGCTGCACGGGTTCTTCGAATTATGTCTCCAATGTGTGCTGTTCTGCGGGGGTGAGTTCTTCAATGTCGGTGATTTCCGGCTGCACGGTTTCTTCCTGCAGCACTCCGGCTTCGGCTTTCTTTCTGGGCATAGATAATTCCTCCTGTAAGAGCCTTTCAAACCTCAAATCCTCGCTGACGCAGCTGAAAAACGCGTTTGCGACGGCATTCGCGCCGATCTTACAGACAATCGAGCCGATCCTGACGCGGTTTATCAATATGCTGGCCAAAGCCGCGGATTATATCGCGCGGTTCACGGCAGCCATGACCGGCAAATCCTCATATGTCCGTGCAACGAAGGTGCAGGAGGATTATGCAAAGAGCATTGAAGGAACCGGCGCGGCGGCAGAGGACGCCAGCAAGAGCATGGCGAAGTTCGACGAGATCAACCAGATCACGACGAAGGACGCCTCCGGCGGCGGTGGCGGCAGTACGGAAACCTCCCCGGCGGATATGTTCGAGACAGTCGCGATCGAACCGCTTGATTTTGCGTCGTGGGGTGAAGCCTTTTCCGCCATGCTTGACAAGATCCTCGTGGATGGCATCCCAAAGCTGAAGGACGCGTTTTCTTCGTTCGCGGTGTGGATGAATGATTTCTCGGCAAAGCTGTACGAAATGTTCACATTTCCCGGCGTGCATGACAAGATCGTGCTGCTTGGGACGGAGATCGCGAACGCTCTGAATGGGCTGGTCAGTCAGATCAACTGGGCGCAGCTTGGAGCGGCGCTCGGCTTTCTGGTCAGCATACAGTGACCTTCAATTCCCAGACCAAAGAGGTTGTGAATATTTCTGCGAGTATCGGAGATTGAAGTGATAGCCGATTAGCAGTCATGCATTCGATGTGTGACTGCTAATTTTCTGTAACCGCCAAGCGTATAATAACGCTATAGCCGCAAATAAAGAAAAATTGTAGTGTCTTCCTACCGTTGCACCGGGCGCAGAAACCATACAGAAACGAGTAGCGTCTGAACTTCTGCGACAGGGACAGCAAGCCATACGCCTGTTAAACCGAATTTCTGCGGCAGTATGGTCAGGAACAAGAGCAGCAATGCAAAGGAGCGCAAAAATGTGATCAAACCGGAAAAATGCCCCTTTCCGTATGCCATCATCCGAACCGCAGCAAAAATATTGACTCCTGAAAACAGAAAACCAAGTCCGTAAATTCTCATTCCGGATACGGCAATGGGAAATACAGGGCTGGAGGTATCCGCAAAACAGGACACACCTGCCGGAGCGAGAAAGTAGGTCAGCGCATAGATGACAAGAGGCGCGATTGCAAAAAAACGATGTGCATACCGTTCCAGTTTCCGGCAAACGGCTGTCTTTCCGTCTCCGTATGCATAACTCAGCGGAGGCGCCATGCCCATGGAAAATCCAAAATAGACCCCAATGAACAAAAATTGCAAATACATAATGATGGAAACCGCTGCAACACCGTCTTCACCGGCGAAAGCAAGTGCGGTACGGTTAAATACGATCGTTGTGATCGCAATGGCAAGCTGATCCACAAATTCGGATGCACCGTTTACCATGCAACGCAGCGCCAGCCCAGCGGATAGCCCATGCAGTGTAAAGGACATGGATTTGCGCATTCGTACAAAATAGTAGACACCCATGAGAAATGACAGCACCAAGCCCAAAATTGTTGCCAGCGCAGCCCCATAGATACCCATCTGCATACGTCCGACCAAAATGTAGTCAAGAACAATGTTCAAAATGCCGCCGGACAGTGCTGTTGCAAAACTGTATGTAGGAGAACCGTCTACCCGAATAAAGTAAGTGAACAGCTCTTTCCCTATCACGACAGGCGTAGCCCAAAGCCACCAAAGAGCGTAGGTTTTGCACCCTGCTATCGTTATATCGGTTGCACCGAGCAGGGTCAGAATCTTTGATAGATTCGTAAGAACGATCAGAGAAACAAGGCAGCTCAGCAGAATAGCCGCAACAGAGCTGACAGAGAAGGCACGGCTTGCCTCTTCTTTTCTGTTTCCGCCGATATGCAAGGCCGCAACTGCGCTGCCGCCGGTAGCAAACACAAGCGCAATTCCGGTCAGCACATTGACAATCGGATAAACGATGTTGATTGCAGCCAGTGCATTTGTTCCGACATAGGCAGAAACGAAAATACCGTCAATAATGGTATAGACGGTGTTAAACAGCGAGGTCAGATAGGTCGGAATGATAAATTTCAGAAGCTTTCCGAAACGCACCTCTTTTTCAGAGGCAAAAATCAACGTGTTTTCCATAATAGTTCCCTCCTGCTACCATCATAAACCTTCAAGTTACTTGAATGTCAATGGCGGATTTGCTATAATACCCCTGGGAGGGGAACCTTATGGCTTGGAACTTTCAAATTGGAGAAATTGCCCGCTTTTTTGATGTACCGGCTTCTACGCTTCGGTATTGGGAAGATAAAGGCGTTCTGCATCCGAAAAAAGGAATTGAAAATCATTATCGGGAATACACCGTTGAGGACTTGATGACGATCTCTGATGTGATTTTTTGTAAAAATCTTGGCTTACGGTTGACGGAAATTCGCAGAATGGATGACGCATCGCCCGAACAGCATGGAAAACTATTTGCTGATAAACTCTCAGAACTGGAATGGCAGCAAGAACTGCTTGCTCGCCGAATGGAGAAGCTGCGCTGCCATATACAAGCTGTGAAAACACTGACTGATTTGAGAGAGCGCCCTTATCAGAAGTCAGATATTGACACAGAATGCATCGTGTCTTTTGATTTGATCGAGCGAGACAAGCTGCGTCAATATATTGAAAACCCCTACCTTTATTCACGAGTGCAGCACTCGCAAACACTGCCGCAGGAACGACGTGGGCTTACCGTTCCTGCCGATATGCGTTCAGCGTTTCCGGAATCCAGTGTTCTTTGGCAAAAGCAATCGACTCGATACATGACCTTTTTAATGAGAGAAGAAGTGACTGCCGGTTTTCCAAATGACTTAGCCGAACACTTGGCACACATTCAAAAATCGCACCGTACCGGCGCAATCATCAGTCGTTTTCTGCTCTGCGCACAGGAAAATGGAAAGATTTATGATTTCTATAAGACGTTTGTGGAAATTCTACCGGTGCGATGAAATAGCAAACTCCCTCATGTTTTTTCTGAAACATGAGGGAGTTTGCTGCGTGATGCTTGCCTTGCACACTAGAATCTGTCGGCTAACAGTTATAAGTTTGAATTAGTTCTTTATCACTGTTAAGCCAACGACTTCCGGGCTTTTTTGCGTCCATTTTTCAAGCGTGACAAAAAGATGCCAACTGCCGTGTTGGGCAAATTTGATGGACTTGAACCTTTACCCAAGGCAGTTTGAATCGCTTTTCCGAGAATTTTTCGGGAAAGCGGCTTTTTGCATGAAGAAAACCACCGGCATGGCCGGTGGTTTTGATTGGTTCTGTATTACTTACAGGCAGGTATATCCGCCGTCGACGGAGAGAACCGCGCCGGTCGTGAACGTGGACGCGTCGCTTGCAAAATAGAGGACGAGACCGACCATTTCGTCCGGCTGGGCGACCCGACCCATCGGCGTGCCGCCGATCCACTTCGCGACCGCGGGGTCGTTCGGCGTACTCAGCCGTCTGGCCGTGAGCGGCGTGTCGGTAAAGCCGGGGCAGATCGCGTTGACGCGCACGCCGCGCTGCGCCCACTCGTTGGCTATGCATTTCGTCAGCATGATGACGCCCGCCTTGGATGAGTTGTATGCGCATTGCTGCTGGGGCAGGGGATTGACGACCAGGCCGGACATGGACGCGACATTCACAATATTGCCGTGTCCCTGCTGCAGCATCCGGTTTCCGAACGTGCGGCACATGAGAAACGTGCCCGTCAGATTGACGCCGACGACCTTCTGCCAGACCTCCAGCGGCATCTCCTCCGCGGGCGCCAGCTTGTTGACGCCCGCGTTGTTGACCAGAATGTCAAGTCCGTTCGGGAAGATCTCCCACGCCTGCTCCGCAAGGCGCAGAACGTCTTCCTCCTTCGAGATATCCGCTTTCAGCACTGTGCAGCTGACACCCTTGGCGCGCACAGCGGCCTCTGCCTTTGGAAATTCTTCTTCCATCAGACCCGCGATGATGAGATCCGCGCCTGCCGCGGACAGACCCTTCGCGATCTCCAGCCCGATGCCGCGCTCCGCACCGGTCACAAGGGCGGTCTTGCCCTTCAGGCTGAACCGGTCCATTGTAAAATCAGCCATATAAAATTCCTTTCTTCTTATTCCGTCGTAAACGAATAGATGGTCTTGCTGTCAAAGACCTCGCCCGCGCGCAGGATGCAGCTTGGCCAGTCTGGATGGTGGATGCAGTCCGGAAAATGCTGCGTTTCAAGGCAGAATGCGGAGCGGTGGCCGTATTTCTGTCCGTTTTTGCCGATGCGCTCCTTCATATGGTTTGCCGTAAAGAGCTGCACGCCGGGCTGGTCGGTCGTCACGTGCATGACGATGCCGCTTTTGAGCGACTTCGCTTCGATCGCCGGGACGCTTCCGTCCAGGCAGAAATTCACGTCATACCCGCGGAAGGGCTTCACGCACGGCTCGTCGCTGTCGGCGTCCTTGCCAATGGCTTTGAAGCTGCGGAAGTCCATTGCCGTGCCCGCGACAGGTGCAAGCTCACCCGTCGGCAGGCAGCCGGCGTCATTCGGCGTATAGCGGTCGGCATGGATCTTCAGAAGCTGCTCCTGCACCGTGCCCTCGCCGTCGAGGTTAAAATAGCTGTGGTTCGTCAGATTCAGGATCGTATCCTGGTCGCACTGCGCCGTATAGTGGAGCATCAGCCCGTCGCCCTGCCAGCTGAATTTCACCGACACCGTCAGCGTACCGGGATATCCCTCCTCGCCGTCCGGTGAAATGCGCGTGAACCGCACGCCGTCCGGCTCCTCCGTTCCCTGCCAGACATATTTATCGAATCCGCGCAGGCCGCCGTGCAGATGGTTTTCTCCGTTGTTTTTTGCAAGTTGATAGAGTTTGCTGTTCAGCTCAAATTCCGCACCGCCGATGCGGTTGCCGAAGCGGCCGATTGTTGCGCCGTAGAAGCTGGGGTTGCCGGTATAGCCGGCCAGGTCGTCATAGCCGAGTACAACGTCGACGAGCTTTCCGGCCCGATCGGGGACCTGCACGCTGCGAATCGCCGCGCCATAGTCCAAAAGCTCTGCGCGCAGGCCATGCGCGTTTTCCATTGTCCAGCAGGATACGGCGGTGCCGTCTGCAAGCGTACCGAACGGGCGCTTTGTGATCTTCATATGGATTCTCCTTTTCTGCAGCACTGCGCCTGCCGGTTTTCCGGCAGGCGCTTGACGTTCACATGATGCTGTCCGCACCCAGCAGCTTGATTTTGCTGATGCAGTAATCGCGGATCGCGTGGATGGGCTCGCGCATGAACACGTCGAGCGCGACCGTTGTGCGCTCCGTGACCATGACCTGATCGAGGAAGGCGTAGCAGAGGTCGGTTGCAAAGTTGACCTTGCGAATGCCTGCTTCTACTGCCATGCGGATCTGCTCATCCGGCACGCCGGAGCCGCCGTGGAGCACCAGCGGCAGCTTGCCTGTTGCTTCACGGATGTCGCGGATGCGCTGAATATCCAGCACAGGCGCTTTTTTGTACCGGCCATGCGCCGTACCGACCATGACAGCCAGCGCGGAAACGCCGGTTTCCTTTACAAAACGTTCCGCTTCCGCAACATCTGTGTAGTTGCCGAGCACTTCATCCTTCGTGGCGCCGACATGGCCGAGCTCACCCTCGACCGGAACGCCGACATAGCCGCAGAGCTCCGCGGCAAGCTTCGTCGTGGCGATATTCTCCTCCAGCGGCAGTGTCGACGCGTCGATCATCACGCCGGTCATGCCCAGGCGAATGGCCCGGACGACCTCCGGGATACCTGCACCGTGGTCAAGGTGCATGACCGCGGGCTGCGGGAGCTGGCGGATGGCTTCAAGAATGGCGGGCGCGACAAAATTACCGTCATTGGTATCGGCCAGACGGCTGAACATCTGGAAAATGACCGGCGCGCCGGTTTCCTTTGCGGCTTCCAGAACGCCCATGACGCATTCCTGCGTATAGCAGTTGAACGCAGGGATTGCGCAGCCCTTTTTCTCGGCCAGTGCCAGAATGGATTTCAAATCAGTCAGCATGATCGTTTTCTCCTTTTAGTCCACAGTATCGGAGTCCAGATGCGGGATCAGACGGCAGAACTCGCGCAGCTCCCATGTGTAATCGCCCTCGACCTCGGCCATGTGATGGATGTACGGGCCATCGATCAGCTTGCGTTCCCACTTGGTCAGGTTGTTGAACCGCGCCCAGAGGTAGGTGCCGAAGGTGTACGGGCCGTCGGCGCTCTCCAGCGTGCCGTTCAGGAGCTGATAATGGCCATCGTCCTGATCGAAGCGGCAGATGGTGAACTTGCCGTCCTTGACCTGGAACCACTGACGCTGGTTTTCCTCGCGCGCAACGGTACCGGGCTTCTTGAGCGAATAGGCGAACGGGCCGCAGTGCCACAGCAGCTCAACGTTCTTGTCCTCGGGATGGCGGACGGTGAACTCGCCGAAGAACGGCGGGTTCTTGCCCAGCGCCGCGCAGGACAGCAGTGCCATGGAGATCGCGCCGTGCATATCGCTCTCGCAGGAGACGATGTAGCCCATGTCAGCCAGAATGCTGTAGGCGGTGCAGGGCATCGCGCCGACGCCCAGCTGCATGGACGTCCAGCACTCGGAGGAAATGACGTCGACGTCGTATTCCTCGAAGATCTCCTTATAAAGAAGCACGAAGGCATAAATCTTCTTCGCGAGCGGCGGGGTATCCTTGTCCATCTGATAGCGCTCGAACAGGATCTTTGCGCCCTCCTCCAGCTCCGCGTCGCGCTCTTTGAGAATGCGGTTATATTTGTCAATAATGACTGCCATGTTGACCGGGATGATGTGCATGCCGAAGCGCTGCATCAGCTCCCCTTCATTGAAAATAACGGAGCAGAAGGGCTTCGGACGCAGACCGACCTGTGCGATGCGCATGCCGCGGAAATTCTTGATCATGCAGGCGACGCGGACGAACTTGTCCAGACCGTCGGCGAAAATGGGGTCGCTGACGCGGCAGTTTTCAATGTAGCTGAACGGAACACTGTATCGCTGCATCTGACGGCTGACGCCGAACAGACCGCATTGGCTGTCCGTGTGGCGGCTGCCGTCCGGCTCAAATACGTCGTCCAGCGGGCCCCAGAGCAAAACCGGCAGACCAAGCTCCTTGGTGACCATGGCGGCAACCTCTTCGTTACCGAAGTTGCTGTTGATGATAAAGATTGCGTCGGCGCGCTCTTTGCGCATCAGATCGACGACAGGCTGTACGTCCTTTTCATTATACAGGACTTCTACCTCGTTGATGCCCTTGAGATCGACGAACGAGACGTTTTCGCTGGTGAAATGCTCCTCGATATACGCTACGGTTTTTCTTGCGCGATCTTCCGCGTATTCCCAGTTGAAAATACCCGGACGCGGGGTGCAGTCTCTGCGGATCGGCACCAGACCGATCTTGACATGATAATTCAGCATGATGGTTTCCTCCCTGTCTTTCTTTTTGTCAAGCGTTCAGAAGTCCATATTTATAATGCCGGACGCGCTCGTCCAGCTCGGTTCCGTCAATTTCGCCCGTGGCGAGGAATTTTTCCAGAATCGGCAGCGTCGGGATACCGGAGCGTCCGCCGGGACGGGTGCATTTGATCGCCGAAACGCCGGAGCAGAACCGGCAGCAGGTCTTTGCGTCCCAGCCCTGGAGCCACGCGTAGATATAGGCCCCGTGGAATACGTCGCCCGCGCCGGTCGAGTCGACCGCCTTGACCTTGAAAGCCGGAACCTCAAAAAATTCGTCTCCACAGAGACCGATGCAGCCATCAGCGCCAAAAGTAAAGATCACGGTTTTTGGTCCCTGCGACTGAATGGCGCGCAGGACGGCTTGGATATCTGCCCTGCCGCCGGAGTAGCCCTCAGTCTGGCACATGACGTTGTAATAGGTCTCGGAGCCGATGAAGATGTCCAGATGGCGGTAATTTTCATAGATATCCGGCCGGTAATACGCTGCGTCAATGGACACGACACCGCCTGCCTCGTGCATCCACTCGCAGGCTTTGATAATGGCTGGTGTAAACTGGCCGATATGCAGCGCCTTTGCCGACTGGATATAGGTCTTGTCCAAATCTGACGGGGTCAACGGGTCAAAATCACCGGGCTTGCTGATAAATTCCTTGCCGTCAATTTCCTGTTCGGCCACACACAGGCAGAAATTCGTCCGTTTGCCGGCAGCTACCTTCAAGTGGGATGTATCGACATGGTTGTAGGCGAAATCCGCTGCGGCAAGCCGCCCCAGCATGTCGTCACCGACGACGCCGAGAATGGAGCTTTTCAGCCCCAGTCTCGCCGCCGCGACCATCGCCGTGGGGACGTTTCCGCCGCCCATGAAGCAGTAGTCGTTCATACGCATGTTGACGTTGGTTTCCGGGAGCTTGGACAACTGGATATCCAGATCCTGAAACGGGTCGCCGAAGCCTATGACGTCAAATTTCTTTTCCATTTCGTTCCCCTTTCTGCGTTTACGGGATCATGGCGCAGTATTTGAAGTCGAAATACTCCTCGAGGGACCAGGGGGATTTGTCGCAGCCGACGCCGGACTGCTTGACGCCTGCGTGCGGAACCTGTTCGGTGCCGCCGGAGCCGTTAATGAAGATCTCGCCGGCTTCCATGCCCTCGAACGCTCTGGCAATTTCCTTCGCGTTGTGGCCGAAGAAGTAGGAGGACAGGCCGTAGATCGTGTTGTTGGCCTTTTCAATCGCCTCGTCCAGCGTCTTGAACGGCTGCATCGGGATGATCGGCCCGAAGATCTCCTCTTTGCTCACGCGCATATCGTCCGTAACGTCCACCAGCAGCGCGGGCGTCATGTACGCGCCCTTCGCGAAGTCCTCCGGCACCTCGCCGCCCATCACGAGCTTCGCGCCGGACTTCACCGCGTCGTCCACCAGCTCCAGCATGCGGTCGCGCGCCTTTTTGTTGATCAGCGGCCCCATGACCTGCCCTTCGTCCTTCCACCGGCCGAGCTTCACGGCGCGCAGCTTTTCCGCGACCTTTTCGCAGAGCTGCGGATAGATGCGCTCCTGCACATAAATGCGGTTATAGTTCACGCACGTCTGGCCCGCGAAGCCGGTCTTCTTCGCCACGATATTCGCCGCAACCTCGTCCAGATCCACGTCCGGCATCACGATGACCGGCGCGTTGCCGCCCAGCTCGAAGGAATACTTCTTTACGGATGTCGCGCCCTCGCGCATGATCTGCAGGCCCGTCTCGCTCGAACCGATGAGCGTGATGAGCTTCGGGATGCTGCTGGAGTTGAGCGTCTTACCAACCTCTGCGGCCGGGCCGGAGATGATGTTGATGACGCCCGCCGGGAAGCCGATCTTCTCCGCGATCACGCCGAGATAGAGCGTGGCCAGCGGGGTCTGGCTCGACGGCTTGATGATGCAGCAGCAGCCGGAGACGACTGCGGGCGCGATCTTCAGTCCCGCGTTGCCCAGCGGGTAGTTCCACGCCAGATGGCCGACCGAAACGCCCATCGGGCGGCGCTCGACAATATGATAGCCGCTGCCATACGTCCCTGTCGCGTTGGGGAAGGACGTGCCGTAGACGCGCTTGACCTCCTCCGCGTAATACTGGAAGCTCGTCATGCACCAGTCAAAGTCGCCGCAGGCCAGCGCATACGTTCTGCCGGATTCCCGGCTGACCAGCTCGACCAGCGTCTCACGCTCGGCAAGACACGCTTCGCGGAGCTTCAGCATCCAGTCGATGCGCGTCTGCAAGGGGGTCTTCGACCAGGTCTTGAACGCTTCCGCCGCCGCATCCAGCGCCTGCTGCGCCTGCGCCGCATTCGCGGAGCCGACCGTGCCGACGACCTCGCCGGTCGACGGGTCGAGCACGTCCAGCGGCTTTCCAAGGCCAGTAACCAATTTGCCGCCAATATACTGCTGATACATCCCGCTTACTCCTTTCTCTCCAGCGCGTCCGCACGCTGCTGGTTCTTAAAGCCCTTCAGTCCGCGCGCACCGAGGAACTTCGCGGTCTTGCCGAGCTCTGCTTCAATTTCCATGAACCGGTTTGCCCGCGGGCCGATGCCGCACTCACGCACGGAGCCGGCGTTGATGCCCACGGCATAATCCGCAATGGACTCACCCTCGCCTCTGGAATCCGACGGCATGACGGCGTAGCCGAATTTGTATGCATACTGGATCATCTCCAGCGCTTCGGAGATCGTGCCGATCTGGTTGACCTTCAGCAGGACCGTATTGGCCGCTCCCTTCGTCACACCATAGGCCACGCGGCGGATGTTCGTCGTGAACAGATCATCGCCGACGATCTGGATGCCGGAATCCTTCGTCAGAGCCGCGGTCGTATCATAGTCGTCCTCGTTGAACGGATCCTCCAGAATGACGAACGGGAACTCCCTGATGATATGCAGATAGAAGTCGTAGAGCTGATCCTTCGTCTTGGGCTGAGCATTGAACAGACCGTAATATTTGCCGTCTTCCTTGTTGTGATAGGTGTCGGTCGCAACGTCCATCTGGAAGCCGGCCTTTCCTTCGTAGCCTGCCTCGATGATCGTCTCGGTCATGGCTTCCCAGATCTCTTCGTCGGACTTGAACACGCCTTCCGGTACGACGATGAAATCGCGGATGTTCGGCGCGCCGCCGAAGCGCTTGTCCATCTTCTCGGCCCAGCGGGTGTGGATATCCCAGCAGGCGTAGGACGCGTCGGCAAACGTGTCGAAGCCGAAGCACATGACGGACATGGTGGGCTTGCCGCCGGGGGTGGTGATGCCGCCGCCGTAGCGCTCATGGCCCGCGACCATCGCGACGCCCGGAACGGGCAGATACATCGCGTTCGCGCCGCCGATGTGCCGGTAAAGCGGGATGCCCAGCGCCGCCGCGCCCGCCTTTAAAACAGCCGCGGAGACGGCTGCCGTCGCGTTGCCGCCGAGCTTTGCCTTCGCATCCGGGACGATATCGAGCATCGTGCGGTCGATCAGCCGCTGGTTGGCTGCGTCCAGTCCCTTCAGCGCCGGAGCAATGATCTCGTTGACGTTCCGCACCGCGCCCAGTACGCCCTTGCCGCGGAAGCGCTCGCCGCCGTCGAAGTCAAAATGGATCTCATGTGTGCCGATGGAAATGCCGGACGTGCACATGGCCCGGCCCGTCGCGCCGTTTTCCGTCGTGACCACGGCTTCTACGCCGGGGTTGCCGCGGTTCGTGTATACCTGTCTTGCTGTAATGGAGCGGATCTCTGTTCCTGCCATTTTTTCTGTCACTCCTTCTGTATTTCTTTTATTCCTGAATCAAAATCACGCGCAGATCGAGCGCGGAAACATTTGCTGCCGCCGCCACGCCGCAGCCGAGCCGCCAGAGCGGCTCCGACGTGCCGTGCGTGCGCAGCGCGTCCTCCAGATCGATCCCGGCCTGCTTCGCGGCCTGCGCCGTTTCGCCGTCTGTGATCGCACCGGCGAGGCATTCCGGCGCGCCGGGGTATTGAAATCCGCCGGGGCCGTCCGTGCCGTCGGTGTCGACCGCGCCGAAAACGATCTTCCGGCTGCCCGCGATCGTCAGCGCCGCCGCCGTGCAGTATTCCTGGTTGCGTCCGCCGACGCCGCTCTCCGCGCCGACCGTCACCACGTTCTCGCCGGAGGACAGGAGCACGATGGGCGCGCGGAACGGCTCTGCCATGCGCTCTGCGCAAAGGGCCATCGCCGCGTCGACCAGACCCGCCTCCTTCGCCTCCGCCTGCTGATATTCCGAGAGCATGACGCAGGACAGGCCAAGCTCCGCCGCCTTTTTCCGCACGGCGGGATAGACCGTCGCGTCCTTGAAGATAAGGCCGAAGAACCGCGCGCCGAGACTTTCATACTCTTCTACGCTCATGTTCTC
This sequence comes from uncultured Oscillospiraceae bacterium, assembly GCA_934655875.1. GTDB lineage: Bacteria > Bacillota > Clostridia > Oscillospirales > Oscillospiraceae > CAG-170. The sequence goes on from CAKUHB010000010.1 coordinate 36,715, forward strand.
CGTCTCCGGCGTGCCGCGCAGCAGCCGGTTCTGGATGGAAGCAGGGGTCTTGTCCCACGCGTTCCACTTTTGCAGGATCGCGATGCAGTCCGCATAGGTCGTGCCGGTGGCAAGCGGCGGGAAGAAGGTGTTGTGCTCCAGCATCTCAAAATACGTCGTGCGCGTCACGGGCGTATTCTGCTTTGAGGGGTCTGCCGTCGTCATGTGGACGAGCGCCGCGGGCCGGAACAGCCGCGAGAGCCTGCCGCCCTTGAAGCGGTCGATGTGCGTGCGGATGGGGTTCAGATCGCTGGTCGGCACGCCCTTTTCAATCTGCATCATGTGGGTAAAGCGCGCGATCTCGTCAATGGTGATATCGTCCGCCGGATAGGTCATGAGCGAGCCGCAGCCACTTCCCGTGATGGTGAAGACCAGATCGCGGCTGGTGATATCCCGCGCCAGCGCTTCGATCTTTTTGCAGCCCTCGACGCAGGCTTCGTCCGGCACGGGATGGCCCGCCAGCGTGACGCCGATCCTTTTGCAGATGATGTCTTCGCCGTGCTTGGCGATGACATGACCGCCGGTCAGCACATCGCCAAGCGCTTCCTCCATCGCCAGCGCCGCGCGCTGCACGCCCTTGGCCGCACCGACGACGTATACACGGTCATAGTCCTTCAGGTCAAATTCCAGCGGCCCTGCGTGCGGGTCGCCCTGCATTTCAAACCCGTCCGTGTGCAGAACGATCTTCCCATTCTCCACATGGACAAGCTGCTTCACCCGCACATACGGGTCGAGCGCGTCCAGACCCGCGTCCAGCAGCTCCGCGACGATTTTTCGTCCTTCGCGATTGCCGTGCACGGTCAGCTGTTCTTTGTTGGTAATTCTCATATCAGAAATGGATCTCGTCGGGCACGGGGGCTTCGCCGCAGACGCCCTTGAGGTTTGCGATCAGCTGCACGTCCTCCGGCTCCAACTCGAAGTCGAATACGTTCAGGTTCTCCTTCACGCGGTCCGGGTTTGCGGACTTCGGCAGCGGCAGCCAGCCCATCTGCATGCTCCAGCGCAGGCAGATCTGGCCGACGCTCCGGCCGTACTTCTGCGCAAGCTGCTGCATCTGCGGCACCTTGAAGATCGCGCCGGTGCCGAACGGGCTGTAGGCTTCGACGAGAATGTTGTTCTTTTTGCAGTATTCCACGACCTCCGGCTGCGTCACGCCGGGGCAGAGGCGGAGTTGGTTGACCATGGGGAGAATTTCGCAGTGCTCCTTCAAAAGTTCAATATGGTGCGGCATGAAGTTGCTCACGCCGATGGCGCGGATGCGCCCGGCCTTGTAGAGCTCCTCAAACGCTTTCCAGGTGCCGATGGTAGCTTCCTGCCACGTTGTGCGGTACTGGATGGGGTTCGGCCAGTGGATCAGGTACAGATCCAGATAGCGCAGACCGAGCCGGGAAAGCGTCATGTCGAATGCTTCAAGCGTCGCCTGATAGCCGTGCGCAGCGTTGCGCAGCTTGCTGGTCACAAAAATTTCCTCGCGGGGAACACCGCTGATGCGGATGCCCTGGCCGACGCCGCGCTCATTGCCATAAGCGGCAGCGGTGTCGATGAGGCGGTAGCCCGCCGCCATTGCGTCCTTCACCGCCGCGGACGCGACCGCGTCCGGGGACTGGTACGTGCCAAGCCCGATGCACGGCATGTTCACGCCGTTTGCGAGTGTATATGTATCCTGACTGGATCTCATTGTCATTCCCTCCCTTATTTCCGGATCGCCAGACGGTTGCGCAGATCCTGCGCCTGATAGACGGACTCGCGCAGATTTCTTGCGATAAGCGCGTAATCGTTGTTCACAAGCGCCTGTCCCTGCGTGAACATCCAGTCGCCGCCGCAGATGACCTTCCGGTTTTCCAGCAGCGGGAGGAAATTCGTCTCATTGAGCATGCCGGTCACGAGGAAGTGGAGCATGGGGTATGCGCCGGTATATTCATTGAGCGTCGCCAGACCGCCGAGCTGGTAGATCGGGAAAAATTTGACCATATCGAGGCCGTATTCCACCGCCATGGTCATCTCACCCGGCGTGATGCAGTTCGGGATGACGGGGATCTTCTTGTCGATGCAGTATTCCACGACCTGCCGGCCGATGCCGGGCATGATGATAAACTGCGCGCCGTGATCGATGGCGGCCTTGGCCTGATCGAGCGTGATGATCGTGCCCGCGCCCGCGACGATCTCCGGAACGTCTCGCGCAATGCGCTCCAAATTTCCCATCGCGTGCTCGTTGCGCATCAGCACCTCCACCACGGGAAGTCCGCCCGCGACGAGGGCCTTTGCCGCCGGAACGGCCTGCTCCGGCTCCGCGTAGGCGATGATCGGCGCAATGCCGGTCACCTTCAATACATCCTTCATGAGTTCGGTTTTGTCCATACCCTGTTCCCTCTCAATCTGCCAGCCAGTGCAGGCTGGTCTTTGTCAGCGCGGCGGCCTTTTCGAGGTTCTCCGCCATATTGTCCGCGAGCTCCAGCCGGTTTTCCGCCAGCGCCTTCTCGCGCTTTGCCCACTCCATCTCACCGGGGACGAAGATCTTCTGCGCGTTCTTTGCCAGCGGCGCGGATTCCAGCTCTTTCACCATCTGCTCCATGCGCGCTTCAAATTCGTCCATCGGCAGCATCTGCGCCAGATCCACGGCGATGAATGCGTGGCCGACGTTGTTCCTGGCCGCCAGATCGAGGTTCCAGCTCACGACCTGGCTGAGGAGTCCCGCGCCCGTCAGCACGGAAGCGAGGATCTCGACCATGATGGCGAAGCCGTAGCCCTTGTGCGCTGCCATGGGAAGAAGGTGCGAGCCATACGGGAAGCCGGACGGATCCGTCGTCGGCAGGCCCTCGGCGTCAATTAGGAAGCCGGGCGGCACCTGCTGGCCCTTTTCACGGGCCATGACGATCTTCAGGGCCGCGGCGCCGCTCAGGGCGATGTCGAGGAAGACGGACTTTCCGTTCTTCAGCGGCGCGGCGAACGAGAAGGGGTTATTGCCGATGGCCACGTCGCGGCTGCCGGGGATGGCCATGTTGGGGTCGGTATTGCTCATGGCGATGCCGAGCAGGCCCTGCTGCGCGGCAAGATTGGCATAATAGCCGGCCGCGCCGAAGTGGCAGCTGTTGTGCACGCCGACATAGGCGATGCCGGTCTTCTTCGCTTTTTCGATGGCAAGCTCCATGGCCCTGCAGGACGAGACCATGCCCATGGCCGCATTGCCGTTGACGACGGCCCACGAGGGGCCTTCCTTTTCCACCGTCGGGACGGCCTTCGCGTCCAGACCGCCCGCCTGCATCTTGCGGATATAATTGTACAGATTGTTCGTGCCGTGTGAGAACACGCCGAACGTGTCCGTCGTCACGAGCGTATTGGCGATCGTCCGCGCATCCTCCGCGCCGACCCCCGCCGCCTCCAGAGCCGCCCGCGCAAACCGCAGCAGCTCATCTACCTGAATTGCTTTCATGTTGTTCCTCCTGACAGACCTCTTATTTGACTGCACTGTCGACCTGACCCTGAATGAAGTATTTCTGCAGGCACAGATATGCCACGACCAGCGGCAGGACACACAGCACCGCGGCGGCTGCCGCGCCGTGCATGTTCTGGGCACTGTCTGCACCGCCGAAGAACTGCCGGATGAGCAGCACCAGCGTGTATTTCGACGGCTTCTGCAGGATGTAGTACGGATACAGGTACTCATTCCATGCCGTAACGCCTTTGAGGATGATGACGGATACCGTCACAGGCTTCAGCTGCGGCAGGATAATGCTCCAGAAGGTACGCAGAACGCCTGCGCCGTCGATCGCCGCCGCTTCATCCAACGCGACGGGAATGGAGTTGATGAAGTTCGTGTACAGATGAATGGACATCGGAAGACCGAACGCTGCGGCGATCACGATGACGGCCCACTGCTGGTTGATGCCGCCGAGCGCAACAAGCTCTGTATACACGCCGACCAGAATGGACAGCGGCGGGATCATCATGATGCCCAGACAGAAGCTCTGCATGAAGCTGTTGAGCCGGGAGCGGTTGCGCGCGAACGCATAGGCTGCCATGCAGCCGAACACGACCTCAATCGCGACCGTGCCGGCGGCAATGAGCACAGTGTTGCCCAGCGCACGGAAGAGCTTTCCGCTCTCGATGATAGAGGTAAAGTTGCTTAAATCAAAATAGGTCGGCGGGATCAGGCGGCTTCCGAGATCCGTCGGATGCTTGAAGGCCATGACCACGAGCACATAGATCGGCAGAAGATAGATGAGAATGATCAGTGCGCTCAGAATGTATTTCCATGCCTGCTTCTGCTTTGTCTTATGAACCTGTTTCTGGAGCGTTTTCGGCATCAATACTGCACCTCCCTTTTACGGAAATAACGCGTCAGGAATGTCGAGATGATAAAGATGAAAACGAAGAGGAATACGCCGATCGCCGAAGCATAGCCGGCTTTTTCCGAGTCAAAATACATATAGGAAATATATGTAGACAGCGAATGCGTCTTCAATGTGGGGCCGCCCTTCGTCAGGGAGATGATCACATCGTTCAGCTTCAATCCGCCGATGACATTCTGAATGACCGCGGTGGACATGGCGGGCGTGAGCAGTGGGAGCGTCACATGGCGGAAGACCTGCCATTTGCTGCCGCCGTCGAGCGTCGCCGCCTCGTAATACATGGACGGAATGTTCTGCAGGCCCGCCAGATAGATGATCATGGCGATGCCGACATACTGCCAGCTGTTGACCAGCGTGATGATGATCTTGCCGCGGGTCCCGTCCGCCAGCCAGTTGACCGCGTCCTTCCCGAGATACTGGAAGATCTCGTTGATGACGCCGTGGTTGAGCTGGAAGAAGAAATACATGATGTAGCCCATCAGAAGGCCCGAGATCATGACCGGCAGATAGATGATCGTCCGGACAGCATTGCGGATCTTGAATTTGCTGTTGAGGAACAGGGCCAGCGCCAGACCGAATACGTTCTGCAGCAGCGCCGAGCCGAAGCCATAGAGCATGGTGTTCCAGAAGGAGGAGCCGAAGTATTTATCCGAAAATAAGCTGATGTAGTTTTTCAGACCAATGAAGGTCATGTTTTGGGAATAGCCATTCCATTTGAAGAACGAGATATAAATGCCCCGCGCCAGAGGGTACAGCACAAAACATGCCATGAGCAGGACAGCCGGTATATACAGAAGATTCATCTGTCTTTTCCGTTTTTCCATTCCGTTGTCCGTTCCTTTCTAATAAAGAGTGTGCAGGTGCCGGATGTTCTGGGAGATTCATCCGACACCTGCAGATAAATCATTTAAGCAGATCAGTCGTTACAATGCGGGGCCATATTCAGCTTATGGGGCGCTGGACCACGATCGCAAGGACTCAGCCGTTCTGCTCTGCGTAGAGCTCCAGGTAGTTGTCTCTCAGGTATTCAACAGCTTCGGTCACATCGTCGGGGTTGGAGAGCATCATGGACATGGAGTCAGCCATAATGCCCCACATGCCGGACGGGAAGAACTTGCGGTCGAAGAGGTTATCGTACTGGACGTTGCCGTTGCAGTCTGCAACAGCCTGCTTGTAGCAGTTGAGCGTGTAGACGTCAGCGGCGTCAGCGCCCTCGACGGTGGGCAGGCAGCCGGAGACGGTCGCCCACTTGGAGCCGACCTCGGGACGGGCCAGATAATCAAGCAGCGCCCAGCAGGCAGCTTCGTTCTCGGTGTCCTTCCAGACGCCCCATGCGTCGCCTTCGCCGACACGGAAGGACGGAGCGCCATCAGCGGAGGAGGGCAGCGGGAGCACGCCCATGTTGGCATCGGGATAATACTGACGGGCAACGGTGATGTTGTCGGTGCCGCGAACCATGAAGGCCGCTTCGCCGGAGCCAAGCATCTGCTGCGCACCGGCAGCGTCGAGCGTAAGAACGTCTTCATTGATGTAGCCCTTCTTCATCCAGGTAGCCAGATACTCGTAGAGTTCCGTTGCATAGGTGTCGAAGTCGAACGTGCCGTCCTTCAGAGAGTCGCCCAGATCATACTTGGCGCCTTCGTCCGTCCAGAAGGTCGGAGCGACGGAGCCGAGCAGACCAGCAAGGTTGCCGCCGACGGAACCGCCGATGGCCAGCGGGGTGATGCCGACTGCGACGAGCTTTTCACAGGCTGCATCGAAATCGTCCCAGGTACGGATGCTGTTGGGATCGACACCGGCCTTGTCAAGCGCATCCTTGTTATAGATCAGGCCGGAGATGCTCATGGACATGCCGAGTGCATAGAAGTTGCCGTTTTCGTCAGCCATAACGCCGGCAAGAGAATCCTTGTCGATGGTATCGAACCAGGGCTGATCATTAACGACCTTCAGATATTCGCTGTAGCGGAGCAGGGACCAGCCGTGAGTCATCCAGACATCGGGCAGGGAGTTGGAAGCCATCATGGTTTTGAGCTGAGCCTCGCCCTCGGAGCCCGGGGTGATGAGATCGACCTGAACGCCGGTCTCAGCCGTGAAGTCATTGATGATCTCCTGGAACACTTCCAGCTTCGCATCGGTGTAGTTGGTTGCGAAAACGGAGATCGTGCCGCCGACAGTGGGATCTTCCGCCGTTTCTTCCGCGGCAGGCGTGGGTTCTTCGGGAGTAGCGGCCTCGGCCGGTTCTGTCGTGGCGGTCTGCTCGGCATCTGCGGCAGGCTCTGCCTTAGCTGCACAGGCAACCATCGTCAGCACCATCAATGCCGCGAGGATCAATGCAAGAATCTTCTTCATTTTTGGTTTTCCTCCTTGTCATTTTATACAAACAACGTTTTACTTTTTGCTGTCTGCTATTACAAAGTACCATATTTTTTGCATTCTGATAATGCAGAAACCTGTTACAAACATGGACAATTCTGCTGGACATTGTTTCCCGTTTCTGCTACACTATATAAAAAACAAATTCCGAAAACAGGACGAATGCAGCAGGGGGCGGACGCTGATGGCGCTGAACAATTTTGACGAGTTCATTGATAAAACAGATTTTCTGCAAACGAGACTCCTCCAGGTCAATAGCTGCGGCTCAGAACGGGTCGTCAAATACGATTACACCATCCTGCGCTCCAACGGGCGGCGGGATTACCATTTTTTGTATCTGCAAAATGGCTGGCTCGACATTGAGGTCGGCACGGCGAAGGCGCGGCTGACGCGCGGACAGTGCGCGGTGTTTCTGCCGAACGTGCGGCAGATGTACTCCTTTACCGCCGCAGGCGATCCGGTCTCTCTCTATCTGCATTTTACCGGGCAGGCCGCAGCCGAGGCCATGCAGTATCTGCGCCCGACACAGAGCATGATCTATACCATCTCTGACCAGACACTGTTCGAGAGCCTGTTCCACCGGCTCAACCGCCTGCATAATTTACAGCAGTCCGCTGCCATGCAGATCCCGGAGGAAAACAGCATCCTGCTTCAGCTCATTACCATTGTCTGCCGCAGCAGCGCGGACAATGAAGCACCCATCCGCAGCGATATCCTCAGTGCCATGGAATACATGCGGGAGCATATGCAGGAGCAAATCAACTTCCAGACCTTTGCCGAAACGCTGCACCTCAGCTACAGCCGCTTTGCGCATCTGTTCACGCAGGCCGTTGGTGTCTCGCCGCAGCAGTATCTGCTGCGGCTCCGGCTGGACCGCGCGCGAGGCTTCCTGCGCGATTCCTCCATGAGCGTTTCCGAGGTGGCGGAAAGCACGGGCTTCAACGACCCGTTTTACTTCAGCCGTATGTTCAGCAAATCCTTCGGCCTTTCCCCGAGAGCATTCCGGACCAAATGCAGGAAATAGCGCTTTTTTATTTGTAATCTCCGAGATACTCTGCGTTCTTCTCAAAAATCAGATCGCACATGTCGCGGATCTCCTGTAGACTGCACACGGCGGAGCAGAGCGGATCCATCATGACTGCGTGATAGACCTCCTCCCGGCGCTTTGTCATGGTTGCGTGCACGACGAGGTTCTCAATCTGCGCTGTCGTGCTGACAAGAATGGCCAGATGCGCCGGCAGTTCGCCGACGATGGTCTTGTGTATGCCGTCCTTGTCTGCGAAGACGGGGATCTCCACGCAGGCATCGCGCGGCAGATTGGGAATGGAGCCATCGTTGATGACGTTGCCATTGAACCTGAACGGCGTCCGGTCACCGAAGCGGGCGTTGAAGATATTCGCGGCGTATTCGCTGCTGCGCCTGGTGTCGACGGGATCATTTTCGATCCAGTCTGTGATCTCCTGTTTCCAGCTCCCGGCACGCTCCAGCCGGCTGTTGAGCGAAAACGCGTGCAGGCCGGGGTTCCAGTTGGTGCTGTGCGTGCAGTATTTTTCAATCAGATCCGGACGTTTGCGGAACCACGCATTATACTCGGAATTGTGGCCGCTGGACTCCGTGACGTAATAGCCCAGATGCCGGAACATTTCGTTGCGCACCTGCTCTTTGTTATAAAATTCGGGATCCTCCAGCTTTTTTGCAAGCTTTGGGTACAGATCCTGTCCATTGTGCTCCAGCTTCAGATAAAACGCCTGATGGTTGACGCCAGCGCAGAGATAATCAATCTCGTCTGCCGGCGTTTCCAGCCACTCCGCCAGCATAGCAACCGTTCCCTGTACGCTGTGGCACAGGCCTGTGACCTCGACGTTCGATTCGGTCTGCATGGCCTTACAGAGCATCGACATCGGATTTGTGTAATTCAGAAAAACCGCGTTCGGGCAGTATTTCTCAATATCCCGGCAAATGTCCAGCATCAGCGGAATATTGCGCAGAGCCCGGAAAATGCCGGAGACGCTGCGCGTGTCGCCGATGTTGATATCGACGCCGAACTGCATGGGAATTTCAATGTCGTAGCGCCAGACGTCGATCCCGCCGTTGAAGACCGTGCACAAAACGCCGTCCGCACCATCAAGCGCTTCCGCGCGGCTCTGTGTTGGGGTAATTTTTGCGTGTGTTCCCATCGCCGCGTTGATCTTCCTGACTGCTGCGGTGATCCGATCGAGCCGCTCTGCGTCGGTATCCATCAGGGCCAGTTCACAGTCTGCAAAGGCGGGGAAGGAGAGCAGATCCCGGACAAGATTACGTGTGAAGATAAAGCTGCCCGCGCCGAGAAATGCAAATTTTTTCATAAGAGCACCATCCTTTTTTATTTTTGGATAGCCCCAGTGTACCTCAACGCCTGCGCGGCAACAAAGCAGAAAGCTGCCGGATGAAAGGACATTCCTGCTATACAGCGCGCGGGCCGTATGCTATACTGGTCATGGGTGAGCAGGATGAGAACCTATTGTGAGTTCAGAGACTCCACAGATGATCCGCCTGTCCGTGGCTTGCAGATCAACAGCTGCGGCATACAGCAGGCCGGACAATATGGATATACGATCCTCCGGTCAAGGGGCCGGTCAGACTATCATCTGCTGTATATCCAGAGCGGATGGATCGAAGCAGAGCTCGACGGCGTCCAATCGCGCATAGAAGCGGGCGGTTTTATTTTCTATCCGCCCGGTGTGCGGCAGCTTTATGCGTTCAGTAAGGAAGGAAACGCGGTATCTTACTGGATCCACTTTACCGGAACGGCGATTGAAGATGCGCTGTCCGGCATTCCCTGCGCACGTGCATTCTGCGGTCAGGTTGACGAACGGACACAGCTCGAGAGCCTGCTGCACCAGCTTTCGCAGGTGCACCACATGTGCGGGCCCGCATATTTTCTCGACGAGGGCGGACTGCTTTTGCAGATTCTTGCGGTTTTGTCGCGCAGTGTCAACCGGCAGGAGGGTGCGGCGTGCAGCGAGATCCGCGCCATAGCGGCCCATATCTGCGAGCATTTCACCCAGCCGCTGTCGCTTGCGGACTGTGCAGCCCGCCTGCATTTGAGCGTCAGCCGGTTTTCGCATCTGTTCACACAAACCATTGGCGTTTCACCGTATCAATACCTGCTGCGTCTGCGGCTGGATCGCGCATGCGAGCTGCTTTTGCATACGGAACTGGATATCCGCCATGTTGCGCAGCTCAGTGGCTTTGACGATGCTTCCTACTTCAGCCGCCTGTTCCGCAAACACTTTGCAAAAACGCCGGGCGCGTTTCGGGCGGCGTACAATCGGGAGGAAGCCGGCGCTTCCATCCCGCCGGCTTTATAGAAAAAGCAGGCATCCTGTGTTTTTGCAGGATGCCTGCTTTTGATTTTGGTGTCAGCTGCACTGTTCGCGCAGCAGGAACAGCTTTTGCGTGATTGCCTGTGCGGCCTCGCGGAGCTGCGGGAGATAATAAGCCAGCTGCTCGCGCGAGGTCACGTCCGTAATGCCCGAGAACGACAGCGCGGCGTAGATCTCCCCATCCGGGCTGCGAACCGGCACGGCCACACAGCACGTGTGCGTCAGGGATTCAAAATAATCAAGCGCATATTCCTGCTGCCGGACTCTGTTCAGCTCCTCCAGAAACGCGCGCTTGGTGCAGATGGTATTCGGCGTCATCGTCTCGAATGCGATCCCGTCGATAAACTGCGTGCGCAGCACCTCCGGCAGCTCGCAGAGCAGAATCTTTCCGCCCGCGGACGCGTGCAGCGGCAGCGCCGAGCCAACCGGTGCGACGAAATCAACATACCGTTCCGTGCGCGTCTGCTGCAAAATGAAAAACCGCCGGTCTTGCCGGACGACCAGATTCATCGGCAGAATTTCCCGTGCCGTCAGCTCCTGCATGATCGGATACGCCACCTCGGCCAGCGCGAGGTGAAAATTATTTTTCTCCGTGACATAAGATAACTTCTCGCCCGGAATGTATTTGTCGTCTGACATCTGGAAGCTCCAGCCATTTGTCTCCAGCGTCTTTAAGATCCGGTACGCCGCCGACGGCGTAATACCCTGGCATTTTGCAATCTCGTTGACGCCCATCGGCCGCTTTTCCTGCATCAGCAGCTCCAGAATTTTCAGCCCGCGCTCGAGCGCTTGTACTGTACCCTGTTCCTTCCTTTCCATCATTTCCTCCGCCGCAAGTACTTTGCTCTTGATTATACCGTAAGCGCTGGAACTGCGTCAACTGCCAAGACCTTCATTGCCGGGAATCCCTCGGATGTATTCTGTTTTGCACAAATCCAACATGGAGAATTTGGCTATTCTGCATATTGCATTCTGTTTTTGATTCCGGTATGCTGTTCTTGAAAATTGGAATGCTTATTCCAAAACACGCCATAAAGGAGAGCGACTATGGAAAAACAAAAAATGGGCGGCGTTGTATTCCCGCTTGTGACTCCCTTCTGCGGGGAGGACGAACATGTCAATTATCCCGCGCTTGACAAGCTGATCGACTTTCTGATCGAAAACGGCGCGACGGGCGTCATCCCCTGCGGCAGCACGGGCGAGCTTGTATCCATGACGCTGGAGGAGCAGCTGGAGATCAACCGCCACACCATCGAATACGTGAACCATCGCTGCAAGGTCTACGCCTGCACCGGCGCGTACCGGACCTCCGACGCAATCCTGCTCTCCAAAGCCGCGGAGGAAGCCGGGGCCGACGGCGTCATGGTCGTCACGCCCTGGTACATTATGCCGAACGAGGAGGAAGCCTACGACCATTATAAGGCCATCCGTGCCGAAATTTCGATTCCGCTGATCCTCTATCACAATCCGTATCTGACCGGCTGCTGGCTGAGTGAAAAAATCATTGCGAAGCTGTATAATGATGGCATTATCGACGCCATCAAGGATTCCGCGCACGATATTTACCGCCACCAGAACATGCGTGCCCTGTGCAAGGATGACGGCTTCTCTATTTTCTACGGCTATGACAATCTCCCCGCCGAAGCGCTCATGATGTACGCCGACGGCTGGATCACCGGCGTCGGCACGCTCTTCCCGGCAGAGACTGTCCATGTCTATGATCTCTGCAAGGCCGGCGAGCCGCTTGAAGCCAGAGACTATATCATGACCGTCTGCCGCAAGTACATGCACTTCTTCAACGAACCTACAAAAGAGGGCCTGCCCTCGCCGTGGCTGGCAATCATCAAGGAGGGACTGACCATGCGCGGAATCCCCATCGGCCTGCCGCGCAGACCCATCCATCCGCTGCCCGACAGTGTCCGCGCAGAGCTGACGGCAGTCATGCGGGACTTCGGCTATTACAAGCTCGGATAAGGAGACGTTCTTATGGAAAGCACCATTTATGTCAAGCCGGAACGCATCCGGCAGTACGTGATCGATCTGTTCGGCCATTATCATGTCAGCAAAACGGACGCCGCCATGATTGCCGATAATTTGATCGACGCTGAGATCCGCGGCGTCACGACCCACGGCCTTACACGGATTCCGCTTTATACGGAGAAGCTCATCTCCGGCCTGTGCGACGCAAAGGCCGTGCCGGAGATCGTCAAAAATTATGGTGCGACCGCGCTCATCGATGCACACGACGGTCTCGGTCAGGTCGCGGCGACAAAGGCCATGGAGCTTGCCATTGAAAAGGCAGAGCAGTTCGGTGTCGGCTATGTCGGCCTGCGCAACGGCAGCCACTACGGTACGGCGGGCTATTACGCCATGATGGCTGAAAAGCGCGGCATGATCGGCTTTTCGATGACCAATTCCGGCGCGTTCGTCGCGCCGTTCGGCGGCGTGGAAAAGCGGCTGGGCACGAACCCCATTGCCGTTGCACTCCCTGCCGAAAAGCATCTGCCGATCCTGCTCGACATGGCGACCAGCCGTGTCTCGCGCGGCAAGCTGCTCGTCAACATGAAAAAGGGCGAGCCCGTTCCGGACGACTGGGCGCTCGCAATCGACGGCAGCCGCACGACTGATGCTGCGCAGGCCTTCCGCGGCATTCTCCTGCCGCTGGGCTACAAGGGATACGGCATGGCCGTGATCGTGGACATGCTCTCCGGTGTGCTCAACGGCAGCGGCTTCGGTGTCGCAGTCGATACGCCGAAGGACAAGCCCATCGTCGGCAGCAGCTTCCTCGCCATTCAGACAGAAGCTTTCTGCGAGCAGGGAGAGTTCCGCCGCAATGTCGACGCGCTGATTGACGAGATCAAGCATGTGAAGCTCGAAGCCGGTACGGACGAAATCCTCATGCCGGGCGAGATCGAATTTCGTGCCGAGATCGCCAACCGCGAAAAGGGCGGCGTTCCCATCCAGCCGTTCCAGATCAACGAACTGAATGAACAGGCGGCACCGTTCGGATTTACATTTGAAGAATATTTATAATGCAGGAGGGAAAAACAATGGAGAAATTGGATCTGCACGGCAAGACAGGCTTTATCATCGGCGGTACGCGCGGGATCGGTAACGCGATCGCCATGCGCATGGCCGGCCTTGGCATGAATCTGACCGTTATTGCCCGCAAGGAAGACGAACTTGCAGCCATGAAGGCACAGGTTGAGTCGCTCGGCGTCCGCTTCCTCGGTATTCAGGCAAGCAACACTGACTTTGACGCGATTGCAGCTGCCTTTGAGACTTCGTGGCAGACCTACGGACGGCTGGATCTGCTGGTCAACGCAGCCGGTACCGGCGTTATGACGCCGTTTGAGGAGCTGACAAAGTCCGACGTGGACACCACCATCGACGTGAACCTCAAGGGCACGATCTACGCTGTCAAGCTGTCGGTCCCGTACTTTGAAAAAACCGGCGGCGGCAACATTCTCAATATTTCCTCCATGTCCGCCATCCGCGGCATTCCCGATCCCGTCAATAACAACGGCATTTATACCGCAACAAAGTTTGCCATCAACGGCTTTACCGAGTGCATGCAGAAATACCTGCTCAAGTATGGCATCCGCGTAACGGCGCTTTGCCCCGGCTCCACGGCTACAAGCTGGTGGACGCGCTGGACACATTCGTTCGGCACCGACGCAATGCTCCCGGTCGATACGCTGGCTGACATTGCCGAGCTGATCGTCACGTCGCCGGAGAAGGTTTTGTTCAAGCAGCTTCAGGTTCTGCCGACCGTTGAGATCGACAACTTCTAAGGAGGGAGCAGGCATGAGAACTGTCCATGTTCAGGAATTAAGCGCTGAGAAATTTGGTTTATACGGTACGTTTGCCGACATGCTCCATGCCGCAGGCCCGCATATCGGCACGAACCCCATTGAATTTTACCGCGATATGACCACGGTTTATTCCCCGTGCGCTTCCGTTGGACTTTCTATCACGAAGGTCTACCGCCGGCCGCTTGTGATCGATACCTATGAATATCATAACACCTGCGCAGAAGCCATGCTGCCGCTCGATGGGGATGCGTATATCCACGTCGCACCTGCCGGCCCGGCCGATCGCGTCCCGTATGATGCAGTCGAGGTTTTCCGCGTTCCGAAGGGAACGATGGTCACGCTTCGCCCCGGCGTATGGCATCACGGCCCGTTCTGCGTGGATACGGACGCCCTGCAAACACTCATCATTCTGCCGGAACGGCTCTATGCCTATGACTGCACGGTCCTGACCGCTCCGGAGCCCGATAAGCTCCAAATCGAAGCATGACCGCAAACGGATCCTGATTGCGCGGCTGATTTGGAGTCAGATATCCCAAATCAGCCGCTCTTCTCTTGGAAAGGAAACAGCATGGACTACGCAAAAGAATCCCTTCGCCTGCATGGCGAATGGAAGGGGAAAATTGAGGTCACGGCGCGCGTGCCGGTCGAGACGAAGGACGATCTGTCGCTTGCCTACACACCGGGCGTCGCCCAGCCGTGCCTGGAAATTCAGAAGGACATCGAGAAAAGCTACGAGCTTACCCGCCGCTGGAATCTCTGCGCCGTCATTACCGACGGCTCAGCCGTTCTCGGTCTCGGCGATATCGGCCCGGAGGCGGGGATGCCGGTCATGGAGGGCAAATGCGTGCTGTTCAAGGCGTTTGGCGACGTGGATGCGTTCCCGCTGTGCATCAGGACGCACGACGTGGACGAATTTGTTAATACTGTGGCCCTGATCGCCGGCTCATTCGGCGGGATCAATCTGGAGGATATCTCCGCGCCCCGCTGCTTTGAGATCGAACGCAAGCTCAAAGAGCGCTGTAATATCCCCATCTTCCACGACGATCAGCACGGCACGGCCGTCATCACCCTCGCGGGTCTGACCAACGCGCTGAAGGTCGTCGGCAAGAAGAAGGAGGACGTGAAGATCGTCACGTCCGGCGCCGGCGCGGCAGCCATCGCGATCGTGAAGCTGCTGCTGTCTGCGGGCTTCAAAAACGTCACGATGTGCGACCGGAAGGGCGCAATCTACAAGGGCCGCGAGGGCCTTAACTGGATCAAGAAGGAGATGGCCGAGGTCACGAATCTCGAACGCAGAGCCGGCAGTCTTGCCGATATGCTTGTCGGCGCGGACGTGTTCATCGGCGTCTCCGCGCCCGGAACCGTCACCACCGAAATGGTCAGGACCATGAACCGCGATGCGATCGTCTTTGCCTGCGCGAACCCGACGCCGGAGATCTTCCCGGAGGATGCGAAGGCGGGCGGTGCGAGGATCGTCTCGACCGGCCGGAGCGACTATCCGAACCAGATCAACAACGTTCTGGCCTTCCCGGGCATCTTTCGCGGCGCGTTCGACGTGCGCGCGAGCGACATCAACGAGGAGATGAAGGTTGCCGCCGCGCACGCGCTGGCAGAGCTCATCTCCGAGGGCGAACTCTCGGAGGCGTATATCATCCCCAAGGCCTTCGACCACCGCGTCGGCCCAGCCGTCGCCAAAGCCGTCGCCGAAGCCGCGAGGAGAACCGGCGCAGCAAGACGCTGAAGAATAAAAAACACAGCCCCGGCTCGAGAAACCCGAGCCGGGGCTGTTGTATGTCCATCAAAAGCTTGTATCAAGCCGCGTGCCGAAATCGCAGTCCATGGATTTGTCCGTATTTAAAAGCCCAAAGCTTCGTCTACCAGAAGAACCTCGACCGGATGCGCACCTGGACATCTTTCCAGCGTCAGAAAGACATTACACATTCTCTGCTCACTGGCACAATCTGTGCAGCGGCCAGTCAATGCACACGGCGTCCGTAAGTGCAGCCGCCTTGCATTCAAAGGACATGCTTCTGTACGGATACGATGAAATCCCGCTTTTTCGTCCGCTGCCAGCTTGTTTTTCCCGATAACGAGAATGACACGTCCGGGACCAAACGTAATTGCTGCCGTGCGGTTTCCCGTTCCATCAATGAATAGCAGCTTTCCATCCAGTGTTACTGCGTTTGCGCTTGCAAGGTAGACGTCTGCGCGCGCGGCTTGTTTCCGCATTTCTGCCGCGTTTTCTGCGGGTAGCCAATGCCAATATACCTGTTTTCCATTTTCCTGCATTGCGTGCACGATATCCAATTGCTGAATACTCGCACTTCCGCCAATTCCGATCGTCTGCGCATGCTCCAGCTTTTGCAGAAGAAGTTCCCGCGCTTCCTCCTTTGTGCTTAAGGCGCACGCCGAAAATCCTCTTCTTTCAAGCTCTGCTGCAACTTTTTTCAAACGTTCATCCATGTGATCCTCCATATATATAAAGAAGGCAGGGTGGGAGAAGACTACTCTGTCAGAAATTGCCAAAAGCCGCAAAAAACCGCTCTGTCGGACTCGTCAAACGTATGTGCTCCAGTAACTCGCGGCAACAAAACGTCACCATTGTCTCCGGCAGCCCCACGCTTCTATGACATTATAAAATCTGGTTAAATTCGATCTGCTCACCGCCCGGCGTGCGAATCTTGAAATAACGGATTCCGTTTTCCCAAAACCGGTCAATGGCTTCAATTCCGTTGGTCGTAATTTCATAGCCCTGCTTCACCGCGTAAGCATAGTCCGCTTCGATGTCCCGCGATGTATAAGCGATATGGTCGATCTTACCGATAGCGGCTTCCGGCTGCTCTTTCCGGCTGAAAATTTCATAGATTGTGCCGCCGTTCTGGATAAAATAGCAGGTGCCGAAGTGACCGATGACCCGGAAGCCCAGCACATCAATATAATATTGAACATCCGCCTCTACATCGACGGAAGCAATACCGATATGATCCAAAGATCTGCCCTTTAACATGTTCTTTCCTCCGTTCAGCTATGCTTTTTCTCATAATCTTCGATCTGTTTGAAACAAGATTATAATAAATTATACCATATATAGATGGAAATGTCCAGTCTGCAGCAGGAACTGCCTGATTGCCGCAACTTTTTACTGTGGTTACACATTGCATGACCTCATCGCCGGCCGGCTCGTGCGCGGCGGACAGCGCTCAGTCCGGCTGGAGCAGGGTGAACGAGCTGCGGCTGACGCGGAGCAGGCCGTCCTCCTGCATGCGGGACAGCTCGGCGGACATGGCGCTGCGGTTCACGGACAGGAAATCCGCGAGCTGCTGGCGGTCAAAGGGGATGCGGAAGCTGGCGCTGCCGGTGCGCCGCGCCTGTGCGGACAGATAAGACAGGAGCTTTTCGCGCGTGCTGCGCTGCGAAAGGTAGCCTGTCTTTTCGTTCAGCTGCATGTTTTTCTGCGCCAGCACGCGGATCAGGTTCTGCGTCAGCTGCCGGTGCTGCGCGCAGACGGTCTCGCAGGGAAACAGGACAGCGAGCACGTTCAGATACACGACCCTCGCGTCCGTCCGGCAGACGGCGCTGACCGGCGATGGCGCCTGTGCGCAGGCGAAGGCTTCGGCGAACATCTCGCCCGCGCCCACAGTGGTGAGCAGATTCCGGTTGCCCCAGAAATCCTCCTGAAACAGCTCGACCTCGCCGGACAGGACAATGCCGGGCGTGCGCACCGGGTCGCCGGCGTGCAGCAGATACTGCCCGCGGCGGCAGTGCGTCTCGCGCGCGGACAGGCAGCGCAGCGCCTTGGAAATTTCCTCCTCGGAAAGCCCTTCGAACAGGGCGCAGTCGGACAAAATCGGATCAAACGTCATGATTTTTTGCTCCTTTGTTGGAAAAACAACTTACAGATCAAGCATAGTATCCTATACTATGCCCAGAAAGTCAAGAAGGAGGCGAGCAGAATGATCATGGACGGCTGTCAGGGCAAACCGCGCACGCCGACGATCGAGGATCGCATCTGCCCGAACTGCGGCAATCCGGTTGAAATTTTCTCCACGGATACCGAGGTGACCTGCGAAAAATGCGGGTTTGTGATCTATAACGACAAGCTCAGCTGTGTGCAGTGGTGCAAATACGCGAAGCAGTGCGTCGGCGAAGAGGTTTATCACAACCTGATGGAGATTGCCCGCCGGAACAAGGCCAAGCTGGACGCCGAACGGCAGGCAAAACGCGAAGCAAAGCAGCAGGAGGAACACGCATGAAACGAACGATCATTGAAATTGACGAAGCGGCCTGCACCGGCTGCGGCCTGTGCGCGCAGGCGTGCCACGAGGGCGCGATCGCGATCGTGGACGGAAAGGCGAAGCTGCTCCGGGACGATTACTGTGACGGTCTTGGCAACTGCCTGCCGGTCTGTCCGGTAGACGCGATTCATTTTATCGAGCGGGAAGCCGCGGCCTATGACGAGCAGGCCGTTCTGAACGCCAAGCGCGAGAAGCTGACGGCGGAAGCGGTCAAAAACGTCCTGGCGGCGAAAAAGCCCGGCGCGCCTGCGCCGGACAAGCTGGCCTGCGGCTGCGCCGGAACGCAGGTGCACCAGCTTCGGCACGAGGAGCATGGCTCTCCGGATACGCCCACGCAGCCGGGGCAGCTGCAAAACTGGCCCGTGCAGATCCGGCTGGTGCCGGTTCGCGCGCCGTATTTTGACGGCTGCGATCTGCTGATCGCGGCGGACTGCACGGCGTATGCCTATGGAAGCTTCCATGCGGACTTCATCCGCGGCCGCGTGACCGTCATCGGCTGTCCGAAGCTGGACGACACCGAGTACGCGGAGAAGCTGACCGCCATTCTGGCGCAGAACGCGATCCGCAGCGTGACGCTCACGCGCATGGAGGTGCCGTGCTGCGGCGGGTTGGAATACGCCGCCCGGCAGGCGCTCGCGGCAAGCGGAAAAACGATCCCGCTGCGTGTCGTGACGATCTCGGCGGATGGGGAGATTTTGGAGCAGACGGAAGAATAAAAGATCTCTGCAAGGCTGAACGTCTTCTGCAAATTTGCGACTGCGGCATTCACTTTTTCTTTTGCTTCTCCAAAAGAAAAAGTGACAAAAAGAAAACGAGCCTGAGGGGATTTCGATTTCCCCTCAGACTCCCTTGAACCGACCAAGAAAACCGCTTCGGTTTTCTTGGATCTTTCCCGCGAAATTTGGCAGAGATGCGCACTCACAAAGCCTTCCGCTCCGGGGCCGATTCCCCCTGTTAGGGGGAAATGTCCTGAAGGGACAAAGGGGGTAGGGACAGGTGACCCGAAGGGCCGGATGAGGGTCGGGGAGCACCATCGATACTGCTGTGCAGATATTCGGTGCTTACAGACCCTCATCAGTCACGGCTTGCGCCGTGCCAGCTTCCCCCAGGGGAAGCCGATTTGGCCGGTGCGAATACGTACAATTTTGCTGATTCTGATGGCAGTTTCTATTGACTGCACCTATTCAAAGGCAGCAGCCAACAAATCTGATGCTATCCTAACGGGCGGCGCGTACCATAGCGCCCGTATTGTGACCGAATGCGAATACAGAAGCTATCAAATTAGTTTCCTGCCTGAATTGCACCGCAGGATGCACCCCGCGTCCCCCACGCACTCTTTTCTCCCCTATCTTTTCTCTTGCGAGAGAAAAGATAGGGCCTCCGGAGGAACGTCAGAAACGGCCTTACCGGAACGAGCTGCCGCCGTATGCGGCGGCTCGTTTCCTATCAGGCCGTTTCTTCATTTCCAACCCGCAGGTCAGGCCTGCGGGTTGGTTTTTCATTTTTCAGCGTCTGTTTACCGGTTCGGCAGAATGACTGCCAGGAAGCGGGTCGCGGCGTCTGTGTGGTTGAGAATGGAATGCGTGTGGCCGTCGGCACAGAACTCCGCGTCGCCCACGTGGAGTTCCCGTGCAGCGCCGTCCTCGGTGACGGTGGCGGCGCCCTCGAGAATGATATAGGCTTCGCCGTTCGTCTCGTGCGGATGCACGCCGACGGACTCGCCGGGCTGCAGCGTGATGACGGCCATCATCTCTGCGCGATCACCGAGCTGCTCGGCGGAAAACAGATAGCGGAAGCTGGGGCTGCCATTGCCGCCGCGGATGTTGTGCTTGACGGCGGTCGCCATTTCGTCTTTCATCTGAAACATTGCAATACACTCCTGTTATTTATGATATTTGCTGCCGGCCTGAATGGCTTCGGCGCGGTAAAGCTGCTCCAGAACCATCACGCGGGCCAGATGGTGCGGAAAGGTCATTTTACTCATGGAAAGCTGCAAATCGGCAAGCTGCTTGATCTCCGGCGCAATGCCGAACGACGAGCCGATCAGGAAGCAGGCGTTCGAACGGCCGCTTCCCTTGACCTGCCGCAGTGTGTCGGCAAGCTGCTCGGAGGAAAGAAGCCGCCCCTCGGGCGTCAGCACGCAGAAAAAGCTGCCCTTCGGGATCTTTGTGCGGATCAGCTCCGCTTCCTTTTGCAGGCCCTGCGCGATCTGTGCCGCGCTCGGATCCTCCGGCAGGCGGCATTCCGGCAGCTCGAGCAGCTGGAAGGCGCAGTACGCCTTCATCCGCTTCGCGTATTCCTCGGCTGCCGCCGTATAGAACTTTTCCTTGAGCTTTCCCATGCAGATGAGCGTGATCGAAAACATAAGCGTCTCCAGTTAGCCAAAAAACCTGTCCGGACGGACAGGTTTCTTGATCATTGAATCAGTCTGCTAC
Source organism: uncultured Oscillospiraceae bacterium (assembly GCA_934655875.1). Classification (GTDB taxonomy): domain Bacteria; phylum Bacillota; class Clostridia; order Oscillospirales; family Oscillospiraceae; genus CAG-170. The sequence continues at coordinate 57,386 of CAKUHB010000010.1, forward strand.
GTAGGGCAGCAGGGCGATCTGACGGGCGCGCTTGATCGCGACAGTCAGCTGACGCTGATGGGCAGCGCAGGTACCGGTCGTGCGGCGGGGCAGGATCTTGCCGCGCTCGGACAGGTAACGGCGAAGCTTCACAGTGTCTTTGAAATCGATGTGCGTCACCTTATCAACGCAGAAGGAGCAAACCTTCTTGCGCTTGCGAGGATGAACACGATCATTAGCCATTGCCATAGTGAATCCTCCTATCTTTGGTCTTGTGGAAAAATGTTAGAACGGAAGCTCGGGATCGTCGTCGGAGAGCATCGAGAAATCAGAAGCAGCAGAAGAAACGTTCTGCGGCGCCTGATACGCCGGCTGCTGCTGCGGAACCTGATTGAAGCTCTGCGCATAGCCCTGCGTCTGATTGAAGCCGCCCTCTGCGTTGTCGCGCTTGCTGTCGCCGAAGTAGACGTTGTCTGCAACGACCTCAGCGGTGCGGCGCTTGTTGCCGTCCTTGTCCTGCCAGTTGCGGATCTGCAGCCGGCCGGAAACAACGGCCATGCGGCCCTTGGTGAAATACTTGCTGACAAACTCAGCGGTATTGCGCCATGCGACGATATCCACGAAGTCTGTTTCCTTTTCCGCGCCCTGCGCCGCGTAATCGCGGTCAACAGCGAGGGAGAAGGATGCGACCGCGACGCCGCTGCCGGTCCGGCGCAGCTCGGGATCGCGAGTCAGTCGACCCATGAGAACGATATGGTTCAGCATGAAAAAGTCTCCTTACTCTTCAACAGCGACGATGATGGAACGCAGGATGCCGTCGGTGATCTTGAAGACACGATCAAGCTCTGCCGGCATTTCGGGCGTCACTTCGCAGGTCATGTAGACGTAGTAGCCCTCAACCAGGTCGTTGATCGGGTACGCAAGACGGCGCTTGCCCCACTCGTCAACACTGGTCAGAGTGCCGTGAGCCTCCACGATACCCTTGAATTTTTCCACGAGAGCCGCGATACCCTCTTCACCCTGCGCGGGGTCGATGATATAGAGGACCTCATACTTTGCGGAAAGTTTTGCCATGATGTTGCACCTCCTTCTGGACTTATGGCCGCAGGTCGCGCCTGCGGCAAGGATCGCCTGCATTTCACAGACCAAAGTATTATAGCCGGAAAATCCGGAAAAGTCAACTGAAAATCCGGAAAAAACACGGGAAAAATACGCGCGGCGGCAAAAAAACCGGGACAGCCGACGGCTGTCCCGGAGCATTGCGTTTTTACTTTGCGGTCTTCTCCTTCAGCGCCTTACCGGCCTTGAAGACGGGGATGGTGGTAGCCGGGATCTCGATGGTTTCCTTCGTCTTGGGGTTGCGGCCCATGCGGGCTTCGCGCTTCTTGGTCTCAAAGCCGCCGAAGCCGACCAGCTGGACCTTGTCGCCCTGGCTCAGAGCGTCGGCGATGGTGTCAAACGTGGTGGTGACAGCCTTCTCTGCGTCCTTCTTGGACATGCCGCATTTCTTTGCGACCTCAGCGATCAATTCAGTCTTATTCATGTGTAGTTCCTCTTTTCATGTAATGTTGAGAATTTATTGTTCACCGCCGGCTCTTTTCTGCGCATTCCATCCGGCAAGCAGCTGTTCGCGGGAAAGCTCGTTCAGATGCTTCCCCGCGGCAAGAAACGCATGCTCCATAGCGGCAAATCGTGTGATGAATTTTTCGCAGGCCGCGTGCAGCGCCTGCTCCGGATCCCGGTCCAGCGTGGAAGCGACGCGGACGGCGGCGAACAGCACGTCGCCCAGCTCCTCGTCGATATTCGTGCCGTCGCGGACGGCTTCGCGCAGCTCGTCGGTCTCCTCTGCTAGTTTGTCCAGCGCTTCGCCGGCGGATTCCCAGCGAAAGCCTGTTTTGGCTGCTTTTTTCTGAATTTTTTCCGCGCGCCACGTGGCGGGCAGCGACCGTGCGACGCCGTCCATGGCTTCGGCTGTCGTTTTCTGGCCCTTTTCCTGCTGCTTCAGCTCGTCCCAGCTGGCGCTCTCGCCGCCGAACAGGAACGGGTGGCGGAAGATGAGCTTTCGGCATTCCGCGTCGGCGATGTCGTCGATCGTCATGCGGCCGCGGTCGGCTTCGATGTCCGCGTGGAACAGCACCTGCAGCAGCACGTCGCCCAGCTCCTCGCGGAGCATGGCTTCGTCGTCGCAGTCGAGCGCTTCGCAGACCTCATATGTTTCCTCGAGGAAGTTGCGGCGGATGGACTGGTGCGTCTGCGCGGCGTCCCACGGGCAGCCGCCCGGCGCGCGCAGCACGTGAACCAGCTCGACAAGATCCGGCAGGGTATAGCGCGGTTTCCTGATAAAATTTATCATATTTTCGTCTCTTTCGCAAGTGGGAAGTTCACGATCTGTGCCTGATATGCAGGATTTTTGCGATTTTTTCGCCCTTCGGGAAAAGCATGCAGTCTTCATAGGTGATGCATTGCAGCGCGAGGACGAGGATCGCGTATGCGATGACCGCGATCACGAGCGCGCCAAGGCAGGCGATGGTATTGGACGAGACCTGCCGCGCCAGCACGCTGTAGCTGAGATATGTCGCGCCGCCCATCAAAACGGCGGCAAGCCCCGGGCGGATGATGTTGCGGAAGATCACCGGGCGCGTCGTGACGGTTCTGCGCATGGCGATGAGATCCAGAATGGTGATCGTCAGATAGCAGATGACCGTGCCGATGGCCGCGCCGACGATGTTGAGCGCCGGAATGCCGACGAGGATATAGTTGACGATGACCTTCACGATGCCGCCGATGAGCATGTTGACCACCGGCGTCGTCACGTCGCCGTGCGCCTGCATGATGGCGTTGAAGAGCAGGACGGTACTGTTGAAGATGACCGCGATGCCGAGATACATGAGGATCGGCGTGGCCGTGGCGACGCTTTCCGCGCCGTAGTTGCTGGCGAGCAGGCGGATGATCGGCTCCGACAGAACGGCCAGACCCACGGCGCAGGGCATGGTGATGAGCGCCATGGTGCGCACGGCGGATTCCTCGGTGTGGCGCGCGCCGGAGAGATTCTTGACGGTGAGCGCGGCGGTCACGGTGGGGATGATGGAAATGGTGATCGGCGTGACGAGCGAGCAGGGAAGATTGAAGATCGTCTGGCAGAAGTTATAGATGCCCTTCGCGGTATCCGCCGCGTCGGACGACCAGGCCAGTGCGCCGGTGAGCCGCCGCATATAGATCATCGTGTCAAACAGGTTGATGATCTGCAGACCGGCGGAGCCGAGCGTGATGGGGACGGCGATGGCCAGCAGCTCCTTCATGGTCGCGCGGGTGGACTTGGCTTCGCCGCCGCCGCGCTGGAGGATCTGATTGGACTTTCCGAACTGGATGCGCAGGTAGATGACTGCCACGATGCAGCCCATCGTGACGCCGAAGATGCCGCCTGCGGCGGCATAGATGAGACTGCCGGTCTTTTTGAGCATCAGCCACGCGCCGCCGAGACCGAAGACGACGCGGATCATGGCCTCATAGACCTGACTGACGGAGGTCGGCGTCATGTTGCTCTGCCCCTGGAAGAAGCCGCGGTGTGCCGAGACGATGCAGATGAGCAGCACGCACGGCGACAGCGCCGCGATGGCCGCCCAGGAGTTTTCATTCGTCGTGACCATGACGGACAGCTGGCGGGAGAACACGAGCATGATGAGCGTGCCGACGACGCCGATGGTCAAAAAGACCTTCATGGACGTGGAATAGACCTTGCGGATCTGCGCGTAGTTTTCCAGCGCCTGCGCCTGCGAGATCATCCGGCTGACCGCGACGGGAAGACCCGTCGTGGAGATCATGAGCAGGACGTTATAGACGTCGTAGGCGGTATTGAAATAGCCGAAGCCGCGCTCCTGCAAAATGTTTTGCAGCGGAACCTTGTAGATGAAGCCGAGCAGCTTCACAATGATCGTCGCGGCGGTCAGGACAGCGACGCCCTGCAAAAAGCTCTGCTTTTTGGGTTTGTTTTCGCTCATGCCTGCTCCGCCTCCGCCTTGTCAGAGAAAATTTTGTCGATGGCGTAGTCGTGCAGCTCCTTGAGCGCACCCTCCACGTCGAGCGTGGGGTATTTGCCCGCGGCATAGACGGTCTTGCCGCGCACCATCGTCAGAACGACGTCGTGGCCGGAAGCCGCGTAGACGAGATTGGACAGGACGTTGTGGCACGGGACGAGATGCGGCTGGTTGAAGTCCAGCAGAATGAGATCCGCGTCCATGCCCAGCTCGATGACGCCGCATTCGGCGCTGCGGCTCTGCGCTCTTGCGCCGCAGACCGTCGCCATCATGAGCGCGGCCTCGACGGGCAGCGCCCGCGGGTCGCCGGTCTTGCCCTTGGCCATGAGCGCGGCGGCCTTGATCTCCTCAAAAAGATCGAGATTGTTGTTCGAAGCGACCGAGTCCGTGCCGAGGCAGACGTTCATGCCCGCCCTGACCATGCCAAGCACATCCGCGCAGCCGGAAGCGAGCTTCAGATTGCTCACGGGGCAGTGCGCAGCCGAGACGTGCCGCTTGGCAAGCAGCTGCATATCCTCCTGCGTCACATGGACGCAGTGCGCCGCGACGGTGGGAACGTCGAAAACGTGGTGGCAGTCGAGCACCTGTGCGGGCGTGAGACCGTATTTTTCCACGCACTCATCGTGTTCCTTCTTCGTCTCGGACAGGTGGACCTGCAATTGCAGGCCGTTGTTGATGGCGTATTCCGCCAGCGCGTCCCAGAGCTGATAGGTCGAGGTATATTCCGCGTGGATGGATGCTTCGACGCGGATGCGGCCGTTGTCATAATTATGCCACTTGTCCTTCAGCTCCACCAGCTCCCGGCAGGCCGGGAAGGTATCGAAGCAGAAGTCGTCGCCCAGGAACATGGATGTGCCGCGGGCGATGTTGGCCTTGATCCCGGAGCTGGCAGCGACGTCGCAGATCTCGTCGCAAAAATAATACATATCCGACACGCTGGTCGTGCCGAAGCGCACGGCTTCGGCCAGCGCAAGGGTCGTCGCGGCCCGGACCACGCGGCCATCCAGCCGATCCTCGCGCGGGAAGATATAGTGCTCCAGCCAGTCCTGCAAATTGAGGTCGTCGGCGTAGCCGCGCAGGATGTACATGGGCAGGTGCGTGTGGCAGTTGATGAGACCCGGCATCAGCACCATGCCGGTGCCGTCGATGATCTGCTTCGGCTTTTCCTCGGGCGGCTTTTTGGCCATATAGGCGATCTTGCCGTCGGTGACGCCGAGAAACGCGTCCTGCCAGAGCGTCATCTGCTCGTTCATGGTGACGATATTGACGTGGGAAAACAGAGTATCCATGGAAACCTCCTTACTGGTTCTGCTGGCTGCGGATCTCGCGCAGGATGGAGAAAATTTCGTCCTTCTGCTGTAGAATCGTATCGATGCGGGCGATATAGTCCTGCGGGATCTTCGGGTTGTGGTAGCGGGCGAGCTTCTCCGCGGGGAGATTGATCTTGTTCATGCCGCCGCCGCCAAGAGACAGGATGGTGTGCAGCTCCTCCATCATGTATATGTTGTAAAGCCCGGTATAGCCCGGCCGGCACCAGCCGGTGTTCTCAAAGCTGCCGGACATGTACTTCTGCCGGTAGAGATAATAGGGGGCATAGCCGCTCTGCCGGAGCACGGTCTCCGCGTCCGTCAGCATGGCCGCGACGGCCTCCTGCGGCGGAAGCGGCGTGCGCGAGCCGAAGAGCGCCGCGCCCTTTTTCAGGGCCAGCGTATGCACGGTGATGTTGCTGGGGCCAAGCGCGAGCACCTGTCGGATGGAATCGGCGAAGCCCGCTTCGTCGTCTGCCGGCAGACCCGCAATGAGATCCATGTTGATATCGGTAAAGCCCGCCCGGACGGCCTGCTCATAGGCCTGAACGGTCTGCCGGGCCGTATGCCGGCGGCCGACAGCTTCGAGGACTTTGTCAGACATGGTCTGGGGATTGATGGAGATGCGCGTCGCGCCGCCGTCCTTGATCACGCGGAGCTTTTCCTCGTCCAGCGTGTCGGGCCTGCCGCCCTCAACGGTAAATTCCAGACAGCGGGACAAGTCGAAGCTCTCATTGACGGCATCCAGAAGCCGCGCCATCTGCGCGCTTGAGAGCGTGGTCGGCGTGCCGCCGCCCATGTAGAGCGTGCGGATGTGGAAACCGGAGTCCCGCAGCAGCTGCCCTGTGTGCGCGACCTCGCGCAGAAGGGCGTCCAGATACGCGGGCAAAAATTCCCCGAAGCGCTCGATGGACTGGCTCACGAACGAGCAGTATGCGCAGCGCGTCGGGCAGAACGGTATCCCAATATACACGGAAAGATCGTCCGCGTCAAGAAGCTTTGCCGCTTCGACAGTATGGCGGGACGCGTCCACGCAGAGCCTTGCGCGCTCCGGCGAGACGAAATAGGTCTCACGCAGGAGCCGTTCGGCCTGCTTTTCGCTGCCGCCCTGCATCAGGCACCGGGTCGAGAGCTTCGTGGGCCGCACGCCGGACAGCGCGCCCCAGGGCGGCGCGGCGTCCAGTACCTGCACGGCCGCCAGATAATAGCTGCGCTGCAGAATGCGCCGCGTGGCGCGCACGTCTGCATCGGCGAGCCGGACGCGGTTCGAGGCAAAGCCCGTCCTGCCGCGGTACGTGACCTTGGCCGTCGCAGTCAGATACTGCTTGCCGCGGGAAAGCGAGGAGACGGTCCCGTCGCCGGTGAACGGCGCGGTGCAGAACTCGCTCGGCTCCTGCGCAAACAGCTGCAATTGCAGCTGCTCGACGGGATACCGTTCGGTGTGGTTTTTCAGATACAGCTTCATGTGTCTCTTGCCTCGCGCAGATAGGGGTTCGTTTGCAGCTCGTCTTCGATCGTGCTCTCCGGGCCGTGGCCGGGCAGCACGCGCGTCTGCGGCGGCAGGGCCGCGAGCTTGCGCAGGGACGCGTACATGTCCTGCATGCTGCCGCCCTTAAAATCCGTGCGGCCATAGGAGCCGGCAAAGAGGGTGTCGCCCGAGAAGAGCGTATTGCCGCACAGCAGGCACACGGAGCCCGGCGTATGCCCGGGCGTGCCGAGTACGCGGAAGCTGAGACCGGCGGCTTCGACGGTGTCGCCGTCCTGATACGTGTCGGTATAGGTCAGAAGATCATAGGCCATGTCGCAGGGATCATCCTTGTCCCGGTCGCCGACATAGACGCGGGCGTCCGGCGCGGCGGCCAGCAGCGGCTTGAGTGCGCCGATATGGTCAAAGTGCGCGTGCGTCAGAAGAAAGCACACCGGCTGCAAGCCGCGCTCGTGCAGGGCGGCGGCGATTTTTCTGGAGTTTGCGGCGGGATCGACGATGACGGCGTCCGACCTGCCGTCCTGCCAGACCAGATAACAGTTGGTGGCCAGCGGCCCCAGCGTAAGCGTCAGAATGTTCATATCCGTTCCCCTTATTTCAGGTCATTGGTGTCCACGATCAGCGTGACCGGCCCGTCGTTTTCCGACGTGACCTGCATATACGCGCCGAACTCGCCGTGCTGCGGCGGGAAGCCGAGACGCTCGCATTCGGATAAAAACTGCTCGTAGAGCGGGATAGCAAGATCGGGTTTGGCCGCGCCGATGAAGCTTGGCCGGCGGCCGTGGCTCACGTCGCCGTAGAGCGTAAACTGACTGACGACGAGAACGCTCCCGCCGACATCGGCCAGCGACCGGTTCATTTTATCGTTTTCGTCGCGGAAAACGCGCAGACCGAGAATTTTCTCCGCCAGCTTCCGGCACAGCGCAGGCGTATCCTCCGGCCCGATGCCGAGCAGGATAAGAAAGCCGCGTCCGATCGCTCCATGGAGCTGACCGTCAATGGACACGCTGGCGGAATTAACACGGGTAACAACTGCTTTCATGGTGAGTCCTTTCGGGTTATTTACTGTTTTGAAAAAGGAGACGTGTCTCCGACGGCCCTGTCTTTTCTCTCGCAAGAGAAAAGACAGGGGAGAAAAGAGTGCTGGGGGGACGCGGGGTCTGTGCCGCAGTGCAATTCAGGCGGGAAACTGATTTGATAGCTTCTGCATTCGCATTGGGTCACAATACGGGCGCTGTGGTACGCGCCGCCCGCTGTAGTAGGTATCAGATTTGTTATATGTTGCCTTTGAATGAGTGCGGTCAATAGAAGGTTCCATCGAAATTTACTGAATTGTACGTATTCGCACAGGCCCAATTTGGCTTCCCCTAGGGGCCGATTCCCCCTGACAGGGGGAAATGTCCCGAAGGGACAAAAGGGGTAGGGACAGCTGGCACGGCGTAAGCCGTGACTGATGAGGGACAGTACGCGCCGAATATCTGCACAGCAGCATCGATCGTGCTCCCCGACCCTCATCCGGCCCTTCGGGCCACCTTCCCCGGAGGGGAAGGCTTTTGGGAGTCACTCCGTTCCGCGTTCCACGTTATGCACGCCGGAGATCCCGCGCAGGCGGGCGCGGACGTTTTCGAGCTCTGTGAGGTTGTGCACGCCGAAGCGCAGGCAGACGATCGCCGTGCCGCCGCCGACGGAGCGGGCGCTCATCTCGCTGGTGCGCAGGCGCAGGGACGTGAGGATCGTCGCCACGTCCAGCATCAGGCCGTCGCGGTCGTCCGCTTCAATTTCAAGCGACGTGGAGAACATCACATCCGGAGCCTCTGCCCACGTGACCTTGACCCAGCGGCCCTTCTGCGCGGGGTCGAGCGCCGCCTTTGCGTTTGGACAGTCCTTGCGGTGGACGGAGACGCCGTAGCCCTTGGTGATAAAGCCGATGATGTCGTCGCCGGGCACCGGCGTGCAGCAGCGGCTGAATTTGATCATGCACGAGCCGATATCCTCCACGATGACACCGGAGGAATTGACCGCGGGTGTCTCCTGCCGCATGAGCGGCTTGGGCGCAAGCGACCGGCTGGCCTTCGTCAGATCGTCGCGGATGCGGCCGACGGCCTTTGCTGCGGTCAGACCGCCGTAGCCGATAGCGGCGTACATGTCGTCGAGACAGTCGAAGCTGACCTTTTTCAGTACGACCGGCAGCACGTCGTCATTCTGGATGAGATCCGGGTCGACGCCGACGTGGCGCAGCTCGGCTTCAAAGCTCGCCTTGCCGCGGACGATGTTCTCCTCGCGCTTTTCGCGCTTGAACCACTGCTTGATCTTGACGCGCGCCTGGTTGGACTGGCAGATATTCAGCCAGTCGCGGCTCGGACCCTTGGCGGACTTGGACGTTAAAATTTCGACGATATCGCCGTTATGCAGCGGCGCGTCGTAGCTCGCGATGCGGTTATTGACCTTTGCGCCGATCATCGAGTTGCCGACGGCGGAATGGATGGCGTAGGCAAAGTCGATGGGCGTGGAGCCTGCGGGCAGGGAGATGACCTTGCCCTTGGGCGTGAAGACGAAGACCTCGTCGTCGAACATGTCGACCTTGAGCGAGTGGATATAGTCGTCGGCTTCCACGTCCTGCTGGTTTTCCAGCAGGCGCCGGACCCACTCAAATTCCTTTTCTGAGCCGTCGCCCGCGTGCTGTTTGTATTTCCAGTGCGCCGCGACGCCGTATTCCGCCGTCTGGTGCATTTCCCACGTGCGGATCTGCACCTCAAACGGGATGCCCTGCGAGCCGATGACGGTCGTGTGCAGGGACTGATACATGTTGGGCTTCGGCGTGGAGATATAGTCCTTGAACCGGCCGGGGATGGGGTTGAAGAGGTCGTGAATATGGCCGAGGACGTTATAGCAGTCGGCGATGTTGTCGACGATCACGCGGAACGCGTAGAGGTCGTACAGCTCGTCGATCGTCTTGTTCTGCGCGCGCATCTTGCGGTAGATGGAATATGTGTGCTTGATGCGCCCATAGATGGAGCCGTGGATGCCGACCGAGGCCAGCCGGTTCGTGATCTTCGACTGGATGGCGTTCATGAAGCTGTTGGCGCTGGCTTCGTTGTTTTTGAGGTAGTCGATGATCTGCTGATAGCCCTCGGGATCGAGGTATTGCAGGGACGTATCCTCCAGCTCCCACTTGATCTTCTGCATGCCGAGCCGGTGGGCGAGGGGTGCGTAGACCTCCATCGTCTCCATGGATTTGGAGATCTGCTTGGCCGGCGTCTGGTACTGGAGCGTCCGGGTGTTATGCAGCCGGTCGGCGATCTTGATGAGGATGACGCGGATGTCCTTGGACATGGCCATGAACATCTTGCGCAGGTTCTCCATCTGCTGCTCTTCCATCGTGGAATACTGCACGCGCGTCAGCTTGGTGACGCCCTCGACAAGATTGGCCACGGTCTCGCCGAACATGCGGGAGATCTCCTCAAAGCTGGCGTCGGTGTCCTCCAGACAGTCGTGGAGCAGGGCGGCGGTGATGGCGTCGGTGTCAAGACCGATCTCCGCCACGATCTCCGCCACGGCCAGCGGGTGGATGATATACGGCTCGCCGGATTTGCGCAGCTGGTTTTTATGCTTTTCATCGGCGTATTCATAGGCCCGCTGGATGACCTCCAGATCGGCGGAGGGCGCGTAGCGGGTGATCGCCTGCATCATAGAATCGTAATGCTCTTGTTTGGTTTCCATTCAGGTTCCTGCCTTTTGTTTTTTCAGGTGGATCAAAATTGGGCTTTTTTCCAGATCGACCTTGCGCCCGGCGGCGCACAGCTCGATCCGCATGGCCTTCGGCCGCTGCTCAAGCAGCAGAAGCCCCTGCTCGGCAAATACGTCAAGACAGATACGCGTCTTGACGGCGCTCAGAGCCAGTCCCGCGCAGCGGGAGATCTTCCGGCTCAGGCAGCCGAGATCCTCGGACAATACGCCCTCCTGCGAGAACGCGGCCAGATACCGCCACACGGCGACAAACTCCTGCCGGGTCGGCAGCAGCTCGCCTGCTTCGTCGCAGCTGAGCGCTTCGCCGGATAGATGGCGGCGGTAGAGCGCGCGGTCATGTCCCTGCGCGTCGCGCACGGTCTTCTCCGGACGGATATCGACCAGATTCAGCTGAACCGAGCGCATGCCGCGGTATTCGTTGATCTGCGGCGTGAATGCAATGTCCACGGTGTCGCCCTGCGCCACGGCGGCGCGCTGGGCGTTGGTGGAAAAGAAGATCGCGCCCCATGCGTGTGTGCCGCGGGTCAGCCGCAATCGCAGATGCTTGCCGCCGCCGACCTCGCTCAGCTCGGCCACGTGCAGCCCGCGCATGCACAGAATCGGCCGGGGGCAGCCCGCGCCGCAAGGCTCCAGCTCGTCGAGCGCCTGAATATTCGCGATCGTCAGAAGCTCCGGCGGGATCTCGCAGTCGATGTGCAGCGCTGTGCAGCAGGCGTCCGACTGCCGGAACTGCCGGCACAGGCCGATGATCTTTTCGCGGAAGGGCGCGATGCAGTCGCGCCGGATGGTAAAGCCTGCGGCAAGCTCATGCCCGCCGTAGCTCTCAAGGAGATCTGACAGCTGCTCGAGCGAGCGGAACAGATTAAACCCCCCGTAGGAGCGGGAGGACGCCTTGCCCTTTTCTCCGTCCAGACAGATGAGGAACGTCGGGCAGCTGTATTCCTCCGCCATGCGGGACGCGACGATGCCGACCACGCCCTGGTGCCAGCTTTCGTCCGCGAGGACGATCGCCTGCGGCGGGCCGCCCGGCGGGAGCATGGCGACGGCGCTTTGGTAGATGCTGCTTTCGATCTCCTGCCGCTTGCGGTTCAGGCGGCACAGCGTGGATGCAAGCTCGACGGCGCGCGCCGCGTCGTGCGTCAGAAACAGCTCCGTTGCAACGTTGACCTCACCCATGCGCCCGGCGGCGTTGATGCGCGGCGCGAGCGTATAGCCGATGGTTCCGGCTGTGACCGGCCCCTTCTGCACAGAGCATTCGGCCATCAGCGCGGCAATGCCCACGCGCTTCGGATTGGCGAGCGCCTTTAAGCCCCGGGCGACCATCGTGCGGTTCTCGCCCGTCAGGGGCATAACGTCCGCCACGGTGCCGAGACAGAGAAAATCGCAGTACTCGTCCAGCAGCTGCTCCTGCTCGCCGGAAATGGCGGCGGCCAGCTTGAACGCAACGCCGACGCCGGCCATCTCTGTGACCGGCTGCGGCTGGTCCTTGCGGTGCGGATCGACGAGGGCGATCGCTTCCGGAAGATCCGATTTGCACTCGTGGTGGTCGGTGATGACAAGATCGATGCCGAGCTGCTTGCAGAGCGCGGCTTCGGCGTTGGCCGTAATGCCGCAGTCGACTGTGACGATCAGCTCCACGCCCTGCTTTTTGAGCGCGTCGATGGCGATGGCGTTCAGCCCGTAGCCCTCTTCCAGCCGGGCGGGAATATAGCTCGTCACGTGGCCGCCGCGGCTGCGCAGAAACTCGGTCAGAAGACAGGTGGCTGTGATGCCGTCCACGTCGTAATCGCCGAATACGGCGATATGCTCACGGCGCTGCAAAGCAAGGCGTACGCGCGCGGCGGCCTTGTCCATGTCCAGAAGGTCAAACGGGGAAGAGAGCGGGTAGCTGCATGATAAAAACGCGCGGGCAGCATCCGCGTCCCGGTAGCCGCGGCTGCATAAAAGCGCCGCAGTGATGGGCGAAAAGCCCGCCGCGCATAACGCCCTTGCATCGGCAGGCTCGTAGGACGATACCGTCCAGGTTCCGTACTTCAATTCAAATGCACATCCATTATCTTTTTCTTTTTCGGATATTATAGCATCATAACCGGAATATCACAATATAAAATATGGAATACCGCCCCGCAGCGGCGGATTTTTCGCGGCCGGAACAGGCAAAGGCGCGGCAGCAGCGCTGTTTTTCTTTTCTTTGCGCCGCGCATGTGATAAAATGGCGGCGTCAGAAAACCCGGACAGGAGGACAGGGAAGCTTGGCAGAACGGCAGAACACGAAAAAACGGCGCAGGTGGCTGCTTCCGGCGGCAGTGCTGCTCGCCGGTGCGGCGTGGTTTGAAAATTTTACACTCAGCAGCAGTACTTTCCATGTCAGAAGCCGCGCGCTTCCGGCGGCGTTCGCGGGGCTGCGCGTGGTACAGATCTCCGATCTGCACGGCAGGCGCTTTGACGCGGACAGCCGGTATCTTCTGGAGCTGGTGCGCAGGAAATGCCCGGATCTCATTGCCCTGACCGGCGATCTGGCAGATGAGTTCACCGATCTTTCCATGCTGCCGCCCCTTCTGCGGGGGCTGACGGCGCTGGCACCGACCTTTTACGTGACGGGCAACCACGAGTGGGTGCTTTCGCGGGAAAGGCGGCAGGCGCTTTTTGCGCTTCTGGATGACGCGGGTGTCATCCGCCTGCCGAACGACTACCGGCGGCTGGAAAAGGGCGGCGCGTCCATCGTCATTGCCGGTGTGGACGACCGCAACGGGCCGTATGACCAGAAGCGCCCGGCGCAGCTCGTGCGCGAGATCCGCGCTGCGTGCGGCAAGGACGCGTATATCCTGATGCTCTCGCACCGCAACGACGAGCTGGATGGCTGGGCCAGCATGGGCGTGCAGACCGTTCTGTGCGGCCACGGCCACGGCGGCATCGTCCGCCTGCCGTTTATCGGCGCGGTATTCGGGACGCATATGGACCTGTTCCCGGACTACACGGCTGGCGTCTATCCCAAGGGACAGACGAGCATGATCGTCAGCCGCGGTCTTGGCGGCAGCCGGAAGCTGCCGCTGCGAATTGGCAACCGGCCTGAGATCGTAACGATCATTCTGGAGACGGAAACCGGAGAGATTTAAACTTTTTATAAACAATCGGCCTGTATGCTTGTATTTCGTCCGCAGCTTTTTATAATAGACAGCATCAACAACTTGTGGACGGAGTGACAAAGATGTTTCGGAAAATCGGGGATGGACTTCGCAGATTTATGGCCGGGCGCTATGGCTCGGACCGGCTGAACCAGTGCCTGCTCGGCGCGGCGCTCGTGCTGATCCTCATTGGCTGGCTGGGCGGCAAGGCGGCCGCCGGGCTGAATGTACTGAGCCTTCTGGCGTATGTGCCGCTGGTGTGGTCGATCTTCCGGATGTATTCGCGCAATATTGAAGCGCGCCGCCGCGAAAACGCCGCGTTCCTGCGCTTTTTCAGCCGCCTGACGGATAAGCAGTACCGCTATTTCCGCTGCCCCGGCTGCCGCCAGATGGTCCGCGTGCCGCGCGGAAAGGGAAAGATCAACATTCGCTGCCCGAAATGCGGCCGGCAGTTCATCAAAAAAACATGAAATCAGGCGCAGAACGGAAAATCCCCTTGCTTTTCCGCCCTGCGCCTGTTATAATAATCCCTGCCTGTTCTGGAGTGGTATCGAAGTGGTTATAACGGCCCTGACTCGAAAGCATCAGGGATTCATGGAAACTTTTTGCCCGCAAACCCGCATGGAGACTGGTTTTTTTGATTTCACATTTTTCGCGTAATCCCGTTTTTCCCTCCTTTTTTCTCCCCTACTTCCTGAAAACTTCTGGAATGCCAAGGAAAGTTGAGGTTGAAAATGAGAGAAAAAGTTGTAAAATAAAGTTGGGACACGGAGAGTTGTCCGAGTGGTCGAAGGTGCAGCACTCGAAATGCTGTGTGCCGCAAGGCACCTAGGGTTCGAATCCCTAACTCTCCGCCAGACAGAGGTAAGCGATTGCTTGCCTCTGTTTTTCTTTATCCGGTTTCCTCCAGATCGTTATCGCCTGCCGGCAGCTCGGACAAATCAGCAGCGTTATGGAACAGTCCGCTGTTCAGTCGGCTGGCTGACCGCTGCACAGACTCCGACACCTCAAGATGCGCGTAAAGATTTGCTGTCGTACTGTAATCGCTGTGACCCAGCCACGCCTGAATATCCTTCATTGCTACGCCGTTGCGAAGCAATAAACTTGCGCAGCTGTGCCGCGTATCGTGAAAGCGGATATGCCGCAGCCCGTTTTTTGCCAACAGATTGGAAAACGCCTCTGAAATATAGTCCGGCTTGATCAGCTCACCAATTTCATTGACATATACATATCCGAGATACTTCCGATTGTAGCAGTTTCCGAACAGGCGTTGATCCTCCTTTTGCTGCTTGCGAAGCTCCCGCAGTTTCTTCTGAAAAAGCGGAATCAGCGGCAGGGTACGAATGCTGGACGCATTCTTCGCCTTGTCTTTGGCGTAAATAACAGTATGTTCTCCTTTTCGGGAATACGTTGTTACCGTATGCGCTATGGTAAACAGGTTGTTCGCAAAATCGAAATTCTGCCATTTCAAGCCAACGATTTCACTTCGCCGTAAGCCATAAAAGAATCCAAACAGGACAGCCAGCTCCAGCCGAGTTCCTTCGGCTGCATGGATACACTCCAGTGCCTCATCCGGCATATAGAAGCTGCCAATGAAACGTTCGGTTTTTGGACGCTGCTTATGTGCTGCGTTACTTAAAACCACTTTGTCTTCAAGTGCCAGCTCCAATGCTGCGTGGATGGCAGCATGATAATGTGCAACCGTCGTTCCCTTTTTCTGCTTTCGTCCGTGCTCTGGATCGCCTTTTCGTTCATACCTGTAAAACTCACGCAGATGCGCTGACTCCAACTCAGACAGTTTAATGCCGGTTTCTTTGAAATAGGGGTAAACATTGTTTTCAACGCAGTTGCAATAGCCGCTGTATGTGACTGGATCGACCTCGGTTTCTACATAGGACAGCCATGTGAGCATATAATCGCAGAAGAGAATGTCTGAAGAAATTGTACCAACTTTTGTAAGCTGTGTGTTTTGCTGTACTTCTGGTATTTCGCCAGGGAGTCTTCCGTACTCATCGTAGGTTGCGCAGAGTTCCTCCAGCTTTTTCTCCGCTGTGCGTTTGTTGCCTTTCTTTACGGCAATTCCTGTGGAAACCCATTTTGAATAGCGTTTGCCGTCGCTGTGCTTGCAGTTCAAGACGGCGTAATAAGTGTTGTTTTTTTCTCGCAGATGACCCGATAACAAATTTCATTGCTCCTTTCACGAGCCGCAAACTCACCTGCCATTGCCTATATAAAACTTATACGGCAGATGTCCACGATTTTCAACGACATTCCATCAAATTCTGCATGGATTCTTATTTCGTTTCATGAATTCCCAGATAGCGTAAAATTTCACGCTTGGGGATGCGGAACAGCCGACCAACATTGAGTTTCTTCAAATCCCCCTTTTTAATCAGGCTATATACAGTTTTCGTGCAAACACCCAGCAATTCGCTGGCTTCCTCTACGGTCAAAACATCCGGGTAGTCCGCGAGACGCTTCAGCGAGCGCTTGCTGTATGGCGATGTATTTTTCATTTTTGATCCTCCTGTTAGTTGGGTTAGCCACCCGGCAGTCCGTTCCTGCGCTCCGGTCAAGAGCGCGTATTGCAGTCGCTGCTGTGCAGCGTTGGGCCGTGGGTACGCTCATATCATCGCATACTGTCCGCGGCTGCTGTATCCCCCTGTCAGATGGGTGTTCGATTGTCAAGGTACACTGCTTGAGGGTCTTTACACTTAAAAAATAGAGGTTGCTTCGACTTTTTCTGCAAAAGTGAGAAAAATATTTTCTATGCTATGATTTGTGGTGGATCAAACACATATAGGAGGTACTTATCATGATCTACACAAAACAGGAAAAACAGAAGCTGGAACGGGTGATCTCGGTGTTTGCGGAACGGCTGAAGGAAAGCGATGCCTTTGACCTTGTCTGGTCGGACAAGGTGGGATATGTCCTGCTGGATATTGCGCCGGACTATGACTATGTGGATACTGCGCGGCGCGTCGATACGGCAGAAGAACTGTGCGAACTCATGCTGGAGGACATTGCGCTAGATGTGCTTCTGCTGACAGAGAATGAACATTCTATGGAAACGGCAGACCCGTTGGAACGCGCTGAGATCGTGCGCCGTTGGCAGCCGTATTTTGAGCAGCTTCCGGAGTATGAGTATCTCCGGGAAGAACTGACATCCGAGTGGCCGTAAGCTGCCCTTTCCTTGACAACCACAATATCTTGTGGTAAAGTTGCCTTGTAATTGAGATTTGTGCATACCGCTTGTGGCACGACAGCCGCAGCGTTCGGAGTATTCCGACTTGCACACGCATTGTCAGGCTTTTACGATTTCCGGTAGAATTGCCATGTCCGCAGGACAGACTTCTGCCGGATTTCTTTTTTGGGCGCAACGCCCACAGATTGCGGGAATGACCGCGACGCAGAAAAACTGCGCCGCCGAGCGTTCCTGTTATTTTTTTGCCCAAATGCCGAAAGGCTTTGAGGATATTTTTTTGAGAAAGGCGGAAACAAAATGAAAACAAGAAAGAAATGGCGTCCCGGAGGACGGCAGCGGCAGTCTGCGGCGTATCATCGCAAAGCGGTTCATGAACGGAAGCGTGTGGTACGACTGCGGGTATGGAAGAAGGGAGAAAAGAATGGTGTTGTGGCTGAAGTATAAGCCGCAGGAGCTGGTAGACACAAGCAGCCTGAGCAACGAAGAATGGCTGTCCTACCGGCGGCGGGGCATCGGCGGCAGCGACGCTGCGGCGATCCTCGGCATTTCGCCATGGCGGACAGCGCGGGACCTGTACTACGATAAGCTGAACGTCGTAAAGGCGGACATGGCTGAAAACTGGGTCGCGCTGGAGATGGGGCATCTGCTGGAAGACTTGGTCGCACGGATCTTCGCAAAGAAAACCGGCCTGCGCATCTTTCAGCGGAAGGTCATGTTTCAACACCCGCTGTATCCGTGGATGCTGGCAGATCTGGACTACCTTGTGGAGCTTCCGGACGGCAGCAATGCCATTTTGGAGATCAAGACGACAAATTATAATGCCCGAGAGAACTGGTGGTACAACGGAGAGGAGATCGTTCCGGTGTATTACGAATCTCAGGGACGGCATTATATGTCGGTCATGAATCTGGACAGGGTCTACTTCTGCTGCCTGTATGGAAACAACGAAGACGAGGTCATCATCCGGCATCTGGACCGGGATTATGCCTATGAGTCGGAGCTGATCGCGCTGGAAGATGCGTTCTGGAACGACCATGTGCAGAAGCAATGCCCGCCGGACTATACGGAAAGCGGCGACCTTATCCTGCAAAGCCTGCAGCGATGGAAGGGCATTGACCGAAAAGACCTGCCGCCGGCAGCGTTCGGCGCACCGCAGGTCACGCAGATCCACCGGTATCTGCAGCTTCAGGAGCAGAAGAATGTACTTGCAAAACAGGTCACACAGTTGGACGCGCAGATGCAGCAGCTCAAGGGCTTGCTGGTCAGCGAACTGGACGGAAAGGATTCTGCAACCTGTGTGGACGGCGGACAATGCTACGTAATTTCCTACAATCCCATCCGCAGACAGGGAATTTCCAAGGACAACATGATCCGCTTGCGGGAGGTATATCCGGAGATCTACGAGCAGTTTGTGGAAACGTCGGAGGCCAGACGGTTCAGCATCAAAATCGCGGCACAGCCCGCCGCATAGTGAGGTGAAAAACGAATGATTGCAGTCTATGACAAGCTCATCTACTTCAATGAAGCCAGCAAATACACCATTCTCCGGATGCGCACAGATGATCCGTCTGTGCCGGAAGAAGCCCGTTCCCAATATACGTTCCGTGACCGGATGCTTCGGTTCACCGCTGTCGGCTATGGACTGCCGCAGACGGATTCCGTCAAGCTGGAGATCGAGGGCGACTGGAAAGAGGGCAAGTACGGCCTGCAGCTCCATGTAGAGCACTGGCACGAGCTTGTGCCGCCGACAACGGAAGGGCTTCTGAGTTATCTTTCATCGGGCCTGCTCAAAGGCATTGGAGAAAGCACAGCCAGAAGCATTGTCCAGCGGTTCGGCACAGACGCGCTCGATGTGCTGGAATACCACCCGGAGAAGCTGCTGGAGATCCGCGGCATTACGGAGCAAAAGCTGGAGGAGATCAAGACGTGCTACGCGGAAAGCCGCGCCATACGGGATATTATGGAGCTGCTGACGCCGTTTCAGGTCACGCCAGTGACAGCGATGAAGATCTATCAGCACTTCGGCCCGGCCTGCACGGACATTCTGCGGAAAAGTCCGTTCCGGCTCTGCGAAATATCCGGGTTTGGATTCAGGCGCGTCGATACGATCATCCGCAAGTCCGGCGGCGATCCGCACGATCCGATCCGTATCCACGGCGCGATGATCTGCGCACTGGAAAACGCGCGGCAGCATGGGCATCTGTATCTGGAGGCCAACGCCTTGATCACAGAATCCCTGCAATTTCTCAACGAGCCGATCCCACTTCCCCAGATGCAGGTCAGGTGTGCAGAGGTAGAGCAGAAACTGCAGCAGATGGCAGAAGACAACGAGATCGTTTCCGACGGCGGGCGGCTGTATCTTCCGCATATTTTCATGCAGGAGGTAGAGACTGCGGCAAAGGCGGCAGCCATGCTCATGGAACACACGGCAAAAATTGACGTGACGCTCCCGCTGGAACAGGTCAAGCAAAAACTGGGCCTGCACTTAACAAAGCGGCAGAGCCGCGGCGTTGAGGTGGCGATGGAGCGAAACCTTTCCATTATCACCGGCGGCCCCGGTACCGGCAAGACGACGGTGCTGAAAGCCATCATCGAGGTCTACCGGATTCTGCATCCCAAAAACCGCATTGTTCTCGCCGCACCGACCGGCAAGGCCAGCCGACGCATGGCACAGAGTACCGGTATGCTGGAGGCTCTAACGCTGCACAGTCTGCTTGGCTTGCAGGGCGATTTTTGCAGCAAGGACAAGCAGGATAAGCCGCTGCAAGTTGATTTTCTGATCGTGGATGAGGCGTCCATGGTGGATATGTGGCTGGCGCATCAGCTGTTTACGCGCTTACAGAAGGACACGAAACTCCTGCTGTTGGGCGACGTCGATCAGCTGGAGAGCGTCGGCGCGGGCAATGTGTTCGCGGAGCTGATTGGAAGCGGCATCGTACCGGTGACGGTTCTCGATGAGATCTTCCGGCAATCCAAGGACAGCCTGATCGCCTACAATGCCAAATTCATCAACGAGGAAAACAGCAGCCTGTTCTATGGTCCGGATTTTCAGTTCGTCAAGGCAGAAAATCAGGAGGAAGCCGCGGTGCAGATTCAGGCACTCTATCTGCGGGAATTGCAGGATACGTCCATCGGACAGCTTCAGATCATCTCGCCCTATCGGACGGACGGAGAAGCGTCCTCCAACGGACTGAACGTGCTGATTCGCGAGACGGTCAATCCGCATACGGAAAAAATTCCGGAGCTGGCGTTCGGAGAGCGTATCTTTCGCCTGCACGACCGCGTGATGCAGACTAAAAATAATTACAGTCTGGAAGGTTATGATTCCGCGTGCGGGCAAAAGTTCAAGGGTGTGTTCAACGGCGACATCGGGAGCATCTGCAAGATCCTACCCGACAAGCTGTGCGTGGATTTTGATGGGCGCATCGTGGAGTATTCCAAAACGCAGCTCGGCGATCTGGAACTGGCGTATGCCATTACGATCCACAAATCCATGGGTTCGGAGTACGAAACGGTCATCATCCCCATGTT
>CAKUHB010000011.1 GCA_934655875.1 uncultured Oscillospiraceae bacterium
TTTTGAGAAGCTCCTTTCAGTCTTCATTTCTTTTGGCTCCACGCCTAACCTTTTCAGTTAGGAACGTGTCGCACCTCATTTCGGATCTCAGTGAAATTCCGGAGCCGACCGGCGACACGCCGATGGCTGTGGCCGTCGCCGAACCGGCAAGCAGCCGCAAAGCGCCGAAAACATTAGAAGAGCGGCTCGCCGACGGCCCGAAAATCACGCTGGAGGAGTGGCGGAACGGCGAAAAGATCGACCGCACGATCTCGCACGTGTACGGCGGATGGGATCATGCGGAGCTGATCAGCGATGATCCGGCTCTGTGTATCCGCCGCATCACACGCGAGGAGGACGACGCGGAGAAAATGCAGTATATGGCGGCCGATCCCGCCGACCTTCTGCCCGTGCTGACCGGGAAGATTCGCTTCGATCTGACGTGGCTGGCGGAAAACTACAAAGCTGTCAGCCTGGACGATCAGGCATTTATCATCCGGGACGAGGACGGAAACTCCGTCAGCGAATACTTCTGGGCGGTCTATGGCGCGAATGACGGAAAGGGCTGGGTCAGACTTGAGATCATGCATGACACGACCTGGAATCTTTCTCCGGACTATATCGTGGACGGCACATTTGAGGAAGCTTACTATTACACGACGGCAGACGGCTATGAATTTCTCATCACCGCGGACGGCGATACCGTCTGGGCGGACTGCACGACCGCAAAGACGAGCGTCAGCCTGTACGGCGCGTATCTGACCACCGCCGATCTGGAGCAGATCGTCGAGCATCTCGCAGTCTCGATCGCGGACTGAGCAAAAAAAGAAGCGCCGGAGCGGATACAATGGATCTGCTCCGGCGCGATATGCTGTTGCGTTAATTGGGGTCGGCAAAGGGGCCGTCGTAGAGGATATAGACGTCGAAGCCGTCGTGCGCGCCCTGCACGGTGAACCAGTGCGCTTCTACCAGGATGACCTCGGGGTTCGACGCGTCGTAATAGACCTCGACTTCCCCCTCGTTGCTCGCGAGCGCGCCCTTCGGGACGGTATCTTCGCCGCTGAACGCCGCTGTTCCCGCGAGCGTGAAGCCGTCCGGTACGACGCCCTCGATCCGTCTTCCGTACTGCGTATAGATCTTCTCATAATATGCTTCGCTCACATCCGGGTCATCGCCGAAATCCTCCGCGCTCCATAGGGAAATATAGTAATTCCCGTCGAAGCACACCAGCTTTTTCCCCCGGAGCCGTTCGTCCACGTACCGGACGTAGGCGTTATGCGGCGGCGTGCTGACCAGCGTTCCTGTTTCATCAACCGTTCCGTCCGTTCTTACCTCGTGATACACATAGATCCACTCCGGGATATCCGGGTTCGTATAATACGCACAGGTTTCAAAGCCGTTATCAACATCGGTCGTTCCGGCGTATGTGAAGCCGTCCGGCAGTTCCTCGGCGTTGGCCAGATACGGCGAGATCACATACGTCCTGCCGTTGACCACCGCACGCGGAGGGCCGCCGTAGTCGGTCGTTCCCTCCTGCGGGGTCGACGGCTTCTGCGAAAATGCAGGGATCGCCGCGAGGAGCAGGCACAGGCAGGCTGCGGCTGCCGCCCATGCTATCCAGCCGCGTCTTTTCCGCACCGGCTTTCTGTCAGCAGCTTCCACATAGGCCGGAGCGACCAGCTCCATCTTACTTAGCAGTTCGTTTCCTCTCATATCGTGTAACCCTCCTGTTCCAGATAGTCCCGCAGCCCGTTCCGGCAGCGGAACAGCGTGGTCTTTACCTTGCTTTCGGATACTCCAAAGCGTTTGGCAATGTCCGCGATGGGTTCGAGATACCAGTACCGGCGGAGGAACATGTTCCGCTTCTCCGTGCTGAGACTGCCGAGAAACCCGTTGATCGCGTCGCGCAGCGCGTTTTCCTCCATGCGGCACGCGGCGTCATCGGGTGCCGGGATGCACTGCTCCATCTCCGCGCTGAGCTCACAGATGAACGCGCTGCGCTTCAGCCGGCTGCGGTCGCGGCAGCAATTCAGGGAGATATGGCGCACGATCCGCGCGAGGAACGCATAGAAATAGCTCCGCGGCTCATGGGGTGGAATGGTGTTCCACGCTTCCATATAGGTATCGCTTTCGCATTCCTCCGCGGTCTGCCGGTCGCAAACGATCCCCTGTGACAGCGCGCGCAGGCGGCTGCCGTATTTCTCCGTTGTGTTCCGGATCGCGTCTTCGTCGCGCCGCAGGTACAAATCAACGATATGATCATCGTCCAAGGCTTTCCACTCCTTTCCTGCCAATTTGAAGGGCCTTCACCCGGATAAGCACCGTTTGGAGCCGGGAGGTTACATGAGTTCAGAAGAATTATAGCAGAAAAATCGAAGCATTTCGACATGACTGAAGAAACGCTTGACAAGCAGAGCCGCCCGGCGTATGATAACGACATCATATAAGCCAGACGCTAAGACGCAGTGCTGATCCGGAAACCGATCACGCACTGCGTCTTTTTTCGTCTGGAAAGCCGGAAAAACGGAGGAAGCTATCATGACATCTGCATATACGATCGAACGCGCGCGGCCGGAGGACGCTGCGGCGCTGCTGGAGTATCTGAAGATCATCGGCGGCGAGACGGACAACCTCAGCTTCGGCCCGGAGGGCGTACCGCTGAGCGTTGAAGCGGAGCAGGATTATCTGCGCGCGCAGTGCGATTCAGTGAACAACGTCCAGTATCTTGCCAAGGTGGACGACGAGATCATCGGCACGGCCAGTCTGAACCGCAAGCCCGGGCGGATGCGCCACCGCGGGGTGTTCGGCATCAGCCTGAAAAAGGCATGGTGGGGCTGCGGCGCGGCGTCTGCGCTCATGGAAGCGATCCTCGCCTTTGCCGGAGAGAACGGCTTTGAGCAGCTGAATCTTGAGGTGCGCAGCGACAACGCCCGCGCCATTCATCTGTACGAAAAATACGGTTTCCGGAAGCTGTGCACCTTCCCAGCGTTTTTCAAGATCCGCGGCGAAGCGGTCGACTATGACCTGATGAATCTTGCACTGGCGCAGGAACCGGCGGACGGAAAAACGGAGACGCGCGTCAATGAGACGTGAGGTCTATCCACGCCCGCAGGACAGGCAGATCGTTTACTTGCAGGACGTCATCACCGGCCCGAATATCGAGGTCGGCGACTATACGATCTACAATGATTTTGTCCACGACCCGCGGGAATTTGAAAAGAACAATGTCCTGTATCATTACCCGGTCAACGGCGATCGGCTGATCATCGGCAAATTCTGCTCCATTGCGTGCGGCGCAAAATTTCTGTTTGCCAGCGGGAACCACGCGCTGCGGTCGCTGGCGACCTATACGTTCCCCGTTTTCTTCGACGAATGGGGGCTTGATGCAAAAAACATCCGCGACGCGTGGGACAACAAGGGCGATATCGTGATCGGCAGCGACGTCTGGATCGGCTACGAAGCGGTCATCATGGCGGGCGTGACGATCGGAGACGGGGCGATCATCGGCACACGGGCCGTGGTGACAAAGGACGTGCCGCCGTACACGATCGTCGGCGGCGTCCCGGCAAGGCCGATCCGCAGGCGGTTTGACGACGCGGTGATCGAAACGCTGGAGACGCTGCGCTGGTGGGATTGGGACTATGAGAAAATCAGGCGCAATCTCCCCGCCATTCAGTCCGGCGATCTCGCGGCACTGGCACGTGCAGAATGAGCCTGACCGCCCGCGGGACGGCATCTACGGGAGAGGAGCGGAAACGCCCCTCTCCGATTTTTCCGATATCGGTTGACAAGCGTTTACTTCTATGGTATGCTCGATACATAACAGTTGTTAACTCTTGATGGGAGGGAACGCCATGCTAAGAGATGCTTTGACGATTTCGGCGCTGATCGCAGCGGTTCTGCTGGTACGGGCAGTATTCAAAAAGCACGTGCCGAAGCGGATGGTCTATGCTTTGTGGCTGGTGGTGCTGCTGAAGCTCTGCCTGCCGGGAGCGCTGTTCTCCCTGCCGGTGCTTCCGGCAGAGCCTGCGGCGGCTCCAACGCAGCATGCAGCGCTTCCGGCGCAGGCTGCACCGGTGCCCGCACAGGCCGCGGCACAGCCGCAGGTTTCCGTGCGGCAGCCGGCTTCTCCTGTGCCGTCGGCACCAGAGCCGCTGACGACGGCACAGATTTTTCAGATCGTCTGGGTGGGCGGCAGCACGCTGCTGGGGCTCTGGATGCTTAGCACGTGGCTGGTGTTCACGGTTCGGCTGCGCAAAAATCGCCGGTTTCTCGGCAGGCACGGCAGGACGCGCATTTTTGTTTCCGATACGGTTCAATCGCCGTGTCTGGCCGGTCTCGTTCCGGCGGTCTATCTGACGCAGGGTGCGCTGCAAACGGATGCGTCCGAATTGATCCTGCGCCATGAGCTCACACATCTGCGGCATCTGGATTTCCTTTGGTCGTTCTGCCGGACAGCGGCGGTGATCGTCTACTGGTGGAATCCATTCATCTGGCTCGCCGCGATCGTCTCCAAGCGCGACGCGGAGCTGGCATGCGACGAAGCCGTCGCCGCGACGCTCTCATCCGCGCAGCGGCTTGCCTACGCGAGAGCCATTCTGGCGCAGGCGCCGCGCAGGGCGGCAGCCCTGAGCCTTGCCGGGCCGCCGGTCAAGGAGCGCATTGTGTTTCTGACGAAAAAGCAGCGCACGAGCGTCCTGTGCGTCATTCTTGCTGTGCTGCTCGTCGTGACTGCTGCCGGCTGCTCGTTTGCGGAGCTGACGCAGCAGAAAACGGCAGAGATCACGCTGCCGGAAAACGCTCCGGTCACGGCGGAACCAGCGGATACACCGATTGAGCAGGACGCCCCGGCGGATCTGCCGGTCAAGCAGGAAACGCCGCTGCTTGTCAACGACGGAAGCTATGATACGTCGCAGCCTTTACAGGACTGGGAGCTGACGCGCGCCGACGGCGTGCAGACCGGCATGACGCAGGCGCAGGTCGAAGCGATCACGGGGCCGCTCACCGAGAATGAAAACGGCATCTTAATGGATCGTCAGAACATTTCCTATAACTTCTGGGATCGCAGCGAAAGCGAAAGCGAACCAAAGCTGACCGAAATGACCTGGATCGCGGAGGTGGCAAACGATGCGCTTGTCTATACGACCTCGCAGGACGTGCCTGCCTTCCGCGGCATCTGCCTCGGCGATACGATCGACGAAGTATTTGATCAATTCCCCTGTACCGACCGCGAGCTCAAAAGATGGGAGACACAGTATGTCTACGGCTACGAGGGCGCGGACAATTACGCAGTTCTGCACCTCATCGCCGACAGCTACTACACGCTTGATTTCTTTGTCCAAGGTCAGTGGCGCGTGTCTATCCGCTTTTCCCGTGTTCAGCAGCGCGTGTTCCAAATCCAAATTTATGCCGAAACGTACTGGCAAGATATGAGTCAGGCAGGAGAAGAGATGGCCGCCCGGGCACAGACCATGACGCTGACCGTTTCGTCCGGCGAGAAATACACGCTGTCCGACGCGGATACGGCAGCCGTGGAGGAGATCTACTCCGACGATTCCATGAGACCCGGCGGATGGGAGTCCGTATGCGTGTATCAATTTGACATCCGGAATTGCAGCTACCGGCTGGATGAAACGTTTGAGCTTGCGGAGACGGTCGTGCGGATCGATGCAGAGCACTACGAATATTACATGAAGCGTCTCACAAGCGACGAATCGGAGACGATGAGAACGCTCATTGACCGGTACCGGCCAAACGCGCTTCAGCCCGTCCTCCTGCGGAGCGTGACCGGGACTTCAGTCACAGCCGAACACATTATCCTGCTCAGTTCCTATCTTGAGGAGGATCTGCAGACGCTCAACGATCTGTACATCCCGCCGGAGGACTATCAATACGGATATTATTATCGAAGGATCTCCAACAAAACTTACACCTATACGGTCGACCCGGACGCGCCTGTCACGATCTATGATGTCTCGCAGGTCTATGGCGCGGGCGAAGACCGGCTGTATACCTTTGAAATCTGGCAGGATTTCGTCACGGCTGTGCAGGCCGACGAGGGGCTGCTCATCCAGCCCTATGTGCTTACCATACAAAATGGCGTTGTAACGAAGCTCGAGGAGAAATTTTATAATTAACAGGACATCATCCACGACAGGAGGGACAAAGCATGGAGCATATCCGGTTATCGGACGGAGAATGGAAGCTGATGAAGACGCTCTGGGCCAGACAGCCGCAGACGATCGCGGAGCTGGTGGCCGCGCTTGCCGCGGAGACCGGCTGGACGAAGGCGACGATCTTCATGATGCTCAAGCGGCTGATCGCCAAGGGTGCGGTCACGATGGACGACAGCGGAAAATTTCAGGAATACAGCGCGGCCATCACCTATGCCGACGTGGAGCCGGAGGAGACGGAGTCGTTTCTGACGAAGGTCTACGGCGGGAGCGTGGGGATGATGGTTTCGAGCCTTGTCGGACGCGGCGCGCTGTCGGAGCAGGAGATCCGGGAATTGAAAGCCATATTGGACGCGGCGGAAAAACAGGAGGAGACGCCATGCTGAGAGATGCTTTGACGGTTTCGGCGCTGATCGCGGCGGTTCTGCTGGTGCGGGCGGTATTCAAAAGCCGCGTGCCGAAGCGGATGGTCTATGCTTTGTGGCTGGTGGTGCTGCTGAAGCTCTGCCTGCCGGGGACGGCGATCTTCCTGCCGGTGCTGCCGGCGGAAGAATCGATGGCACCGGTGCAGCAAGTCGAGCCAGAAACGCCTGTGCAGGCCACGCCTGCTGTGCAGCAGCCTGCGCAGGCCGTGACGCTGCCGCAGACGCCTGTGCAGCAGCCTGTGCAGACGATAACACAGCCGCAGGAAGCGGCAAAGCCGGCAGCAGCGCCGCTCGTGACCGCGCCGGTGCTGCTGGTCTGGTTCGGCGGCAGTGTGCTGCTGGGGCTTTGGCTGCTTGTCACGTGGCTGGTCTTTACGGTTCGGCTGTATCATGACCGGCAATTGCTTGGCAGGCGCGGGCGGACGCGCATTTATGTCTCCGGCAGCGTGAAATCGCCGTGCCTGGCCGGGCTTTTCCCGGCAGTCTATCTGACCGCGGACGTGCCGCAGTCGGACGCGGCGGAGCTGATCGTGCAGCACGAGCTGACGCATCTGCGGCATCTGGATCCTTTGTGGTCGCTCTGCCGCACGGCGGCGGTCATTATATACTGGTGGAATCCGTTCATCTGGCTCGCCGTAATCGTCTCCAAGCGCGACGCAGAGCTGGCGTGCGACGAAGCTGTCGCCGCGACGCTCTCTTCGGAGCAGCGGCTTGCCTACGCGAGAGCAATTCTGGCGCAGGCCCCGCGCAAGGCGGCGGCCATGAGCCTTGCCGGGCCGCCGGTCAGGGAGCGCATTGTGTTTTTGTCGAAAAAGCAGCGCACGAGCGTCCTGTGCGTGCTGCTCGCGCTGCTTCTCACCGTGACGGCTGCCGGGTGCTCGTTTACACGGTTGACGGCCAAAAACGAAGACCCGGAGGCCGCACATCAGGAAGCGCTGAAAAGCGTCCTGAAGACCGACGTTTCACTCACGCAGGAGCAGATCGACGCGGTCAACGACGCCTTTACCTATGACACGTCTGGCAAGGATGAGACGCTCGGGCATTTCGCCGTCAACGGCTTCTTCACCTCGACGTATGAGGACGTGCGCGAGCTGAACCTCAAGGAGTTCCTCGCGTATTTCGGTGAATGCGGCGAGGAGGATATTTCGGAAGAGGAGTTTGCCCAGCTGAAAGACAAATGGGTCGACTTCAAGGCTGAACGCCTGGAGGATTTCCCGCTGCCGATCCACCGCTATCCGGCGTCGGCGGTCGAGGGCGTCCTGCGGCGCTTCGCGGGCATCGGTCTTGCCGATCTCAAGGATATGCAGGAGCCGTTCTCCGGCTATACGTATCTGGAAAGCACGGATGCATTCTATAACACCACCAGCGACTATAACCCCGGCGACTTTACCTGCACCTTCGGCTCGATCGACGCGTTCGGGGAATATGTGCAGCTCTATGGCCGGTCGAGCCGCTTCCCCGGCGAGGTCATGCTGCGGCTGGAGAAGGACGGCGAAAGCTGGTACATCAAGTCCTTCATCGTTGAGATCCCGGCAAGCGAACTGCCGCCGGAGACCGCCGTCATAACAGATCCGAGTTACCCGCTCAGTCTTCTTCTCACGCAGGAGACGGCCATGCGGAAGGACGCGTCGGACACTGCGGAGCTCTGCGACAGCTGGCCCTTGCAAGAGGGCGAATACGTCCAGGCGCTGACCGAGCAGACGGTGGATGGGGAGCTGTGGTATCTGGTCGATTGCACGCCGTTTGACACACCTGCGGACACGCGCGGCTGGGTCAGGGCGGATGTGACTGAGCCGTACACGGTGCGGAACATGTGGGACTGCACCGCGCCCCTGTACTTAGTTGACGGCGCGCAGTATTATGACGGGACAGGCGAACACACACTGACGGACGCCGACCCGCGCGGGCCGTACCGCATCACGAGCTATGATGAAGCGAATTACCGCTACCATCTCAGCGGCACGGGCGGTTCGGAGATCGAGATCGGCGGTCTTGACATGATCCAGTTCCCCGCCCTGCCTTCGGACGATGCAGAGACGATCGGCTATCAGGTGCAGCAGAAGCTGGCCTATGCGCGCTGGAACCATGCCATGACAGAGGACTATGAGGATCAGATCCGCAGCTTTGAAGCCGCGGATTACCGCGACGGCTGGGGTGTGGGGCAGTATCCGCACTATTATAAGGCGCTGGCGGATTTCTTCGTCTCCACGCCGGAGCAGCGCGGCTACCTCGCAGACGACGCAGTCTGGACACGGGACATGATGGCGGACGGACTGATCATGCGGGTGAATATGACGCAGGGCGAAACGGGGATGTCGCTTTATTATTCCGTTGTGACGCACGATCTGTGTGTTGCGCCGGATGAGCTGCTGGGCGACGAAAATGAAGCCGTCCTGTCCGCGGCCGAATGGTTCCGGACGAACGTCTCTGAAAACAACGACGGCAGGAATCTCTATGCCATGCTGCTGACCAGCTCCTATCGGGATCCGCGGGAGATCGACCTGTCCAAGCTGTTTTATAACGGCCTTTATGACGACTCCAACGTGATCACCGAGGAGGAGCGCGCAGCCGTCAGTCAGGAAAATCCGCTGGCAGATCATCTGGATCTCATAAAAATCACGCGCACGCAGATGGACAAGGCGCTGCAAACACTCACAGGTCTCACACTGGACGAAACGGAGAAGGTCGGACTTGACCAGTTTGTGTACTTAAAGGACTTTGACGCGTATTATCTGGTACACAGCGACGCGATCGACCCGCGCTGCCGCATGCTCTCGGCCAGCCGGAACGCGGACGGCAGCGTGAACCTCATCTGCAAGCGCGACACGGGAAGCGCCGCCGTCCTGCTGCTCCGGACGATCACCGGCTGGCAGATCACGGCGAACGAGCTGTTCCCGGAGTAAGAAAGGAAACCACACATGCAGACCATTTGGATCATTGACGATGACGCCGCGATCGGCGATCTGGAACAGGAGCTGCTGGAGCGCGCGGGCTATGCCGTGCGGCGCGCCTACTCTGGGACGGAAGCGCTGCTGCTTCTGAAGGACAGCCGCCCCGATCTGGTTCTGCTCGATCTGATGCTGCCGGGGCTATCCGGCGAGGAAGTTCTGCCGCAGCTGCGGGGGATCCCGGTCATCGTTGTCAGCGCGAAGGCCGCCGTGCAGGATAAGGTCGGGCTGCTGCTCGGCGGCGCGGCGGATTATCTCACCAAGCCGTTTGACACGGCGGAGCTGCTCGCGCGCGTGGCCGTGCGGCTGCGGGAGCATGCGGCGTCTTCGCCCGGCTGCGTCTATACCTGCGGCCGGCTTTCGCTCGACACGGCTTCGCACACGGTGCTTGCTGCGGGCGAAGCGGTCCTGCTGACACGGACGGAGTATGCCATTTTGAAGCTTCTGATGCAGAATCCGGGGCAGGTGCTGGCGAAGTCTGTCCTACTCGACCGCATCAGCGCCGATACGCCGGACTGCACGGAAAATTCGCTCAAAACCCATATCAGCAATCTGCGTGGCAAGCTGCGGGACGCGGCCGGCTGGGACTATGTGGAGGCAGTCTGGGGCATCGGTTTTCGCCTGAAGCCGGAATCTTAACCGTTTCTGGAAGCTTTTCTTAACCGTTTTCTTGACCTTTGCCTGATAGTATACGGGCGATCAAGCAAAGGAGGTACTTCAATGGAATACGTGCTTGAAACAACTGCGCTTTGCAAGCGCTACCGGGACTTCACAGCGCTGCATGGTCTGGATATGCACATCCCCAAGGGTTCCATTTATGGTTTCGTTGGGCGCAACGGCGCTGGCAAAACGACGCTTATCCGGCTCATCTGCGGTTTGCAGGCGCCGACCAGCGGGAGCTTCACGCTCTACGGCGTGAAGCATACCGACGCCGCGATCGGGCGCTGTCGCCGCAGAATGGGCGCGGTGGTAGAAAGCCCGGCGATCTATCCGGATATGACTGCAGAGGAAAACCTGCGCCAGCAGATGCTTGTGCTTGGGCTTCCGTCCGACGATGGGCTCCAGGCGCTCCTGCATCTGGTGGGACTCGGCGATACCGGGCGGAAACGGGTAAAAAACTTTTCCCTCGGCATGCGGCAGCGGCTGGGCATTGCTGTGGCACTGGCAGGAAATCCCGATTTTCTGGTACTTGACGAGCCGGTCAACGGCCTTGACCCGGAAGGAATCATCGAGATGCGCGAGCTGATCCTGACGCTCAACCGCGAGCATGGGATCACAGTCCTCATTTCCAGCCACATTCTCGACGAGCTGTCAAGGCTGGCCACCCACTATGGCTTTATTGACGGCGGACATATGATCCGGGAAATGCGGGCGGAGGAGCTGGAAGCACACTGCCGCAAGTGCGTCTGCATCGAAGTCAGCGACACAAAGGTACTGACCCGCGTGCTGGACACCATGCGCGCCGAATACCGCATCACGGACGATTCTCACGCGGATATCTACACCGAGCTTCCCGTGACAGAGCTTGTATTGGCGCTGGCAGAAAACCACTGCACAGTGCGCAGCATCAAAGAACGCGGAGAAAGTCTCGAGAGCTTCTATATGAATCTGATTGGAGGTGCGCGCCATGCGTAAATTGCTCCGGGCGAATTTTTCCCGTCTGCGGCACGACCGTGCGTTCTGGCTGCTGATGACGCTGATGGCGTTCTTCGGCATTTCCATGTCGATCGTCAATGCTGTCCATGCCCGACAGGACGGCGAGATCTGGGTCATGGATTACACGCTGCTCATCTATATCATTCTTGCGCCGATCCTGAACGCGGTTCTGGTCGCACTGTTCATCGGAAATGACTACTCCAGCGGCACCATGCGCAACAAGCTCATCGCCGGCCACCGGCGCAGCTGCATCTATCTGGCTGATCTGCTGGTCTGCTGCTGCGCCGGGATCTGCCTGTGTCTGGCCTTTTTCCTCCCGCAGGCAGGTCTCGGACTGCTGCTGAAGGGAGAATTGAATGTCGCCCCGACCGCACTGCTTGCCTATATCGGGATGAGCTTTGCACTGATCCTTGCTTTTACGGCGCTTTTCACACTGATCGCCATGCTGTGCCAGAACAAGGCACACACGACGGCAGGCTGCATTCTGCTGGCTTTTGCCTTGCTGTTCGCCGGTGTCTACATCTCCTCTACGCTGGACGAGCCGGAGTACCTGTCTGCATATTCCTTTACCGAGAATGGCGTAACCGTAGACGAACCGGAACAGAAAAACCCCTATTACATCAGCGGTACAAAGCGGCAGGTCTATGAATTTCTGCTGGATCTCCTGCCGGGTGGACAGGTAATCCAGATCAGCGAGATGGGCGCGCAAAAGCCGGCGATGCTTGTGCTGTATGATGGACTCATTCTGCTTCTGGTAACCGGGTTCGGAATGATCTTCTTCCGGCGCAGAGATTTAAGATAAGGAGTCTGTATATGGAGCTTTGGAGTATCGTTCTGGCTGCCGCGCTCGCACTGGTGAGCATTGGACTGCTGGCGGCGCTGCTTTCACTGCGCGCCGCGCTGAAAGAGACCGCACTGGAGCTGGATGAAAAGCTCCGCACAGACACCAATACCCTGATCTCCATTTCCACCGGCGATCAAGCCGCCCGCGCGCTTGCCGCGCAGATCAATGTTCAGCTCCGGGCGCTCCGCAAGGAGCGCCTGCGGCTGCAGCAGGGCGACCATGCCCTACAGGACGCTGTGACCAATCTCTCGCACGACCTGCGCACACCGCTGACGGCCATCTGCGGGTATCTCGACCTTCTCGATCAGGAGCCGCACACCGAAAACGCCCGGCGCTATCTCGCCGTCATCCGCGAGCGCACCGGCGCCATGCGTGCCATGACGCAGGAGCTGTTCCAATATTCTCTCGTCAGCTCCACCGCCGACGCACTGACGCCGCAGGCGGTCTGCGTCAACAGCATTCTGGAGCAGAGCCTTGCGGGGTTTTACGGTGTTCTGTCCGCCCGCGGCATCACGCCGGAGATCGAGCTGCCGGAGGAACCGGTCGTGCGGCAGCTGGACGCCGCCGCGCTGCGGCGGGTCTTTGACAATATCCTGAGCAACGCTGCAAAGTACACGGACGGCGATCTGTCCGTCCGCCTGACGCAAGATGGCCGCGTCACGATCGCCAACCGCGCGCAGAAACTTGACCGCGTGCAGGCCGGGCGGCTGTTTGAGCGCTTTTTCACCGTGGAGACCGCCAGCGGCTCCACCGGTCTCGGCCTGTCCATCGCAAAGCTGCTGACAGAAAAAATGGGCGGCCGCATCTCGGCAGCCTATGAAAACGAGACCCTGCAGGTCTTTGTGGAATTTCCGCAATGACCGCGCAAACCGCCGGAAACGATGTCCGTTTCCGGCGGTTTTTCTCTTGTATAAAAAATTATACAAAATTAAAGAAAAAGATTGACATCCGCAGAAGATGGTGATATAAAAAGATATATAGAGAAAGAAAAAAATATACAATCAGGAGGGCGGCATGGAAGCGGTAACACTGCGCACAAAGCGGGAAAACAAGGGGCACTATGTGCCGGGGATGATCTCCAACGGAATGCTGTATATCTCGGGGCAGCTGTCGCTGGATCCGGACACGGGGAAGGTCGCGGAGGGCGATATCCGCGCGCACATGCGGCAGGCGCTCGGGAACATGGACGCCGTGCTGCGCGAAGCCGGTCTGACGCGGGAAACCGTCGTGCAGTGCCGGATCTATCTTGTCGGCATGGACAACTGGGACGCGGCGAACGAGGAATACGCCGCCTTCTTCGGCGCGCACCGTCCCGCCAGAATCATCGTGTCGGTCAGTGAGCTTCATTTCGGCTGTCTGGTCGAGATCGAAGCCGTCGCGGAATGCACGCAGAAGGGAGAAGCCGTATGATCACATCCCCGTATTCCTATCTGGAAACACCGAGTCTGCTCATTGACAACGATATCGCGCTTGCCAATATCGCCATGATGCAGAAAAAGGCGGATTCTCTCGGGCTGAAGCTGCGGCCGCACATCAAGACGCACCGCATGCCGTATTTTGCAAAGCTGCAAATGGAAGCCGGTGCGTGCGGCATTGCCTGCGCGAAGATCGGCGAAGCCGAGGTCATGGCTGACAACGGGATCGGCGACATTTTCATCGCCAACGAGGTCATCGGCGAGGACAAATATGAGCGGCTCAAGGCGCTGCACCGCCGCGTCCACGTGCGGATCGGCATTGACAATGAAGTGCAGCTGGCGCAGATGGAGAAGGTCTTCGCCACCGAGGCCCGGCCGCTGGAGGTTCTGATCGAATATGAGGTCGGCGAGGTGCGGACGGGCGTCACCAGTGATGAACAGCTGACCCGGCTCGTGAACGCCATTCAAAGCAGCAAGCGTGTCGTTCTGAAGGGGATCTTCTCCCACGAGGGGCATACGTATAAGGCAGACAGCGTCGCCGACTGCTGCGCCAAGGCGCAGGTGGCCTATGCGAAGACCGTGCGCGCGGCAGAGCTTATCCGCAGTCTCGGTGCGGACATTGACACGGTCAGCATCGGCGCGACGCCCTCGGTCATGAACGGGAGCAGCTTCGAGGGCATCACGGAGCTGCGGCTGGGAACATATATCTTCTTTGACGTCGGCCAGTCGAATGCGATCCACGATTTCAGTCACTGCGCGGCCACCGTTCTGGCGTCCGTCATCTCCAAGCCGGAGGGCAACCGCGTCGTACTGGACACGGGTGCAAAGGCGCTCGTGTCCCAGAACCGGCCGACCGGCATCTGCGCGACGGCAGGCTTCGGCGCGATCAAGGGCGCGGAGGATATCACCATTGAGAACCTGTTTGACGAGCACGGCATCTTGAACAGCGAGAAATTCAAAAATCTCGTCAGCGTCGGAGACAAGATCGAGGTCATCCCGAGCCATGTCTGCCCCACGGTCAACCTGTATGACACGGCCTATCTCGTCTCTAACGGAAAGGTGATCCGGACGCTCCCCATCGCGTGCAGAGGAAAATCAAGATAACAGGCCAAAACGCCCTGTACTGCTGTTCATTCAGCGGTACAGGGCGTTTTCTATTGGCTTTATTTCCGTGTCAGACCAAGCGTGCGGTCGCACAGCTCGCAGAAGACCAGCCCGCAGGCCAGCGCTTCCGACCCTGCTCCGCCAAGCTCCGGCGTGAAGGAGAACAGCGCGCCGAACGCATCGTCCAGCGTCTGCACCTTCTGCCCGGTTTTCTGGCCGGTCAGCGCTTTCACGTCATAGATGGTGCGGCCGTCCAACGTGCGGCTGCCCGCGGCGGCCAGAAACGCGAGCTGCTCCGGCTGGAACAGCACCAGCGGCGCACCGCCGTCCAGAAATGCGTCGATGGATGCAAGCGCCTGTCCAATTGCGGGCGCGCTCTCCACCATACTGTCGGTGACGCCGGATTCATGGGCGAATTTTGTCAGCCCCTTTTCAGGCCGGAAGCTGGTGCACAGCAGCGCCTGCGGCGAGAAACGCCGGAATTTCAGGATCGCCAGCTGCACAAGCTCGTCCCGCGCCGCGCTTTTGCCGGTCGTCTTGCAGGCGAGCACGAAAAAGGTCTCCAGCTCCTCCCGGCTCGTCATGCGTGTCAGGGATGTCGGCTCCGGCAGCTTCCAATCGACATTGGGCTGCGCGGGCGCTGCGTCCCGCAGCTCCGGCTGCATGGGCGGCAGGCGCTTCAGGACAGACTCGAACCATTTCTGTGCCTGCAATGCAGCCTGCAGCGCCGTCTGCTGCTGGGCGACGCGTTTCAGAATCGCGCCGCTCAGATCGTCCAGCAGGTCGCCGGAACTCCGGCGGCCCGGGATCCTGCCGTGTCTGCCGAAGCCGGGCAGGAGAAATTCGTCGGAATAGTCGTTATAGCGTGCCTTCGACCGCAGAAGGGCGGCAAACGGCGGCTGCTGCCGTGCGCCGTCCCAGCGCTCACGGAACGCGCCGCACAGGCGGATATCGCGCTCCAGCATCCACGCGGCGCCCCGGCAGGGCAGCGCGTCGATCCGGGTATAGGCTTCGCTGAGCGTCCCATAGAGCGCTTCCGTATCCGGCTGCACCGGCGGCGCAGGCGCAGGCTCCGGCTTTTCCGTAAGATCGGTCAGGATATCCGGCAGAAGCTCCGGCTGTAGGGCATCCGGCTCCGGCTCTGCCCTGGCCGGAGGTTCGGGCGGCGTTTCTTCCTTCCGCTTTTTCCCGATGCTCTTCGGCAGCGCGCCCAGCACGAC
This sequence comes from uncultured Oscillospiraceae bacterium, assembly GCA_934655875.1. GTDB lineage: Bacteria > Bacillota > Clostridia > Oscillospirales > Oscillospiraceae > CAG-170. Next base: position 15,765 of record CAKUHB010000011.1, read on the forward strand.
CATCGCAAGTCCGCCCACCGCAACGGCGATGGAGACCGGCAGGCTGTAGGCCGACAGGGCAAAGCCGATCAGGATCAGAAGAAAGCCGATGATGATATCCTTGACTGAGCGCACAGCGCGTCCTCCCTTTTTCTCTTTCCTGGGATTTTATCATAGTATAGCATCTTCCCCGGCCTTTGCGCAAGGGGCTTGATTCCCGCGCGTATCGGCGCTACAATGCTCTGGGACAGAAGAGGAAAGGACTTTTTGTTATGCTGCAGATCATGAACCAGATCCTGACGCAGGGCGGATTTTTGCGTGCGTTTTTTCAGACCGTCATTCTCATCGCGGCCGGCTGTGCGCTGTTCCGGGCGAAGATCCTCGGCCCGGCGGACAAGCACGCGCTCACGACCGTCGTCTGGAAGCTCGCCGTGCCGTGCATGGCGTTCGACGCGTTCATGTCGGATTTCAACACGCAGGAATTTTTGTCGGAGCTGGGCGTACTGGCGCTCTCATTCGCACTGTACGCCGTTCTCTACGCGCTCGGGACGCTTCTGTTCCGGCGTTCGACTGGCCGGGATGCAAGGGTTTACGGTCTGTTCTGCGCTGTCGGGCAGCTGACGCTCTTTTCCATGCCTGTTTTGCAGTCCATCTATGCCGGGACAGGCTCCACAGTGCTGATCTCCGTCAGCGTTATGACCATCCCGTTCCGGGTCATGGTCTATATCGTCTCGTTTTTCACGATCTCCGGTCTGAAGCCCGACCGGCAGCACCTGCGCGCGTCGCTCAAGTCCATCTGCCTGAACCCGATCATTCTGGCCATGACGGCAGGGATCCTCATTTGGGTGCTGCAAAACCACCTGCCGCAGGTCGCCTGCGCGGACGGAAGCTATGCATTTTTGCGGCTGGACAAGACGATCCCGTCGCTCTACGCCGTCGTGCAGACCATGGAGAAGCTGGTGTTCCCGCTGTCGATGCTGCTCATCGGCATGTCGCTTGGCGCGTGCGATCTGAAAACGGTCTTTTCCGACCGCCGCGCGTGGGCGGCGTCTGTCATCCGGATGTTTTTCGCTCCGGCGCTCGCGCTCGGCGCGGTGTGCGCCGTGCAGGTCAGCGGGCTGGCCCGCTTCACCGCGTCGGAGATGGTCGCGGTCACGATGGGCTTTGCCGCGCCGGCGTCGGCCACGCTGGGCCTGTTCTGCATCCAGTACCGCCGCTGCGAGCAGTTTGCTTCGACCGTCTGCTTTTTATCGACGGTGCTGTGTCTCGTCACTATCCCGCTCGTCTACACCCTGACCCAGCTCGCTGCGGCTTCCGGGTTGTTCTGAAATTTTGCTGAAAAAGCTCCATCCTGTAGGATGGAGCTTTTCAATTTGTGAATTTGTCGAAACCGATACAGTCGGTGGCATGCACCGTCCATGTAGGGGACGATGCCCACATCGTCCCGCTACAGCGGGTACGAATTTGCCGAAAACTTTCGTAAAATCGGCTGGTTCTGCCGGGTCGATGTAGGCATCGACCCCTACAAACAAGCCGGAAGGATTTCAGCATAAAACAAACATTGATGTTTTTGACAGTCGCTATTTCAGTTCCCATTCCTTGATCTGGCTGGCCAGCTCGTACAGGCGTTCGTAGCTGTCGTAGCGGGTCTGGCCGATCTTTCCCTCGGCCAGCGCTTTGCGCACGGCGCAGCCGGGCTCCTTGCGGTGGGCGCAGTCTGGGAACTGGCAGTGGCCGAGATACGGCGCGAACTCCGGGAAGGCGTCCTGGAGCTGCTCCTTGTGTACAAGCTCCATCCGCTCGGTGTCGAACGCGGAGAAGCCCGGCGTGTCAGCGACGAAGGTATCCGCGCTGAGGGCATACAGCTCGATATGGCGCGTGGTATGCCGTCCGCGGCCAAGCTTTTCCGAGACCTCGCCGACCGGCAGCCGGAGCGCCGGGCAGACGCGGTTGAGAAGGCTCGACTTCCCAACGCCGGAATTGCCGGTCAGGCACGAGAGCTTCCCGGCCAGAAGCTCTTGCAGAGCTTCGATTCCCTCGCCCGATTCGGCGCTCGTGACGAGGACGGGGATCCCGGCTTTTTTGTAGATCTCCGCCAGCGGCTGCGCCGGAGCAAGATCGTCCTTATTGACGCAGACCACAGCCGGGACGCTTTGCAGCTGCGCAATGGCGAGCACGCGGTCGATGAGAAACGGCTCTGTGACCGGGATGGCGCAGGACGCCAGCACGATCAGCTGGTCAATGTTCGCGATCGCCGGACGGATAAACGCATTTTTGCGCGGCAGCAGCTCTTCGAGCACGCCCTTGCCGTTTTCCTGCTTTGTGATGCGGACGAAGTCCCCGACAAGCGGCGACTGCTCCTGCCGCCGGAAGCGGCCGCGCGCCTTGCATTCGACCACGCCGCTTTCTGTCTGCACATAATAGAAGCCGCTGATGGCTTTGATGATCCTGTACGCTTCCATGCGGTTCCTCACTCAAACGAAATCAGCTGCGAGTCATAGATCGAGCCGTCCAGATACACGTCGACCGGCAGCGTGCCCTTGCCCTTGACCGTGATCTCCAGAATCACGGCGGTATCGTCCGTGATGGAGACGGACGTCGGGCCGTATTGCAGCGTGCCGTCCACATAGACCGTGACCTCGTACAGGCCGTTGGTATTCGGCATCACGACCTCGATGGTCTTTTCCACGGCCTTTTCCTGCACGACGATCTCAACCATGTTGGACTTTGTGGTCTTCGTATCGTCGCCGAGCGAGTTTTCCACGATGCAGTAGTAATAATATGTGCCCGGCTCCGAGGTATCCACCTTGCAGGTGGTATTGCCCTCCTTGCTGCGCGAGACGAGCGCGGCATTGTCATAGATGCCGTCTGTGCTTCTGTACCACGCGTAACGGAGCGTCCCATCGTCGGACGCATAGGCGGAGATGGACAGCGTGACCTCGTCGCCCTGCACGACCGCCTGATCCTGCGTCAGGTTGGTGACGACCGGCGTGGCCGCTTCCTCCGGCCCCTTGGAGACGCGCAGGTTGATAACGGTGTCTTTCTTGACCATCTGGCCGCCTTCGACCGACTGGAACGTGACCGTACCCTTGGGCAGATCACTCTCGTCGTTGCGGATGCTGCCGTTCTGCAATCCCGCTTTCGCGATCATCTTCAGCGCTTCGTCCACGTCCTCGCCGACAAGCGTTGGAACCTCTACCAGCTCCACATCCGGGCCAAGCGAGACGACAAGCGTCACGGTCTGCCCCTCGGTGAGCGGCGTACCGGAGACCGGGCTGGTCTCGATCACGTAGCCCTCGGTATAGATATCGTTCTTGCGTTCGTCGATCTGGATGTTGAGGTTCAGCCCGAGTCCGTTCAGCGTCTGCTCCGCGTTCTGGCGCGTCAGATTGACCAGCGTCGGCATCTGCACCTCGCTCACGCCGCTGGAAACGGTCAGCTTGATCGTGCTGCCGACCTTGGCCTGCCGGTCGGCTGCCGGAGACTGATCGACGACGATACCGGCTTCATATTTCTCGCTCACCACATAGCGGTCGATGGAGATGGTGAAGTCCGGGTAATCCTCCTGCCGGATGCTGTCGGCTGCCAGACCAACAAAGTTCGGCACGGGCTTCTCCTCGGTCTTGCTGAAAAGGCCGGAGAAGAAGTAGTTATACAGGAAATAGCAGATCACGAGCACGGCCAGCGCGATGCACACGATCCCGGCGATCACCGCGATGCGGCTGCCGCGGCGGGACGCATCCTGCGCGGCTCTGCGGTCCTGCTCCTCCTGCTTTTTCTTCGCCACGGCTTCGGCCAGCGGCTTTTTGACCGCATTGGTCCGGCCGAGGTTCTGCGGCATATAATTGGGATCGTTCAGAAGCCGCTGCACGTCGATGCTGTCGGCTTCGGCGGAGAAATCAAAGACGATGTTCGGCTCCTTGCGGAACTCCTCCAGATCGTGGAGCATCCGCGTCGCCGACGGATAGCGGCTTGCCAGATCTGCGCACATGGCGTGCATGGTGATCTGCTCCAGCCCGACGGGGATGGAGGGATTGATCTCGCGCGGCATGGTGGGGTGGCCGTTGATATGCTGGATGGCCACGGACACCGGCGTATCGCCGTCATACGGCGGCCGGCCCGTCAGCATCTCGTACATGACGACGCCCAGCGCGTACAGATCCGCGCGGCAGTCGACCTGCGCGCCGCGCGCCTGCTCGGGCGAGATGTAGTGGACGGAGCCGAGCGCTTCGCGCGTGAGGGTATTCTGGGCGGAGGACACGCGGGCAATGCCGAAATCGGCGACCTTGACGCTGCCGTCCTTCAGGATCATGATGTTGTGGGGCTTAATGTCGCGGTGGATGATGCCGCGGCTGTGCGCATGCTCCAGCGCCTTACAGATCTGGGTCGCAAAATGCAGCGCTTCGCGCCAGTTGAGCGTCCCCTTCTGCTCCATATACTGCTTGAGCGTGATGCCCTCGATCAACTCCATGACGATATAGTCGATGTTGTCCGAGTGGGAGACGTCGTACACGCTCACGATATTCGGGTGGGACAGCATCGCGACCGCCTGCGACTCCGCATGGAAGCGGCGGCGGAACTCCGCGTCCTGCGACAGATCCTCTTTTAAGATCTTGATGGCCACAAGCCGGTTGAGCCGGTGGCAGCGCGCCTTATATACATCCGCCATGCCGCCGGAGCCGATCTTCTCCAGGATCTCATAGCGGTTATCCAATAGCTTACCTATGTATCGGTCCATCAGGTTCGCTCCTTTTTTGCAGAATCGTTCATACCGGCCATACCTCTCAGACCGCCGCCAGCGCGACGGTCACATTGTCCGGCGCGCCGCGTTTTTTGGCGATGTGCAGAAGCCGCTGGCAGCAGTCGCTCTTGTTGAGCCCGTGGACGACCTCAAAGAGCATCTCCTGGTCGGCCATCTCGTTGGAAAGGCCGTCGGAGCACAGAAGGATGCATTCCTCCCTGCGCAGGCGGCAGGTAAAGACGTCGCCCTCGACCTCCGGCTCGGTGCCGACGGCGCGGGTAATGACGTTTTTGCCCGGATGGAGCTTTGCCTGCTCCTGCGTCAGCTCGCCGCGCTCGACCATGTAGGCGACCATGGAATGATCGCGCGTGATCAGGCGGACGTCCTCTTTTGTAAAGTGGTAGGCGCGGCTGTCGCCGACATTGATGATGACAGCCAGATCACGGTTGAGCCAGGCCGCCACCAGCGTGGTGCCCATGCCGGTGAAGTCCTCGCTCAGCTGTGACTGCTCATAAACCGCACGGTTGGCAAGCTCCAGCGCGCTTCTGAGCATCGCAGACGCCTTTTCCGGCGACATGCCGGCCTTCTGCGTCCGGCGCACCTCGTCCGCAAAGACCTCCACGGCAAGCGAGCTTGCCACATTGCCGGATTTTGCCCCGCCCATGCCGTCGCAGACGATCATCAGCACGCGGTCGCGGCCGAACGGAAGGATGGCATACGCATCCTGATTCTGCTGCCGGATGTTGCCCGGGTCTGTCAGTCCCCATGTCTGCATGGCGCTTCCTCCTTATGTCGATTCGTATTTTCTTCTGAGCTGTCCGCAAGACGCGTCAATGTCGCTGCCAAGCGTCCGGCGGAGCGTCGCGGTGATGCCGTGGGATTCCAGAATGGTCTGGAAGCGGCGGATGGCCTGCGGGGACGCTGTGTGCAGGCCGCTCTCCGTCACGTTGTTGAGCGGGATCATATTGACGTGTGCGCCCATGCCCGCGAGCTTTCTGGCCAGCAGCTCCGCCTGCTCCGGCGAGTCGCTGACACCGTCGATCATGGTATATTCAAAGGAAATGCGGCGGCCGGTCTTCGCGAAATAATCGCGGCAGGCGGCCAGCAGCGTATCGACCGGCCAGCGGCGGTTGACGGGCATGATCTTGCTGCGCGATTCGTCGTCCGGCGAATGGAGCGACACCGAGAGCGTCAGCTGCAGGTCCTTTTCCGCCAGCTTTTCGATCTTATCGACAAGGCCGCAGGTGGAAAGGCTGATGTGGCGCATGCCGATGTTCATGCCGTCCGGGCTGTTGATCAGCTCCAGAAAGCGCATGACGTTATCAAAGTTATCGAGCGGCTCGCCGATGCCCATCAGAACGATATTGGAGATCGGCAGGCCGGAATCCAGCTGGGAAAACAGCACCTGATCGACCAGCTCCGACGGCTCCAGCCGCCGGACAAGGCCGCCGATCGTAGACGCGCAGAATTTGCACCCCATCGGGCAGCCGACCTCCGAGGAGATGCAGACGGTGTTGCCGTGGTGATACTGCATGACGACGGATTCGACGCAGTTGCCGTCGGCCAAGCGCCAGAGGTATTTGATCGTGCCGTCCAGCTTCGAGACCTGCTTGCGCGCGACGGTGGGCGCAGTAATGAAATAGAGCCCGTCCAGCTTTTCACGCAGCGGCTTGGAGAGGTTCGTCATGGCGTCGAAGCTGGTCGCGCCGCGGTGGAGCCAGACGAAGACCTGCTTTGCGCGGAACTTCGGCTCGCCCATGGCCGCAAACGCGGCTTGCAGCTCGGCGAGCGTCACGGATTTGATGTCCTGTTTCATACGTGCTTCCTCAGCTTGCAAATGAAAAAGCCGTCCGCCGCGTGAAGCTGCGGCAGAAGCGTCGCATAGCCCTCGTTCGGCAGCTCAAGCCCGTCCGGGACTGCGAACGGCTCCGGCGTGAACGCCGGATTTGCCTGCGCGAAGGACAGCGCCACGGCTTCGTTTTCTTCTTTTCGGACGGTGCAGGTACTGTAGAGCAGCGTGCCGCCGGGCTTTACATAGCGGCTGACGTTCTCCAGAATGGCCCGCTGCACCTCGGGCAGGCGCGCGATCGCGTCCAGCGGTTTGTAGCGGATATCCGGCTTTTTCCGGATGACGCCCAGACCGGAGCAGGGCACGTCGGCGATGACGAGATCGAATGCGTTTTCCAGCGCGGCGTCAAACTCCGCCGCGCTGCGCGTCTGTGCATTCAGAATGGAAATGCCGAGGCGGGCGGCGTTTTTTTCGATCAGGGCGATCTTATGCGCATGCAGATCGCAGGACAGGATGCTGCCGCGGTTTTCCATCTGCATGGCGGCAGCAAAGCTTTTGCCGCCGGGCGCCGCGCAGCAGTCCAGCACGCGCATGCCGGGCGCCGCGCCGGACACCAAGACCGCGAGCTTCGCTGCCGGATCCTGCACATAGACCGCGCCGGACTGGAACAGCGGCAGCGCCTCCAGATTGCCCGTACCGGAGACGAGATAGCAGCCCGCCAGCCACGGATGCGGCTCATAGGCGATCTGCGCCGCGTCGAGCGCAGCCATGACTTCCTCCGGCGACGCCTTAAGCGGATTGACCTGCAAGGCCGTTTTGGGAATTTCATTATCGGCGGCCAGGAACGCTTCAAGCGTCTGCTCGTCAAATGACGCGCGCAGGCAGTCGATGAGCGGCTGCGGGTGCGAATATTTTGTTGCAGGATCCTTCGGCGCTTCCAGCGTGCCGCGTTTGCGCGTCAGCGCGCGCAGCGCGCCGTTGACAAGCCCTGCCGCGCGGGGGTTGGCGTAGGCCTTGGCCTGCTCGACCGCTTCGTTTACGGCGGCGGAAGCGGGGATCTTATCGAGAAATAAGATCTGGTACGCGCCCAGCCGCAGAATGTCCAGTACGACCGGCTGCAAGCGGCCAAGCCCGCCGGAGACGACCTGCGACAGGTCATAGTCCAGCAGCATGCGGTTCTGCACCACGCCGTAGAGCAGTCTGGCGGCCAGCGCCGCGTCGCGCCGGTCCAGCCGGTCGCGGGCCGTATATTCCTTGATCGCGCCGTCTGCCCACGCGTTCTGCCGCCGGATGGCGATGAGCGCGGAAAGCGCCGTTGTTCGTGCGTTCATAGTTCCCTCAACTCAAATCGTGATCGGATGTCCCCGGAAATAATCGGGCGCGGGCATCCGCTTGCCGCCCTGCGCCTGCAATTCGCGCACCAGCAGCACATCGCCGCCTGCGCAGGCTACAAGCAGGCCCTTTTTTGTCAGCGCAACCAGACTGCCGGGGGTCTTGTCCGTCTTCTGATCGGTATATTCCACGCGGTAAAGCTTGAACTCCGTTCCGCCGAGGTTCGCCGTCGCCACCGGCCACGGCACAAGGCCGCGCACCTGATCGACGATATACCGCGCAGGCTGGTTCCAGTCGATCGGGCTTTCCGCCTTGCTGAGCATCGGCGCATAGGTCGCTTCCGCGTCGTTCTGCGGCGTCCGGACTGCCGTACCGGCTTCGATCGCGCGGACGGTATCGGCGCAGAGGGGCGCTGCGATCTGCGCAAGCCGCGCCATCAGCTCCTCCGAGGTTTCCAGCGGCTGGATGACGGTCTTTCGGATCTCGATGATATCGCCCTCGTCCATGCCGGCGGACAGATACATGGCGGTGACGCCCGCCTCGTCGCAGTGGTTGAGGATCGAGCGCTGCACCGGCGCGGAACCGCGCAGCTGCGGCAGGATGCTGCCGTGCATGTTGATCGCGCCATAGGTCGGGATATCGAGCACGGCCTGCGGCAGGATCTTGCCGTAGGCGACCACAACGAGAAGGTCAGGCTTCAGCTCCCGCAGCCGCTGCACAGTCTCTTCGTTCCGGAAGGACTGCGGCTGATAAACAGGCAAACCGACCGACTGCGCATACGCCTTGACCGGCGACGGAATGAGCTTCATGCCGCGGTTTTTGGGCGTGTCGACCTTGGTATAGACGGCGGCAATGTCAAAGCCCTCGTCATTGAGCGTTTCGAGACACGCCTTTGCAAAGTCCGGCGTGCCCATGAAGACGAGTCTCATTCCCCGTCCTCCTCTTCCTCCTGCCGGGTCAGCTCTTCCAGCTCCTCCGGCGTGAGCATTTTTTCGGCGATCTCGGTGTACATATGGCCGTCGAGATGATCGATCTCATGCAGGAAGCAGCGGGCGACAATGTCGTCGCCCTCGTATTCGTACCAGTCGCCGTTGCGGTCCTGCGCGCGCACGACCACATGCTCCGGCCGCGTGACGATGCCGTATTTGCCGGGCAGGCTCAGGCAGCCCTCGATGCCGGTCTGCGTCTCTTTGCTGACCTCCACGACCTCGGGGTTCACGAGCTCCACGTCCTCCTCTCCGGTATCGACGACACAGAGCCGCCGCATCACGCCGACCTGCGGGCCGGCCAGGCCGACGCCGTTGGCGTCATGCATGGTCTCGATCATATCCTCGATCAGAATGGCCAGCTTCTGGTCGAATCTGATCACCGGGCGGCAGACCTTCGTCAGGATCGGATCGCCGACCGTTACAATTTTTCTCAGTGCCATTGCGCAATCGCTCCTTAGTTATACGAATTGATATCGATGAAGGCCGTCAGGCCCTTGTTCTGCTTGTCTTTTGAAAACTCCACGAGCAGAAACGCCAGCAGCTTCCGCAGCGGCGCGGAATTTCTGCACATCAGCGTCAGCTGATAGCGGTAGGAATAGTTGACGCGGGCGACGCTTGCCGGTGCGGGGCCGAGCAGCTGCGCGCGCATCGCGGCATACGGCTGTTTTTGCAGATTGGCCGCCAGCGCATCGCGCAGGCGGACTGCCGTCTGCACAAGTCCCCGCTCCTCCAGTCCCGCAATGGTGATGGTAAACAGGTCAGAGAACGGCGGGCAGCCGCGCAGCTTCCGCATTTGCAGCTCCAGCTCGTAAAAGGCGTCATAGTCCTGCTTCGCGGCCAGCTGCAAGACCGGATGCTCCGGCGTCATGGTCTGGATCATGGCCGTGCCGCTGTCCGCGCCGCGGCCCGAGCGGCCGACCACCTGCGTGATGAGGGAGAACGTCGTCTCCGCCGCGCGGAAATTATCAACATACAGGCTCATATCCGCGTCCAGCACGCCGACCAGCGTCACAGCCGGGAAATCCAGCCCCTTGGCGACCATCTGCGTGCCGAGCAGGATCGGGATTTTCTTTTCCCGGAACGTGCGCAGCAGCTCCTCATGGCTGCCCGAGGCCGCCACGGTATCGGCGTCCATGCGCAGAAGCTCCGTATCCGGGAAGAGCGCCTTCAGCTCTTGCTCGATCTTCTGCGTGCCGCTGCCGACAGCCTTCATCGCACCGCCGCACTTCTCGCAGCGCGCATGCGCGGGCCGCGAGTAGCCGCAGTAGTGGCACATCAGGCGGCGGCCGGAGGAATGATACGTCAGGTGGACGCTGCACCGCGGGCACTGCGGCACGTCGCCGCAGTCCATGCAGACCAGATACCGGCTGTTGCCGCGGCGGTTCAGGAAGAGGATAGACTGCTTGCCGTCCAGAATGGCGTCGCGGACGCCCTCCTCCAGCTCGCGGCTGATATCAAGGTCGTTTCCCGCCCGCAGCTCCTGTTTCATGTCGATGATGCGCGCGTCGGGAAGCGCGCGGCCATTATACCGGGTCTTGAGGGTATAAAGGGTATAAACCCCCGTTCTTGCCAGATACATTGTCTCGATGGACGGTGTTGCGGAGCCGAAGAGGACGAGCGCCCCCTCCTTCGCGCCGCGGTAGAGCGCGATCTCCCGCGCGTGGTAGCGCGGGGCGTTTTCGGATTTATAGGTATGCTCCTGCTCCTCGTCGAGGATGATGACGGCAGGATTTTGCACCGGGGCGAACACAGCCGACCGTGTGCCGACCGCGACGCGCGCGTCTCCGCGCGCGATGCGCCGCCATTCGTCGCAGCGCTCGCCCACACGCAGGCTGGAATGGAGCACAGCGACTGTCTTTCCGAACTGCGCGCTGAGCTTATCGAGAAGCTGCGGCGTCAGCGCGATCTCCGGCACGAGAAGCAGGGCCGATTTGCCCGCTTCGAGCGCCTTCTGGATGAGCGCCAGATAGACAGCCGTCTTGCCGCTGCCCGTCACGCCATAGAGAAGCGCCGCGCCCGGCTTTTCCGCCTGCATCTGCGCGTGCAGGCCGTCAAAGGCGGTCTGCTGCTCTTCACTCAGGCGGATGGGCTCCGCGGGAGCCGCTTCCTGCCGCTTCGGCGTGCGCAGGGCGGGCTTTTCAAATATGGTCAGAAACTCCAGCTTTTGCAGGCGATTGACCGTCGCCATGCCTGCGCCCGTCAGGTCGCACAGCTCGCGGCACGGGCCTGCGCCGACCGCGCACAGAAGCCGCAGCACGGCGGCCTGCAATGGCGCGGACGCCTGTTTGCGGGCGGCGAACTGCTCCGCTTCCTCCTGCGGGACTGCAAGGGCGGCAATTTTGACGGTCTTCTCACTGCTTTTCGGCAGGAACTCCGCGTCGGCGGTCAGAAGATGGCGGCGGCGGAGCGTCTGCACAGCCGCGTCGAACGCGGCAGGGTCTTCAAACTGGCTGCGGAGCGTCTTTTCCGGCGCGCTGCCGCCAAGATCCTGCAGCAGCTGCACAAGCCGCGCCGCGTCGGAATTTACCATGCCGGCAGGCAGCTTTTTCTGCGCGCCGGCAGCCAGCGTCAGCGTCTTTTTCTGTCCGAACCAGAAGCCCGCCGGCAAAATCGCCTTGACCGCTTCATAGAACGTGCAGAAATACCGCTCCTTCATAAAGGCTGCCAATTGCAGCTGCGCGTAGGTCAGGATCGGCTCCTCATCGAGTGCCTGCTCGATGGTCTTCAGTCCCTCCTGATATGTGTCCTGTGTGGAGAGGACGATCCCCTCCGAGCGGCGGTTGCCGCGTCCGAACGGCACGCGCACGCGCATGCCGGGCCGGATGGTCATGCCCTCCGGCACACGGTAGGAGTAGGGTCTGTCGATGGCATATACGGCAGCAGCAACTGCCAGCTGTGCGATCATCGGCTTCTCCCTCCTCCCAGTCCGGCACCGCCCGCGGCGCGGGCGATGGAAAAGAACGCGCCAAGGCGCAGGCGGAATGCCCGCGCCTTGGTGTGTATGCGATACTCAGTGTCTGTATTTATCGTCCAGCTCCGCAGAGAGCTTGCCCTCGGCGACCTCGCGGATGGCGAGCGTGACCGGCTTTTCCTCCAGCGGCTCGTGCGTCAGCTCGGATTCGATCGAAAGCTGGCGGGCGCGGTGCGCCACGACATTGACGAGCAGATAGCGGCTGTCAACATGTTTGAGAAGTTCCGACATTGCGGGGTAAAGCATTAGAGTTCCTCCTTCATGATATGGATGCGATCCATCATTTTACACTTTTCTGCGGTCATGATCGCAAGCAGCTCGTCCGCCGCATGCTCGACCGTATCATTGACGACCAGATAGTCGTATTGATATGCCTGACTGTATTCCCATTTTGCCCGCTCCAGCCGCTTTTCCATCGCGTCCGGGCTGACGTCGCCGCGCTTTTGAAGCCTGCGGCGGATCTCCTCCAGCGACGGCGCAGTCAGGAAGACCAGCACCGCTTCGGGCAGGCGCTTGCGGATGTTGAGCGCACCCACCACGTCGACATCCATCACAACGTCCGTACCGGACTCGAGCGCTTCGCGGATCGGGCGGATGGGCGTACCGTAGTAATTGCCGACGTATTCCGCATGCTCGAGCAGCTCGCCGTCTGCGATCATCTGCTCAAACTGGGCGCGGGTCACGAAATAATAGCTTTTTCCGTCCACCTCGCCGGGGCGCATGGCGCGGGACGTGGCGGATATGGAGTACTGCACATGCTCGCGCAGCTGCATGACGCGGTTCAGGACCGTATTTTTTCCGACGCCGGACGGCCCGGAGATGGCAAACAGTTTTCCTCTCATGGCTGCGTGATCGTCTCCTCTGCATTCTTTTCTTCCATGCGCGCAGCGATGGTCTCCGGCGTAACGGACGACAGGATGACGTGGTCGGTGTCCATCAGCAGGACGGACTTCGTCCGGCGGCCGAAGGACGCGTCCAGCAGCATCCCGCGCTCCCGCGCTTCCTGCACCACGCGCTTGACCGGCGCGGAATCCGGGCTGACGACCGCCAGAATGCGCGCGGCGGCGACAACGTTGCCGAAGCCGATTGAAATGAGCTTCATTGTCTCCTCCGATCACTCGATGTTCTGCGTCTGCTCGCGGATCTTTTCCAGCTCCGCCTTCAGCTCGACCACAGTCCTTGCCTGCTCTAGGTCGTTGCCCTTGGAGCCGATGGTGTTGGCTTCGCGGTTAAATTCCTGAAGCAGGAAATCAAGCTTGCGGCCGATCGCGCCGCCGTTCGTCAGCATCTGATCGAGCTGGTTCAGGTGGCTGCGCAGGCGGACAGTCTCTTCGTCAACGGCGATCTTATCGGCGTAGACGGCGGCCTCCTGCAGGATGCGGCTCTCGTCGATGTTCGTCTGGCCGAGTACCTCCTGCATCTTCTGCGTCAGGCGCGCGCGGTATTCCGCGAGCGTGACGGGACTGCGGGCTTCGACCTTTTCCACAAGGGACAGAACGGTCTTGGCCCGGCTGCGCAGATCCTGCTCCATGGCCATGCCTTCCTTTTCGCGCATGGCGTTGAACTTCTCCAGCGCTTCCTGCACGACAGACAGGATATCGTCCGTGAGCTTCTGCTCGTCCTCCTCCTGCTTTTCCACGACGAACACGTCCGGCAGACGGGCAAGCGACATGACGGAGACATCGTCCCGCACGCCGTAGTCCGCGGCGATCGAGCCGAGCGCCGCGAGATAGCCCTCAAGCACGGGCTTATTGAGAGAGATGCGCATGCTCTCGTCAGCTGTGACGTTCACGGTGATAAAGACGTCCATTTTGCCGCGGGCAACGCTCTTTTTGACCGCAGCCTTGACGGCGTCCTCAGCAAAGCCGCACATGCGCGGCAGCTTGACGTTCAGATCGAGATAGCGGTTATTGACCGCACGCATTTCGACCGTGATCTCGCGGCCGTCGATCGTTTTTTCTGCACGGCCGTAGCCGGTCATACTTCTGATCATGTCTGTTCCTCCCTTATTCCGCTTCATTGTCCGCCGCCGCGAGATTGACGGCGATGGAATACTGGCCGATCGCGCCGGCGCTCTGGTAGCCGTCGATGCGGACGGTCACGGGCACCTGATAGGTTCCCGTCTGCGTGTAGGCGCTCATGTCCGCCACGATCCGGATGTTGTTCGCGGTGATCTTGTTTGCGTCCGCCGCATCGGCACGGATGGTGACCTGCACCTGCTGGGAAAGGCTCGTTGCCTTGAACTGCGTCTCGTCGACGCCGATAAAGACGATATTGGTCGTCCGCACGGTCTTGATCTGCTTGCCGGTAATGGTGATCCGGACGGAGACCGTCTCCTCTCCGGAGACGTTCTTCGCGTCGTTCGGGATGAGGATGCTCCGTGTGACCGTCTCTTCGTTGCTCGTGAGCATGGACAGATCGATCGGGTCGAGCTGGATGGAGTTGAGCCCGTCCAGCACGGCAGAATCGCCGGAAAGCGTCACGGCCTTCGGCTCGTAGTCATAGCTGACGTCCTGCTCCTGCAAGCCGTCGCCGTAGAGCAGCTGCACCTCGATGGGCACGACCTTATATTTGACGATCTTCATGGTGACCTCGATGGCGTCGGTGCTGAGTGTCAGCTCCGTCGGGTCGACCTGTTCGCCGTTCTTGTCCAGAAGGACATAGGAGACCGACTCGGTGATCGTCTTGTCCACATTGCTGCGGTCGAGCGTGACCTGCGCAGAATCGATGGTGCTGACGATGGACTCCGGCCCTTCCACGGTGACGGACTCGTAGTCGAAGCTCGTGCTGTCGAGCATGTAGCCCTCGGCGATCTTGACGTTCGTAAAGTCGCCCTTGACCTCGACCGATTTTGTGATCTGCCGCTCGACGCGGAAGGTGATTGAGGACGGGCTTTTGTCCATCTTTGTGATGGACGACGCCGAGACCGCGCTCGGGAGAGTGATATCGTAGGTCATGGTGTATTCCTTGGTGCTGCGCACCTTGGATACGTCGATGACGGCCTTGATCTCGTCCTTGTGCTGGTCGAGCGTTTTGAGGTCGGTATTTTTTCCGTAGAAGTGCACGGAGACAAATTCCTGATAGTCGCCGGTGATGACCAGCCCGTGATCCTCGCGCAGAACCTCTGCGCCGGAGAACGTCACGGGGATATTGCCGATCACCATATCGCCGTCGGGATTGACGACGGTCACGACATAAACCCACAGGCACATCGCCGCGAGGACGGAAACGATCATGGCAAAAAGCTTACTTTTCATTGGAACCGTCCTTCCTGCCAAAATGCGCGGCCAGCCGCAGCAGCAGCGGCTGCTTCTCTTCCCCGTCTGCGATCAGCTCGTTGGTCAGGAGCTTTTGCAGCGTCTGCGGGGCAAGATGGCGCTTGAGCATGCCGCCGATGGCGACCGAGATCGTCCCGTTCTCCTCGGACACGATGACGACCACGGCGTCGGACGCCTCGCTGGTGCCGACGCCTGCGCGGTGGCGCGTGCCGAGATCGCTCGGCAGGTGCGGATTGTCGCTCAGGGGCATGACGCAGCCGGCGGCTGCGATGCGCCCGCCGCGGACGATGACCGCGCCGTCGTGCAGGGGCGAGTTTTTGAAGAACAGGTTCCGCAGCAGCTGCTCGGACAGCTGCGCGTCGACCAGCGTACCGGTCTTGAAATACTCGTCGAGCGGCGTCTCACGCTCAAAGACGAGCAGCACGCCGACGCGCTCCTTTGACATGATCTCGCAGGCCTGCACCGTCGCTGCCACGGCGCTTTGCTCGATGGACGCGCCGGACTCGGTCGACAGCAGATGGAAATGCAGCTGCGCGCCGACCCGCTCCAGCGCGCGGCGAAGCTCCGGCTGGAAGACAATGATGAGCGCGATCGCGCCGACCTCGAGGATCTTATTGAGGATCCAGTTTAATGTATAGAGATTCAGTACGTCCGTCAGAACGGTGATCGCCAGCAGCAGCAAAATCGCACGTGCCACGCGCGCGGCGCTGGTCGACCGGATCATCCGAAGGAGCGCATAGAAGATAATCGAAACCACCAGGATATCGACAATATCGGAAATCCCGACCTTTGGGATCTGATACAGAAGATTCTGGAAGAACTCTCGCAGTACGGCCATAGGTCATTCTCCCACTGATACTTATAGATGATACAAATTATACTCCAATTTCTCCGTATCCGCAAGTGCATGAAAGAAGAAAGTTCACGGAAGTTTCCACCGCTTTTTCGTCAAAAAGCAGTCAGCAATTCATAAGCAGCCGCCTTACTTGGCTCTCCATCCGGGAGAGCTGTCGCCGCAGGCGACTGAGAGGGGCTTGGCAGGCACGGTTTCCCCTCTCCGTCTTCGCTGCGCTCAGACACCTCTCCCAAAGGGAGAGGCAAGAGCAGGCACAGCGGATAATTCCGCTGTGCCTGTTAACTGTTTGCTCTCAAATCTCCGTTACGGGAATCGTGATCTGCGTGACATACTGGTCGGCGGCGCTGGTGAAGCCGGCGTCGATCATGGTGATCTCGCGGGAGAAGCCGGCAGGGCGCAGGTCGTTTTCGCGGAGACAAGCCATCAGCCGCCCGTACTGCTCCGGCGCCTGCAAGTGGCTGCCGCGGAACATCACGCGCGCGCAGCGTGCACGCGGCAGGCAGATCTGCTTGCCGTCAAAGCGGTCTTCCTCGTCCAGAACGAGGAAAATGCCGTCGTACTGCGCAAACTCCCCTGCCGTTAAGTGCTCCGCCGAGATGCCGACGCCGACCTTGCCGAGGAAAATGAGCGCTTCCGCCTGTGCTTCGGCCAGACAGGCCGTGGGCAGCTCCAGCTCGCTGCAATCGGTGATCTGCAGCGTCTGGCCGATCCAGAACAGGCGGCACGGCTCGCTCTCGGTCAGCTCGATCTGCCCAAGCGCCGCGGTCTGCGCTTCGTGCAGCTGCCGCAGGCGGTTGTCGATCTTGCGCTCAATGCGCGACAGCTCCTGCTGCCGCCGGGCAACCTCCTGCTTCTGCTGGCGCAGCTTCTGCTCGATGCGCGCGACGTCGCGGTTATGCAGGAAATCCGTGATCTCCGGCAGCGGCATGTCGAGCGTACGCAGATAGCGGATGGTATTGAAGACCTCAAACTGCCGCGGGCCGTAATAGCGGTAGCCGGAATCGGGATCAACGTATTCCGGCGTCAGAAAGCCGCTCTTTTCGTAATAGCGGATGCTGCTCTGACTGATATGAAAGATTTTGGCCATCTGGCCGATGGAGAACAGGCCGGATTTATCCATGCAGGCTCCTTTCTCTCGCCGCGCGGCGGCGAAGCACCGCAAAGGCGATCACACAGACAAGAATGGAAAACAGCGAACCTGCCGCGTTGGACAGACCCATCGGCAGAAGCGTCTGCGGGAACAGGCGGGACGCCAGATACGCGCCGGGGATTCGCACCAGAAGGATGGACAGGAAATTGTGCAGGAACGACAGCTCCGACTTGCCGCAGGCGCAGAAATAGCCGCTGAAGCTGAACTGGACACCGGCAAAGAAGCTGTCCCAGACGTAGCCGCGCAGATACTGCCCGCCGGAGACGGCCACTGCCGTGTCCGGCGTGAACAGGGCGACCAGCGGCTCCGCCGCAAACTGGACAGCCGCGACGACGAGCACGTTGAAGCCGCAGCAGAGCGCGATCGCCCATTGCAGCGTCCGGATCGCGCGCTCCGGCTTGCCCGCGCCGACGGCCTGCGCGATGGAGACGGTCGTGCCCATTGCAAGGCCCACAAGCATGATGGTCAGCATGTGCATGACCTGCGAGCCGATCGAGACCGCCGTCGTGCTGGCCACGCCCTCGTACTGCCCGATGATGAACAGATCCGCCATTCCATAGAGCGTCTGCAAGAGATAGGACAGCAGATACGGCAGCGAGAAGCTGACGACTGTTTTCAAAACGCTTCCGTTTGTCAGATTTTTTTCCACATGGATACACCCCTTTTGATTTCGCCCCATTATAAACTCTACAACCATTGCAAAGTCAAGCGTGTTTCCAGAAAATCCGGCAAAATTCGTGCAGAATGCCATTTACTTTTTCCGTATCCCGGCATATAATACTGCGTTGCGGGCATAAAATCGCAAAAAATATTCCCGGAGGTATGTCATGCATCAGAAGCATCTTTTTCACGGACAGATGTCGGATACGTTCCGCGCGGCGATCTTCGTCATTCTGTCCGGCGGTTTTCAGGACGCCTATACGTATATCTGCCGCGGGCAGGTCTTTGCCAACGCGCAGACCGGCAACATCGTTCTTCTGAGCGCGGCGCTTCTGCGCGGCGAATGGAGCGTGTGTCTGAAATACGTCATCCCGGTCACAGCCTTTATTCTCGGCACCATGGCAGCCGAGGGCATCCATATGCGCTTCCGCAGCTATGAAAAGTTCCACTGGCGGCAGATGGTGCTGGTGCTCGAAATCGCGTTTCTGCTCATTGTCGGCTTCCTGCCGCATTCGCTCGACCCGCTGGCCAACGCGCTGGTCTCGTTTGTCTGCGCGCTACAGGTTCAGACGTTCCACAAGATACGCGGCCACGTCTACGCCAGTACCATGTGCATCGGCAATCTCCGCTCGGCGTCGGAAGCGCTGTGCGAATATTTCCACAATCACGACAAGCGGACGCTGCAATCCTCCCGCACGTACTTCAGCATCATTCTTGTCTTCGCCGCCGGCGCAGGGCTCGGCAGTCTTGTGACCGAGTTCATCGACGCCCGCGCCATCTGGGTCTGCTGCGTGCTGCTGTTCGTCAGCTTCACCATGATGTTCACCCCGGCAGATCAATAAAATACAGGCTGCCGCCGCGCGCGGCGTTTCAGAAAAAGTCAGAGAATGTTCACAAAGCGTTCATTGACTTTTTCTTTTTTCTGCTTATAATTTAGTTCAATATTGAACTATTCGATATTGGAGGTATTGCTTATGTCGGAGCTGACCCTGACCGCGTCTGCGATGTTCGCCAACGCGGCCAGATTCACGGACGCCTATCACGCCGTCATCGCGCCGCTCTGCGAAAAGACGCAGCTGCCGCCCGCCGCGGTGGACATCCTGCTGTTTCTTGCGAACAATCCCGGACACGACACGGCTGCGGCCGTCTGCCGTATGCGCGGGCTGAAGCCGGGCATTGTGTCGTTCCACGTCGACCGGCTGGTGACGGAAGGATATCTTCTGCGGCAGAGCGTGCCGGGCGACCGGCGGAAGACGATGCTCACCTGCACTGAAAAGGCCGCGCCCATCATCACGCAGGGCCGCGCATTGCAGCGCGCGTTTGCCGAGCAGCTCACAGGCGGGCTGAGCGAGGAGGATCTGGAGCACTTCCGCCGCTGCATCGCCGTCTTTGACCGCAATATCGAAAGGATCCGCACGGGAACGTGCAAACGAAGGGAGACACAGCCATGATAAAACTTCTCAAACGCATGCGGAAGCGGGAGGCGCTGATGGCGCTCATCTGCGCGCTGCTCGTTGTCGTACAGGTCTACTTTGACCTCAAGCTGCCCGATTATATGACGCAGCTGACCACCCTCATCAAGACGCCCGGCAGCGAGACGGCCGACGTTCTGTCCGTCGGCGGGCAGATGCTTCTGTGTACGCTGGCCAGCGCCGTGCTTGCCATCGCCTGCGGCTATCTTGCCGCGAAGACAGCCTCCGGCTTCAGCTTCGCCGTGCGCGGCGATCTGTTTCATCACGTGATGGACGCCGGAAGCGAGGAGATGCACGCCTTCTCCGTCCCGAGTCTCATCACCCGGACCACCAACGATATCACGCAGATCCAGATGATCGTCGCCATGGGCCTGCAAATGCTCATGAAAGCGCCGATCATGGCCGTCTGGGCCGTCATCAAGATTCTCGGCAAGAGCTGGGAGCTCTCGGTCATCACGGCGGGCTTTGTCGTGGCGCTGTGCACGGTGGTGCTGCTCATCATGACCAGCTGCCTGCCGCGGTTCCGCAAGGTACAGAAGAAGACGGATGAAATCAACCGCGTCGCACGGGAAAATCTCACCGGCATCAACGTTGTCCACGCCTTCAACGCCGAGGACTATCAGAACCGCAAGTTTGACGGCCCAAGCCGCGACATGATGGAGCTGCAAATGAAAAATCAGAAGCTGTTCGCCATTTTGCAGCCCGCCATGGGACTTGGCATGAACGGGCTGTCGCTCGCGATCTACTGGGTCGGCGCGGCGCTGGTCGAGCGCATCGCTCTGACCGATCCGGCGGCGCGGCTGACGATGTTCACGAACGTTCTGGTCTTCAGCACCTACGCGACCTATGTCGTCATGTCGTTCATGATGCTGGTCATGATTTTCATGCTGCTGCCGCAGGCGCAGGTCTCGGCAGAGCGTATCAACGAGGTTCTCGACACGCAGCCGCACATCCGCGAGGGCCGCGAGACCAGGGGCCGCGAGACCGGCACGGTCGAGTTCCGCGACGTTTCGTTCCGCTATCCGAACGCTGCCGGCAATGAGCTGGAGCATATCAGCTTCCGCGTCGGCCGCGGCCAGACGCTCGCCGTCATCGGCGCAACCGGCAGCGGCAAGTCGACGCTCGTGAGTCTCATCCCGCGCTTTTACGACGCGACGGAGGGCTCCGTGCTGGTCGACGGCGTCGACGTGAAAAACTATACCTTTGACACGCTTTATAATAAGCTTGGCTACGTGACGCAGAAGGCCGTTCTGTTCTCCGGCACCGTCCGCGAGAACGTCTTCTTTGGCGAAAGCGCCGTACAGGACACCGATGCATCGCTCGGCGACGCTCTGCGGCTGTCGCAGGCTGACGAATTTGTCAGCCGCTATCCCGAGGGCGCGGCGCACCCCATCGCCCAGCTGGGCCGGAACGTCTCCGGCGGGCAGAAGCAGCGACTGTCCATTGCCCGCGCGCTGGCAAGAAAGCCGGAAATCCTCGTATTTGACGATTCGTTCTCCGCGCTGGACTACCGGACGGATGCCGCGCTGCGCGAGGGGCTTGCCCGCGAGCTGCCCGACACCACCAAGATTATCGTCGCCCAGCGCATCAGCACCATCCGGCACGCCGATCAGATCCTCGTGCTTGACCGCGGCGAGCTCGTCGGCCACGGCACGCACGACGAGCTGATGAAGACCTGCCGCGTCTATCAGGAGATCGCGCTGTCGCAGCTGAGCGCGGAAGAACTTGCAGAAGGAGGAGATTGCAAATGAGACCCAATATGCAGCCTGTCCAGAAGACCGATCTGAAGGCCGCGCTCCGGCGGCTGACCGCGTATCTGCGCAAGAGCCTTGGCATTCTGATTTTTGCGCTCGTCCTCGCGGCGCTCAGTGCCGTGCTGACGATCATCGGCCCCGATCAGGTCGGTAAGATCGCCACGCTCATGTCCGAGGGACTGATGACCGGCATCGACCTTGCCGCCGTGGCAAAGGTCGGCGTGCTGCTGGCCGTGATCTATGGACTCAGCGCCCTGTTTGGCTTTGCGCAGCACTATATCATGGCGAACGTCACGCTCAAAATGTCCTACCGGATGCGCGGCGAGCTGTCAGAAAAGATCAACCGTGTACCGCAGAAGTATTTCAACTTCCATTCGCAGGGCGACATTCTCAGCCGCATTACGAACGACGTTTCCACGCTCCAGCAGGGCCTGACCAACAGCCTGCCGACCATCATTTCGGCCGCCACGCAGTTTGTCGGGTGCCTCATTATGATGTTCGTGACGGAGTGGCGGCTGGCGCTCGTCTCGCTGGCGATCACGCTCATCGGACTTCTGCTGGTCATCCTCATCATGTCCCGCTCGCAGAAATACTTTACTGCCCGGCAGGAAAGCCTCGGCGCGCTGAACGGCTATGTGGAGGAGATGTACTCCGGCCACGCGGTCGTGCGCATCTCGCGCGCGGGCGAGCCGGTCGGCGAGAAATTTGACCAGCTCAACAGCGCCGTCTATGACGCGAACTGGCGCTCGCAGTTCCTGTCCGGCGTCATGCAGCCGCTCATGAACGTCATCGGCAATCTGTCCTATGTCGCCGTGTGCGTGCTGGGGTCGATTCTGGCCATTCAGGGCATCATTGACATCGGCGTCATCGTCTCGTTCATCCTGTATGTGCGCCTGTTCACCTCGCCCCTGACGCAGATCGCGCAGGGCATGACGAACATGCAGACCGCGTCCGCGTCGGCGCACCGCATTTTTGACTTTCTCGAGAGTGAAGAGCTGCCCGACGAGAGCGAAAAGACGCCCGCGCCGCAGGCGGTCAAGGGCGCCGTCAGCTTCGAGCATGTCCGCTTCAGCTATCCCGACGCGCCGGAGAAGATCATCATCAAGGACTTCTCCGCCGAAGTAAAGCCCGGCCAGAAGGTCGCCATCGTCGGCCCGACCGGTGCGGGTAAGACCACCATGGTCAACCTGCTCATGCGCTTTTACGAGCTCTGCGGCGGCAGCATCCGCATTGACGGCACGCCCGCCAGCGAGCTGCGCCGTGAGGATGTGCACCGCATGTTCGCCATGGTATTGCAGGACACGTGGCTGTTTGAAGGAACTGTCCGGGAGAATCTGGTCTACAACATGCCGGACGTGACGGACGAGCAGCTGGAGACGGTCTGCCGCGCCTGCGGGCTTGACAAATTTGTGCATTCCCTGCCGCACGGCTTCGACACCGTCCTGTCCGACAGCTCGTCCATCTCCGCCGGTCAGAAGCAGCTGCTGACCATCGCCCGCGCCATGCTGCAGGATGCGCCGATGCTCATTCTGGACGAAGCGACCAGCTCCGTCGACACGCGCACGGAGCTGCTCATCCAGAGAGCCATGGACCGGCTGACCGAGAACCGCACGAGCTTCGTGATCGCCCACCGGCTCTCCACGATCAAAAACGCCGATCTCATCCTTGTCATGAAGGACGGCGACGTGATCGAGAGCGGCACGCACGAGACGCTCATGCAGAAGGGCGGCTTCTATGCCGGCCTCTACAACAGTCAGTTTGAGTGTGCCGGATAACACCCGAAACCTGCTGCCGCACGGTCCCAGAAAACGGGTCGTGCGGCAGTTTTTTCAGAAAAACGGAAGTTTATGTGAATTTCAATAAAAATACAGAGCAATTTGTCCTGATTTTTTCCGGATTGCATCTTGCAAAATCGCGTCAAATCCCGCATGATATAAAAAACCAAAATCCCATGTATAAACGACACCTGCCCGCCTGCCGCGCACGTGCCGCGGTTTTTGCCCGCAGCGGCCAGCTTTTCCCGCTGCCGCCGGATTTTATCCCTTCTTCGGATTTTGGCCAGAGAAAATGCAGGAAAAAACATCTTTCGATTCATTTCCTGCAAATAATCGTTGATTTTTCCGCTTTAATCATTTATAGTAACATAACAGCACAGTATCAAATACGGAAAAGGCACTTGTCTTTCTGCAAGCGACAGTTTCCAGTCATTGAAGGTGGGATGAACCATGAACTCCAAGATGCTTCTCTACATTCTCAAGCGGATCGGGCTGGCGATTCTGACGATCTGGGTGGTCATCACGATCACGTTCTTTGTCATGCACGCCGTCCCCGGCGGTCCGTTCGTGGGCGAAAAGGCCACGACGCCTGCCGTTCAGGCTGCCATGGAAGCAAAATACGGTCTCGACAAGCCCGTCCTCGAGCAGTACATCACCTACCTCGGCGACATCGTCACGCGGTTTGACTTTGGCCCGTCTCTGAAGCAGCGCGGCCGCCAGGTCGTCGACATCATTGCAGACGGCATGAAGGTCTCGGCCAAGCTTGGCCTGATCGCTGCGTTCGGCGCGCTCGTGGTCGGCATCGTGCTGGGCTCCATTGCGGCGCTGCGGCGCAACAAGCTGATCGATAAGATCATCATGGTCATCACCACGGCGTTCGTCTCCATGCCGTCGTTCATCGCGGGGTCGCTGCTCCTTATTATATTTGCCGTCACGTGGCACATTCTTCCGGCCAACGGCGCGGAGAAGAACGGCCTTGTGCTCCCGATCATCACGCTGGGCCTCTACCCCATGGCGTATATCACACGTCTGACGCGCTCGTCCATGCTGGATGTGCTCGGGCAGGACTACATCCGCACCGCCCGCGCCAAGGGCGTGCCGGGCTTCCGGGTCATTTTCGGCCACGCGCTCAAAAACTCCCTCATTCCGGTCATCACCTACTTTGGCCCGATGCTGGCCTATATCGTGACCGGTTCGCTTGTCGTCGAGCAGATCTTTGCCGTCCCCGGCATCGGCCGCGCGTTCGTCAACAGCATCACCGGACGTGATTACCCGCTCATCATGGGCACGACCATCATTCTCGCATGTCTCATCATCATCATGAATCTCGTGAGCGACCTTCTTTACAAGCTGGTCGACCCGCGGATTGAGCTGGAATAAGGAGGCGCACCATGAATAAGAAGAAATTATTCAGTCTCCACGTCAACATGGACGACTTTATCCCCGCCACCGACGAGGAAAAGGCCTATATCGTCCAGATGCGCCCCTCGACCACGTTCTTCAAGGACGGCGTCAAGCGCCTGTGCAAGAATAAGGTCGCACTCGTCAGCCTGATCGTCGTTCTGATCATCACGCTCTCTGCCATTCTCATCCCGGCCTTCTGGCCCTATTCCTATGACCAGCAGCTCGGCGTCCGCCCCGGCAAGCCGGTCGACGCTTCCTACAATAATCTCGCCCCGTTCACCTACGGCAAAACAGAGCTGGCAAAGATCGAAGCCGGTGAAAAGGTCTTCCCGCACGTCTTCGGCACCGACGCCGCCGGGCGCGACTATTTCATCCGCGTGGTCTACGGCACGCGCATTTCCCTCGCCGTCGGCTTCTTTGCGAGCATCATCGTGCTCATCATCGGCATGACGATCGGCTCGATCGCCGGTTACTGCGGCGGCAAGGTCGACCTCATCATCATGCGGATCGTCGATATCATCTACTCGCTGCCCGATACCCTCATGGTCATCCTGCTGGCGACTGTTCTGAAGGTCGCGCTCGGCGACAAGCTGGACGGCACGCCGCTGGCCCGGATCGGCAGCAACATCATAAGCCTGTTCATCGTCTTCGCCGTCCTCTACTGGGTCTCGATGGCGCGGCTCATCCGCGGCCAGATTCTCTCGTTGCGCGAGCAGGAATACGTGCTGGCTGCACAGGCCACGGGCGCCAAGGGCGGCTGGATCATCACGCGGCACCTTGTCCCCAACTGCATGAGCGTCATCTTTATCTCCACTGCTTTGCAGATCCCGAACGCAATCTTTACCGAAAGCTTCCTGTCGTACCTCGGTCTCGGCGTCAACGCGCCGATGCCGTCGCTCGGCTCTCTTGCTTCCGACGCGCTCAACGGCATCACCTCGTATCCGTACCGCATGGTGATCCCGGCGCTCATCATCTCGCTCATCGTGCTCTCTTTGAACCTCTTCGGCGATGGTCTGCGCGACGCGTTCGACCCGAAGCTCAACGGTTAAGGAAGGAGGAACAGAACAATGTCTTTGCTTGAAGTCCATGATCTGCACACTTCCTTCTTCACCGACGCCGGTGAGGTCAAGGCTGTCAACGGCGTGTCGTTCTTCCTCGACAAGGGAAAGGTTCTCGGCATCGTCGGTGAATCCGGCTCCGGCAAGTCGGTCACGGCCTATTCCATCATGCAGATCCTCGCCTCGACCGGCAAGATCGTCTCCGGCTCCATCAAGCTCGATGGACAGGAGCTGGTCGGCGCGGGCGAGAGCGTCATGAAGACCGTCCGCGGCAATAGGGTCTCGATCATCTTCCAGGATCCCATGACGTCCCTGAACCCGACCTACACCATCGGCCATCAGCTGATGGAGGCCATCACCCTGCACACGAACCGCAACCGCAAGCAGGCGTGGGAGCGTGCCGTCGAAATGCTCCGTCTTGTCAATGTCAACGAGCCGGAAAAGCGCATGAAGCAGTATCCGTATGAATTTTCCGGCGGCATGCGCCAGCGCGTCATGATCGCCATGGCGCTCGCCTGCGAGCCGGATATCCTGATCGCCGACGAACCGACCACCGCGCTCGACGTCACCATTCAGGCGCAGATCCTCGATCTGATGAAATCCTTACAGCAGGAGCTTGGCATGGCCATCATCCTCATCACGCACGATCTTGGCGTTGTGGCGCAGATGTGCGACGAGGTCATCGTCATGTACGCCGGTTCCATCTGCGAGCAGGGCACGGCGGACGAGATCTTCTACAATCCCCGCCACGAATACACCAAGGGCCTGCTCCGCTCCATTCCGTCGTCGAGCAACATCGGCGAAAAGCTGGAGCCGATCAAGGGCACACCGATCGATCTGCTGAACATGCCCGCCGGGTGTCCGTTTGCCCCGCGGTGCGACGCAGCCATGAAGATCTGCCTGCGCGAGCGCGCCGAGCGCATGCGCATCAACGACGATCATCTGGCGTCCTGCTGGATGAATGTCAAACTGGGCGTTGAGGACGGCAGCATCGCGCTGTCGGACGCTGAGAATCCGGAACAGAAGGACGGTGCCGACGCATGAAAAACGAAACTGCTCAGCCGATCATTGAGGTACGCAACCTGAAGGAGTACTTCAACATCAATATGGGCCTTCTGCGCACCAAGCCCCTGAAGGCCGTCGATAACGTCAGCTTCTCCATCCATCCGGGCGAAACGCTCGGTCTGGTCGGTGAATCCGGCTGCGGCAAGACGACGGTCGGCCGCACCATCCTGCACCTCTACAAGCCCACCGCCGGCGAGGTCATCTACAACGGCAAGCCCATCCGCACCAAGGCCGACATTCAGGCCTTCCGCGGCAAGGCGTCCATGGTCTTTCAGGATCCGTATTCTTCTCTGAACCCACGTATGACGGTCACCGATATCATCGGCGAGCCGCTGGACGTGCACAAGCTCTATTCCAGCAAGCAGGAGCGGCAGGACCGCATTCTGGAGCTGATGGGCTATGTCGGCCTGAACTCCGAGCATGCCGCGCGGTACGCGCATGAGTTCTCCGGCGGTCAGCGGCAGCGCATCGGCATTGCCCGCGCGCTGGCGGTCAATCCGGACTTCATCGTCTGCGACGAGCCGGTCTCCGCGCTGGACGTGTCCATTCAGGCGCAGGTCATCAACATGTTCGCCGAGCTACAGGAAAAATTCGGCCTGACGTATCTGTTTATCGCCCATGACCTGCTGGTCGTGCGCCATATCTCCGACCGCATCGCCGTCATGTACCTCGGCAAGATGGTCGAGCTGGCCGACGCCAGCGAGATCTATGACCATCCCCTGCACCCGTATTCCAAGTCGCTTCTGTCGGCTGTTCCGGTTCCGGATCCGAAGATCGCGCGTGCGAACAAGCGTATCGTTCTCTCCGGCGATATCCCGAGTCCCCTGAACGCCCCGAGCGGCTGCCCGTTCCGTACCCGCTGCCCGTATGCGTGCGACAAGTGCGCCGAGAGCATGCCGGAGTTCAAGGAGGTCTCCTCCGGCCACTTCGTCGCCTGCCACCGGGTCGGCGAGATCAATTAAGGTTCTCTTGTGATCTTCATATGCACCTGCATATTGAGATAAATTTTTGAAAGGATGTATCAAAAAATGAAAAAAATGATCGCTCTTTTGCTGGCGCTGGTCATGGTTTTCTCCCTGGTTGCATGCAGCAGCTCCGCTCCCGCTGCCGATACCTCCACGGACACGACCACCAATGACACCGCCGCGACCCCCGCTGACACCGCTGCTGACACGACCGGCACCGGTGCAAGCGAAATCAACGTCTGCCTGGCTTCCGAGCCTGACACCGTTGACCCGGCTCTGAACTCCTCCGTTGACGGCGCTACGATGCTGGCACACCTGTTCTCCGGCCTTGCCAAGTGGGCACAGGACGAGAACGGCAACCTGGAGATCGTTGCTGACGCAGCGACCGAGCTGCCCGAGGGCGTCGTCAATGAGGACGGCACCGTCACCTACACCTACACGCTGCGCGACGGTCTTGTCTGGTCCGACGGCCAGCCCGTCACGGCCGGCGACTTCGCGTTCGCATGGCAGCGCGCCGCTTCCACCGAGCTGGCAGCCGACTACGGCTACATGTTCGAGGTCGTTGACGGCTACAGCGACATCTGGGCCACCGACGACGACGGCAACTACCTGAACCCCGACGCCAAGCTGAACGTTGTCGCAGTCGACGACAAGACCCTTGAGGTCACCACTGCCAACTACGTTGCATACTGGAATGAGCTGCTCGCCTTCCCGACCTACTTCCCGGTCCGTGAGGATGTCGTCTCCAACGACGCATGGGCGACCGATCCCTCCACCTACGTCTGCAACGGCCCGTACACCATGGAGTCCTGGGAGCACAACAGCGTTATCACGCTGGCCAAGAACCCCAACTTCTATGACGCCGCCGAGATCACCATGGACAAGATCAACTTCTATCTGTCCGACGATGCCAACAACATGCTCTCCAACTTCAAGAACGGCAGCTGGCAGCTCATCGACGATGTGCCCACCAACGAGATCGCCGCTCTGAAGTCTGAATATCCCGACGAGTTCGTGATCGCCGGCCAGATCGGCACCTACTACGTCTGCTGGAACATCAACGAGGACATTCTCCCCGCTTCCTCCACGCTGACCGGCGACGAGGCTGAGCAGGCCAAGGCCGAGATCCGCAGCGCCATCGCTCTGCTGTTCGACCGCAACTACATCGTCGAGGAGATCGGTCAGGCCGGTCAGGTTCCGGCTTCCTCCTTCGTCGCTATGGGCATGACCAACCCCGACGGCACGCAGTTCTATCAGACCGCCGGCGACAGCAGCGACTACTACGGCTACTATGACGTTTCCACCGACGCTTACGAGTCCAACTTTGAATCCGCCGTCGAGACTCTGAAGAAGTACTACACCTATGACGAGTCCACCGGTATGTTCACCGACTTCCCGACCCTGACCTACCTGTACAACACCTCCGAAGGCCACAAGGCGATCGGCGAGTACCTGCAGTCCGCTCTGGCAGCTGTCGGCATCACCATGAACCTTGAGAACCAGGAATGGGCGACCTTCCTGAACACGCGTAAGGCCGGCGATTACTCCATCGCCCGTAACGGCTGGCTGGCCGACTACAATGACCCGATCTGCTTCCTTGACATGTGGGTCACGAACTCCGGCAACAACGACGTCCAGTTCGGCAGAGGTGCTGCTGCTGACGCCAAGATCTACTCGATCGACCTGACGCCGTACGGCTATGACACCAAGGTCGAGAACGGCACGTGGGCAGAGACCTATGACGTTCTGATCTCCGCGATCAAGACCTGCACCGACCCGGAAGCCCGCTATGAAATGATGCACACCGCAGAGGATATGCTGATGAGCACCGGCTGCATCGTCCCGCTGTACTTCTACACGGACATCTACATGCTCTCCAGCAACGTCAGCGGCTTCTTCTCCAACCCGCTCGGCTACAAGTACTTCATGTACTGCACCATCGCCTGATTGCTTTTGCAAACCGCCCCTGCTCCGGCAGGGGCGATTTTTGCTGTTTTGGCCAGTTTTCCGGCACCTTTTTGCCGAAAAATCGTGCAGGCGGATCTTGCATTTTTCCGGCTCGCATGCTATAGTGTATCAGCGGAATTGATAGACGCCCGGCATATGTTAGTCGCGTCTAACTTTTCCCGCTCGCATGCTATAGTGTATCAGCGGAATTGATAGACGCCCGGCATATGTTAGTCGCGTCTAACTTTTCCCGCGGACGCAGATTTACAGTTTATGAAACTATTACGTAGGAGGATTTCTTATGAAACATCTTGGTTTATTTGCAGCAGGCGTTCTGTTCGGCACCGCGGGTCTCAAGATTCTCAGCAGCAAGGAAGCAAAGACGGTCTACGCGCACACCACCGCAGCCGTTCTGCGCGCCAAGGACTGCGTCATGCACACCGTGACGAACATCCGCGAGGGCGCTGACGACATCTACGCCGACGCCAAGGCCATCAACGACCGCCGCGCCGAAGAGACCGCGCCCGAAGTCATCGAGGACGCCGCAGACGCCGAGTAAGGCCCAGTTCCAGCTCACCCGAAGAGCCGCGCGTCCCGCGGCTCTTCTTGCATTCGGAGGTTCACAGGTTCAATATGAAATGCAAAATCCTGCATGAGACCCGCGGGCGCATGCGCGTGCATCTTTGCTGTAGGAGCATGTCGCTGCGCGAAGCGGATATTCTCGAATACTATCTCAAAAACGTCTCCGGCGTCGCGTCGGTCAAGGTCTTTGACCGCACGCAGGACGCCGTTGTCACCTATGACGCTGACCGCGCCGCCGTCGTTCAGGCGCTGGCCGCGTTCCGCTTCACCTCGGAAGCGGCGCTCGCCCTCCTGCCGGAGCATACCTCCCGCGCGCTGAACCGCGAGTATGAGGACAAGCTGGTCTTCACGGTTGCCCGCCGCGCGTTCTCGAAGCTGTTTCTGCCGCTGCCGGTCCGGTCGGCCATTGCGCTCGTCCGGTCGGTCAAGTACATCCGCGAGGGGTTGACCGCGCTGCTGCACGGCAAGCTGTCTGTCGCCGTGCTGGATGCGACGGCCGTGACCGTCTCGATGGTGCGCGGCGACTTCAATACCGCGGGCTCCGTCATGTTCATGCTGCGGCTCGGCGAAATTCTGGAGGAGTGGACACACAAGAAGTCCGTCGCCGATCTGGCTGGCGCGATGGCGCTGAACGTCGACAAGGTGTGGCTCCAGTCCGGCGAGACCGAGCTGCTCGTCCCCATCGGCGACGTCAAGCCCGGCGACCGTATGATCGTGCGCACCGGCAATCTCATCCCGCTCGACGGCAAGGTCGTCTCCGGCGAAGCGACCGTCAATCAGGCTTCGATCACCGGCGAATCCATGCCGGTGCCCAAGCACGCGGGCAGCTATGTCTACGCCGGAACCGTCGCCGAAGAGGGCGAATGCGTCGTGTGCGTGGAAAAGGCGCTTGGCAGCGGCCGGTATGACCGGATCGTCCACATGATCGAAGAATCCGAAAAGCTCAAATCCACCGCCGAGGACAAGGCCGCGCGCCTGGCCGACCGGCTCGTTCCCTATACGCTGGGCGGGACAGCGCTGACGTACCTGCTCACGCGCAACGTCACGAAGATGCTGGCCGTGCTGATGGTCGACTTCTCGTGCGCGCTCAAGCTCGCCATGCCCATTGCGGTGCTCTCCGCCATGCGCGAGAGCAGCAGTCATCATATTTCCGTCAAGGGCGGCCGCTTCCTTGAAGCTGTCTCCAAGGCCGACACGGTCGTCTTTGACAAGACCGGCACGCTGACCTACGCCATGCCGAAGGTCGCGGAGATCGTCACCTTTGACGGCTATCAGGAGCCCGACATGCTGCGTCTGGCCGCCTGTCTGGAGGAGCATTATCCGCACTCCATGGCCAACGCCGTCGTGGAGGAAGCCAAGCAGCGCGGGCTGTCGCACGCGGAATATCATTCGCAGGTGCAGTACGTCGTCGCGCACGGCATCTCCAGCAAGGTCAACGACAAGACTGTCCTCATCGGCAGCGCGCACTTCGTCTTTGAGGACGAGGGCTGCGTGGTGCCGGAGGGCGAGCAGGAGAAGTTCGATTCCCTGCCCGCACAGTATTCCCACCTGTATCTGTGCATCGCGGGCCGTCTGGCTGCGGTCATCTGCATCTCCGACCCGCTGCGTGCGGAAGCAAAGGACGCCATCCAGGCGCTGCACGCCTGCGGCATCAGCAAGGTCGTCATGATGACCGGCGATAACCGCAAGACCGCCGCATCCGTGGCTGCTGAGGTCGGCGTGGATGAATATTATGCCGAGGTCCTTCCGGAGGACAAGGCCGCCTTCATCCGTAAAGAAAAGGCCGCCGGGCGCACGGTCATCATGATCGGCGACGGCGTCAACGACTCGCCTGCCCTGTCGGAAGCGGACGCCGGCGTGGCGATCTCGACCGGCGCGGCCATCGCGCGGGAGATCGCCGATATCACCATCGCATCCGAGGATCTGTTTGAGCTGGTCACGCTCCGAAGGATCAGCGAAGCGCTGATGGATCGTATCCACCGCAACTACCGCTTCATCGTCGGCTTCAACTTCGGTCTGATCGTGCTCGGCGTGGCTGGCATCCTGCCGCCGACCACCTCGGCGCTGCTGCACAACACGTCCACGCTTGCGATCAGTCTCAAGAGCATGACGAACCTCCTCCACGAGGAGCCGGAGACAAATCACGACTGACATATCGTAAACCCGCCCGGACAGCTGTCCGGGCGGGTTGCTTTGCTGTATGAACTTCAAGCATTTCTGCAAACTGCCCCCGGCATGCGGTGCATGCCGGGGGCATCGTTTCGTCTTTTGGCGGTCCAGCTTATCCTCTGGTCTCCTGCGAGATCGCGCGGATGGCGTTGAGCGCGAAGCCGTGCTCTTCGAGCGTGATGACGCTGCCGCAGTACGGGCACTTGGCGCTGGCGTTGATCTCGACGGGCGCGCCGCAGTTCGGGCAGTTGACGGTCTGCATCGTCTTGCCCTTTTCCGTCTTCGTGCCGGTCGGGCGGACAAGATCCCATTCGTAGACCATAAACTTCTCCTTGTCCTTGCTGCCGGAGATGAGCTTGCCGGTCGCGTCGTCAAGCGTATAGTCGACAATGCGCGTGTTGAGCCGGGCGACGAGCACGTCGTTGCCGCCCTCCTGGCACCAGCCGCGGAAGCTGACACCGAGGACCGCGATGCGCTCGATATAATTGGTCTGGCCCTGCTGCTTCTTGCGCTGGAGCTGATTGTCCATCTGCGTATAGAAGGCGTCGGTGCAGTACGGCCGGATCGCCGAAATGTCCTTCTTCTGCCAGCCATCCTGCATCTGTACGTAGAGGTTCGAGAGCTTCGAGGTCAGCTCGGTCTCATCGAAGGCTTCATCCAGCTGCCGGTAGTCGGCAATCGGCTTCAGCTTGCGGTTTGCAGCTGCCGACCAGCTGACGCCGCCGTTCTTTCCGGCCCTTCCGCCCTTGGTACCCTTCCTGGAGGGCTTAAACATCACGTAGGCGATGATCAGCACGATCAGAATGATGACCGACACTGTGTTGAAGTCACCCCCGGAGGAATCGGAATCATAATAGTAATCATCGCCGGACGAGCTCCAGTCGGAGGAGCTGTCCCAGCTGGAATCCGAGCTGCCCCAGTCAGAGCTGCCGTAATCGGAGTCACCGGAAAAATCGCCAAAATCCGCGCCTGCCGCGATCGCCGCAGCCAGCACGATACAGATACACAGCGCCAGCGCGAGCAGGCGCCGCAAAGCCGTCTTGTTCATCGGGAATACCCCTTTCTTCTCTTTTTTATCAGTATAGCATCCAACCCTGCCCGCTGGCAAGCAAAATTACAGCCCGGCGGAAAATCTTCCGCCGGGCATAAAATTTGCAATTTTCAGGACAGGAGCATTCTGTCGTTGTCCAGCGCTTCGCCGGCGCCGGTTTTGAAGAGTTCGAGCAGGTCGCTGACGTCCATGTGCGCGCGCTCCTCGCCGCTGACGTCCAGAAGGATCCGGCCATTGTTCATCATCAGCGTCCGGTTGCCAAGCGCGAGCGCGGCGCGCATGTTGTGCGTCACCATCAGGCAGGTCAGCTTCTGCTCGGCTGCGATGCGCGTGGTCATGGCAAGAATTTTCTCCGCCGCACCGGGGTCGAGCGCTGCGGTATGCTCGTCGAGCAGCAGGAGCTTCGGCTTGGCGATCGTCGCCATCAGAAGTGTCAGCGCCTGCCGCTGGCCGCCGGACAAAAGTCCCACCGGCTGCCGCAGGCGATCCTCCAGGCCCATGTCCAGCTCGCGCAGCTGCGCGCGGAAGCATTCGCGATCCCGGCGGCTGATCCGTCCCAGCCAGCCGCCGCGGCCGGCGGCCAGCGCCAGATTTTCCTCGATCGTCATGCCCGGCGCGCTGCCGCTCATCGGATCCTGAAACAGCCTGCCGATGACCTTGGCCCGCCGGAACTCCGGCAGGAACGTCACGTCCTGCCCGTCCAGCAGAATTTCGCCGCTGTCTGTCAGGAAGCTGCCGCTGATGGCGCCGAACAGCGTGGATTTCCCCGCGCCGTTCGCGCCGATGATCGTGATAAAATCGCCGTCCGGCACGCTGAGCGACAGCTCGTGCAGGGCGCATTTCTCGTTGACCGTTCCGGGATTGAAGGTCTTGGAGATTTTTTTCAGCTCCAGCATGTGTCTCAGCCCGCCTTTCTCTGCATCCTGCGCCGGAGAACCGGCAGCTGTGTTTTGAGGTAAGGAATCGAAATCGCCAGCACCACGATGACCGCCGACACGAGCTTCAGCATAAAAGCCGGCATATCCAGCCGCAGCGCCACGGTATAGACCAGCCGGAAGATCACCGCGCCGAGAACCGCGCCCACCGCGCGCTGGAAGATCCCGCCGCGGCCAAGGACGGTACTGCCGATCAGCAGCGACGCCAGCGCAATGGTCACCATGCCCTGCCCGATGTTAATATCCGCCGCCTTCTGGTACTGCGCGAGCAGGCAGCCAGACAGCGCCGTAAAGCTGCCCGCGATGCAAAGACCGATGGTCGTGGTCACAGCGGGGTTAATGGACGACGAACGCACCATATCAGGGTTATTGCCGGTCGCGCGGATGGCCAACCCCATGCGGGTGCGGAGGAACAGCGTCAAAAACAGCACGATCAGCGCCACCGCCGCGAGCGCGGTCAGAAGCTTATACTGTCCGGCGAGCGCAGTCTCGGCCAGCGCCGCTTTCATAAGGGAGAAGACCGTCTGCGTCTTATTGAGACTCAGGAGCGACGCGCCGCCCATGATAGCGATATTGATGGAATACAGCGCCGTATTGACGATAATGCCGGCAAGCAGGCTGTTGACGCCCATGCGTGTCTGCAAAACGGACACGACCAGCCCCGACACCAGCCCCGCGCCCATGGCCGCGAAGATCGCCAGCACCGGATGCCCCGCCATCGCCGTAACCGCGCCGGTCACAGCGCCCAGCGTGAAGCAGCCGTCTGTAGACAGGTCGCAGACGTTCAGCATCGTATAGCTCAGATACAGCGCCAATACCGTCACCGAGCAGATAAGCCCCAGCTCCAGCGCCGTCTGTATCAGCCCCAGAACACTCGATAGATCCATGATGGTTCCTCTTTCCGCATTTTTTGAAGGCCGCCCGGAGCCGGTTCCGGCTCCGGGCGCTATATCCGTTCAGTCCTTGATCAGGAGAAGCTTTCCGCCGTCGTCAGCGTGGTGATCTTGGTGCAGTACGGCTCAAAGGCCTTGGAGATCGCGTCAAAGTCAAGCCCCAGCGCCGCGCATGTCTCGGTGTTGATGGCGGCCGTGCCGTTGTCAAAGGTTCTGACCGGGGTAGACGCGGGATCTGCGCCGTTCAGAAGGATGTCCGCGATCATATCCGCCGTTTCACGGCCAAGGTTTGCGTAGTCGACGCCGTAGCCAAGGAACGCGCCGTTCAGTGCGAAGGAATCAGCGCCGGTGTACTGCGGAATGCCCGCGTCGATGAACGTCTCATAGATGGCAAGCTCGGCCTTCATGATGGAGTTATCGGTCGGGGTAAAGACTGCGTCCACGCCGTCGGCGACCATGGCCTGTGCGGCCAGCATGACCTCGTCGGCCGTGCTGCCGGTGTGTTCGACGTATGCAATGCCGTTCTCGTCCAGATAGGCCTTGGCGCTGGCAATGGCGGCAGTCGAGGAATCCTGACCGGCGTCATAGAGCAGACCGATCTTGGATGCATCCGGGTTGGCCGCAAAGATGAGCTTCATGACGGCCGTGGTGTCCAGATAATCGGAGGTGCCGGTCACGTTGCTGCCCGGGGTCTCCAGCGACTGCACAAGACCTGCGCCGATGGGGTCAGAAACAGCGGCAAAGACAACGGGCGTCTGGCTGTCTTCTGTGGCCGTCTGCATGCGCATGGCGACGGGAGTTGCCACGCCGACGAGAAGATCTGCGCCGTTGCTCTGGAAGTTCGCGATGATCTGCTCCATGACGGTCGCGTCCGCGTTGCAGTTATCATAATCGATCTCGAACTGCGCGCCGGTCTCTTCGCTGATCTCGGCAAGGCGCGTCTGGATGTTCTCTACGATCTGGTTGAGCGAAGCGTCGTCCACATAGTTGCAGATGCCGATGCGGAAGGTCTGCTGCTCCGGCTCCTGGCCGAGGGTCTCGTCCGCCGGCTGCGGATCGTCCGGCGCGGCGGCTTCCTGCGTGATCTGCGGTTCGGACGCGGTGTCCTCCGCAGCCTTCTGCCCGGCGGCGCAGGCCGCCGTCATCAGCAGGACGGCAAAAATCAGGACGGCTGCTGCGATTTTCTTCAGGTTCAGGTTTTTCATGATGTGTTCCTCCATTTTTGGCGTTTCGCCGTTTTATTGTTTTGGGTGGCGGATGGAGGGGCCGCTGCCGACAGCCGAATTTGGAGTATAAAAAAACAGCCCCTTATCCCCATATGGGACAAGAGCTGCACTCCTGCGATACCACCCAAATTGACGCTTGCGCGTCCGCTCGCTCATGCGTACCATCATACGCATCCCGGTGGATAACGGGTGGGCACCCGTCGGCTCCTACTTGCATCCGTCAAGATGGGTTCAGGCCGCCCTCAAAAGTCCATTCCCCTTACGCCGTTCCGCTGCACTCACACCGCCGGCAGCTCTCTGACGCCCGGTTCTGTAAGGGTACTCCTCTTTCTCAAAGGTTTCATTGGTATTTCGTTGTTGGCGTTATTATAGCCGCGCCCCACCGTGAAGTCAATCGTCAATTTAAATAAAAAAAGCGCAGCGGAACGCCGTCATTTTCTGCGTGCCGCTTCTGCGCGAAAAACACGCGCCGCGGCAAGCGGCGCGTGTTTTGCAGCTATTTTACAGCTCCTGATATACCGCTCTTGCGCCGCCGATGTACTTCGGGCGCGTGCGGGCGCAGAGGATGTTCGCTTCGCCGATCTTTTTGATGGACAGACGCACCGGGATCGCCACCCGGCGCAGGTGCATGCCGATGAGCGTACCGCCGATGTCGATACCGGCGTCGGCAACAATGGTCTCAACCAGAACGGGATCCTTGAAATTCGCCCATGCAGTCATGGCGAACGAGCCGCCCGCATGCAGCTGCGGAATGGCATTGACGATCTCAAAGCCGTGGCTTTCCGCCACCTCGCGCTCGATGACAAGCGCACGGTTCAGATGCTCGCAGCACTGCACGGCAAGCTCCACGCCCTGCGCCTGCAAAAGCGGATAGATCCCGGCAAACGCGGCCTGCGCCGCTTCCAGGCTCGAACCCTTGCCGATGCGCGCGCCGACCATCTCGCTCGACGAGCAGCCGACGACAAAGATCTTCCCCGGCTTCAGCTTTGCGACCTCCAGCAGCTCTGTGACGGCCTGTCTGGCCTGTTCGGTAATTTCTTCGTACATGATTTATTCACCCTTCCAGAATGCTTTATGGATCTCCGGTACACGCCGCAGCGCGGTGTACAGCAGGACGGACAGGATGATGCCCACGGCCGCCTGCACAAGGTTATTGGGGATGGACGCCGCAGCAGCAAGTCCCTTGCCAAGAATCAGCGCCTTATAGCCGAAGTAGCCCAGCACCATGATCGCTTCGGACGGCAGCTCGATGAGCGCGAGCTTCCAGAACGGCACCTTTTCGCCCTTCTTGAGCATCGGCCGGAGCAGCAGCGCCGCAACGAGCGCCACAAGTCCCTTGATGAGGAACGTGCCGGGGACATAATGGCCGTAGCCCGCCAGAAGATCTGCCAGTCCGCTGCCGATACCGGCGGCAAAGAAGCCGTACCACGGGCCGAGCACCAGACCTGCAAGCAGGCACATGCCCTCGCCGATGTTGGTGTAGCCGGCAACCGTCGGGAACTGAATGATCATCGTCGCCACGCAGCACATGGCGGCAAACATTGCGCTCAGAACCAGCTTTCGGATTGTTTCGTTTTTCATATCTCGGTCCTCCGATTGGATTGGATGCCTTGATTATATCCGATTCTGATTCTATTGTAAGATGCAAAAACGGTTATTTTTTTAATACCAGTTGGCATCAAGCCGCCCAGAGCTGCTTCCGCACCTCCGGCACGCGGCTGAGCGCAAGATACAATCCGGACGCCAGCACGATCCCGATACCCGCCTGCAAAAGATTGTTCGGCACCGAAGCCGCAGCCGCCGCAGGCTCTTGCAGAATAACCGTCTCAAAGGCATAATAGCCGGCGACCATGACCACCTCTGCCGGCAGCTCCGCAAGCAGGACGCTTACCGGTGTATGCAGCCGTCCGTTTGCCCGGGCCAGCCGGAAGCACTGCGCCGCCGTCAGCGCAACGAGCGCCTTGATGATGAGCGTCGCGGGCACATAAATACCGTAGCCCGCCAGAAGATCCGCCAGACCGCTGCCGATCCCTGCCGCCGCCATGC
Organism: uncultured Oscillospiraceae bacterium; assembly: GCA_934655875.1. Lineage (GTDB taxonomy): Bacteria > Bacillota > Clostridia > Oscillospirales > Oscillospiraceae > CAG-170. The sequence continues at coordinate 53,852 of CAKUHB010000011.1, forward strand.
CGTACCACGGCCCCAGCACCAGCCCGGACAGCAGACACATGCCCTCGCCGATATTGAGATAGCCGGTCGCAATCGGGATCTGGACGACAAGCGTCGCCACGCAGCACAGCGCCGCGAACATGGCGCTCAGCACCAGCTTCCGGATGGTTTCTTTTTTCATAGCAGACACCCCTTTTGTTTGGATGCCCCTATTGTAGCGTCCGCTGGCCTGCCGAAAAAGACGCAGAAATGCAGTTTTTTTCGTGTGCAGATTTTACCTGCATTTGAGCTTCCGCCCAAACCGCGCAGAAAGATTTAACCTTTCCCGCAAAGAAACAATCTCCCGTCCCCTTTTTTATACCAGCGCCGACGGAGAAAAGCAAGCGCACCTCGAAAAAAACATGTCAAACCCCTTGACAAACCGTATAAAATCCCCTATAATACTCAGGCTGACGGGGTGTGGCGAAGTTTGGTATCGCGCTTGGTTCGGGACCAAGAGGCCTCGGGTTCGAATCCCGACACTCCGACCAAATCCGGCTGAAATCTTTCGATTTCAGCCGGATTTTTCTGTGTTTTCAGAACTTTTTTCGATGGAGAATTCTGTGACTTTTCCGTTTGACCCAAACGTGACCCAAACGGGAATTTCGGAGCGGAAGCACCGGAAGTGAAAAATCGCCGCCTGCCGGAGCAGTTCCGGCAGGCGGCGTGCGCTTTTCTGTTCATTTTTTGCCGTTATCCGACGTTCGCCATGAAACCGCTGATTTTCTGCGCGGCTTCTTTTTTCATGCCCGCTGTGACGTGTGTGTAAACGTCCAGCGAGAATTCCGCCGAGGCGTGACCGAGGATCTCCGCAACTGTTTTCGGGTCAATGCCGCTTTGGATTGCCAACGTCGAGAACGTGTGTCTGAGGTCATGAAATCTGACGTGTTCCTCGATCCCAGCTTTTTCGAGCAGCTTCTTGTGAATCCGTCCGACGCAGTCCGGGCCATACATCCCGCCGGTCTTGGGCGATGGGAACATATACGGGCTGAACGGGTGATTTTTTCGATCTTCGACCAGCAGCCGGATTGCTTCGTCGCTGAGATAGATTTCACGAACCGAATTTTCCGTTTTCGGTTCTGTCACGACCAGTTCCCCCTTGCCGCGCGACACAGATTTGGACACGGTCAGCGTTTTCGTCTGCAAGTTCAGGTCGCTCCACAGCAGCGCCACCAGTTCGCCACGCCGCAGTCCTGTGCTGAGTTCCAGATAGAACATCGGCAGGACGCCCCATTCCTCCGCTGCTTTCAGGTAGTCGCGGATTTTCTCCGGCGGGATGATCTGCATTTTCTTCTTCTCTTTTTTGGGCAGGCGGCAGCCGTTTGCCGGGTTATACGGAATCAACCGTTCCGTAACCGCCTGCTCCAAGCACTGCCGCAGCATCGTGTGCAGCCCGCGGATGGTCTTATTGCTGAGACTCAGGTCATCCATGTTTTCGTACCGCCGCACTCTGCCGTGCGCTTTCGTTTCATTGTAGAATTTCTGGAGCTGCAAGGTTGTGAGCGCCGTCAGCTTGATGTCCCCGATGCGCGGCACGATATGCTGGTCGATATAGTTCTTGTAGTACATCGCCGTGGACGCGCGGACGGACGGCTTTGCGTAGTTTTCGTACCAGAGCTGCGCCCACTCGCCCACCGTGTAATCCCGGCGCTTCGTCACATCAATCTTCTCGAGTTCCTCCATCGCTTCCTGGAGTTTTTCTTTACACTCGCGCTGCGTCCGCGCGAGGACGCTCTTTGCAATTGGCTTCCCCGTCTCCGGATCGATGCCCGCCGTGTAGCGCCCTTCCCAGCGTCCGTCTTTCCGCTTGCGGATGTTGCCCTCACCATTTGCCCGTTTCTTCGCCATCTGTGTTCCCCTTTCCGTTTTTGGTAACACAAACAACTACCACAGAAGAGTGATAAAGTCTAGCAATTTTTTGAAAATTTCGGACATTTTTCAGGGGTTTCCATTTCAGGAAAAAGCCTATTCTTTGTTTACTGCGGCGCAGTTTTTGCGTTCATATATTTTTCTTAAACAGTTTGAAAAATGACTTGGATTGCCGGAGAATTTCCGCGCAGCTGCGGAAGCACAAAGCCCGCGGACATCAGTGCTCTACCGGACAAGCAAAGCGAGTTGATTGAGTTTTTGTATCGCAGCTCCGGTACAAGACCGTTCAGCCGCACGCTTCGTTCCGGTCCGTTTGCCATTGGCTCCGTTTCAACGTAGGTCATGATCGCCATTTTTCGATCTGGACTGACGACCACCCATGCGTTGTGGCTCGCCGTATCTGTTTCCGTCAAACGGTAAAAATCGCCGTTGCAGAATAAATCGCGATATTGCTGATATGTCTTAATCTGTCGAGTGATTTCTTCTTTTTCGTCTGCACCAAGCTTCGCAGGATCCAGCTCATATCCGAATCCGCCTGCGGCGGCCGCTACACAAAACCGTGTATGGAGTGCGGTCTCACGACCGGTCTGGTGATTCGGCGAGGCAGAAACATGCGCTGAGATACACGACTGCGGATAACAGAAGGACGTACCGTATTGGATTTCCAGCCGCGCGATTGGGTCGGTGTTGTCGCTGCACCAGATCTGCGGCGTATAGTACAGCATTCCCGCATCAAAGCGCCCTCCGCCTCCGGAACAGCTTTCGATCAGCAGCCCCGGATAGCGGGCAGTCAAACGCTCCAGCAGCGCATAAATGCCAAGAACATATCGGTGTGCAACCTCACCCTGCCGCTCCGGAGGAAGCGCCGCGGAATACTTTTCACACAAATGGCGGTTCATGTCCCATTTGATATAACGAATTCCGGTGCTGTCCAGAATCGCGCAGATCACTTCAAACAGGTAATCCCGCACATCCTCACGTGTCATATCTAGCACCCGCTGTGCACGGCTGAGCGTTGCAGTTCTGCCCGGAACCGAGAGGCACCATTCCGGATGTGTTCGGTTCAGCTCGCTGTCCGGCGAGACCATCTCCGGCTCCAGCCAGAGTCCAAGCTTCAGTCCAAGCGCCTTCGTTCGCTCCGATAATCCCTTCAGCCCATTCGGGAGCTTTTCCCGGTTGACATACCAGTCGCCAAGGCTGCTGTTATCACTGTTCCGCTTTCCGAACCATCCATCGTCCAGAACGAACAGTTCGATGCCAAGCGTACCGGCATCCTTTGCAATAGCGCTCAGGCTGCTTTCATTAAAGTCAAAATAGGTTGCTTCCCAGTTGTTGATCAGAATGGGGCGCGGGCAATGCAGCCACTTCGGGTCGCAGATCCGTTCACGGATCGCACGGTGAAAGCTCCGACTGAGTGTGGAAAAACCATTGTCGCTGAAGGACAGCAGCACCTCCGGTGTCTGGAACGCTTCCTGCGGAGCAAGTGTCCACGAAAATTCCTGCGGATGAATGCCCATCACCACGCGCGTCTGATCGATCTGGTCCTTCTCGGCCTGAAACAGAAAGTTCCCGCTGTAAACAAAGCAGAAGCCGTAGCAGTGACCGCTGCGTTCCGTCGTTTCCGGCGCGCAGAGGATCGCAAACGGATTATACTGCGGGCTCGATACGCCTCTGACGCTGTCGATGCGGGTTTTGCCATGTGCGACAGGTGTGCGCTGCATCGTACGCTCCCCGCAGTGCCGTCCATAAAAGGTCATCAGTTCAAAGCGCTTGGGCACATAGAAATCCACACAGCACGACAGCGCACGCTCCATGCGAATCGGAACAGTGCTCCGGTTGACGATCTTCGCGCTTCTCGTCAGAAGGTCGGCACAAGCGTAAACGGAATATTGCAGGATCAGCGCCGTTTGGGAAGCCGCGTCCTCCATGGTGATCTCCAGCGTTTCCACGTCCTCACCGCCGCGCAGCATCGGCAGCCCACTCAGCTTTGGCTTTTCCGGAAGAATACGGTGAGAGGCATAGCGGTAGTCTGCGGCAAGCGCACCGCAGGCGTCTTTTTGTTCCAGGCAGGTCTCCCGGTAATCTCCGCTGCCCAAGAAGGGATATTCCTGCGGCAGCGTATCGAGCGAGTAGGTCCGATCCGGCGCATCCCACGGGTTTCCGGAGAAGCCTCGATCCTGCCGGTCGATCAGATAGCTCATATCATCATCGACCGAAGCGCCGTAATAAACGTGGAGCAGATGTCCAAGCTCGCTGATCTTGATCTGATAGGAGCTTTTCCGGGTTTTCAAGTGAAACAGGCGTTTCTCTTCGTCAAATAAAATGATCATACTCTGTCTCTCCAATGTGCTGGTCTGTTACCGATATTCTCCAATCCATCCAGCATTCGATTCGATCATCTCATCACAGAGCGCGATGATATCCGGAATGCTCAGTTCTGCGGCTGTAACAGTCATCGACGAGCTGCTTACACTCCGGCGTGATCCAGAGCGCGAATTTTGTTTTTCCTTTTACCATTTTTCTGTGTTCACCTCGTAAATTTCGTTGGAACCCCGTCGTTTTCCTTGAAACGGCGGGCTTTTTTCGTACTGCAACGCCCTAGGGCTGATTTTCGCTGTGTTTGGAACGCCCTCGCAAATCCCCGAAACTGCCCGCACCGCGGGCAGATGTGTCTGCCGCGGGGCGCGCACGACCCCGTGGTTTTGTCCTGCTTCGCCGCTTGCGGCTTCTCCCTCTGCTGAAATCCGCCCGCAGGCGTCCTTCCTCTGCGTTTGCCGTCCCCACAACGCTCCCGCACGGAGGCGCAACGTCCGGTTTTCTGGTGCTTGGCGGGTACGCACTCGGCTGCGCTGTAAAAGCCGCACAAACCGTCGACACGGGCGTAACGGCGTGGGTTTGCTGTTTTAGCTATGCATTCAACCTGTGTTTTGAATAAAATCGGCATATTTTCTCCTTGCTGCGTCCTCGTCCAGCTGCTGCATCTGCCGGTCGTAGTCCTGCTGGAGTGCCGCCTGAATCGGTCGGATGGTGAAGAGCAGATTGCCGTTGCGCGTTTTTCCACCCTTTGTTCTGACCAACGTCGGCTCTGTGACGAGCAGGCCGCGTTCTTCGAGTGAGCGGATATGCTTACGAATCGTGTTCGGACTTAACCCAACCGCATCACCGATTTTCCGATAGCTCGGCCAGCATTGGAACGTCTGGCGATCCTCGCAGAACAGCAGGTAGGCGTAAATTGCGATCTCTGCTGCGCTCAAACCCAACGAGAAAATTTCTTTCGGCAGTGGGAAGTAGTCCTTGACCGGATCGCGTGTCAGCCAGAGACTGCGCTTCACTCTGCCACTCCTGTGTGCTGCTCCACCCAGCGGATGAACGCTTCTTTCGGAACGACGATCCGATTCCCGATTCGCAGCGCGAGGAAATCCTTCTCATACATCAGCTCGTAGTTGCTGGACGGTGCAATGCCCAGCACCTTTGCGACGGTCGCTGTATTCAGGAACAGCGGCAGTTCGTCATAGTTCTTGTATGTTGATTCTTTCATGTTGTCCTCCTTTGTTCGTGTTCATTTTTTCCTTCTGACTTTCCTTTCTGAAAAAACACCTCCTACCCTTTATCCGTATTCAGAGGGCTTTTGTACCAAACTTTTTCAAAAAATTCGGAAATTTTTTCGCCGGTCAAAACATCTCCCTATTTAATCCGACACTAAAAGCCGTTTTTGACACCCTCCTCTGCAATTTTTTTAATTCAGGGGAGAAGATATTTTACGTCCATCAATAACCCTCCTTATTTGATCCGACAGAATTTTGCGTTTTGAGCGGTGTCCCTCGAAAAAGTCCCCTCACTGCATAGGCCACGGGAAAGCAATTTTTAGAAGCCCTTTCGAGAAAATTCACAGATCATTTACATTTCCGCGCCTGCGCTGCCTGTTCGCGTTCCTCCAAAAAAGTCCCCTCATGTGGTAGGCAGCGAGAATGCACTTTTTATACCCCTTTTCGCAAATGTTCACAAAATATTTACTTCTAACTCACTTGAGGCTTTCTCAAAAAGTCCTTCTATTTAATCCGACAGAAAATCGCATTTTGAACAGCCTGTTTTGAAGAAATTTTTCGGAAACGCAAAATGACCACCTCCCGGCTTTGGCGACGGTCATATAAGAAACCGGCAACAGGAAACACATTCCTGCTGCCGGTTTCAATTTAATATTTCGTTTTCCGCTCTGATCGTATCGTGACAGAGACATCTTGTGCCTGTGCTTTACTTTCGTGTCTTAAAGCAGCTGCGCAATCGCTTTCGCATAAGCCTCTGCCAGCCAGTGCGCGCCGGTTTCGTTCAGATGCACACCGTCGGCTGTAAATGTGTCGCTGCCGCGTGCGGCAGCGGTCTGCTGTGCAAGCTCATGCGCCGGGAGAAACACGTCGGCATATTCCTTGGCCAGCGCACGGACGCATGCCTGCTTCGGTGCAAGATCTTCCGCAAAATACGTTTTATCGGGAACCGGAAAAAGATACTGCTCAATCACCATGAGCTTTGCGTTTGTCTCGTTACGGATGCGCTCCAGGATCTGACGGTAACGCGCTTCAAACACAGAAATCGGCATCCAGTCTCGTGCGTCCGCGTGGTGCCATGTGTCATTGATGCCGATCAGCAGTGACACCACATCCGGCTGCAATGCGACCAGATCCGTCTCGATTCTGGCGAGCAAATTCTGCGTTTCATCGCAACCGATGCCACGGTTCCAGAAGGTAAAGTCAATGTCCGGGTGCTGCTCGCGCAGAAGCTGTGCAGCATAATAGGGATACCCAGTTCCAAGATCCAATGGGTCCTCGCGGACGCGGTCAGCATCCGTAATGCTGTCACCTTGAAACAGCAGCTTACAGGTTTTCATGTTCATTTGTCCTCCCGTTCAGAATTGCGCAAATGGTCTCAAGCGGCAGCTTGGGCGTACGGTCATAGGTGAGCAGGCCGTTCTGCTCTGTCTCCACGTCTGTCAGCTGCGTATAGCAGTATCCATCTACCAGCGGGCAGGCGCGCACCGCGTCAAACAGCTCCTGGAGTTTTTTTGCAAACTCAGCGCTGGAGACCGTTTCGCAGTAACCCCACGAGCGCTGCGCTTCCGCGCCCGGCACAAACTTCACGCCGCCAAATTCCGATAGCAGCACCGGCTGCCCGGCGTACGTATGCCTGCCTACAAACAGTGCACGCTGAGCAGGGCGCAGCGCAAGGATTGCGTCCATGCTGCCAAGATGCGTGCGCAATATCTCGCCGCGCGGCGAATAGTCGTGAATGGTCAGCAGATCGCCGTTTGTGTGCTCCCAGCCATCGTTGTCAACCACTGGGCGCGTGGCGTCCACAGATTTTGTGATTGCGACCATTGCCTCGCTGTGCGCCTGCTGGCGCGGATCGGTCTCAATTTCCTGCACGCCCCATGACTCGTTCAGCGGCGTCCAGACGACGATGCAGGGGTGGTTGTAGTCGCGCCAAAGCACGTCCAGCCATTCGCGGTAGATGCGGTCGGCGTACTGCTCGGAGTAGAGATAGGCGGCGCCGATCTCGCCCCAGACGAGCAGGCCCATGCGGTCAGCATGATAGAGATAGCGCGGATCCTCCACCTTTTGGTGCTTGCGAACGCCATTGAAGCCCATCGCTTTTGTCAGCTCAATGTCCCGGATGAACGCCTCGTCCGACGGCGCGGTCAGCAGTGACTCCGGCCAATAGCCCTGATCGAGGACCAGCTTTTGACAATAGGGACGGTTGTTCAGCAGAAATTGCCCGTTTTGTATGGACACCTTGCGCATCCCGAAGTAGGACTGTACGGTGTCGACCTCGCGCCCGTGTTCAAGGACGTGGAAAGTTACATCGAACAGGTTCGGCTGCTCCGGTGTCCAGACGAGGTCCTCCTGATAGTTCCACGCCGAAAGCGCCGACTGGTCGATCTGCCAGTCAAACGCGCCGCGCGCAGACGTGGGCGCTACACTGACTGTGCCCGCCGGTTTTCCCCGGAACGTGATCCCCACCGTCAGTGTCACGTTCTGCGGCGCGGCATTGAGCACATACGAAAAGCGAACGCTTCGATCATCAAACAGCGGCGTGATCCGGCAGGATGCCAGATGCATCGGTGAAACAGCTTCCAGCCAGACGCTCTGCCAGATACCGGTCGTGCGAGTGTAGAAAATACTCTCGGACTCCGGCTTCCAATACTGCTTGCCGCGCGGCATTTCCAGATCGGCGGGATCATCCCGCGCCTCCAGAACAATGATATTCTCACCGGAGGCGTTCAGCGCGCCGGTAATATCGGCAGAGAAGCCACATTGTCCGCCGGTGTGTTCCCGGATAAACCGGTCGTTCACCCATAGGCGGCAAGTGTAGTCTACCGCACCAAAGTGCAGCAATATCTGTCTGTCATGCATCGGCTCCGGCAGCGAAAAGCTGCGGCGATACCAGACAGCATTGTGAAAACTGGTGTCGTGGATGCCGGAACGCTTCGTCTCGCACGCAAAGGGGACGAGAATTTTCCGGTCAAAGATTGGTTTGTCAAAGGAAAAATCCCATTCGCCGTTCAGTGGGAGCCAGTTCTCCCGCTGAAAATCCGGCCGTGGGTATTCAGGTCTTGGAATCTGATTCATGGATTGCCTTCCTTTTATTGCATTGTCATCACAAACGAGGCATCGCCTTTTTCTATTGTGGTGGAAATTGGCGAAATTCTCAAGTAACTATCGTAATGACGAATATATTGTCCGGGGAAATTGACGGATTCGAACGAAACGCCATTCGAGCCGTCCAAAGCACGATGCTGAATCCAAGTAGCGTCCTGCTTGAAAAGATTGCTGCCATCATCCTTTGAAAGAATGATTTTCCCCTCGTAGTGCCTTAAATAATGCCCCGGTTGATCGACTGACATCAAAGAAATCCCTGTGTCAGCCAGTCCCGGTACGACTTTCCACTGTGACGCAGATAGAAGCATCGTCGTAGATTTGTTGGCAATTAAAAGTTTGTTCGACGCATCATGATACACATGACAATCCGAGATATTGCTGGAGCGAAGCCGTGCAACTTCGTATACTCGCTCTACGCGCCATTTTTGCGTCGCACTGGTGTTCCAAGCGGATTGTACCAGATTTGCATGTTCTGCTGTGGATTGATTTTCGGTGTCAAGATACAATCCGCTATATGCATTTTGAATCCGGAATGTGCCATTTTCGCACGGAACAAATCGCCACTGCTGCGCCGGCGCACGGTTTACATCCCACTGCACCATACGCGTCCCTGCGGCCATAGATCCAGAGGGGTTATCAAGCGCAAGGCCACTGTAATTGCAAACCAGATTGAAATATTCGCCGGTCACATTATCCGTATGCCACTGCTGTGTGCCAAGACCATTCGCCCGCCATAAAATCAATTCGTTTCCCCACTCCATGGAGCCGGCGGCATCGTCGATGCAATAGCCAGTTGCTTCATTTACAAGGCGATAATCTGCATTTGACACGATCAGCTGCGAGCTGTACACATATCCAACGCCACAGCGAATCTCGTTGTATTTTCCAAGGTAAGCGTTATTCAGCTCAACCAACCGATTCCCATCGGCAACGAATGTACCACTCCAAGAGCTTCCATAATCCTCATTCCGAATAGCCGTCAGAGGCGCATCAATCAGCGACCATGTCTTGCCTGCATCCGTAGAAGTAAAACACTGGCTTGGCGAACAATTATCGTTCATTCCGCGAAGAATGATACGTCCATTTGCGCTCCCATCGTCAATGCAGGCAATCATCGGGCATTGATAAGCAGAAAAACCATTGCTTGTTATAACCGAGGTTCCCAAGTCTGCCTTGTCGCCCCAATGAATTCCATCGGATGATGTCCGGCAAGTAATAATGCCGTTGTTCTTAACTGCAATGTTCTCATAGGCCAAGAAGTACGTCCCATTCGGCAGCTTTGCTACGCGCGGCATTCCCGGCCTCCACATGGACGGATCAACACCGCGAACCCACGTTGGATCGCAAGTGCCAACAATCGTTGTATAATTCCCCCATGTACGACCACCATCACTCGACGTTTCAAGTGCCAAGCACTGATCATATCCCGGCTGTCGCTCATCGGAATAGTAGCACACCAGTTTGCCGTCACTGCTAATGATAAATTCCGGTTCCCAAACGGTTGTGCCGTCTGCCCCACGCGCAGCCAGATCTCCATGCCGCTGCCAAGTTGCGCCGTTATCTGTGCTGCGCCAAATATGAATACAATACTGCGCATTTTTGTCCCAATCAGATACGGCAAACAAAATTGTACCGGCCGGATACTCCCCAACGGCCTGCGGGAGTACATACAATCCGGGCATTCCTGTTTTATCGCGAGATAATCCATCGTAATTGCTCGGGTCTAATGAACTGTATGGTAACCACGAAGATCCGTTATCACTGCTTTTGAAAAAGATATAACTTTTCATCCCGGACCAATTTGTTTTGATTGGAAATTCGCGGCACCAAGTTGCCAAAAGATCGCCATTGGGGAGCTTGACAGCTCGTTCATAAAAGCACTTGTCATCTATTACGTTTCCAAAGAAACCGGTTCCAGTCGCATCCATAGCTGCGGCTGGAAGAACAAAGACAGATGCGATGAGGATGAGAGATAACACTGTTGCAACAATATGCTTGTATGTTCTTTTCATAAATGTCCTCCTATCTTCTATTGCATTACAAGTGGTTTCTGACTGATATTGTGGATAGGTTGATATTACAATTTCGACAGTGCAGTCCGGCACAGCCGGTCATGATTGGATTCGCGTCCACATAGGACAGCAGCTCTGTGCCGCAGGAGGAGATGGTCATGGTATCCGCAATACAGCGCACAGTCAGGTCATATTCCAACCGGATCGGAAGGGACGCGGACGTGAGCAGCATTTCAGCGTAGCAGTGCTTATAGAGCCTCACCTGCTCATTGCAAACTGCGACGCGGTAGCCGACGAAGAAGTTTGTGCCGAGCTGCTTGTCACCGCCCTCGCCGCCGTCCGCAAGATTCTGCGCGCGAAGCAGGATTCCGGCTTCCCAGCCGTCGCCGCATTCGTGCGGGCAGAGGTGCGCATGGATTTCCACATCCGAGAAGTGAATTTCCCCGGTCTGCTTGTCCCAGCGCTCCATGGCCGCGGTCAGTGTCTCTTCCTGTATGGTGTCCAACGGGTCGAAGCGGATGCGGCAGTTCTCCATGCAGGAAATCTGCACGTCATGCAGTCCGGTGGAAAGTGTCAGGCGGAAGGTTGCGATGTTGTCGGTTTCACACTGCGGCAAAGCTTCTTCGCCGTCGACGCGCAGCCGTACCGGTACGTCGCTTTGTCCGTAAAGCGTACACAGGTATGCGCCATCGGTGGGTACGGCAAGCAAAAATGCAGGCATTGCCGGGACAAGCGTCTGCGTTGGAACACAAATCCCCTCTGCCTCGCCGGAAATCGTGACACTTCCGAAGCGTGCCGCGCCGTCGGCGAAATAGCCGACGTGCGCCCCCGATAAATGGAGTGTCAGGTCACGCAGAAGCAGATGATCAAGGTATGCGGTAAAGGCACCATCCCAGCGGAGCATGATGCTGTGCAGCGCGTCATGGCGGAAGTCCGCCGGGAGGGCCATCTCCCAGCGTGTCACTCCATCCGGGTCCAGCAGCCGGATTTGGTTTGCCTTTCGGCAGATCGAGATCGTCTGCCCAGCGATGAAGATTCCATATGCTTCGGTTTCTTCCGATGCGGCAGCAAGATGCAGCTCCGCCGCGCCGCGCTCCGGCAGCGGATGCACGCAGATGGCACGAATCTCGCCGCCGCTTGCACGCAAGCCGTTCTCGGCGCGCCAGCTGCCTGCTTCCAGCACCCATTCCGGGCCGGAGCCGGCAGTAAAGAAATCCTGATAATCCGGGCGTCCTGGTGCAGGCATCGGCATGGAGGCCGGCCCAAGCAGAAAGCTGTCGCTTTTGCAGAATAAAACGCGGTCAAGGTCAAGATCTCGCGTCCTGTCCGGGTTCAGATTGTGATAGAACATCCAGTCGCTTGTCAGATCAGGCCCACAGACGGTGCTGCTGTGGCCGAGGCCGACAGCTGCGCCGTCCGTCCGAACGGCAAGCGGATTGTGGGCGTAGTCTGTAAACGGCCCCAGCGGATGTGCCGCCGACGCGCCATGGATGCGATAGCCCTTGGAAAGAAAATGATTTCCGGTATAGGTCAGATGGTACAGTCCGTCGCGCTTGACGACGAAAGGTCCCTCTGTCCAGCCGTGCAGATATGCGCCAATGTACTGCGGCTCACAAAATTCTGTGGGCGAGGTCATACGGCAGCCGAGAATCCCACGATCATCCGCCCAATACGCATACCACGCACCGTCGTCGTCAATGAAAATAGAAAAGTCGATGGCGTGACCGATATTCGGTGTAATCTTCCGGAACGGGCCGAGCGGGGAATCGCTCCGCAGGACGTAGTGTCCAAGGCCGTGCGGCGAGGTATACATGTAAAACCATCCATTTTCATACACAACCTCCGGCGCAAAGGGCACCAGTCCCGGAAATTCATCCTCCGGCACAGCCTCGCCCATAAACGTCCAGTGCAGAAGATCCTCCGACTGCCAGCAGCGCACGCCGGGGTTGGTACAATATAAATAATAGCGTCCATTGAAGCGAAGCACAAACGGGTCGGCAAAGTCGCCATGCTTCTGAATGGGATTTTGATACGTTGTCATGCGTTATCCTTTCACGCCGGTAATGGCAACGGAGTCTACAAAGTATTTCTGGCAGGTGATGAACAAAATCAGCACCGGCAGCAGCGCAACGAGCGATGCGGCCATGACCATGGGAATATCCGTCTGCTGCTCATAGTGCGAACTCATCATGGCAATCGCCACCTGAATGGTCTGGCGTTTGTCACTGTGGATAAAGATCATCGGGTTCATATAATCATTCCACGTCGCCATAAACAGCATAATGGCGTTTGTGATGATTGCCGGCTTGCATAACGGGAGAAAAATACGCCAGTACGCGCCAAAGTAGCTGCATCCGTCGATCTTTGACGCGTCCAGGTACGCACCGGGCAGGCCGGTCATGAACTGCCGGAGGAAAAACGTATTGCTGATGTTGCACAGCGATGCCGGGATAATGAGCGGCAGCAGCGTATCAATCCAGTGCAGCTTTGTGTACACAATGTACTGCGGCACAAAGAGAACGGCGGCCGGCACCATCATCGTAGACAGCAGCATCAGAAAGATCAGCCGCTTTGCCGGAAAGTGCAGCTTTGCAAAGGCAAACGCCGCCATGGAGGACGTCAGCGTGCTGAACAGCAGCACCAGGACCGTCACAATCAGGCTGTTTTTGATGCCGGTCAGCAGATTTGCCGCTGACCAGATGTCGCGGTAGTTTTCCCAGTCCACAGGATTCGGAATCCACTGCGGCGGAATGGCATAGACCAGATTCGCGTCTTTGAGCGATGTGGACAGCATCCACACAAACGGCAGCACCATGGTACACGCGCCGATAACCAAAACGAGGAACACAAGGACGCGCTTGGGAGATGTTTTCCTTCTTTCCATTGCTCATTCTCCCTCATAAACCCATTTGCGGGACACTGTGAACTGAATAACGGTCAGGATAATCATTGCAATGCCAAATACTGTGGCGCACGCGCAGGCGTAACCCATCTGGCTGCTGTCAAAGGCTTTCTGCCAGATGTAAAACACGATTGAGCCCACACCGTAGCCGCGCCCGCCGTCCGGTGCAAACAGGTTGATCTCCAAAAACGTCTGCAGCGAGCCGATCATGCCCGTGACAATCAGGTAAAACGTTGTGGGCGTAAGCAGAGGGAGCGTGATGCGCTTAAACTGCTGCCAAGAGCTGGCACCGTCGATCTTTGCCGCCTCATAATAGGTGGACGGAACGTTTTTCAGCGCTGCGATATAGTAGATGGAGATAATGCCGATCATTTTCCAGCTGATCATGATGACGATCATCCGGCGCGTCCACACCGGATCGCCCAGCCAATCCGGCCCGGCGATACCAAACAGCCCTAAGAACAGATTGACAAGGCCGTATTTCGCGTTGAACAGCCACTTCCAGATCAGGGTCAGCGCGACAATGGAGGAGATGAACGGAAGATAGTAGAGCACACGGAATACCTTTTCGCCCAGGATCTTTTTGTGGCAGCTGTACGC